>NZ_JBICTR010000004.1:0-879858 GCF_043197735.1 Nonomuraea sp. NPDC049028
CACATGGATGGTTCGTTAGCGGCTGGTGCCGACTACGTTCTCTTAGCCGGTGACTTTACGCAGTTCTGCATCATTGACCGGGTCGGCAGCACCGTCGAATTTATTCCGCATCTTTTCGGTACTAACCGGCGTCCCACCGGTCAGCGAGGTTGGTACGCCTATAAGCGCACTAGTAGTGATGTGCTTGTGCCGGATGCGTTCCGACTGCTTAACCTGAACGGCTAAATGACCAAAAACTGAAAAGCCCCCTCTCTCGGTTTCCCCTTCTTCCCCGAGAGAGGGGGCTTCTTCTGCGCCGCTCAGGGGCGGCTGATAGCGCCTGTGCCGGTAGGCCGCACCCAGACAAGCCCTGAGCCCCTGACCAAGGCTCTGCGTGGCTCTCAGGTCCGCGTAAGGGCATCCTCTCGACCCCAGGAGGGCAAGCTCCAAGGCCGTGATGATGCTGGGCGAGTTCCACCAGCATGCCGGTTGTCGAGTAGGCCACCATGTTCATCTCGACCATGTTCGTGGCCTATTTATCGACCCATGCAAAGAGCCCCTAAGCCACACGTAGTGGCTTCGGGGCTCTACATTTCTGGGGACTAGTCTTGCCTGTGGCTGGCACACATAAAGAGCTGAACACCACCAGCAGCTACCGTTGCTGGCACGCGACTAATGGTGAATCCAGGTCCCGAGAGAGTTTGTATGTACCAGTCAGAGTTGCAGACTATACAGCGCCTGCCACTTAGCTGGTCTCCATTAAGCTTATCTACTTCTGCCGTGAATCCTGCCTGATTAGCTGTCAATGCCTCTCCCTCCTTTAGGAGGTTTCTGGGGTCTCCTAGCAGTTTCCTTAGGCGCGTTGGCTGCTAGGAAAGCCAGGCTCTTACGCAGATCTTCATTGTTGGAAGCTTCTCGTACTGGGGGATACAAATTTTGCAGGTCTTCCCAGCGTCTTTGGTGCTGCTTATTCCGTTCCTCTTGTGCCCGAGCGAGGGCTTCATGCCCAGCGGCAATAGCCTCTGCGTCGCGTTCTGCTAGCGTCATAGACTGTCTAGATGCCGGTCTTTGTCTAGGCTCTGACTCAGAAAGCACAAGTTGGATGGTGTCTATGCCTATACCAGTCCACTTGGCTATTACCTGAGCATTGCACCCTTCATGCTTTAGCTTCCAAATGTCGCTGCGTACTTGGTCGCTAACAGGCATCGCGCTACTGCCATCCCGATAGGTATCCGAGCGTGTACGGGTTCACTGCGCCCCCTCTCCCTTGCGGTAGGTCTCAGAGAGCACTGTAGTACACCATGCTATAGCTCACCAGGCATGTTATGTCTCGCCTCGCACATAGTGCCTTGCTTAGCTTGCCTCTGTGGCAAACGAAGATCAGGGCTGGGAGTGGCAACCTGGCATCCCTCGGTGGGTCCAGGTCTACGAAGAGATCAAGCGACAGATTGAGACGGGGGAGTTGCTCCCTGATGACCAGGTGCCGTCAGTGCTACAGCTCCAAGCGATCTACGGCATAGCTACTGCCACCGGCCAAAAGGTCCATCGGGCACTACGGGCAGACGGCTTGATCTTCACTAGTCCTGGCATGGGCAGCTTCGTCAAGGCTCAAGGCAAGTAAGCATGTCTAGACATAGCTGATTCATACCTGTCTCTAGAGTGGTATGGGTGGTTTCGTACTCTAACGTCCCTGTTTTTGAGGTCCCTTTAGAGGAACGACGAGCACATCAAGGCGCACGAGTACGCGGGCATGACCAGGACGGCCAGGCAGATCCGCGAGCACGGCTGCCCGGTGCTGCTCGACGGCCCGTTCACGGCGCAGGTGCACTCGGCGCGGCTGTGGGAGCGCTGGGTCGGCGAGCTGGGTGGTGACCCGGTCAGGCTCATCTGGGTCCGCTCGGACGGGCCGACCCTGCGCGAGCGCCTGGTGGCCAGAGGGCTGGAGAAGGACGCGGGCAAGCTGGCGGCGTTCGAGGCGTACCTGGCGGCGATCCGGGTGTCCGAGCCGCCGGCCGTACCGCACCTGGAGATCGACAACCGCCCTGGCGCGCCGCCGGTCGGCGAGCAGCTGTCAAGAGCGGGCATCCCACCGCGCCCCGACAAATCAGGTTAAGGAACCCGATACTCGTCGTCGCGCGCGTCGATGATCGCCATGTGGCCCGGCAGGTGGCCGATCGCGAAGTCCACGCCGCTGGCCATGATCACCGCCTGCGGCGTCACGCCGCAGGCCCAGAACAGCGGCACCTCGCCGGCCCGTACCTCCACCGGATCGCCGAAGTCGGGCCGGCCGAGGTCGGTGATCCCGATCGCGGCCGGGTCGCCCACGTGCACGGGCGCCCCGTGCACCTGCGGGTAGTGGCCGCTGACCTCGATCGCGACGTCCACAAGCGCCGCCGGGACCGGCCGCATCGACACCACGAGCGGGCCTGACAGCGGGCCGGACGGGCGGCAGGGCACGCTCGTCCGGTACATCGGCACGTTCGTCCCCAGCTCGAGGTGCCTGATCGGCACCCCGGCCCGCAGCAGCGCCTGCTCGAAGGTGAAGCTGCAGCCGATGAGGAAGGCCACGAGGTCGTCACGCCACTCGGCGACCACGTCGTCGAGATCGGCGACCGGCCGCCCGTCGCGATAGACGCGGTATCCCGGCAGATCGGTACGCAGGTCGCCCGGGAACAGGGCGGTGGACCACGCCCCCGGCTCCCCCACGTCCAGCACCGGACACGCCTGTGCGTTCAGTTGGGCGAACAGCAGCAGCTCGTAGCCCAGCTCCTTGGGCACGGCGATCAGATTGGCCTGCGTCCAGCCGGAGCACCAGCCCGCGGTCGGCACCCGCTCGCCCGCGCGGAAGCGCTCGCGCGCCTGCGCCGGGGTCAGGTCTGCGACATCCACACCTCGAGATTACGCCCGGTAACTGGGCCCGCAATCGCCGACATACTCTGACTTTTCGGGGTAGTAGGGAACGCCGTGCGCCTTGATGTGAACCTCCTCGACTACGCGCTCATCGCGATCTACTTCGCGACCGTGCTCGGCATCGGGTTCGCCGCCAAGCGGCGGATCAGCTCGAGCCTCGACTTCTTCCTGGCCGGCCGTGGATTACCCCCGTGGATCACCGGGCTGGCCTTCGTCTCGGCCAACCTCGGCGCGATCGAGATCCTCGGGATGGCGGCCAACGGCGCCCAGTACGGCGCCATGACCGTGCACTACTACTGGATCGGCGCGGTGCCCGCGATGGTGTTCCTCGGCATCGTGATGATGCCGTTCTACTACCGCTCGAAGGTACGCAGTGTCCCGGAGTTCCTGGGCCGCCGCTTCAACGGCGCCACCCAGCTCCTGAACGCGCTCTCCTTCGCCGTGGCCCAGATCCTCATCGCCGGGGTCAACCTCTACGCGCTCGCACTGGTCATGGAGGCCCTGCTGGGCTGGCCCCTGCCGGTGTCGGTGGTGGTGGCGGCGGTGATCGTGCTGTCGTACATCACGCTCGGCGGGCTGTCGTCGGCGATCTACAACGAGGTCCTGCAGTTCTTCGTGATCCTGGCCGGCCTGATCCCGCTGACCATCCTCGGGCTGGCCAAGGTGGGCGGCGTCTCCGGCCTGTTCGACAAGGTACGGCAGAGCGCGCTCGGCGAGGCCGGCCTGCACACGTGGGCCGACAGCGCGGGCAAGAACCCGATGGAGGCCCACTGGCTCGGCATCGTGTTCGGCCTGGGCTTCGTGCTGTCCTTCGGCTACTGGACCACGAACTTCGCCGAGGTGCAGCGGGCATTATCCGCCCGCAACACCAACGCCGCCCGGCTCACCCCGATCATCGCGTCCTACCCGAAGCTGTTCATCCCGCTGGTGACCGTACTGCCGGGATTGATCGCCCTCGTCCTGTTCAAGGACCTGGGCAAGGGCCAGGCCTACAACAACGCGATCCCGCTGCTCATGCAGGACCTGCTGCCCAACGGCGTACTCGGCGTGGCGGTGACCGGGCTGCTGGCCTCGTTCATGGCCGGGATGGCGGCCAACATCAGCGGGTTCAACACCGTGTTCACCAACGACATCTGGCAGGCGCACCTGGCCAAGGACCGCGACGACGGCTACTACCTGCGGGTCGGCAGGATCGCCACCGTCGCGGGCGTCGCGCTGGGCGTCGGCACGGCGTTCATCGCGGCCGGCTACTCCAACATCATGAACTACCTGCAGGCGCTGTTCTCGTTCTTCAACGCGCCGCTGTTCGCGACCTTCATCCTCGGGCTGTTCTGGAAGCGGATGACGCCGTGGGCCGGCTTCTGGGGCCTGCTGGCCGGGACCGCGTCCGCGTTCGCCTCGTACATCGCGTACAAGGCCGGAATGCTGGACTTCGGCACCGAACTGAACGCCAGCTTCTGGGGCGCGGGCGTGGCCTTCGTCGTCGACCTGCTCGTCTCGGTGGTGGTCACGCTGGTCACCACGCCCAAGCCCGTGGAGGAACTGCGCGGGCTGGTGTACGGGCTCAGCGCCGTCGACCTGGCGGACGACGCGCTGGCCGGTGACAAGAAGTGGTACCGCTCGCCCGTGATCCTCGGGACGGGCGCGATCGTCCTGGCCGCCGCGATGTACGGGGTGATCCTGTGAGCGACATCAGAATGGTGATCGGCGGGCTGTTCCTGATCTACGGGGTGATCCTGATCATCGCCGGGGTGGTGGGGGCGGCGGTCAATCTGTGGACCGGGCTGGTCATGGCGGTCTTCGGCGGCGCCTTCGTGATCTGGGCCCGCGTCAAGCGCATCTGACGCCGGGGGGCGGCCGGCCCGCCTCCGACGCCGGGGGGCGGCCGGCCCATCGGCCCGCCGCCCCCTGTCGAGGTTTTCAGTAGTCGAGCCCGAACGTATGAGCGCCCAGGCCGAACCCGTTCCCCCGCGGCACCACGTAGCCCTGCTCGATCAGCGTGGCCACGCTCCGGCGTACCTCTTCCTCTTCCAGACCGGTCGCGCGGATCAGCGCGCCGAGCTCCGCGCCGCCGGACTCGACCGCCTGCGAGGCGACCGCCTCGTACACGTGGATGTCGACGTCGGACAGTGCCTGCACATCGTGATCTCGGGCCATCAGCGTCGCCTCGCTCCCTCTCTCAGCCGCCCGGGGTCGATGTCGCGCTCCGGGTAGCGGCGCAGGTATTCGCTCTCCAGTTGGTTGGTCCGGGTGGTGTGGCGCGCGAGCGCGTCGTCCGAGCCGTGCAGGAAGGTGTCGGTCCGCGTGGTGTGCAGTTGCCGCAGCTCACGCAGCAGGTCGTCGTCCTGGAGTTGCGCTGGATCGATTCCCATCATCGTCATGGAGTAGCCCCTACCCCAGAAGGCGCCCGACAATATGTGTCACATTTCCTGACATAAGGGCATTGTCGGGAGGAGATCACCGCTTTACCTTCCCGTTATGGACCTCGAGCTCAGGCACCTCAGGATCGTTCGCGCGGTCGCGGACGCGGGAAGTGTGAGCAAGGCCGCGTCCCTGCTCGGGCTGGCGCAACCGGCCCTCACCGCACAGCTCAAACGTATCGAGCGGGTACTCGGCGGCACCCTGTTCGAGCGCGACAGGCACGGCGCCCGGCCCACCCGGCTGGGCGAGCTGGTGCTCGCCCGCGCCCGCGTGCTCCTCCCGGCGGCCAAGGAACTGCAGGACGAGGCCGTACGGTTCGCCCAGGCCCCCTCCCCCGGCTTCCGCATCGGCGCCACGAACGGGCCGATACTCGGCGGCCTCGTCGACCGGCTCGCCGCGGAACGGACGGTGAGCACGTACACCTCATGGTCGGCCGACGAACTCACCGCCATGACCGGGCTCGGCCGGCTCGACTACGCGCTGACCGGCGCCTGCGGCGACGGCGGCACCCCCACGGGCTCGCTGCGATGGGAGACGATCAGCTATGACCCGGTCTTCACCCTGCTCGCCGAGACCCACCCGCTGGCCGGCGAGAAGGAGCTGGACCTGTCCGAACTCGCCCTCGAAAGCTGGGCCGTCACGCCCGGCGACGGCTGTTTCGCCGACTGCTTCGCCACCGCCTGCGCCCGCGCCGGCTTCACCCCGGGAACGATCTATGAGACCGACGTGGCCACCTGCACCCACCTCGCCCGGGTCGGCCGGGCCGTGGCCCTCTGCCAGGCCACCCACCAGCCCGCCCCCGGCCTGGC
The DNA here is from genome assembly GCF_043197735.1 of Nonomuraea sp. NPDC049028. Taxonomy (NCBI): domain Bacteria; kingdom Bacillati; phylum Actinomycetota; class Actinomycetes; order Streptosporangiales; family Streptosporangiaceae; genus Nonomuraea; species Nonomuraea sp. NPDC049028. The sequence goes on from NZ_JBICTR010000004.1 coordinate 6,120, forward strand.
GATGGTCCCGCTTGCGGGCGCGCCGCTGCGCTGGCGGCAACTCCTCGGCCACCACCCCGCCGCCCCGGATGCCGCCTGGGTGGCGGAACAGGCCAAACAGACCCACGCGGAGGTGGTACGGCGAAGCACGGTCTACCAGGACTGGCTGGTACGGAACACCGGCTTCGGCACCGCTCCCTAACCTGCCCTGATGTCCGACCTCCGCGCTGGGCCGCGATCTCGTAAGTGAGGGCCGGGGAGCCACGCCTCCCCGTGCCCGCCAGGGAGCTCTTGGGGGCTCTAGGCGCTTAGGCCAGGGTGTACTCCCACCCCGGCTTCCAGTCGAACGGAGCATCCACGAGCTCCTCCAACGCCACGCCCTCAAGCAGATTCTGCAACGCCCACCAATTGGCCGAGTGCGAGATGACCAGCACCGTACGCTTCTGCCACTTGTCCATCACCTCTTCAAGAAACGACGCGGTCTCCGCGACCACCTGCCGATAGCTCTGCCCCCCGGGCCACGGCATCTCAATGAACCGCCGCCGCAACCTCGCCACCTCACTGACGGGCCGCCCGTTGTAGATCCCGTAGTCGCACTCCCGCAACCGGGAGTCGAGCCGAATCTCCCGCCCATCCCCGAACGCGACCTCCGCCGTCTGCACCGCCCGCCGCAGATCAGAGGCGTAGATCAGCTTGACCGCCATGGCCCGACGCTACCCATGGATCCCGGTGTCTGGCGTACGCGCTGAGTGAACGAGGACGATCTATGCTGGCATGAGGGCTCAGGTGTGGAAGACTGCATGTTTGCAAGGGGCGGTAGCTCAGCCGGTCAGAGCATCGGACTCATAATCCGTGGGTCGTGGGTTCAAGTCCCACCCGCCCTACTTCTCGATACCAGCAGAAACCCCCGCCTGACCTGCACTTTTGTGCCGGGGCGGGGGCCACATACGTCCGGCTGTCTACGGCTGGAGCCGATCGTTCGCGAACGTCTCTCCCCAATGCGTCCCCACGGTTCCGGGTCATGAGTCGAGGTCGGCCACCTGCGCGCGTACGCCGGCGTGGGCGCGGGTTGGACACAGGAGGGGGCCCAAGCAAGGCCGCGACTTTCGCTCTTCCCGCCAAGTCGAGCCACCCTGCTCCGGACACCTGTATGTAGGACGACGTTCAGTTCGAGGTCATAGGGGCAGTAGCGCCATTCCCGTCGCCGAAGATCTTTACGGCTGCGTGAGACCCCTCTCAAGGGCGATGAGGAGGAAGTCGCTCTTCAAGTTGAGACCACTCGTAGGGGCGGCTGATGGATTCTGGCTGCGCCGGCCGGTCAGGCTTCCAGGATGGCCGACTCGATGCGCTCGGTGATCCATTGGACGGTCCGGTCGACGCCCCAGCCGAATGTCGTGGGGCTCGCGCCAGCCGTACTTCCGAGTCACTGGTGCCCGCTGGCGGCCGCGAGTGACTGGAGCTTTCCGCCGTTGGCGTCGAGCCAGTGGGTCGTGTCCTCCAGCTTGCGGATCCGGTCGGTGACCTCGCCGAGCTGTGCCTTCCCGTTCAGCCAGCGGCCCGCCCGCGACAGGGCGCTGCCGACCGCCCGGGCGAGGAGCAGCCGGGGCAGCGCGTCGGCCTCGGCGGCGTCCAGCGGGCGGACCGAGGCGTACCCCCGCAGGAAGGCCATCGTGCGGAGCTGCCAGTCACGCGTCTCCAGGGCCCCGCTGTAGAACAGCGCCGCCATCATGTCCTGGACCATGAAGCCGACCCCGGCGAACTCGAAGTCAAGCAGCCCGCTCACCTCCCCGGTGTCCTCGTCGACCAGCACGTTCGAGGCCGCCAGGTCACCGTGGATGACCTGGGTCGGCAGCGCGCCACCGCCCGCAGGCCACTCCTGCCCGACGCGGCGCGCCACGGCGTCGAGGCGGGCGACCCGCTCCGCGCTGATTCCGGCGGCGCGCAGCTGATGGCAAAGGGCGCCGACGTGCGGCACGGCGGGGTGCGCCAGAGGATTACCGCGCCAGTCCCCCAGCCCGTCTTCTGGTGGCACGCCCAGCATCGCCTCGCCGAGCAGCCCGGCTGCCCGGCCGAAGCGCTCGAGTGCCGTCGGGCCCGTGAGGTCGGGCTGCACGCCGGGGATCCACCGGCAGACGGTGGCGGGCCCGGCCGCGGTCTCGATCACCGTGTCCCCGCTGGGCGTGGCGACTGGTTCAGGCACCTGGAAGGGAAGTCCGGCCGACCGTAGCCGCCGCAGGATCCGGTGCTCGGCGCCGGCCTGCGCGGCGGACTGGGTCTGGCTGACCCGGAGCACGAATCGAACGCCCCCCTGGCGAAGCAGGAACGTCTGGTTGTTGGTCCCCTGCTCGGCTCGGATGATCGTCGTGTCCGGGGGGAAACCCCACGCTGCCAGCAGCGGGGCCAGGAACTCCAGGTCGGCGGAGGCGGTCATGCGCCAATTCTGGCGGCATGCCCAGGTCGGCGGGCAACCGGTTATAGGCCCCCTTCAGAGCAAGAGTACGGCTGGTGCGAGGCCCGCGACGGAGCTCGTTGCCTCGATATTTCGCAGGTCAGAGAGTTCAAGATCCGCTCATGACCGGAATTTCTGCCATCTCGGCTCACCCCGGTCACCGGCGAGCGGTTGCCTGGTTGAGCCAAGCCATGAGTTCGCGATTGGTGGCGCATGCGGCGGACAGATCCTCGTCGTGTTCTTCGAGGTCGTTCGGTTCACCAGCGAAGAGCGGAGAAGTCGATGGGAGCCGGCGGCAGTTTGCGGGTGCGGGTGGCCAGGTTCTGTAGTCGCTGCTTCATGTCCTGGGTGGTGAGGCGTCTGCGGTCTCCGTGGCCTGGCAGCAGCCATTCGAAATGAAGGCGTGGTGCCGTCCGTTCCAGTGAGGCTGCCAGTTCAGTGATGGAGTACCAGGTGACGCTGTCGAACACTTCGATGTCCATGGTGGTGCGTGACCAGTAGAGGCTGTCGCCGCTGAAGCAGTACATGTTGTCGGCGAGATAGAGGACGCTGCCTTTGCTGTGGCCAGGCAGTGGGTGTGCGATCACCGGGTCGGCGATCTCGATCGGCTCGGTGCCATGAATGATCTTGTCGGCGTCTGGAGCCGCGTCGAGGTCGCCTTCGTGGATCCAAAGCCGTGCACCGAACCGGTCGGCGTAACGACGGCCGTGCGCGGCATGGTCGCGGTGTGTGAGCAGGACCTCGGTCACCGGGCCGAGCGCCTCGTACTTCGCGGCCGAAACGGAGCTCCACCGTGGCGTGTCGATCATCAGATTTCCGGTCGGACGGCAGAGCAGATAGGAGTTGGCGCCCGCGGTCTTCGGTGAGTTGTGCCCGCACAAGTAGAGGTGCTCGTCCAGGGCCAGCGGGAACGGGTCGAGCGTCGGATTCAGCCCCTGCGAGTCGTGCCGGATCGAGCGGGTGTGGCAGGCGTACGCGGCGGCGCGCATGGCCCGTTCCTCCGCGTCGGTGCGCGGTTGCCGGATGACCGCCGACCGGCCGTCGACCTCACCGATCAGTCCGGGGGCAAGCTGACGGGCGACGTCGCAGTTCGTGCAGCGCTGATCGATGTGCCAGCCGGTATCGGGCGGATGGCTGCTCATGGCGTGGTTGCTCCTCGCGCGACACAAATGACGTTGACCCGGTGGATCAGGCATGGACCGAAGCCCCTTGCCCACGTTGCCTCTGGCTCGGTGGACGCCCGGTCAGACGGCGCGGCCGACAGGGCTGTGCTGGCCGCCGGTGTTGTAGATCACCTGGCCGGTGATGAAGGCGGCGTCTGCCGAGGCCAGAAAGGCGACGAGATCGGCTGTGTCCGCGGGCTCGCCGACCCTGCCGAGCGCGAAAGCGGCGCCCATCTGCGCGCGCCGTTCCGGCGAGGGGTCGGCCAGGGGACCGGTCGTGGTGGCGCCTGGCCCCACTGCGTTGACAGTGATCCCCCGGGCGGCGAACTCGATCGCGGCGACCTTGGTGACCTGGTCGAGGAACGCCTTCGCGCCCGAGTAGAGCGCGCTACCCGGCAATGCTGTGTTGGTGACCCCGGACGAGACGTTCACCACCCGGCCGCCGTCGCTGAGCAGATCCGCCGCCGCTTGCATCACCAGGAACGGGGCCCGTGCGTCAACGGCCACGAGATGATCGAAGCTCTCCACCGACGTTCGCGCCAGCGGCCCCCAAGAGACGGCCCCGGCGTTGTTCACGATGATGTCCAGCTTCCCGAACTCTTCCGCCACCGCTTCCACCACCTCGGCGGCGGCCTCGGCCTCGGCCAGATCCGCTTTGATCGTCAAGGCCCGGCGTCCCAGCGCCCGTACCTGCCCGGCCACCTTCTCCGCCTCGTCCTTGCCTGTGTTGTAGGTGAAGCCGACGTCGGCCCCGTCCGCTGCCAGCCGCCGCACGATCTCCGCGCCGATGCCGCGGCTGCCGCCGGTGACCAGCGCGACCTTGCCGTCCAAGCTCATGGTGAATCCCTTTCGTTTCGGGCGGGGATCAGTCCACCAGCGCGCAAGCCTGAGCAGAAGGACACGTTGGCTCTCGTTCCATACACTGGGGATATGGATGACGTGGAAGTGCGCGAGCTTCGCTACTTCATCGCGGTCGCCGAGGAACTGAACTTCACCCGTGCTGCAGCACGCCTCGGCATGGCCCAGCCGCCCCTGTCCACCGCTATCGGCAAGCTGGAGCGCAAACTCGGCGTGACCCTGCTGGAGCGCACCAGCCGCCACGTCCACCTCACCTCGGCCGGGCAGGAACTGCTGGAACAGGGCCGGATCGCCGTCGAGGCCATCGGCGCCGCCCTCGAGCGCACCCGCCGCACGGGCACCCAGGCCGACCGGCTCACCGTCGCCATCAAGGCGGGCGCCGGCACCGAGCTGCTCAGCAAGATCACACGACGCTGCGCGGACGATCCATTCATGCCCCAAGTGCACGTCCAGTTCGTCCACGACGGCGGACCGGCCGCCGCCCTGCGCGCCGGAACCGCCGACGTCGCGCTCCTGCATACCCCGTTCGACGACCGCGGCCTGGACACCGAACTGCTGTTCGTCGAGCCGCGTGTTGCGGTCCTGCCCGCCGGGCACCGCCTGGCGCGGCGCCGCAGCCTGCGCCGCGCCGACCTGGCCGGGGAACCAATGCCACGCTGGGCGAAGCAGACCGACACGGCCACGGCCGCCTACTGGGCCAACGGTCCCGGGGAGACACCAGACGGGCCCGAGATCAGCGACATGAACCAGCTACTCGACGTGGTCGCACTCGGCCAAGCGGTGGCCTACATACCGCTCTCCATCGCCCGCCAACACGGCCGGGCGGAGCTGGTCTTCGTACCGGTCGCCGACCTGAGCCCGAGCAAGGTCGTGGCCGCCTGGCCCGACGCCACCCGCTCCCGCACCGTCGCCAGCTTCGTCCACACCGCCGTCGAGGTCGCCGCAGACCGTCCCCGGCAGGCAGCCGCACTCGCCTGAGAACCCGCAGACACATCCCAGTGCGGCCGGATGCCATAGACCACCGGCGTCCTGGGCTCGCCCAGGACGAGCCCAGGCAAGATCATTCTCATCGATAACGGCCGTCCGCCGATCGACTTCCTCGAGGAGCTGCACTACCTGGACGCCCACTTGCTCGGCCAGCTGTCGCCGGCCGACCGGGCCCGCCAGGCCAGGGCACGTCAGGCGCTGTACGACTACGCCGACGCGATGTGGGACGCGGTCAAGGCGACCCCTCCCGACAGCTCCCCGGCCACCCGCAACGCCTACAACAGCGTGGCCGCGCGAAATACGTGCACCTCGGTCGCAACCTCGGCAAGAAGCCCGTCGTTCTCGATGTCGCCTACATCATGCCCCACGGCACGCCCCTCTCCACCGACGCCCCCAACCCTGGATGCGACTTCCAGTAGGGCCGGCGCGGCTGGGCACCAGCCGCGTCCATTCCGGGCCCGCCGCGTGGACCCCGCGGTGGGCCCGGTGCCCGCTCCATCACCGACCGGTCCCTCAGGGCGCTGGACCGTACCGCCTGAAAGGTTTGAGCAAGTGACCGAGATTTACTACGACGATCAGGCCGACCTGTCGATCATCCAGGGGCGTCACGTGGCCGTGCTGGGGTACGGCAGCCAGGGCCACGCCCACGCGCTCTCCCTGCGTGACTCCGGCGTGGACGTGCGCGTCGGCCTGCCGGAGGGCTCCAAGAGCCGTGAGAAGGCCGAGAACGACGGGCTGCGGGTCGTCACGCCGGCCGAGGCCGTCGAGGAGGCCAACCTCACGATGATCCTTGCGCCGGACCTGTACCGCTTCAAAACTCATCGCATTGGGCTTGAGCTGGGATTTCCCCGGAGCGTCTATGCGGCTCGGCGGTACTCGTTGATCAGCCCACTGAGCACCTTCCGGCGTTCGATCCGGCCTGCCAGCGGTACGACGGTCTGCTCGTCATGATCGGGCGGTCGCTGTCGGCGGGACTGGTGCGGCCGATGCCCGTTGTAGTGATCGACATACTCGCTCAGCACCGACCGCAGGTGCTGTTCGTTGTAGATCAGCATGCGGCCGGTGCACTCGGCCCGAACAGTACGCACGCACCGCCCGGCGTAGCAGTTGGCTCGCGGCGTCCGCAGCGGGGTCTTCACCACCGTCACGCCCTCGCTGGCGATGACCTCGTCGAACGTCACAGCGAACTTGGCGTCTCGGTCGCGGATGAGGAAGCGGAATACGTACAGGCGCTTCAATAAGGCCGTGTCGACATGGAAGAAGTCGACGGCCGGCAGCCCTTTCGCCTGGGCGTGCAGGCTCCACGAGGTGTCGGTGCTTCGGGGAGCCGGGCCGGACCGACAGCTCCGCAGGACGGTCGCTTCGCTGACCTGGTAGCCGAGCCGGACCAGTTCACCGTGCACCCGGCGATATCCCCGGGCCGGGTTCTCCCGCGCCAGGTGTGCTATCAGGTCCCGGATCTCCTTGCTCATCCGGGGCCGACCGGGTCGGCTCGTGGTGGCGGCCACGAAGAGCACCGGCGCGCTGTTCTCCAGCTTCGGGCTCTGGTTCGGCGACGACTTCGGTCCTCGGCGCGATCATGTTGCTCGCCGACTACCGGCACCCGCACTTCGGCCGGTGGGTCTCCGATGCCGGGTCGTGGGGCGGCATGCCGGCGGGCGTCACCTCAACCGGCGCCGTCACGGCGGACGGACGGCGGCTGCGCTTCGGTCCTCGCTGGACCATGGCCCGTCGGGCCGGGGCCGCTGTCCGCAATGACGCCCCCGCCGTCCAGACCGCTGGAGCCGCTACGGAAGGGCCGGCTCCAGGGTCCGGACGGCACGTGGCATTCAGACGCGGGTCCACTTCTGGTTGTTCTGGCCGTTGCACGCCCAGATCTGCACCTTGGTGCCGTTGGCGGTGGCGGCGCCGCTGACGTCCAGGCACTTGTTCGCCCCGACGGCGGTGATGCTGCCATCGGCGTTGAACCGCCATCTCTGGTTGTTCCGCCCGTTGCAGTCCCAGATGATCACGGCGGTGCCGTCCGCCGTCCCGCCCCCGTTCACATCCAGGCACTTGTTGCCGTACACCTGAAGCTCATCCGCGGCGGTCGACGTCCACTGCTGGCCGGCCTGCCCGTTGCAGTCAAAGATCTGCACCTGTGTACCGTTCGTCGGCGAGGCGGCGTTGAGGCACCGGTTCGACCCGACACCCCGCAGCGCGCCGGTGCTGCCCGGAGGCGAGCCGTCGCCCTGCCCGACGCCCTTGCCGTTGACGGTGAACGAGTCCACGTCGAACGAGTTCGCGGACGGCGACTTGAACACGACGTAGACATTGCGGGTGCCACCGGGATCGGTGACCTGCACCGCGGGCAGGGACACGTAGGTGTTCCATCCCCCGGTCGCCGGCACGGGGCTGGAGGCGATGAGGGCTCCGGTCGGCGAGTCGGCGTGCAGTTCGATGGACGCCCCGGTGTTGGACGGTGCCGAGACGCGGAAGGACACCGTGTCGATCCCGGACAGGTTGATCGGGCTGAAGGAGATCCAGTCGTTGTTGGAGATGTCGCCGATGCGCCTGCCGCCCTCGGCTCCGGGCTCGTCGACGATCCGGATTCCGGACGAACCGGTGAAGTGCTCGGCCTGCTTGTGCTTGGGCTGCAGGGTGACGCCGGCGCTGCCCTTCAGGCCGCCCTTGTCGGTGTAGTCGGCGGACAGGGCGTAGTAGACGTTGGCGGCCTCGTCATGGCCGGAGGCGGTGGTCGTGACCGTTCCGGAGCAACCGGTGTACTGGCCGGTGTCGTGGGCGTGCTGGTCATGGCCGAGCGCGGTGATCACGTTGACCTTGGTGCAGTCGATGGCGCCGTCCTCGGGGTCGGTGACGTTCACCGTGTAGGCCACCTGGTCGCCGAAGTCGATGAACCCGCCGTCGGGCGGAGCCGAGAAGACGACCTTGGGACGGGTGTTGCCGACGGCGATGGACAACGTGACGCTGCCCGTCTTCCCGCCGGAGTCCCGTACGGTGAGCTTGGCCGTGTACGTCCCGTTGGCGTTGTAGGTGTGGGACGGGTTGGCGCTGGTGGAGGTCCCGCCGTCGCCGAAGTCCCACGCGTAGGTGATCGCGTCGCCGTCTGGGTCGGACGAGCCGGCCGAGGAGAACGCCACCGTCAGCGGCGCCGCGCCCGAGTCGGGGTTGGCGCTCGCCTTGGCCAGGGGCGCGCGGTTTCCGGCTACGTAGTCGACCCGGTAGACGCTGTCATCGGTGTTCGCGTGGCCGAAGCCGTTGCCCCAGTCGGCCATGTACAGGGCGCCGTCCGGACCGAACTTCATGTCGATCGGCGCGTGCGGGGCGAGCTGTGCCGCGAAGGGGTTGATCTTCAGGAGGTTGCCCGAGGAGTCCAGCCGGAACTCCTTGACGAAGTTGCGACTCCATTCGTAGACGAACGGCGTGCCGTCGAAGTACTCGGGGAACTTGCGGTCAGAGCCGCCGGCGGCGTCGTAGCGGTAGAAGGGGCCGCCCATCGGGGCGGCACCGCCGCAGCAGTCGATCTCGGGGAACTCGGCTGAGGCGTGGTAGTTGTACCAGACGGTCGCGGGCTTGGCCGCGGGCAGATTGGTCAGCCCGGTGTTGTTGGGCGAGTCGTTGACGGGCGCCGAGCAGTTGAACTTCGCGCCGGAGGTGTTGGTGGCGAAGTTGTAGTCGTTGAACGGGATGTTGTTGCCGACGCAGTACGGCCAGCCGTAGAAGCCCGGCTGCTTGATCAGGTTCCACTCGACGGTGCCCTCGGGACCGCGGCTGGGGTTCGCGGCGCCGGCGTCGGGGCCGTAGTCACCCAGCGAGATCCACCCCGTCACCTTGTCGACCGAGAAGCGGAACGCGTTGCGGAAGCCCATCGCGTAGATCTCCGGCCGCGTCTTGGCGGTGCCGGGCGCGAACAGGTTGCCGGACGGAACCGTGTAGGTGCCGTCGGCCTCGGGGTGGATGCGCAGGATCTTGCCGCGCAGGTCGTTGGTGTTGGCCGCGGACCGCTGGGCGTCGTAATGCTCCCGGCCCGGCCGCTCGTCGATCGGGGCGTAGCCGCTGGACCCGTTGGGATTGGTGTCGTCACCCGGGCCGATGTACAGGTTCCCGCCCGGCCCGAACGCGAGGTAGCCGCCGGTGTGGCCGGGCTCGTCGACGTTGCGGTACGCCGGAACCTCGATGATCTTCTTCTCGCTCGCCAGGTCGAGGCTGGTGCCGTTGAAGGTGAACCTCGACACCCGGTTCACCTCGCCGCCGTTGGACGGCGAATAGTTGACGTAGATCCAGCCGTTGGTGGCGAAGTTCGGGTCCAGCGCCAGCCCGATGCCGCCGTCCTCGCCTCCGTCGTACACCGACAGGGTGGCGATGACGCGCGTGCCCCCGCCGTTGGCGGGGATCAGGTTCACCTTGCCCGAGCGCGAAATGTAGAAGACCCTGCCGTCGCCGGCCACGTCCAGTTCCATTGGCTGGTCCGGTGCGCCGTCGAGGGTCACCTTCTGGAACCGGGCCGCGACGGTGCCGCCGCAGTCGCCCGGCGCCGCGCCCGCCGCCCATTTCACCCCGCCCAGCAGGTGCTGTTTGAACGACGGCTCCGAATAGGAGGACGCCTGGTGGCCCATCGCGGTGGCCCACACCCGGCCGCCCTCCGGGTTGTGACACCAGGAGATCGGGTGGTCGGCGCCCATCTTGTTCGGCCCCGCGTCATAGGTGGTCTCGTCCGCGGTCACCAGCACGTGCACCGAGCCGCGCAGGTTCTTGTCGAAGTTGTACCACTCCTCTGTGCGCACCCAGCGATCCGGCAGTCCCTTGGTGGAGGGGTGAACCTTGTCGGCCACCTTGGCGGTGCCCTGCAGGATGGATGAATGCGCGGTCATGTGCGCGCCGGCCAGGGCGACCTGGTCCCACCAGGGGAATTGCGCCTCGATGTTCATGTCGGTGGCGTTGTGGATCGCGACGACGCCGTGGCCGCTGCGCACGTACGCCTGGAAGGCCTGACGCTGGGCGTCGTTGTCCCACACCATGCCGCTGGTCTGGAACATGATCACCGCGTCGTAGGTGTTCAGGGTCGCGGCCGTGAAGACGGCGGAGTCCTCGCTCTGGTCGAGCTGGAAGTTGTTGTCGGCCGCCATCTGCTGGAACATCGCGACACCGGCGGGGATCGAGTCGTGCCGATAGGCGCCGCTCGCGGTCTTGGTGAACAGCAGCACCTTGAACTGCGGCGCGGCCGCGTGCGCCACCAGCGGCACCGCGGACAGCCACAACCCTAATAAGGCTGCGGCGAGGGCGGAAAGCAGGCGTGATGTTCGCATGAAGGATCTCCTGGGGGGTTACGGAGTTGACGGGTGGGAAGGCGTGCGTCATCTCGGCCGATGCCGGTCGTCTTCAGCAGTGACCCACCCATCGATCCGGGCGGCGGGGCCTGACCATGCGAGGATGTCGAATCGATTCGGAACGAAAATAGGTCGGGCCAAACATGAGTGTCAAGCATGCTTATCAAGCGAGTCCAGGACCGCCTTTCCGCTTCTACTGAGCCAGGGTCTCACCGCCTTTACCGGAAATCCGCAGGTTCAGGCCGCGTTACCGATGCCGCGCCACTCCGCCGGCATTCAAAAGGGCAAGGAAAAGGCCCTCGATAAGTATGAAACTTTCAAGCACCATTGTGATCAGAGGGTGCGCAGGTAGGCGAGGCCGTCCACGGCCAGCGCGTCCTGGCTTTCGGCGAGGGGTCGCCAGATGGAGGCCGCGGTGGCGATGGTCTGGTTGTGCGCGGTGAAGGACTCGATGACGAGCGGCCCTTGATAGCCGGCGTCGTTCAGGGCCCGGGTGAAGCCGGGCCAGTCGAAGCGGTCGGCTCCCGGCGTGCCGCGGTCGGTGCCGCACACCTGGACGTGCGCGATCCGATCCGCCGCGACCCGCACCGCCTGGGCGGGATCCTTCTCCTCGATGTTCATGTGGTAGGTGTCGAGTGCCAGGTGGCAGTCCTCAGGCAGCGCGTCCAGCGCCTGCTCGACGGTGTTGATGAGGCTGGTCTCGTACCGGTTGAGCGGCTCGACCGCGAGCTTCACCCCACGGCCGGCCGCGTAGTCCACAACGGGCCGCAGATGCTCACGCAACTCTGCGTAGACCTCCCGGCGCTCGTCCGGCGCCAGCCGCCACGTACGGCCGACCGAGGCGTACGCCGGCCCCCCGATCGCGGGGGAGCCGACGGTCGTCGCCACGTCGACGCAGTGCCGCAGATAGTCCTGGGTGTCGCGGATGGTCTCCGGAGAGGCGGCCACGAGTTCCCGCCCCGGCGGCATGACCAGTACCACGGACGCGGCCAGCCCGTGCTCGGCCAGTACCGTCGCGGCCTTGTCCGGGTTCCAGTCGCCGGGCTGCTCGATCGGCAGTTCGATGACGTCGAAGCCCCACCTTGCGATGCGGGGCGCGAGCCGGGCCAGTTCGTCGTCGGTCAGCGGGGAGACCCAGACCCAGGTGTTCACTCCGATGGAGAACATGCGCCCCTCTTCGTGGTCGGTTCGCGGAAGGAGCCGATCAGCTCTTCTTCCCGCCCCAGTTCTCGGGGAACCCGGGCAGGGTTTCGCAGCCGCACAACGCGTAGTGCAGCGGTGGCATGTTCGGCTTCAGGTACGCCGACAGGTTCTCCGAGGTGACCTTCGGCTGCGGCAGGTTCCACATTTTGGGCACCTCCTCGCCCTTGAGGATCTTCAGCGCGGCGATGATCGGGGTGCGCCACTGGTAGGTCGGATATGTGGGCGCGATGGCGGTGAGGTGGGCGTCCTTCCACTTCTGTAGGAAGTCCTGCTGGTCCTCGCCGTTGATGGGTGGTACCGGCAGGCCCGCGTCCTCGAATGCCTCGATCGCGGCCACCGCCGTGGCGCCTGCGTCCATCCAGACGCCGTCGATCTTGCCGTGCCGCTGGATGTAGTCGCTGACGATGCTCTTGGTCTTGGCGGCGTCGCCGTCGGTGAACTCGACCCCCACGACCTGGACCTCGCTCTTGTCGAAGACCACCTTGGCCGCCGACCAGCGGGTCTCCAGTACGTCCACGCCGGGCAGGATACGGAGCGCGAGCACCTTACCGCCGGCCGGGACCTTCTCGACCAGGAACTCGGCGGCGTCGGCGCCGAAGGCGTAGCCGCCGATCGGCTTGATGAACGTCACCGGGCAGTCCGTTTCCACGCCCCGATCGAACACGATGACGGGCACCTTCCCGCAGGCGGCCGTCACGGCCGGGGTGAGCGTGGCCGTGGTGTTCGGCGAGACGATCAGCGCGTCACAGCCCTTGGCCTGCAACTCGGCGATGTCGGAGATCTGCTTGTCGTCCTTGCCCTCGGCATCCAAGGCGGTGAACTTGGTGATCTCCTTGTGCAGGCCGGCCTCGGCCTGCATCGTCTTCCACCCGACCTGGCGCCATGGGTTGTTGACCGCGGCGTTGGAGAAGCACAGGTGGTACGGTCCGTTCTTCTTGTACTTCGCCGTATCGACCATCTGCGGGGCGATGGCCTGCTCCCAGGGCTTGTCCATGGGACCCTGCGGCGTCTGGGAGCGCATGGCCAGCTGGGCGTCGAAGTCCGCCCGCACGAAGAACTTCGACTGCGCACCCGTGCCCGAGCGGTGAGCGCTCGTGGCGGGAGCCGCGGACTGGGTAGTGGACGTCAGCTTGTCGGTGGTGCAGCCGGCGAGGGCGAGCGCGGCGAGCACGGCGACTGCGGCCTTATGACGCGGCATGTGCGTCTCCTTTGCGGGGGGTGAACGGCCGGGGAAGCCGGATTGCTCCCGCCGCGACCGCGGCGATGATGATGACGCCCTGCACGGTGAACTCCAGCGCCCCCGAGATTCCGTACAGGTTGAGCAGGGTGAACAGCGCCTCCAGCGTGAAGGCCCCGGCCATGGCGGCCAGCACGGAGCCGCGGCCGCCGCCGAGCACCACGCCGCCGAGCACGACCGCGGTGATGGCGGAGAACTCCAGTCCCTGGCCGACCTGGGCCGAGACACCGGCGAAGCCGCCGAGCAGGATCGCCGCGACGGCCGCGGCCAGGCCGGAGAGCATGAAGGCGAAGATCTTGGCTCGGTGGACCCGGACCCCGGACAGGGCCGCGGCGCGTTCGTTGTCGCCGGTGGCGATGAGCGTCTTGCCGAAATCCGCGCGCATGAGCAAGATCGCCGCCGCGCCCCCGGCGAAGAGGATCAGCACCGACCACGGCACCGGTCCGAGGCCGCCGCGGCCGAGGACCCGAAAGCCCTCCGACAACGCGCCGCGCGGTGCGCCGCCGGTCCACAGGAAAACCGCTCCGGACAGGATGAGCAGCATGCCGAGCGTCACGATGAACGACGGCACCCGCAGCTTGGTGGTGATCACGCCATTGATCAGTCCGACGAAGAGCCCGACGGCGGTCAGCAGCGCGAGGACCGGCCAGGTGGCGGACTCGTCGCCGTCGATGAGCCGCGCGGCGATCACCACCTCCGCCGTCACCAGCGAACCGACCGAGAGGTCGAACTCGCCGGAGACGATGACGAAGTACTGCCCCGCGGCCAGGATCACCAGCGGCGCGGCCCGTTTGAGGAACGCCAGGAACCCGGCGGGCTCCAGGAAGAAGGGGTTGGCGACCGCTATCGCGGCCAGCAGCACCAGGAGGACCGCGACGATGGGAAGTGCCCGTTTCATGCCGACCGCTCCTTGGTGCGCCGGGCGTAGACGGCCACCGCGATCACGATGACCACGCCGCGGACCACGTCCTTGACGAAGGAGTTGACCTCGAGCTGATTGAAGATGGTGTCCAGGACAGCCAGCAGCAGGACGCCGCCCACGGTTCCGGCGACGCCACCCTTTCCGCCGGCCAGCGCGGTCCCGCCGAGCACGACCGCGGCGATGGACTCCAGGTCGTAGCCGCCGTCGGTGCCGACCGTGGGCGCCCCCGCCCCGAGCCTGCCGGCCAGGAGCAGGCCCGCGATGCCGGCGCAGACCGAGCAGAGCACGTGGGTGAGCAGGATGACGCGACCCGTACGGATCCCGGACAGCCGGGCGACCTCCTCGTTCCCGCCGACCGCGTAGATGCGGTAGCCCGGCCGGGTCCTGCTCAGCAGGAACCAGGCGGCGACGGCGACGCCTGCCCAGAGCAGGGCGGAGACGGGGATCGGCCCTATTCGGGAGTAGCCGAGGATCTGGAACGACTCGGGCACCTTGCCGGCGGGGCCATCGTACAGGTGGTCGACGATGCCCCTGATGATCAGGGCGACGCCGAGCGTGGCGATGAAGGCGTGAACCTGGAGCCTGGTGATGACCAGCCCGTTGACCAGCCCCACCAATGCACTGACGGCAAGCACCGCGGCGACCGCCGGCAGGATGTTCCCGTCCTGGCCCGCCATGATCTCCGCCGCGATCAGCGAGGTCAGGCTGATCAGGTACGCCACGGACAGATCGAGCGACCCGGCCAGGATCGCCAGCGTCTGCCCGATCGCCACGATGCCGAGAGCCGCCGAGCGCTGCTGGATCCCGACGATGCTTTCCATGGTCAGGAACTGACCGCCGTCGAGCGCGACCAGGACCCAGCCGACCGCGACCAGGCCGAGCAGCGCGAGGAACACCACCTGTGTGGGCTCACGTAACCAGGCCGCCAGGCCGCTGTGCGCCTCGCCGGGGTGGGCGGGACGGCGGACGCGTGAGAGCGTGTTCATTCAGCCACCTCTCCTGCGGCCAGACGCATGATGGCTTCCTCAGAGGGGCCGGCCGGCAGTGTGCCTGCGATCCGGCCGTCGCGCAGGACGACGACGCGATCGCTCATGCCGATGAGTTCGGGCAGCTCGGAAGAGATCATCATGATGGCCATGCCGCCATTCGCCAGCTCACGCATCAGGTCGTGGATCGCGGCCTTGGCCCCGACGTCGACGCCCCGGGTCGGCTCGTCGAACAGCAGCACGCGCGGCGCCATCGTCATCCATTTGGCGAGCACGACCTTCTGCTGGTTGCCTCCGGACAGGTAGCGGACCTCCTGTTCCTGTCGTGGAGGCGACAGGCGTACCCGTTCGAGCAGGTCGTGGACGCCATTGCGGCCCTTGGCGCCCACCGCCCGGGCGACGAGCAGGGCATTGTCACGAACCGACTGGCGCAGGGCGAGTCCTTCGGCCTTGCGGTCCTCGGTCACGAGCCCGATGCCCATGGCGACGCCTTCCCGGACCGAGCGGGGGCGCGACGGGGTCATCTCGCCCGTGGTGAACGGCTCCGCGCCGAAGATCGCCTTGGCGAGCTCCGATCTGCCGGATCCCTGCAGGCCGGCGATGCCGACGATCTCCCCGGCACGCAGCTCCAGATCGATGTCGCGGAGCTTGTGGTTGCCCGCTCCGCGCAGGCTGAGCCGTACCTCACCGGGGCCCGGCGAGCGGGGCGGGAAGTAGGCGCCGAGGTCGCGGCCCACCATCAGGCGGATCAGCTCGTCGGGGGTCACCTCGCCGATCGGGAGCGTGGTGACGAGCGAGCCGTCCTTGAGCACGGTGACGCGGTCCGCCAGGTCGAACACCTCGCGTAATCGGTGGGAGATGTACACGACGGCGACGCCGCGCTCCCTCAGCCGCCCGATCAGCCGGTAGAGCAGCTCGACCTCGTGCTCGGCGAGCGCCGCGCTGGGCTCGTCCATGACGACGAGCCGGGCGTTCATCGACAACGCCTTGAGGATCTCGACGACCTGCTGCTGGGCCACCGACAGGCGCTTGACCGCGTTGCGGGGGCCGAAGGAGTCCTCGCCCAGTTCGGCGAGGAGCCGCGCAGTCGCCTGCTCCATGGTGGCCCGGTCGACCAGGCCGCGCCTGAGCGGCTCGCGCCCGAGGAAGACGTTCTCGGCGACCGTACGCTCGGGCAGCAGGTTGAACTCCTGGTACATGATCGCGATGCCGGAGCGCTGCGCCTCGAGCGGATGGCCGAAGGAGACGGGGTGACCGTCGATCTCGATCGTGCCCTCGTCCGGCGGGTGAACACCGCAAATGATCTTCATCAGGGTGGATTTGCCGGCGCCGTTCTCGCCGACGACGGCGTGCACCTCGCCGGCCGTTATGTCCAGGTCCACTCCGGACAGCACCCGCACGCCCAGGAAGCTCTTGCCGATGCCACGCATGCTCAGCACCCCGCCCACCTCCCCCACCGTGGCCGATCCCGCGGACGGAGTCTTGAGGGTAAGCCTGGGCCAGCGGCAAGTTTCGGCCTTATATCCCTCATGCTGCCGGATGCTAAGCGGGCTTATGTCGACGGTCAAGCAAAAGCTCGCACCCTTGACGGCATAATCGGTGGTCTACAGCAGGCCTTGAGCAGCACCTCGACATCCTGACGAGCAAGCTCGGCGACCGCTCGGCCATCACCGGTACGGCGGTGATCGTCGTAATCGGCGGATAATAAGACAGTGATAAGCCTTCTTATGCTTGACCATCGACAAAAATGGCTCTTACCATCACGGAGACTTACATACCGGATGCCTTCCGCATGCGGGGATAGTCCCGACACGATGGAGCTTTCATGGACAAGCTCGGTGTGTGGCTTATCGGGGCACGGGGATCCGTGGCGACCACTGCCATCGTGGGCGCCGCGGCCATCAGGGCAGGAGCTGCCACCCCGCAAGGATGCGTGAGCGAGTCCCCCGGCTTTCCCGGGCACCTGGTTCCGCTGACCGACCTGGCCTTCGGCGGCCATGACATCACCGAGACCTCCTTACGCAAGCGCGCCGAACAGCTGGGCAGAGCAGGAGTCATATCACCGGACCTGCCGGGGCTGCTCGCCTCCGACCTGGACGCCGCAGACGCCGAGATCCGGCCGGGCCACGTCCCCGGCGACGGCGGCCGGGCCGCGACCCGGCTGATCGACGACATCGCCGGCTTCCGGGCCCGGCACGGGCTGGCCCGGGTGGTCGTCGTCAACGTGTCGTCGACCGAGCCCCCGGTGGATTCGCGTCCGGAGTTCGAGAGGCTGGCCGATCTCGAGGAGCGGCTCGCCGCGGGAGACGACGTCCTGCCGCCGAGTTCGCTGTACGCCTATGCGGCGTTCCACGCCGGGTGCGGCTATGTGGAGTTCACCCCTTCCACCGGGCCGACCCTTCCCGCCCTGGCGGAACTCGCCGCCCAGCGGGGCGTGCCGTACGCGGGACGCGACGGCAAGACCGGCGAGACCCTGGTCAAGAGCGCCCTGGCGCCCATGTTCGCCGACCGGGCACTGCGGGTCCGCTCCTGGTCCGGGCTCAACCTCCTCGGCGGCGGCGACGGGGCGACCCTCGCCGATCCGGCCGCCAGGTCCAGCAAACAGCTCTCCAAGGACCAGGTCGTCGCGAAGGTCCTGGGAGGACCCGTCGAGGGTGAGACGCACATCGACTACGTCCCGGATCTCGGAGAGTGGAAGACCGCCTGGGACCACGTAACATTCGACGGCTTTCTCGGCGTGCGGATGACGTTGCAGTTCACCTGGCAGGGCTGCGATTCGGCGCTGGCCGCTCCGCTCGTCCTGGACCTGGCCCGGCTGGTCGCCCGTGCGCACGAGAAAGGGCGGCACGGCGTCCTGCCCGAGCTCGGCTACTTCTTCAAGAGCCCGCTGGGAACGGACGAGCACGCGCTGGCCGCCCAGTACGCCCGGCTGCGCGCCTTCGCCGAGGAGCTGTCATGAGGGCGCTGCTCGAGCTGGTCCGCGCCCCGGCCGCACTGTCGGTGCCGGGGGACACCATGGCGGGGGCCGCCGCCGCGGGGCGGATGCCGGCACCCGGCCTGGCCCTGGCGTCGGTGCTCATGTACTGGTCGGGAATGGCGCTCAACGACTGGGCCGACCGTGAAGCGGACGCCGTCGAGCGTCCTGAGCGCCCGATCCCGTCAGGCCGGGTCCGCCCGGGCGCCGCGCTCGGGCTCGCGGCCGCCCTGACCGGCGCGGGCCTGGCCACCGCCGCCCTCGCCGGCGGCCGTCGCGCTCTCACCGTCGCCGGCCTGCTGGCCGGCGCGGTGTGGGCCTACGACCTGGGCCTCAAACGGACGGCGGCGGGACCGGCCTCGATGGCGGCCTGCCGCGCGCTCGACGTGCTTCTGGGCGCGGGCGAGCAGGTCAGGGCCGCCGTGCCGACGGCGCTGGCGATAGGTGCGCACACCTACGGGATCAGCGTCCTGGGCCGGGCCGAGGTAACGGGGGCGGCACGCGGGACCGCCGAGCGCGCGCTCGTGGCCAGCACCGCGGCGGCCGGTCTCGCGGCCGCCTCCTGCGTGCGCAACCGAGCCGCCGCCCGGGCCGGAGCGGGCGTCCTCATCGCCGGCTATCTCGCCTTCACCCTCCCGGTCCAGGCCGGGTTGCGGGCCCGTCCCGACCCCGAGAACGTCCGGCAGGCCGTCCGCCTGAGCATCCTCGGCCTGATCCCGCTCCAGGCGGCGGCGGTCGCCGGTGGCGGGCGGTTCGCGACGGCGGGCGCGCTGCTGTGTTCGCTGCCGCTGGGAAGGTGGCTCTCATCCCGGCTGGCGACATCGTGAAGTGGGCCTACTGCACCAACGGCTTCGCCGGCCACCGGCTCCCCGAGGCGCTGGCGGTCCTGGCCGATCTGGGGTACACCGGTGCGGCGATCACGCTCGACCACGGTCATCTCGACCCCCACTCCCCCGGCCTGGCCGCGGCGGTGTCGCGAATCGCCGGGCTCCTCGAACGCCTGGGCCTCGATGCCGTCGTCGAGACGGGCGGGCGTTACACCCTCGATCCCCTGCGCAAACACCATCCGACCCTCATCAGCGACAACGCCGAGCGCAGAGTGGAGTTTCTGACCACGGCGATGCGGGTCGCCGCCGATCTGGGCGCTCCCGTGGTGCACCTGTGGAGTGGGGTCCGCCCCGACGGCATGCCGGAGGCGGAGGCGTACACGCGGCTGGCCCGCCAGTGCGCACGGTTGCTCGACGAGGCCGACCAGGTGGGCGTCACGCTGGGATTCGAACCGGAACCCGGGATGCTCGTCGCCGACCTGGACGGCTTCGAGCGGCTGCGCGCGATGCTCGGCGGCCATGACCGGTTCGGTCTCACCCTCGACATCGGGCACTGCCACTGCGTGGAGCGGGAGGACCTGGGCACCTGTATCCGCCGGGCGCTGCCGTACACCGTGCACGTGCAGATCGAGGACATGCGCCGGGGAGTCCACGAGCACCTGGAATTCGGCGAGGGTGAGATCGACTTCGTGCCGGTGCTCGCCGCTCTGCACGGCTACTCGGGTCTGGTGGCCGTGGAGCTGGCCCGGCACAGCCATGCGGCCCCGCAGGTCGCCCGCCGCTCGATCGACTTCTTGAGGAGGGCACATGAAGGAGCCGGCGCAGGAGTGGCTGGCACAGGCCGTCCGGCAGGTCGAGGCTGACCCGTACGCGATCCACCGGCTCTTCGCGCAGGCCGAACGGCGGGGCGGCCCCGGCGCCCGACGCGCGCTGCTCGGCGCGTTGCACGGCGACCACGCGGTGATCCACGGCCTGTACGAGGCCGGCGACAGCGGCGAGAGGCTGGCGATCCTGACCGTCCTGCATGAGCTCGATTCAGAAGGGACGGCGGTCGGGCTGGTGGAGGACGCGCTGCGCACCAATGACACGCGGCTGGTCGCCGCGGCTCTCGGCCCGTACGGCTCGGCGTGGCTGGACGACCACTCCTTCCGTCAAGGAGTGCTCAAGTGCGTCTTCATGTCGATCCCCCTGGCGGCGGTGGCCGGGCTGGACCGCCGCTTCGACGCCGAACTGGCCCGGATGCTGTCGGACTACGCGGCGGAGCTGCGGGCGGCCGACCGGCCCGTCCCGAGCGACATCCTGGAGAGGAGCTGAATGCGCATCTTCGACCCCCACATCCACATGACCTCCCGAACCACCGACGACTACCAGCGCATGTACGCCGCGGGGGTCCGGGCCGTGGTCGAACCCGCCTTCTGGCTGGGGCAGCCCCGTACCAACGTGGGCAGCTTCCTCGACTACTTCGACGCGCTGCTCGGCTGGGAGCCGTACCGCGCCGCGCAGTACGGCATCCACCACCACTGCGCGCTCGCGCTCAACCCGAAGGAGGCGAACGATGCGCGGTGCGTGGGGGTGCTGGCCGAGTTGCCGCGATACCTGCTGAAAGACTCCGTCGTCGCGGTCGGCGAGGTCGGCTACGACTCGATGACGGCGGAGGAGGAACGGGCCTTCGAGGCCCAGCTCGCCCTGGCGCAGGAGAATGACCTTCCGGTGCTCGTGCACACTCCGCATCGGGACAAGGCCGCGGGCACCCGCCGGACCCTCCACGTGGTACGGGACGCCGGGATACCCCCCGAACGGGTGCTCATCGACCACCTCAACGAGATGACCGTCGGCATGGTCGCGGACTCGGGCTGCTGGATGGGGTTCTCGATCTACCCCGACACCAAGATGGACCCGGACCGGATGGTGGCCCTGCTCAAGGAGTACGGCACGGACAGGATTCTGGTGAACTCGGCCGCCGACTGGGGACGGAGCGACCCGCTCAAGACACGTGAGGTGGCCGACGTCATGCTCGCGGCCGGTTTCGGCGAGGACGACGTGGACCGGGTGCTGTGGCGCAATCCGGTCGCCTTCTACGGGCAGAGCGGCCGCCTCGACCTCGAGACCGGCTCGGAAGCCGGCCCCGACCACGCCGGCAACACGATCAAGCGGGGGTGACCATGCGGCTGCGCCATCCGGACGGCTCGACGGTGCACCTGTCCTACTGCACCAACGTCCACGCCGCCGAGGATCTCCCCGGCATCCACGGTCAGCTGTCCGGCGTCGCCGCGCGGGTCAGGCGCCTGCTCGGCGTCGAACGGCTCGGGCTCGGGCTGTGGCTGTCCCAGCACGCCGCCGCGGACCTCCTCGCCCGGCCCGGGGAACTCGCCGGGCTGCGCGAGCGGCTGACCGCGCTCGGGCTGGAGGTCGTGACCCTCAACGGGTTCCCCTACCGCGGCTTCCACGACGAGATCGTGAAGTACCGCGTCTACACCCCTGACTGGGCCGACGCGGAGCGGCTGCGTTACACGCTCGGGCTCGCCGAGATCCTCGCCGCGCTGCTGCCGGACGGCGTCACCGAGGGCACGATCTCGACCCTCCCCCTCGCCTGGCGGACCGGGTGGACGAAAGAGAAAGCGGCGGCGGTCATGGCCAATCTCGACGCGGTCGCCCAGGGCTTGCGCGCGCTGGCCGGCCGTACCGGCAAGGTGATCCGGCTGGGCTTCGAGCCGGAGCCCGGTTGCATCGTCGAGACGACGCCCCAGGCTACCGCCCTGCTGAGCGGCGTGGATCACGACCACCTCGGCCTCTGCCTGGACGCCTGCCACATGGCCGTGGGCTTCGAGGAACCCGGCGCGGGCGCCCGCACCGGGCTGCCCATCGTGAAGCTCCAGGCGTCGTGCGCCTTGGTGGCCCCACCGGGAGCACAGCGGGCGCTGGCCGCGTTCGACGAGGCCCGCTTCCTCCACCAGACGCGCTCCGCCACCGGATACGCCGATGACCTGGGCGAGGCCCTGTCCGGCGGCCTGCCCGCGGACGAGAGCTGGCGCGTGCACTTCCACGTCCCGCTGCACGACGCGCCGCCCCCTCCGCTCGCCACCAGCGCCCCCTACCTGCGTGACCTGCTGAACGTGCTCCTCGGCGGAGAACGGCCGCTGACCAGGCACGTCGAGGTGGAGACCTACACGTGGAACGTGCTTCCCGGCGCGCCGGCCGACGTCGCGGAAGGCATCGCCGCCGAGCTCGACTGGATGCGGGGACAGCTCGCCGCCCTCGGGCTGAAGGAGACGTGATGGCACCGCTGATCGTGATCAATGTCGTCGGGCTCACCCCGCGCCTGCTCGCGCACATGCCGAACGTGGCGAAGGCGGGCGCGGCGGCCGCGCTGCGGCCCGTGCTCCCGGCCGTCACCTGTTCGATGCAGGCCACTCTGCTGACCGGTTCGATGCCCCGCGACCACGGCATCGTCGGCAACGGGTGGTACTTCCGGGACCTCGGCGAGGTGCTGCTGTGGCGCCAGCACAACGCGCTCATCCAGGGTGACCAGCTGTGGACCGCCGCGCCCGGCCTGCGAACCGCCAACGTCTGCTGGTGGTATGCGATGGGCGCGCCGACCGACCTCCTCGTCACCCCGCGCCCCGTCTACCACGCCGACGGCCGCAAGTCGCCCGACTGCTACACCCGCCCGCCCTCCCTCCACGACGACCTCGAGGCCGCGCTGGGGCCGTTCCCCCTCTTCACCTACTGGGGCCCCAACGCAGGGATCACCTCGTCCGAATGGATCATCGCCGCGGCCCGCCGCATCCTGGCCCGCGAACGGCCGGATCTGCTGCTGGTCTACGTGCCTCACCTCGACTACGACCTCCAGCGGTACGGCCCCGCCGGTCCCGAGGCCATCGCGGCGGCCCGCGCCGTCGACGCCGCGCTGGCTCCGCTCCTCGCCGAGGACGCCGAGGTGGTCGTGCTCTCGGAATACGGCATCACCCCGGTGTCCCGCCCGGTGGACATCAACCGGGCGCTGCGCACCGCGGGTCTCCTGGAGGTCCACACCCAGGCCGGGATGGAGTACCTCGACCCGTGGACGTCCCGGGCCTTCGCCGTCGCCGACCACCAGGTGGCCCACGTGTACGTGCGCGATCCGGCCGACCTCGGCCGCACCTGCGCCGTCGTCGCCGAGCTGACCGGCGTGGACGAGGTGCTCGACCACGCGGGGAAGGCGAAGTACGGGCTCGACCACGAACGCGCCGGCGAACTCGTCGCGGTCGCGGAACCTGACGCCTGGTTCACCTACTACTACTGGCTCTCCGACGATCGCGCCCCGGATTTCGCCAGGCTCGTGGACATCCACCGCAAACCCGGCTACGACCCCGCCGAGCTGTTCATGGACCCGAATGATCCGTTCGTCAAGCTCCGTGCGGCGGCGGCGCTGGCCAGGAAGAAACTGGGCTTCCGCTACACGATGCCGGTGGTGCCGCTCGACCCGGCGCCGGTGCGGGGCAGTCACGGCCGGCTGCCCGACCTCCCCGACGACGGCCCGCTCATCATCGGCCCCTTCGACCGTGACTCCTACGAGGCGACCGAGGTCAAGGACCTCCTGGCCGGTCTGGCCCGGAGAAGCCGCTGACCGCGGACACCCCGGGCCGCCATATCGGCCTCAGACGCGGGTCCAGCGCTGGTTGGTTCCTCCGGTGCAGGTCCAGATGCGCGCCTTGGTGCCGTTGGCGGTGGCACCGACGTCCAGGCACTTGTTCGCCCCGACCGCGGTGACGGTGCCGTCGGAGTTGAGGCGCCACTTCTGGTTGTTCTGCCCGTTGCAGTCCCAGATGATCACCGCGGTGCCGTCCGCCGTCCCGGCCCCGTTCACATCCAGGCACCTGCCGCCAGAGGCCCGCAGCTCACCCGCGGCGGTCGAGGTCCACTGCTGGTTGGCCTGGCCGTTGCAGTCCCAGAGCTGCGCCTGCGCGCCGTTGGCCGGCGAGGCGCTGACGTCCAGGCACCGCCCGGACCCCACGCCCTTGAGGGCGCCCGAGCCGCCCGGTGTGCCGGCCAGTTCCTTGACGCGGATGTTGCGGAATGACACCACGTCGCCGGACCCGTGGTTCTGGATGCCGATGTAGCCCTGCTGGAGCGAGCGGACCGGATCGGCGTTGGTGAAGTCGTTGATTCTGGTGCCGTTCAGGAACACCTGCAGCCGCTCGCCCTCCACCAGCAGCTCATAGGTGTTCCACTGACCCGGCGGGTTCAGCGCCGCGTCGCGGGCGGCGATGTCGGCCGTCTTGAACCCGTAGATCGCCCCGGTCGTCTTGTCCGGGGTGTCGGTCGCGTCGATCTGCACCTCATATCCGGTGTTGAGCGCCGCGTCGGGGTCGCTGGTGGCCGGGAAACCGACGATCACGCCGGAGTTGGAGTCGCCGGTCATCTTCCAGTCGAGCTTGACGGAGTAGGAGCGGAACTCCTTGGCGTTGTACCACAGCATGCCCATGCCGCCCTGGGAGGTCAGCGTGGCGTCGCTGTTGGCGAACGACCCCGGCCCGGCCTGCGACCAGCCCGTCGTCGAGCCGTTGTACAACGTCGTGTACCCCGTCTCCGGGCGGCAGTCGGCGTTGGTGGCCTTGGCCGCGTACCGGATTCCGCCGAGCAGCAGCGTGCGGAAGTTCGGATCGGCGTACGACTCTTTGGTGTGCCCCAGGCCGGTGTAGAACGCGCGGCCGGAGGACTGAGGGTGGCACCAGGTGATCGGGTGATCGCCCATGCCGCCGCCGCTGTAGCTGCCCTCGTCCAGGCTCTGGAGCACCCGGACGTTCGGGCGGGGGTTGGTGCGGTAGTTGTACCACTCGTCGGTACGCGACCAGGTCACCCCCAGGTGAGCGGTCGCGGCGTGCGCCCGGTCCTCGTTCCTTACAGTGGCCTGCTGGATCGCCGGGTGGTTGTTGAACCAGGCCCCCATCAGCTGCCCGTAGTAGGCCCAGCTGTACTCGGTGTCCGCGGCCGAATGCACCCCGACGTAGCCGCCCCCGCCGTCCACGTACGTCTGGAAGACGGCCTGCTGGTTGTCGTTCAGCACATCACCGGTGGTGCTGAGGAACACCACCGCCTTGTACTGGGCCAGGTTGGCCGTGCTGAAGGCGTTCGAGTCCTCGGTGGCGTCGACCGCGAAGTCGTTGGCGGCCCCCAGGTCGCGGATGGCCTGGATCCCGTTGGGGATCGAGTCGTGCCGGAATCCGGCCGTCTTGGAGAACACCAGCACCTTGTAGGCGGCGGCCTGGGCGGGGATGGCGGGGATCACCGTCGCGACGGCGGTGATCGCCGCCACCGTCACTGAGAGGCGTCGCAGCACAGATGTCTTTCGGTCGCTCGGCATGGGTGTCCTTTCAGACGCGGGTCCAGCGCTGATTGGTTGCTCCGGTGCACGTCCAGATGCGCATCTTGGTGCCGTTGGCGGTGCCGGAGCCGGTGACGTCCAGGCACTTGTTCGCCCCCACCGCCGTGATGGTGCCGTCGGCGTTGAGGCGCCACTTCTGGTTGCTCTGACCATTGCAGTCCCAGATGATCACCGCGGCGCCGTCCGCCGTCCCGGCCCCGCTCACGTCCAGGCACTTGCCGCCAGAGGCCCGCAGCTCACCCGCGGCGGTCGACGTCCACTGCTGGTTCGACTGCCCGTTGCAGTCCCAGAGCTGCGCCTGCGCGCCGTTGGCCGGCGAGGCGCTGACGTCCAGGCACCGCCCCGACCCCACGCCCTTGAACGCACTCGTGCTCCCCGAGGGCGGGGTGCCGGTGTCGAGAGTGAAGTCGTCCACGTCGAACAGGTAACCCTGTCCGGTCGGACCGCGGAAGACCAGATAGAGCGTCGTGGTGCCGGCCGGCGCGCCGCTGAGGTTCGCCGAGACGTCGGTGAAGGTGTCCCAGCTGCCGGTGCTCGCCACGTTCACCGTTCCCAGCAGTGTGCCCGTCGCCGAGCCCGCGCGCACCTCGATCCGGCCGCCCGCGCCGGCCGAGGAGACCCGGGCGGTGATCCTCGTCGCGTTGCCCAGGTTGTACGGCTGGAAGGAGATCCAGTCGCCGTCGTCGGTGAAGCCGACCGTCTTGCCGCCTTCCGCGGTGGCGTGGTCGGCCGTCTGGATGCCCTGCTGGGCGCCGAAGTGCTCGGCCTGCCGATGCCGCGGCTGGAGGGTACGGTCGCTGGTGGAGGTCAGACCGCCCTTGTCGGTGTAGGAGGCCTCGAAGACGCCGTAGATGTTGGCCGCGGCGTCATGCTCACCGTCGACCGGCACCGAGATGGAGCCTGAGCAGCCGGTCGTGGAGGTGATCTGGTGGCGGTGGCTGTCGTGGCCGAGGAAGTAGGCGACGGTGACCCCGGCGCAGTCGATCGTGCCGTCCTCCGGGTCGCTGACGGTGACCTGGAAGGGAACGGTGTCGCCGAAGGAGAACAGCTGTCCGGCGGAGGGGGTGGTGAGGATGACCGTCGGCGCGGTGTTGCCGACGTTCACGATCACGCTTGCCGTGCCGGTGAGGCCCTGCGGGTCCCGGACCGTGAGCGTCGCCGTGTAGGCGCCGTTCGTGGTGTAGGTCTTGCTCGGATTCGCCGCCGTGGAGGTGGTGCCGTCGCCGAAGTTCCACGAGTACGTCAGCGCGCCGCCCTCCGGGTCGGAGCTGCCCGCCGAGGAGAAGTTCACCGTCAGCGGAGCCGGTCCAGACGTCTTGTCAGCGGACGCCTTGGCGATCGGATTGCGGTTGGCACTGCCGATGTACTCGATGCGATACAGCGCCTGGTTGTTGTTCCCGTCGCCGTAGTCGAGGACGTACAGGGCCCCGTCAGGACCGAAGGCCATGTCCATCACCTGCGTCCCCGACCAGGGGAACGCCGAGATCTCCCCGTAGGCGCCGTCCGGCTTGACCTCGATCGCCTTGATCCAGCGCCGGCCGTACTCACCGGCGAAATACCGCCCGTCGAGCGCCTGGGGGAACTTGACGGCCGAGTTCAGGTTGGGGTCGTAACGGTAGACCGGACCACCCATCGGCGACTCCGATCCGGAGCCGAACTCCGGCGGGCTTCCGGCGTCCCCCGCGTACCTGATCCACGCCGGCTTCGCCGCAGGCAGCGTGGTCAGGCCGGTGTTACGGAAGGAGTTGTTGGTCGGGCCGCCCGCGCAGTTGTACTTCGGACCGGTGCTGTTGGTGGCGAAGTTCCATTCGTTGTAGGTCTCGCTGGTGGTGTTCGTGCCCGTGCAGTACGGCCATCCGTAGTTGCCGGGACCGGTGATGCGGTCGAACTCCACCTGCCCGCTCGGCCCCCGGTTGGCGTTGGTCACCCCCGCGTCCGGCCCGTAGTCGCCGAGGTAGACGATGCCGGTCGCCTTGTCCACGCTCATCCGGAACGGGTTGCGGAAGCCCATCGCGTAGATCTCCGGCCGGGTCTTCGCCGTCCCCGGCGGGAACAGGTTGCCGCTGGGGATCGTGTAGGTTGCGTCGGGCTGCGGCTTGATGCGCAGGAGCTTGCCGCGCAGGTCGTTGGTGTTGCCGGCCGAGCGCTGGGCGTCGAACTGCGGGTTGCGGTCGGTCCGCTCGTCCAGCGGGGAGTAGCCGCTCGACTCGAAGGGGTTGCTGTCGTCGCCGGTGGTCAGATAAAGGTTTCCGGCAGCGTCGAAGTCGAGGTCCCCGCCCACGTGACAGCACAGGCCGCGGTCGTTCTGGACCTGCAGGACCACCTTCTCGCTGGCCAGGTCCAGAGTGTCGTCCGGCTTGAGGGTGAACCGGGACACGTGCAGCTCGCCCTTCCACTGGTCGAACTGCGCCTGCGTGCCGTTGCTCGGCGCATCACCGTTCGGCGTGCTCAGCCGCGGCGAGTAGTAGAGCCAGATGTACCGGTTGGACGCGAAGTCGGGGTCCACCGCCACACCCTGCAGGCCCTCCTCGTCGTGACTGTAGACGTTGAGCTTGCCGGCCACCTTCGTGTTGCCGTTGACATCGGTGACACGTACCGTGCCGTCGCGCGCCGTGTGCACCACCGACCGGTTCGGCATGACGGCCAGCGACATCGCCTCACCCAGCTCGGCACCTCCCGACGCGAGAGACACCTGCTGGTAGTCGGCCGCCGGAATGGCGAGGGCGTTCGCCGGGGAGGCGTCGAGCGCGAGCGCTCCGGGAATGATCAGCGCCATCGTGGTCAGCAAGGTGAGCCACGGACGTCGGGACATGAGCGTTCCTCTGCTATCGAATCGATTCGAGCGAAAGCTTTCTCGTCCCCCGCGAGTGGGGCGCCGAGGGCGCGTCGCCAGACGGTGTCAGGCGCGCGCCCACTTCTGGTTGGTGCCTCCGGTGCAGGTCCAGATGCGTGCCTTGGTGCCGTTGGCGGTGGCACCGACGTCCAGGCACTTGTTCGCCCCGACCGCGGTGACGGTGCCGTCGGCGTTCAGGCGCCACTTCTGGTTGTTCTGGCCGTTGCAATCCCAGATGATCACCGCGGTGCCGTCCGCCGTCCCGGCCCCGTTCACGTCCAGGCACTTGCCGCCGTACACCCGCAGCTCACCCGCGGCGGTCGAGGTCCACTGCTGGTTGGCCTGGCCGTTACAGTCCCAGATCTGCGCCTGCGCGCCGTTGGCCTGCGAGGCTCCGCTGACGTCCAGGCACCGCCCAGACCCCACACCCTTCAAGGCACTCGTGCTCCCCGAAGGCTGGCCCTGGGGACCGGCGGACGCCATCACCGCCTGGGCGCCCGCGGGCCAAGCGCCGTTGGTGACGGTGACATTGTTGTTCACCACGTTGCCGCGGTCGCCGTTGGTCACATTGGTGCTGCCGTTTGTCGACCAGTTGCCGGTGACGGTGAAGTTCCCCATGTTCTCGCCGCCCCAGTAGTTGGCGGTGGCCCAGGTGCCGGTGTTCGAGAGCACGTTGCCGGTGACGGTGTAGTACTTGGAGCCCTCGTCGAAGTAGATCCCGAACCAGCCGTTGGTCCGCAGGCAGTGGTTGCCGCTGATCACCGCGTTCGGGTTCCACGACAGCGTGTAGATACAGCCCCCATCGGTCATCTGCTGCATGACGTCGTGCACGTAGTTGCCGACGAGCTTGTTGCCGGACGCGGTGGTGGGAGTGGTGTAGCGCGGCTGGTAGTTGTACAGGCCGCGGTTGGCGTACTGGTTGCTGCCGCCCGGCTCGTTGGCGCCCCAGCCGTACCCGATCGACATGCCGGTGTACGGCAGGTTGTAGACCTCGTTGTGTGACACGTCGGTGTTGGTGACGTAGGTGGTCAGGACCGAGACGATGCCCCGGTAGTCCAGGCCGAGGTCGTGAATGCGGTTGTTGCTGACGGTGATGTTCCGGTTGACCATGCGCTGGTCACTGGGGTGGTGCGCGTCGGCGCGCACGCCGCCGACCACGATGCCGCCGGCCGAGCTCTGGGCGATCTCGGACCGGGTGACGGTAATGTCGCCGGCGCCCAGGCCGACCCCGCTGGCGTGCGCGTTGGCGTCGTTGCCGATGCCCACGGCCGTCTGGCCGAGGTTGACGAACCGGGAGTCGGTGAAGGTGATGTTGCCGGCCGCGGACACCTGCACCGCTGCCGGCATCTGCTGCCAGTGCGGCCGCGCGGCCTCGAACTGCTGGCAGCCCTCCTGGCAGGAGGTCAGCCTGTCGGCGGGCCAGTTCCAGTTACCCGCGATGTAGGCGCCGGTCTGCTGGTCCGCATAGCCCTGGTTGCCGCTGGGTCCGAGCCAGGTCGTGCCGGTGAACGTGATCCCGCTGAACGTGATGTGGTGCGCGGGTGCGTCGTAAGTGCCTCCGACGTTCACCAGGGACTGGAGAACCGGCAGCTCAACGTTGACATTGCTCATGTTCTGCCCGGCAGCCGGGATGTAGTACAGGACGCCGGTCCCGGGGTTGATGTACCACTCCCCCGGCGCGTCCAGGAACTCGTAGGCGTTCTCCAGGTACAGCGGACCCGCCCGGTGCGGCTGCGTGAAGGTGTCGTACCCGAAGGTGTTGTTGTTCCAGCCGGGCTGCTGCATCGTGATGAAGTTCCCGCTGATGCTCTGCACCGTCACATAGCGGTCCGTGAACGAGCCCACGCTCTCCATCTCGACCCGGTTCTGGTTGGCCAGGTTGTTCAGATAGTTCAGCGCGCTGTTGCCGAACCGCAGGCCGGTGCTGCTCGCGGTGAAGTCCGACCGGTTCACGGCCGTACGCGCCCGCGTGGCGATGGCGCCGTTGACGTACAACTGCCGGGTGTCGATCCCCGTGCCGACGTCGGCGCGCCAGATGTTCTTCCCTGAATCGGCCACGGTCCATCCGGTGACCGCCCTGGCTCCACTGATGACGGGACGGGCGCCCGCCGCGGCCTGCCATTTGACGGAGTAGCCGTTGTTCCCGGAATCGGCGGCGGCCAGCCGGAGCGGCGCGGAGAGCCGGTACACCCCGTCGGCCAGTTCCACGACGATGTCACCGGACATCTCGCCGTTCAGCGAGCGTACCGCCGTCTGCGCCGCGGACAGCGAGCACGGCTGGGTGGAGGTGCAGGCGGTGCCGGTGCCGGCGGGTGACGCGTACAGGGTCGTGGTGGCCGCCAGGGCTGGGGTGGCGGGGGCGATGAGGGCGAACGCCGCGGCCAGCGCCGCGGCGACGATGCCGATCAGAGCCGGTCTCAGTGCCGTGACGGGCGAAGATGACTGCACAGTTGTTCCTTTGGGGGGTACGGGTGTGGCCAGGTCACGCCCTGCTGCTCAGGCAGGTGACACCCTTCTGAGGGTCCTCGCCTCTAATTACGTTGTGAGTATTGATAGCCGTCAAGACCTTAAGCCCGCTTATTTCACCATTTGCACACCTAGCGCATGGCCATAGTTAGCCGCATCTCTTTCTTTACCAGCGGCAATGCAGGCCATCGCGGTTACCCGCGCCGATCGCCCTCGTATGAACCGTTCATATGTGTCGTACTAATCGGCAGTACGTCTGAGCTTGGGAGGAACCCACATCAGTCATACTTTGCAGAGAACGGCGAGGAGGAAGCACGGTGACCGACACCCCGCGCGAGAGCGGATACCGGCCGGGCTACGAGGTGGCGGCCGAGCAGGTGCTGGAATTGATCGTCCGGCTCGGCCTGCGTCCGGGTGACCGCATGCCCACCGAGATCGAGCTGGCCGGGCAACTGGGCACCAGCCGCACGGTGGTACGCGAGGCGGTGAAGCTGCTCTCCGCGCTCGGCCGGGTACGCGCTCAGAAGGGCCGCGGCCTGTACGTGGCCGACGACGAGGGGATGTTCGGCACCGGGCGCTGGGCCTCCTTCTTCCTCCCGACCGACCTCGACCACGTCTACATGCTGTTCGAGTTCCGCCGGGTGCAGGAGATGGAGACCAGCAGGCTGGCCGCCCGCCGCGCCACCCCCGCGGAGCTGAGGGCCATCGAGGAGGCGGCCGGCGTGTGCCGCCACGGCTTCGAGACCGGGCAAGAAGACCTGTTCAACAAGGGCGACGACACCTTTCACACCGCCATCGCCACGGCCTCGCACAACATGTTCCTCCAGGTGGCGGTGCGGGAGGCCCGCAGGCTACAGGCTCAGTCCAACCTCATCGGGCTGAGCGGCTCGGTGGGCGGGCACGCCGCCAAGGCCGTCGAGGAGCACGACGCCATCTACCAGGCCATCCGCGCCGGCGTCCCGGAAGCGGCCGCCCAGGCCGCGGCCACGCACATCGACAACACCCTCGACGACTACCGGAGAGAGATCCAGCAGCGCCTCTTCTCCTCCCAGTGATCCGGCCCTCCGAACCGGTTCGCCCTGCGGGGCACTGACGGGACCTGATCAGCCGGGCCGACGGCGGATGAACGTTTCATCGAGCCCGGCTACGAGCGTGGCCGATGAGTGCCGCCGGACAGGGGTTCCGGCAGGCAGCCGGACAGGACCGAGCCTTGACAGGCCGTCCGCCCGTCGTATGTGCTTCGCCGTACACCGCTGTCTCCCCCTCCTCAGTTGATCAGTACGTTGGCGAATCGATTCGCACCGGTCTCCGAGCGCGGCTGTCTCCGTCTCGCCCTACCTCCAAGGAGTACGACAATGCAGCCTTCATCCGTTCCCTTATCGGGCCGTGTGAGGCGTTCTCGGGCGGCCGTCGTCGCAGCTGTGGTGGCGGCGCTGGCAACGCTCCTGGCCACCGCCCTGACCTGGTCGGCACCGGCCTCGGCAGCGACAACGCCGCTGGTGGGCGTGGGCTCGGGGCGTTGCCTGGATGTCAGCGCCTCGCAGACGAACGGCGCGCAGGCGCAGATCTGGGACTGCAACGGCCAGGCCAACCAGCAGTGGACCTCGACCGCCGCGGGTGAGCTGCGGGTGTACGGCACCAAGTGCCTGGACGTTTACGGCGCCGGCACCGTCGACGGCACCAGCGTGATCATCTGGGACTGCAATGGCCAGAACAACCAGAAGTGGCGCCTCAACGCCGACGGCTCCGTCACCGCGGTCGGCGCGAACAAGTGCCTGGACGTCAGCGGCGCCGGCACCGCCAACGGCACGAAGGTGCAGATCTGGACATGCCACGGCGGCACCAACCAGAAATGGACCACCGGAGCCGAGCCCACCCCGACGCCGACCCCGACCCCGCAGCCGCCCGGCGCGCGCCCGTGCGACATCTACGCCTCCGGCGGCACGCCGTGCGTGGCCGCGCACAGCACGACACGGGCGCTCTACGGCTCCTACAACGGCAACCTGTACCAGGTCAGGCGCTCCGACAACACGACCAGGAACATCGGCGTGCTGACCGCGGGCGGTGTCGCCGACGCCGCGGCCCAGGACTCGTTCTGCGCCGGCACCACGTGCGTCATGACCGTCGTGTACGACCAGTCCGGGCGGGGCAACGACCTGTGGTACCAGGGATCCAGCGTGGTCCCCGGCTCCCCTCAGAGCAGGCCCGCGATCGCGACCACCGAGTCGCTCACCGTTGGCGGCGGCAAGGCGTACTCGCTCTACATCAACCCCGGCAACAGCTATTGGCGGGACGGCCACCTGACCGGCGTGCCCACGGGGACCGCGCCTGAGGGCATGTACATGGTGACGAGTGGCACCCACGTCAACGGCGGCTGCTGCTTCGACTACGGCAACAGCGAGACGACCAGGAAGGCCGACGCCGCCGGCGCCATGGACGCCATCAACTTCAGTACCCAGTGCTGGTTCGGCGGCTGTTCCGGGGGCGGCCCCTGGGTCCAGGCCGACCTGGAATGGGGTCTGTACCCCGGCGGCAGCCAGTCGTGGAACCCCAACCAGCGGGCCCTCCCCCACAAGTTCGTCACCGCCACGCTGAAGAACAACGGCACCAGCCGGTTCGCCATCAAGGGCAGCAACGCGCAGTCCGGCAACCTGTACACCCTGTACGACGGGCCGCTCCCCAACGGCTACAACCCGATGAAGAAGCAGGGGGCGATCATCTTGGGCAGCGGCGGCGACTGCTGCAAGCCCGATGGCGGCGCCAATCTCAGCGCCGGAACCTTCTACGAAGGAGCCATGACCGCCGGCTATCCCACCGACGCCACCGAGAACGCCGTCCAGACCAACATCATCGCCGCCGGCTACCGCTGACCCGGTCTCACGAACCTTCGACAGACCCGGAGGCCGGCGAGAGGCGCATGACACTAGGTCTGATGGAAGCCGCCGGTGACCGCCAGCAGCCGTCGTCCGGCGTGCTCCGGCCGGATGTTGGGGCCTTCCGCGGCCCTGGCGTCCGGTCGGCGAGTGAACGCGTTGATCGCGTTCTCGTCGATCGTGATGCCGAGACCCGGCGCGTCTCCGAGGATGAAGGCGCCGTCCTCGATGTACAGGTCGAGCGACATCCCGATCGGCGGGTGCAGATCCTGCAGCTCGCTGGCCAGGTGGTTCGGCACCGACGTCGCGGCGTGCAGCAGCCCGACCGGCGTGGTGCCGATCGGGCTGACCGGCAGGTCATGGGCGTGCGCCAGGGCGGACACCCGAAGGAAGTGGGTCACCCCCCAGACCGCGGCCGTCTGTACGATGTCGACCGCCCCCGTGGCCAACAGCGGACGGAACTGCTCGAGCCCGGTCAGGTTCTCCCCGGTGGCGACGGAGGCGCGGATGCCGTTGCCGACGACGGCCAGGCCTTCGGCGTCCCACCTCCGGACCGGCTCTTCGATCCAGGTGAGATCCAGGGTGCGTTCGAGCTCGCAGACGTGCCGGACCGCCTGCTTGCGGGTCCAGGCCTCGTTCACGTCGAGCATCAGGCCCGGCCGTGATCCGTGCCTCGCCTCGGTCAGGACGTCCCGTACCAGTGTCAGGCGGTGCCGGTCGCGGTCGATGTCGAGGCCGCCCTTGAGCTTGGCCGCCCGCAGGCCGTGCTGGGCGTAGAGCTGGTACGCCGAGACGAGTTCGTCGTCGGTCAGGCCGATGTCGAGGCCTGAGGCATAGGCGGGGACCCGCCGGTCGCGTCCGCCCAGCAGCCGCCAGAGCGGTTCACCGGCCGCCTGTGCCTTGATGTCCCACAGGGCGGTGTCGAGCGCGCCGATCGTGCCGAACACGGCTCCGGCGTGGCCGGCCTTGAACGTCTGCCGCAGCATGCGGTCGTAAAGAGCCGTCACGCCGCGCGGGTCCTCCCCCTCGATCGCGGCGAACACGGTGTCGATCTCGACGTGCGGCCCGAGGCCGATGCCGGTGATCCCCTCGTCCGTGTCCACCATGACGACCGGCACCGAGACGACACCGTCGGCGAAGACACCGTTGGCGTCACCGACAGGACGGCCCCATCTCTGGACCGTCGTCGTGGTCCGATATGCCGTGATGCGCATGTCAGCCTTTCGTGGAACCGGCGGTGACGCCGTCGGCGATCTGCCGCTGGAGGAACAGATAGATCATCAGTACGGGTATCGCGGCGATCAGGACTCCCGAGGCGAAGGTGGGGATGTCGTCGGAATACTGTCCGCGCAGCGCGTTGACCCCGATCATGAGGGTGCGATGCTCGGGCGACGGCATCATCAGCAGGGAGATGAGCACGTCGTTCCAGCAGAACAAGGCGTCGAGGATGCCGACCGACAGCAGCGCCGGAACGCCCAGCGGCAGCATGATCCGCCGGTACACGCCGTACACCGTGTTCCCGTCGATCCTGGCCGCGTCGACGATCTCCGCCGGAATGGTCCTGTAGTGGCTCGTCATCAGGAAGACGGTGAACGGCAGGAACTGCGCGACGTAGGCCAGGATCAGCCCCGGATAGGTGTCGATGAGCCCGCTGTCGGCCATGATCCTGGTGAGCGGCACCATGATCACCTGGAAGGGGATGAACAGCCCCGCGAGACAGCCCAGGAAGATCACCGAGGATCCGCGGAAGCGCAGTTGGCTCAGCGCGAAGCCCGCCATCGAACCCAACAGCAGCAGCAGGGCCACGGCGAATGCCACGACGATGAACGAGTTGACGAAGTATCGCGCCATTCCGGCGCCGGCCCACGCCTCGGCGAGGTTGTCCCAGCGCAGGGAGCCCGCCGGGGAGAACCGGTCGAGGATGTAGTCGCGGCGGGTCTTCATCGCGACATTGGCGGTGAACAGGAGAGGATAGATCGTCGCCAGCGCGAGAGCGGCCATGGAGACAGCGGCCACCCACCTGGCCGGACGCCTGCCGGGCATCAGTCCTGCCTGCCCGCGCGCCGGAGCAGAGTGATCTGCAGGAGCCCCACCACGAGCATGACGACGAAGAGAACCGTCGAGGCGGCCGAGGCGAGCGCCGGCTGGTTCAGCTGTCCCTGCTGGTGCCAGATGTAGAACTCCGGCAGGTAGGTCGAACCCTCTGGTCCTCCGCCGGTCATGACGAAGAGCAGGCCGAACATGGAGGTCAGCATTCCGATCATGGTGGTCACGAAGACGAACTGGATGGTGCGCGTCAGGCTCGGGATGATCACGTGCCAGATGATCTGGCCAAGCGAGGCGCCGTCCACGCGGGCGGCGTCCAGCAGCGAGGCGTCCAGGGTGCTGAACCCGGCGAGGAACACCACCAGAGCCATCCCGAACGTCGCCCATATGTGCACGCCGACAACCGTGAACATGGCGATGCCCGGATCGCCGAGCCAGTCGACCGGGCCGACGCCGACCGCCCCGAGGACGGCGTTCAACGGGCCGTCGAACCCGAGCATGAGGTTGAAGATCGCACCGACGATCACCGGTGAGAGCACGGCCGGGAAGAAGTAGACACTGCGGTAGACCCGGTGACCGGGCACCCGCAGATAGATGAAGGTCGCGAGCAGGCCGGGGATCGCCACCGCCACGGGCAGCAGCAGCACCAGCAGCCCGACGTTGCGCAGCGACGTGCTGAACAACGGGTCGCCGAGCAGTTCCAGATAGTTGCTCAGGCCGACCGGGGCCCCATTGAGCTCGCCGTCACCGGTGAAGGAGAAGTTGACCCCCAGGACCAGCGGCCACAGCCGCAACACCACGATGATCAGTACGGCCGGCGCCACCAGGACGTAGGGCGCGAGGCGCTCGGCGCGCGCCCTACGGGTGGTACCGGCGCCCCGGTGCGTGACGGTCGCTGCGCCGGCTCGCCCGGAGCCGGCCGGGCGGACCAACGGCGACGGACCTCCGATCGGCACCCGGTCAGCCTGTCCGGTCGGAGGCGGCCAGCTGCTCCACAGCCTTGTCCACGGTGGTCGAACCACTCAGGAGCTGCTGGGACAGTCTTCCCATCAGGTCCACAGTCTTGGAGGACAGCGCGACATGCAGGGCGGGCTTGCCGGTCTTGATCTCGGGCACGATCGCGGCGACGGCCGGGCCCGCCTGAGAGACGTCGATCGTCGTGTCGGACGCGATCGCGCCGGCCTTGGCGTAGAACGCGGTCAAGGCGTCGGTCGAGGTCAGGGATCGCACCAGATCGGCGGCCAGCTTCGGGTCCTTCGTCCACTTGGCGACGGCGTAGCCGATGCCGCCGTCGTACGGAAGGCTGGGCGTGGCTCCGTCGGTGACGACCGGGGCCGGCATGACGCCGATCTTGTCGGGCGGCAGGAACTCGGCGAAGTCCTTCCAGTGCCCGACGTCCGACATCAGCCCGATGATGTGCGCGGCCTTACCGGTCTCGAAGACCCTGAAGATGTCGGTGAACATCGCGGTGGAGTTGGCACCGTCGTTGTTCAGCCCCTTGTCGCCGGCGTCCTTCCACAGCTCGAAGATCCGCTTCACGTGGGGGGAGGTCCAGTCACGCTTCCCGGCGATCCAGTTGTCGTACTCCTGAGGCGTCAAGATGCCGGAGCCGAGGCCCGACATGAAGAACTGGATGCCGATGCCTTCCTTGTTGCCGAGCGCGAAGCACGCGGCTCCGGTCGCCTTCTTGATGGCGGCGCAGCCGCTGACCAGCTCCTCCCAGGTCTTGGGCGGGTTCGCCGGGTCGAGACCGGCCTTCTCGTAGAGCGCCTTGTTGTAGTAGATCGGGTGGCCCTGCAGGGTCACCGGCGCGGCGTAGGTCTTGCCGTCCTTGCTGAAGGCGTCCCAGCCCGCCAACCGGCTCTTGTCCTCGCTCACGTACTGGTCCAGCGGAAGGAGCGCGGCGACCCGATCGCGGAGCTGTCCGCCCCCGTTGAACAGCATGACGTCGGGTCCCTTGCTGGACTGAATGGCCGTGCCGAGCAAGGTGTAGTACTGGTCGAAGGGCTGGGCGACGAACTCGACGGTGACGCCGGGATGCCGATTGGCGAAGTCGGCCTTCGCCTTCTCGATGTAGGTGGCCGCCGCCGGTTCGCCGGACTTCCAGTCCCACACCACGAGCTTCTGCGGCTTGGACTGCGAGTCTCCGCCGGACGGGGACTCCGTCCGCGCCGCACTCCCGCGGCAAGCAGGACCGACCACAACGCTCGCTGCCTCATAGCTGTTCACCCTCCGAGAGCGGCCGATATGCCCGTCGCCCTGGGAAACATAATTCGTATGACGTATTACGGTCAAGAGGGACATGTAGACTGATGCGGTCGCGCTGTCCTTGCCAGTCACCAGAGGGGGGATATGACGGCATCGCAGGAAACGGGCAGCGCCGTCCCGGCACCACCGGCCTGGGCCCAGCGTCCGGCCAGTCTCGCCAGAGCGGTGACCGCCGAGCTGGTGGAGCGCATCGTTCGCGGCGTGCACCCGCCGGGGACGCCGCTGCCCACCGAGCCCGCGCTGTGCGAAGCCTTCTCCGTGAGCCGCACCGTCGTCCGGGAAGCGGTGAAAGTCCTGCAGGACAAGGGACTGGTACGGGTCCGTCAGGGCTCCGGCACCATGGTGACCCCTCCGGTGATGTGGGACATGCTCGACGAGCTCGTCCTCGCCGCGGCCATCGCCGCGGACGAGAGCCTGACGATCCTCGACGACCTCGTCGTCACGCGGCGCGTGCTGGAGTCCGACATGGCCAACGTCGCCGCCCGCCTGGCCGAGCCGGACACCATCGAGCAGCTGCGCGCACTGGTGGATCGGATGGACGAGCTCGTGGCCGACCCGGTCACCTACGCCGAAAGCGACCGCGCCTTCCACGACACGATCATGCGGGCGTCGGGAAACCGCATCGCCCGTGGCGTCGTACGGGCGATGGAAAGCCAGGTCATCAACACCGCCCGGTACATGGGCCGGACCGAGCGAGCCCTGTGCGTGGCGTCGAACCTCGGCCACCGCCGCGTCTACGAACGCATCGCCGCCCACGATCCCGCGGGCGCCGCCGAGGCGATGTTCCATCACATCACCGAGGCCTGGATCGTCCGCCGCAGCGGAACGGCCGACCCCGCCCGGTTGCAGCGTTAGCACCCGTTCGCGTCCACGGAACCGATTCGATCGAGGGCCGTGAAAGTTTCATCGCGGCGCGTCAGTGGTGACCACGGTCGCTTTTCCTGGTCAGCAGCCGGAGCGATGGGGTCGTCTCAGGCACAGGCCCGCAATGTCGAGAAGGCCGAGCCTTGACAGGTCTTGTCACGGTCATATTTGCTCCGCTGCACCATCGCCTCCAGCCGCCAGGAAGAAAGGAGGCCCCATTATGGCGGCGTTGAGTGAGCGCTAACACTCCAACGCCCTCACCTCCGGAAACGGCGGTGGAAGTTGCTTCCCTTTTACGTTGTCCCCCCAAAAAAAGGGAAAGGAAATTGTGTGATGTCGAGGCTTAGATACCTCCTCACCGCTATCGCTTCCGCTGTACTGCTCGTCGTCCTGGCCACGGTGCATACGGCGCTGGGCGACAGCGCGCCCCCGCCTCTCGCACAACAGAGCGCCCTCGCGGGCACCGCTGGATGCGGCAAGACCCCGACGCTGAGAAGCGGTACGCAGTCGATTACCACCAGCGGGAAGAATCGTAGCTATATTCTGAGAATTCCAGACAACTACAACAACAACACCCCCTACCGGTTGATCTTCGGATTCCACTGGAATGGCGGCACCGCCAACGATGTCGACGGGGGCGGAACCAGTGGGTATCCCTGGTCCTACTACGGGCTCAGGGCATTGTCGAACAACACCGCGATCTTCGTCGCGCCTCAGGGCTTCAACAACGGCTGGGCCAACTCGGGCGGTGAGGACATCACCTTCGTCGACGACATGATCCGCCGGATCGAGGCGGACCTCTGTGTGGACACCTCCCAGCGCTTCGCCATGGGCTTCAGCTACGGCGGCGGCATGAGCTACTCGCTCGCGTGCACCAGGGCGACGGTCTTCCGCGCCGTGGCGGTCTACTCCGGCGGGCAGCTCAGCGGGTGCAGCGGCGGCAACGAGCCCATCGCGTACATCGGGCTGCACGGCCTCAGGGATCCGGTGCTCAACATCTCCACGGGCCGGTCGCTACGTGACAGGTTCGTCAGGAACAACGGCTGCACCCCCCAGAACCCGCCGGAGCCGGCGCAAGGCAGCCTTACGCACATCGTCACCAACTACTCGGGGTGCCGGGCCGGGTATCCGGTCGCATGGGCGGCGTTCGACGCCGGCCATACCCCCGGTCCCGTGGACGGGAAGCCCGGCGATTTGGAGCCCGGCGAGAAGTCCTGGACCAGGCCAGTGGTGTGGAACTTCTTCGCGCAGTTCGGAGGCAGCGACCCGAATCCGACGCCGACGCCGACGGTTGATCCGCCGACGACAGGCGCGTTCAAGGGTGTGGGGTCGGGGCGGTGCCTGGACGTCAGCGGAGCCTCGCAGGCCAACGGCGCGCAGGCGCAGATCTGGGACTGCAACGGGCAGTCCAACCAGCAGTGGGCCGCCACCAGTTCCGGTGAGCTGCGGGTCTACGGCGGCAAGTGCCTGGACGTGAACGGGGCCGGGACGGCGGACGGCACCGCGGTGATCATCTGGGACTGCAACGGGCAGAACAACCAGAAGTGGCGCCTCAACGCCGACGGGAGCATCACGGCGGTAGGGGCGAACAAGTGCCTGGACGTGTCCGGGTACGGCACCGCCAACGGCACCAAGGTGCAGATCTGGACCTGCACCGGCGCCACCAACCAGCAATGGACCCGCGTCTGACAGCACGTGACAGCTGACCACGCGCCATCGCCGGGACGAGACATCGGCCCGGCGATGACCACGAGCACGCAGGCACGTATGTGGTGCAGGGCTCGTGCTCGTACCCAACGGAGGCCGACCGCCCGCGAAACCCTCATGGGCTTGGAGAACCGAAAATGGCTGATTTATCGCGAAGACAAGTGCTGAGATTCGGCGCGGCTGGAGCCGGAGCCGCGCTGTTGCCCTTGCAGTGGACGGCCGCGGCCCGGGCCGCGTCGGTGGCGCCTCCGGAGGTGCGCGCCGCGAACGATCTGGCCTTGTGGTACGACGAAAGCGCCGGCACGGAGTGGCTGCGCGCGCTTCCGATCGGAAACGGTCGCCTGGGCGCCATGGTGTTCGGCAACGTCGACACCGAGCGGCTGCAGCTCAACGAGGACACCATCTGGGCCGGCGGGCCGTACGACCAGAGCAACACGAAGGGTGCGGCGGCGCTGGGGCAGATCCGGCAGCTCGTCTTCCAGAACCAGTGGAGCCAGGCCCAGACCCTTGTCGACCAGAACATGCTGGGCAACCCTTCGGCTCAGCTGGCCTACCAGCCCGTGGGCGATCTGCGACTGACCTTCGGCAGCGCCGCCGGGGTTTCGGAGTACAACCGTTTCCTCGACCTGACCACGGCCACCACGACGGTGACGTACCTGCAGAACGGCGTCCGGTACCGGCGTGAGGTGCTCGCGAGCGCGCCGGATCAGGTGATCGCCCTCCGCCTGACCGCCGACAAGCCCGGCTCGATCACGTTCTCGGCGACCTTCGGCAGCCCGCAGCGGACGACGCGGTCCAGCCCGGACGGCACGACGGTGGCGCTCGACGGCATCTCCGGCGACCAGAGGGGCCTGGCCGGCAAAGTCAGGTTCCTGGCACTGGCCCGGGCTGTCGCCGAAGGCGGCAGTGTCAGCAGCTCCGGCGGCACCCTGCAGGTAAGGTCCGCCAACAGCGTGACGGTGCTGATCTCCATCGGCTCCAGCTACGTGAACTACAAGGACGTCAGCGGCGACTACCAGGGCATCGCCCGGCGCCATCTCGACGCCGCCGCCGGCCGGACCTACGACGACCTGCGCGGCCGGCACGTCGCCGATTACCAGCGGCTGTTCGGGCGCACGACGCTCGACCTCGGCCGCACCGCGGCGGCCGACCAGCCGACCGACGTACGAATCGCGCAGCACGCCGGCAGCAACGACCCGCAGTTCTCGGCGTTGCTGTTCCAGTACGGCCGTTACCTGCTGATCTCCTCCTCGCGCCCGGGCACCCAGCCCGCTAACCTGCAGGGCATCTGGAACGACTCGCTGACCCCGTCGTGGGACTCGAAGTACACCCTCAACGCCAACCTGCCCATGAACTACTGGCCGACCGACACCACCAACCTGTCGGAGTGCTACGAGCCGGTGTTCAGGATGATCAACGATCTCACGGTCAGCGGCGCCCGCACGGCCCGGGTGCAGTACAACGCCGGCGGCTGGGTGACCCACCACAACACCGACGGCTGGCGGGGATCGTCGGTCGTCGACTTCGCCGCGGCGGGCATGTGGCAGACCGGCGGCGCGTGGCTGGCCACCATGATCTGGGATCACTACCTGTTCACCGGCGACCTCGATTTCCTTCGCCAGTACTACCCGGCCATGAAGGGGGCCGCGCAGTTCTTCCTGGAGACCCTCGTGCAGGAGCCGAGCCTGGGTTACCTGGTAACGAACCCGTCGAACTCCCCCGAACTCAACCACCACTCGGGCGTCAGCATCTGCGCCGGACCCACGATGGACAACCAGATCCTGCGTGACCTGTTCAACGGCTGTGCCAACGCCGCCCAGGCGCTCAACGTCGACGCCGACTTCCGTACGCGGGTCCTGGCCGCCCGGGACCGGCTCGCGCCGATGAAGGTGGGCTCGCGCGGCAACATCCAGGAGTGGCTGTAC
The DNA here is from genome assembly GCF_043197735.1 of Nonomuraea sp. NPDC049028. Taxonomy (NCBI): domain Bacteria; kingdom Bacillati; phylum Actinomycetota; class Actinomycetes; order Streptosporangiales; family Streptosporangiaceae; genus Nonomuraea; species Nonomuraea sp. NPDC049028. Next base: position 48,378 of record NZ_JBICTR010000004.1, read on the forward strand.
GACTGGGTCGAGACCGAGCAGAACCACCGGCACATCTCCCACCTCTACGGCCTGCACCCCAGCAACCAGATCACCAAGCGCGGCACCCCCGCGCTGTACACCGCGGCGCGGCGGACCCTCGAACTGCGCGGCGACGACGGTACGGGCTGGTCGCTGGCGTGGAAGATCAACTACTGGGCGCGGATGGAGGAGGGCACGCGGGCGCACGACCTGATCCGCGCCCTCGTGACGACGGCCCGGCTCGCCCCCAACATGTTCGACCTGCACCCGCCATTCCAGATCGACGGCAACTTCAGCGCGACGTCCGGCATCGCCGAGATGCTGCTACAGAGCCACAACGGTGAGCTTCACGTGCTGCCGGCGCTCCCGGCGGCCTGGCCGAGCGGGACGGCACAGGGTCTTCGAGGGCGCGGCGGCTACACCGTGGACGCGACGTGGAGCTCCGGCGGGGCCACCGAGATCCTCATCAGGTTCGACCGTGACGGGACGGTCAACGTGCGCGGCCGGATCTTCGCCGGGACCTACGAGGTGGTCGACACCACGACCGGCGACACCGTCACCGTCACCAAACCCGAGAACGACGTCATCAGATTGACCGGTCAGGCCGGTCGTACGTACCGCATGACCGGGTCCGGCGGCACCCCGCCGGCGACCTACGTGCGGATCACGAACGCGGCCACCGGCCTGGCGCTGGACAGCGGCGGGAATGTCGCCTCGGGGGCGAACCTCAAGCAGTGGAACTGGGACGGCAGCACCAACCTGCAGTGGCAGCTCGTGGACCTGGGCGGTGGGTGGTACCGCATCGTCAACCGTACCAACGGCATGGTCGCCGACAGCTGGGGCAACACCGCCAACGGAGCCAACGCCAGGCAGGCGGCGTGGGGCGGCGGCGACAACCAGCAGTGGCGCCTCAACAGCACGGGCAACAGCCGCTACCAGATCATCAACCGCGGCACCGGCACGGCCCTCGACGGCATGGGCAACAGCACAGCCGGCTCCACGGTGGCCATGTGGACGCCGAACAACAGCACCAACAACCAATGGACCATCACGGGCCTGTGACCTCATATCCACCGCCGATCACTTTGGAGAGAGGGTTACTCAACCGCCCGACGCGAGCGAATGGGCGGGGCCGAACGTGGGCGGATCAGGACGAAGGGACGGGGCCTGTCGAGTCGCGGACGCCGCAGTCGTCCTGCCACCAGTTCACGTTGAACAGGTAGCCGCTTCCGCTGCGTCGGACTTCGCCCAACTGAAGGTGGTCAGGCTCAGCGGGGAGCCGTGGTCGGTCCAGTTCACCATGTCGGTGGAGGGACGCAGCAAATATGCGGCAAAAAGGTACTGTCAAGACCGCCTTAACTTGCCGTGGCCGGAGGAGGCACCGACCAGGTGCGCTCACCTCGAATTATCCGGTCCGGACGCGATCGACCCAGCGAGAGCGGCGCCATGAAACTTCCATCCCGCCAAGCCGCCCGAAATATTTCGAACCCAGATTGCGCATCGGGCCAGTCCAGCAGATACAGAATGAGCAGGCGACTCCGAAACTTTCACTACTTTCTTGACAAGTTTCGGCGAGATCCACACACTGAGTGCCCGAGGTGAGTTCCCCCTTCCCATGATTCGCCTATGGAGGCTCAAGCATGCGTGTCAACACCATGTCCCCGCCTGCCGCCCGGCGGCCGCTCGGCGCGCGCCGCCGGGCGCTGATCACCGGCGCGCTCGGCGCACTCGGCATGATCACGGCACTTGCGACGGCGATTCCAGCCGATGCCGCAGCGAGCACGCTCGGCGCGGCAGCCGCGCAGAGCGGCCGCTACTTCGGCACCGCCATCGCCTCGGGCAAGCTCGGCGACTCCGCCTACACGACGATCGCCAATCGCGAGTTCAACATGGTGACGGCCGAGAACGAGATGAAGATCGACGCCACCGAGCCCAACCGGGGCCAGTTCAACTTCACCAGCGGGGACCGGGTCTACAACTGGGCCGTGCAGAACGGCAAGCGGGTGCGCGGGCACACGCTGGCCTGGCACGGCCAGCAGCCCGGCTGGATGCAGTCGCTGTCGGGCGGCAGCCTGCGGCAGGCGATGATCGACCACATCAACGGCGTGATGGGCCACTACAAGGGCAAGATCTACGCCTGGGACGTGGTCAACGAAGCCTACGCCGACAGCGGAGGCGGCCGGCGCGACTCCAACCTCCAGCGCACCGGCAACGACTGGATCGAGGTCGCCTTCCGCACCGCGCGCGCCGCCGACCCGGCCGCCAAGCTCTGCTACAACGACTACAACATCGACAACTGGACCTGGGCCAAGACGCAGGGCGTCTACAACATGGTCAAGGACTTCAAGGCCCGCGGCGTGCCGATCGACTGCGTCGGCCTGCAGTCGCACTTCAACGGCAACAGCCCCTACAACAGCAACTACCGCACCACCATCTCCAGCTTCGCCGCCCTCGGGGTGGACGTGCAGATCACCGAGCTGGACATCCAGGGCGGCTCGGCCACCACGTACGCCAACGTCGTCAACGACTGCCTGGCGGTGCCGCGTTGTGCCGGCATCTCGGTCTGGGGGGTTCGCGACAGCGACTCCTGGCTCGGCGCCAACGCCACCCCGCTGCTCTTCGACGGCAACGGCAACAAGAAGGCCGCCTACACCTCGGTGCTCAACGCGCTCAACGGCGGCAGCACGACGCCGCCGCCCGGCGGAGGCGACGCGGGGCAGATCAAGAGCACGGCCTCCGGCCGCTGCGTGGACGTGCCCAGCTCCAGCACCACCGACGGCACCGCGGTGCAACTGTGGGACTGCAACGGTCAGAGCAACCAGCAGTGGACGCAGACCTCAGCAGGGGAATTGACGGTGTACGGCAACAAGTGCCTGGATGCCGGGGGCACGGGCAACGGCGCCAAGATCCAGATCTACTCCTGCTGGGGTGGCGACAACCAGAAGTGGCGCGTCAACTCCGACGGCACGATCGTGGGCGTGCAGTCCGGGCTGTGCCTTGACGCCGTCGGAGGCGGCACCGGCAACGGCACAGGGCTGCAGCTGTACAGCTGCTGGGGCGGCAGCAACCAGAAGTGGACCTACAACGCGGGCACCGTGTGAGCTTCACCGACTGCTCGCCCCGGCGCCTGGTGACCTGGACCAGCTTCACCTGCTGACCGCACTCCCGATGCGATCCTCCCCCGGCCCCGGTGAAGGGGCCGAGGGGGTGAGCCACGCCCGTCGTGGACCGCAGACCCAAGCGGCCCCTCGATCCGGCCCGTGCAGCATGTCGGAGCCCCGGCACTCACATCTGGGCCACGCCACCAAGAGAGCAAGTTAACTTGTGATCTATGGCAGATTACCTTGAACGGCTCTGAAACTTTCACGTGCACGAGCAGTTCGGCGTGATCTCCTCGGAGGCAAAACTCCAGACGGGAAAGCGTTCTGACGGCAGCATCCAGGGCGGCAGGGGGTACCCGTCGTTGACGCCGGGCGGGACCGTCGGATGTACTCCGCGACAACGTACTCAACGGAGCAGCCCGTACAGCTCGACAAGATCAATGTTAGCGCTAACAGCTTCGAGCTGTCTGCAATCTAGTCAAGGAGCCCTGGATGTCCCCCCGCACCAGCTTCTGGGTGATCGCATGAGCGAACTGTTAACGCTAACGCGGCGTTCGCGAGCAGCGTCTCCGCCCATCAGCCAGGGCGGCCTCTCCGAGGGCCTGACCCGATGAACCCGTGACCGGCGGCGGCCGGTCACCACCCCCCATCTGCGAGGAGCTCCGCATGTCCTTGAGCCGCCGTCAGCTCTTTCAGGCCGCAGGCGCGACCGCCGCACTCTCGGCCGCAAACCAGGTAGCCGGCGCATCCCCCGCTCTGGCCGCACTCTCGGCCGCAGACCAGATAGCCGGCGCATCCCCCGCTCTGGCCGCACTCCCCTGGGCCAGATCCGACATCGGCGTCTCGGCCTACGAGTTCGACCTCGGCCAGGTCCGGCTGGCCCCCGGCCGCCTGCTGGACAACCAGAACCGCACCCTCAACTACCTGCGCTTCGTCGATGTCGACCGGCTCCTGTACGTCTTCAGGGCCAACCACCGGCTGTCCACCAACGGCGCGGCGGCCAACGGCGGCTGGGACGCGCCGAGCTTCCCGTTCCGATCCCACATGCAGGGTCATTTCCTGACGGCGTGGGCGCAGGCCTACGCCGTGCTCGGCGACACCACCTGCCGGGACAAGGCCACCTATATGGTGGCCGAACTGGCCAAATGCCAGGCGAACAACGGCGCCGCCGGGTTCACCAGCGGCTACCTGTCCGGCTTCCCCGAGTCCGACGTCACCGCCGTGGAGAACCGCACCCTGACCAACGGCAACGTGCCCTACTACTGCATCCACAAGACCCTGGCGGGGCTGCTGGACGTGTGGCGGCTGATCGGCAACACCCAGGCCCGGACCGTGCTGCTGGCCCTGGCAGGGTGGGTGGACGCCCGCACGTCGCGACTCGGCTCAAGCCAGATGCAGGCCATGCTCGGCACCGAGTTCGGCGGCATGAACGCCGTGCTGACGGACCTGTACCAGATGACGGGCGACTCCCGCTGGCTGACCACGGCCCAGCGGTTCGACCACGCGGCCGTGTTCAACCCGCTGGCCGCGAACCAGGACCAGCTCAACGGGTTGCACGCCAACACCCAGGTGCCCAAGTGGATCGGGGCGACCCGCGAGTACAAGGCGACGGGCACGACCCGCTACCGCGACATCGCCGCCAACGCCTGGTTCATCACCGTCGGAGCGCACACATACGCGAACGGCTCCAACAGCCAGGCCGAGCACTTCCGCGCCCCCAACGCGATCGCCGCCCACCTGACCAGGGACACCGGCGAGGCGTGCAACACCTACAACATGCTCAAGCTGACCCGGGAGCTGTGGCTGCTGTCGCCGACCCGGGCCGACTACTTCGACTACTACGAAAACGCCCTGCTCAACCACTTGATCGGGCAGCAGAACCCGGCTGAGGCACGCGGGCACGTCACTTACTTCACCCCGCTCAACCCGGGCGGACGCCGGGGCGTCGGCCCAGCCTGGGGCGGCGGCACCTGGAGCACGGACTACAACTCCTTCTGGTGCTGCCAGGGCACCGGCCTCGAGACCAACACCAAACTGATGGACTCGATCTACTTCCACAACGGCACCACCCTGTTCGTGAACCTGTTCACGTCCTCCACGCTCGACTGGAGCCAGCGCGGCATCACGGTCGGCCAGACCACCTCCTATCCGGTCGGCGACACCACGTCGCTGCAGGTCACCGGCAATGTGAGCGGATCGTGGACGATGCGCATCCGTATCCCGGCCTGGACCCAGGGCGCGACGATCAGCGTCAACGGGGTCCAGCAGAACATCACCTCCACGCCGGGCACCTACGCCGACCTCACCCGCTCGTGGGCGTCGGGCGACACGGTGACCGTGCGGCTGCCCATGCGGGTGGTCATGAAGGCCGCCAACGACAACCCGGGCGTGCAAGCCGTCACCTACGGCCCGGTCGTGTTGTCGGGCGACTACGGCGACACGAGCCTGTCGTCGGCCCCGGCGCTGACCCCCTCCTCGATCACCCGTACCAGCACCACCTCCCTGGCCTTCACCGCCACGGCCGACGGCGCGTCGGTGCAGTTGGGGCCGTTCTACGACGCGCACGACCACAACTACGTCGTCTACTGGAGCACCGGCGGTCAGGGCGGTACCGGCACGGCCGGCTTCCGGCTGGTCAACGCGGCCAGCGGGCTGGCCCTCGGCATCCAGAACATGTCCACCGCCGACGGCGGCCTGGCCCTCCAGTGGACCGACAACGGCACCGCCGACCACGACTGGGTCCCGGTCGTCGAAGGCAGTGCCCTGCGCTTCCGCAACGGGCACAGCGGCAAGGTGCTCGGCGTCGAGAACATGTCGACCGCGGACAATGCCCGGGTGCTCCAGTGGGGTGACACCGGCACCGCCGACCACCGCTGGACGATCATCGACGTCGGCGACGGCTCCGTCAAGATCCGCAACGTCCACAGCTCCAAGCTGCTCGGCATCCAGAACGGCTCGACCGCGAACGGCGCCCAGGTGGTCCAGGACTCCGACAACGGCAGCCCGGACAACCAGTGGCGGTTCGTGCCGAACGGCGCGCGGCGTATCCAGAACGCAGGCACCGGGATGGTGCTCGGCGTCACCGGCATGTCCACGGCCGACGGCGCGCTCGTCGTCCAGTGGGGCGACACCGGCACCACCGACCAGTTGTGGACGGCGATCGTCGACACCGGCGGCTACCTGCGGCTGCTCAACTCCAACAGCCAGAAGGTGCTGGGCGTGGAGAACGTGGGCACCGCCTCCGGGTCGCGCGTCGTGCAGTGGGCCGACAGCGGCACCGCCGACCACCGCTGGCGGCTGCGTTACGGGTCGGGCGCCGCCTTCCGCATCCAGTGCGCCAACGGCGGCCGGGTCCTCGGCCTCGGCGGGACGTCCCAGGGCGCGCAGATCGTGCTCGCCGACGACAACGGCTCGAACACCAACCTCTGGAGGTTCCTGTGAGGCGCGTGCTCGCGGTGCTCTCGTCCCTGCTTCTCGTGGGCGTGTTACTCACGCCCCAGGCGTCGGCCGCGACGGTCGACACCAGCACGGGGTACGCGCTGGTCAACCGCAACAGCAACAAGGCCCTGGAAGTCCAGAACGCCGCCACCGCCGACATCGTCCAATATGACGACTGGGGTGGCAACAACCAGCAATGGCAACTCGTCCCGGTCAGCAGCGACCCGAATCCGGGCGGCACCTACACCAATCCGGTCGTCTGGCAGGACTTCGCCGACGGCGACATCATCCGGGTCGGCGACGCCTACTACTACTCGGCCTCGACGATGCACTACTCGCCGGGCGCGCCGATCCTGCGCTCCTACAACCTGGTCGACTGGGAGTACGCCGGGCATTCGGTCCCGAGGCTCGACTTCAACTCGAGCGCCTACGACCTCAACGGCGGCCGGGCGTACGTGAAGGGCATCTGGGCCTCGACCCTGAACTACCGGCCCAGCAACAGCACCTACTACTGGATCGGCTGCGTCGAGTTCAACCGGACCTACGTCTACACCGCCTCAGCCGTCGACGGCACGTGGACCAAGCGCTCGCAGATCAACAACTGCTACTACGACGCCGGCCTGCTGATCGACGCCAACGACACCATGTACGTCGCCTACGGCAACGGCACCATCAGCGTGGCCCAGCTCTCGCCCGACGGGCTCAGCCAGGTGCGGGCTCAGCAGGTGTTCCAGACCCCGAGCAACGTCGGCACCCTGGAAGGCTCCCGCTTCTACAAGCGGAACGGCTACTACTACATCTGGCTGACCCGCCCCGCCAACGGCCAGTACGTGCTCCGCTCCACCTCGCCGTGGGGCCCGTACGAAATGCGGCAGGTCCTGCTCAACATGCCCGGCCCCATCTCCGGCGGCGGCGTCCCCCACCAGGGCGGGCTCGTCCAGACCCAGAACGGCGCCTGGTACTACATGTCGTTCGTCGACGCCTACCCCGGCGGCCGGGTCCCGGCGCTCGCGCCGATCACCTGGATGAATGACTGGCCGACCGTGCAGACCGTCAACGGCGGTTGGGGCGTCAACTACCCGATGCCGAACATCCAGACCAGCCGGACCGTGGCGCCCATGATCGGCCCTGACACCTTCACCTCAGGCAGCCTCGGCCACCGCTGGGAGTGGAACCACAACCCCGACACCAGCCGCTTCTCCACCGGCAACGGCCTGCGCCTGCAGACCGCGACCGTCACCGGCGACCTCTACAACGCCCGTAACACCCTGACCCACCGCATCCAGGGTCCGTCCTCGACGGCGACGATCGAGCTCGACTACTCGCAGATGGCCAACGGCGACCGCGCCGGGCTGGCCATGCTGCGCGACCAGTCGGCCTGGATCGGCGTCAAACGCGACAACGGCGTCAACCGGGTCGTGATGACCAACGGGCTGACCATGAACAGTTCGTGGCAGACCACCGGCACCGGTGCTGAGGCGGCAGGCGCGAACATCTCGGGTGGCCGGCTCTGGTTGCGGGTCAACGCGGACATCCGGCCCGGCTCTGGCAGGCAGGCCCGCTTCTCCTACAGCACCGACGGCAGCAACTTTGTGAGCCTCGGCCCGGCCTTCACGTTGAACAACGCCTGGCAGTTCTTCATGGGCTACCGCTTCGGAATCTTCAACTACGCCACCCAGTCCCTCGGCGGAGCGGTGACCGTGCGCCGCTTCGACCTCACCACCCCCTGAGGCAACGCGTCGACACAGGAAGGCACCAACCAGCGATGGCAACTCGTCCAAGTCGGATAAATCGGAGCACATCATGAGATTCAGATCCCTATCCGTTCTCGCGATGGTGGCCACCTTATTGGCGAGCCTGTTCGTCGCCCTTCAGGCTCAGTCCGCCAACGCGGCCACCGTCGACACCAATGCCTGGTACGTCCTGGTCAACCGCAACAGCGGCAAGGCACTCGACGTCTACAACCTGTCCACCGCCGACGGCGGCCGCATCACCCAATGGACCAGGAACAACCAGAACCAGCAGCAATGGCAGTTCGTCGACTCCGGCGGCGGCTACTACCGCATCAAGTCCCGCCACTCCGGCAAAGTCCTGGACGTCTACAACTTCTCCACCGCCAACGGCGGTGCCATCGTCCAGTGGACCGACGGCAACGGCTCCAACCAGCAATGGAGCCTCGCCGACTCCACCGGGGGTTACGTACGGCTGATCAACCGCAACAGCAACAAGGCCCTGGAGGTCCAGGGCGCCTCCACCGCCGACGGCGCGAACATCGTCCAGTACGACGACTGGGGCGGCAACAACCAGCAATGGCAACTCGTCCGGGTCGACGGCGGCGGCAACCCCGGTCCGTGCGATCTTCCGTCGACATACCGCTGGACATCGACGGGCCCGCTGGCGAACCCGAAGTCGGGATGGGTCTCGCTCAAGGACTTCACCGTCGCCCCCTACAACGGCAGGCATCTCGTCTACGCCACCACGCACGACACGGGGACGAAGTGGGGTTCGATGAACTTCAGCCCCTTCACCAACTGGTCCGACATGGCCTCGGCCGGCCAGAACACGATGTCCTCTTCCACGGTCGCACCCACACTCTTCTACTTCGCCCCGAAGAACATCTGGGTGCTCGCCTACCAGTGGGGCGGGACCGCCTTCTCCTACCGGACCTCCAGCGACCCCACCAATCCGAATGGCTGGTCAGCGCAGCAGGTGCTCTTCTCCGGCAGCATCTCCGGCTCCAGCACAGGACCCATCGACCAGACACTCATCGGTGACAGCACCAACATGTACCTGTTCTTCGCCGGCGACAACGGCAAGATCTACCGGGCCAGCATGCCCATCGGGAACTTCCCGGGCAGCTTCGGCACCACATCGACGGTGGTCATGAGCGACACGACGAACAACCTGTTCGAAGCCGTTCAGGTCTACCAGCTCCAGGGCCAGAACCGATACCTCATGCTCGTCGAGGCGATCGGCGCGCAGGGCCGCTACTTCCGCTCGTTCACCGCCACCAGCCTGAACGGTTCATGGACACCGCAGGCCGCCACCGAGAGCAACCCCTTCGCCGGCAAGGCCAACAGCGGCGCCACCTGGACCAACGACATCAGCCACGGCGAGCTGGTCCGTGCCGGCGCCGATCAGACCTTTACCGTTGATCCCTGCAACCTGCAGTTGCTCTACCAGGGACGCAACCCCAACTCCGGCGGCGACTACGGCCTCCTGCCCTACCGGCCGGGTCTGCTGACGCTGCAGCGTTGATGGCGTGACACGAGTCCGGCTCGGAGCCGGCGCGGCAGGGTCGCCTGCTCGTGCCCTTCCGCGAGACGGCCCTCCGGCTCGGCACACTGTTTCGGGGCGGACCGGCGATCCGGGCCGCCCCTCCGTCAACGGCAGGCTTCGACCCGCGCATCCAGACCATCATCAGCTTCGAGGGCACGCCCAGCTCCTCGTAGACGAAGATCTTCATCGGCGCGCTGCTGCTCGTCTTCATCCTCCTGCAGAGCCCATGACCCGGTGGCCCAGAAGCTTTGATCTTGGCAGGCCGGCACTGCCGGCCTGCCCGCACTCCGTGACAAACTGCCGCCATGCCCACGGAGTCGTCTCCTCTCACCATCGCTCAGCTCGCCGAGCTGGCCGGAGTTTCCACCGCGACGGTCTCCAAGGTAGTGAACGGCCGTTCCGCGGTGTCGTCCGAAACCCGCGCCGCCGTGGAGGAGCTCATCCGCCGGCACGGCTACCGCCGCCAGCGCCGCCGCTCCACGCCGGCAGCCCTGGTGGATCTCGTCTTTCACGCTCTGGAGGGCGACTATCCCGTCGAGATCACCAAAGGCGTGGCGGAGGTCGCGCGAGAGCACGACCTCATGGTCGGGATATCGGACCTGCGCCGTGACCACACCGCCCGAGACGCCTGGCTGGAGGGCGTGCTGCGGCGCCGTCCGATCGGTGTGATCGCGGTGTTCTCCGGCCTGACCGAGACCCAGCACGAACAACTCGCCCGCCGCGAGATCCCGCTGGTCCTGCTGGACCCGGCCGACGATCCCGCGCGGCACATCCCATCGGTCGGCGCCGGCAACTGGACCGGCGGCCTCACGGCCACCCGCCACCTCCTGGAGCTCGGGCATCGCCGCATCGCCATCATCGCGGGGCCCGACTCCGCACTGTCCAGCCGGGCCCGTCTCGACGGCTACCGCACCGCCCTCGACATGGCCGGCGTGCCCGTCGACCCGGCGCTGATCGGCCGGGGGGACTTCTTCATCGAGGGCGGTATGGCCGAAGCGCACCACCTGCTGCGCCTGCCCGACCGGCCGACCGCGTTCTTCGCCACGAACGACGGCCAGGCCATCGGCGTCTACCACGCGGCCCATCAGCTCGGCCTGCGCATCCCGGATGATCTCAGCGTGATCGGCTTCGATGACATGCCATCGGCGCGGTGGGCCATTCCACCGCTGACCACCATCCGCCAGCCCCTCACCAAGATGGCCGCCGCGGCAACCTCGATGCTGCTGACGTTGGCCCATGGCGAGCAGCTGCCACAGAGCCGCGTCGAGCTGGCCACCGAACTCGTCGTACGGGAGAGCACCGCGCCTCCCGCACTCCCGTCCGCCTGAGCCGAAACGCGTCCTCGACCGTCGGCCGCCGCGCACAGCGAGCACGACAGACGGCCCCTGCCCTCTACGGCCGAACTCGCAGCAACACCCAGCCGTGCGCCTGCGCCGACGGCAGCTCGGGCGGCGCCGTCCCCGCCACGCTGCCCGGGCCGATCGCTTGCCCCCGCGACGCGTCCGGCTCCAGACAGCCGGACGCGAAGCTGAGGAGACGTCAGGAGATGGTGAGCGTGCCGTCCGCGTTACGGGCGCACGTGACGATCGTGCGGGGCGCCGCGGCGGAAGCGCCGGTCAGGCACTGGCCGAGGACCGTCTGGCCCGCGGCGTTGGGGTGCCACGACTCCTGGCAGGTCTGGAAGTAGGTGACGCAGGTGTTCGCCGCCCGCTGGATGCCGATCTTGTCCCAGCCGGACAGGCTGGTGATGAACGTGCCGGACGGCCCGTCCTGTACCCGGACCGGCGTCGCCAGCGCACCCGCCGGGCTGTCGGGGTTCTCGCAGAGCCTGGCCCCGTCGAAAGCCCTCTGGACGTCCAGTACGCGCAGGTCGGCCGCCGGGCGTTCGGCTGCCAGCGTGGCATACGCGTTCTCGACCAGGGAGCCGAGGTTCTCGGAGAACACGTGCCCGGGGGCGAGGCTCGCACGGTGGATCGGGCACCCGGCGGCGTAGCGCTCGGCGCCGAGCGCGCGGAACTTGTCGCGGGTGTCGGTGCGGCCGTCCTCGTCGTAGTATTCCGGAGCGATGTCGGGCGGCAGCGGGTTGGTGTAGGTCTGCAGAATCACCTGGTGGGTGCCGTCGGCGTCGATCTGGTCGAGGGTGTCGAGGATCTGGCGCAGGCCCACGGTGGTCTCGGTGGTGGCGGCGGCGACCTCGGTGTCGGTGGCCAGGTCCGAGGCAGTGCAGGGTCTCTGCGGCACCTCGCCCTTCAGATAGGCCCAGAACTCCCACCAGCCTGTCCAGGCGTCGGCGATGAAGCGGTTGGCGCACAGCGTGGCCACGTCGCCGAAGGTGAAGTAGCTGTTGTTGGAGCCGAGGCCGACGAGGACGACGTCGATGTCGTGCGTCTGGGCGAGGGCGCGCAGCTGATCGAGTTGCGAGGCGACGGCGCGGCCCTCGGCCCGGGCGCTTGAGGGGGTGGCGATGTCGGCGGGCTGGGCGCCGGAGCACGCGAGGTTGAAACGTTGCTGAATGCCCGGGAGCGACGCCGTGAACACCGAGGCGTTCGCCGACCGGTGACAGAAGTAGGCGTTGCTGTTGGGCGCCGACCAGCCGGGGAAGGCCTGTGCCGTACCGGAGGCGTCGACGACGGGCTGGTAGTCCCCCGCGCCCTCCCCGCTGACGAAGCTGTCGCCGAGCGCGACGGCGGCGGTGGGCAGAGCCGCCTGCGCCGGTCCACTCTGCACGACCTGGATGCCCGCCGCGCTCACCAGGAGCATGACAGCTGCGGCGGCACGCTGGAGGAACCTCATAGCCACCTTATTTCCTACTAAATAAGTACGAAATACGCATGTGTGGATCACAACATGCCGCACCAGCGGCGTCAACAGGCCCGGTGTCTGTGGGAAGCTTCATGGTTGTCTGCGCATCAGAAGGCCGGGAAGGCCCAGCCCGAGGGATGGAACGGCTCGCGTTCGCCACGGAAGGCGAGGGAGGCGGCGGTGACCGCGCCGCCGCGCAGTTCCTCGACTCGGCCGACGGCCGCCAGGGACGACAGGGTGGTGCCGCCCAAGTAGGCCGCACCCAGTTCGGCGGAGGTCAGCCGCAGGTCGGCCCGGGCCCGGGTGCGTTCGCAGGTGACGGACTCGCCGTCGGCCCCCAGGTGGTAGCGTCCCGCGTTCCACGGGCAGAACGTGTCCTGGACCTCCAGAACCAGGTCCAGCGGGGTCGAGTAGCGGCGTCCCGCCAGCGCCCGGTCGACGTCCGCCAGGCGGACCCAGAGGTTGTCGATCACGGTGGCGCGGGTCGCACGCGGGTCGGTCAGCAGGTGCTTCAGCGGCTCGTCGATGGCGCCGTCGTAGCTGAGGTGGGTGTGAGCGTCGAGGTCGATGAGGAAGCGCCACAGGGCGGCGTACGACTGCCTGGTGGTGGCCGCGACCTCGATGACGTGCGCCGATCCCGGCTTGGAGCGGTAGAAGGCGTAGCCGCTGGCCTCGCCGCCGGGCTCCAGGTGGACGGCGTAGCGCAGTGCTGTCCCACCGTCGCGAACGCGCTCGCCGTCGGCCAGCCGGGCCTGCCAGAACTTCTCCGTGCGGTCGACCCAGCCGACTGCCGTACGGCGGGCGGTGTCGTAGATCTTCTCCAGCAGCGGCCGCGCCTTCTGACCGTCGAGCAGGCGGATCGTTCCGTCGCCGAAGTCGGTGCCGGGCCGCAGGGCCATGAACCTTTTGTCCGCCTGGATCTCGGCCACATGGCTGGCGACGCCGTACCCGAAGCGGCCGTAGATGGTGGCCTCGGCGGCGTTGAGCGCGGCGATCGGCTCGCCACCCGATTCATACAGGTCGGTGAGCTGCTTGCGCATCATCGCGGTGAGGATGCCGCGCCGCCGGTGCGTGGGCAGGACCGCGACCAGCGTGACGCCGGCGACAGGTGTGGCCGCGCCGGGGATCGTCATGATGCGGCCGTAGATCGACGCGCCGCCGACGATCTCCTCCCCGTCGTAGGCGGCGATCGTGCGTTCGGGCTCGATGGAAGAGGCGGCGTTCCTGAGGCCGCCCTCGTACCAGTCCTGGCCGTAGGTCGTGGTGACCATGCGAGCCCACGCGTCGAGCTCATGGGCGCCGATGGTTCGCAGCGGGTAGGTGGCTGTCATGCTTCGAACGTGGCCGGATAAACACACATGACGCATCGGGTGATCTGTGTATTTATATGCTGGCGCCGTGGTGGCGGAGCGCGTGGTCAGTCCGGTGTTCGTCGGCCGGGGCGAGGAGTTGTCGGCGCTGGCGGCGGCCTTCGACATGGCTGTGGAGCAAGGGCCGGCGGTGGCGCTGGTGGCCGGGGAGGCCGGGATCGGCAAGTCGCGGCTGCTCGCCGAGTTCGCGCGGTCCCTGGGTCCGGAGGTACGGGTGGTCGAGGGCGCCTGCGCGGAACTGGGCAGTGACGGCCTGCCGTACGCGCCGTTCGTGACGGTGCTGCGCAGGCTGATCCGGGTCGAAGGGGTCCTGCCAGGGCCCTACCGCCAGATCGCCCGCTGGTTCCCCGAGCTCGGCGAGGCGGGTGACGCGGAAGGCGGTAGACACCGGCTGTACGAGGAGGTCCTGACGCTGGTCGAGCGGGTGGCCGCGGATCGGCCGGTCGTCGTCTCGATCGAGGACCTGCACTGGGCGGACGCCGCTACCCGCGAGCTGCTCGGTTTCCTGGCCAGGAACCTGGCGCAGGCCGGCGTGCTCCTGGTGATCACCTACCGGCCGCCGGGGAACGGCGACGAACTGCTCGGGCCGCTGCTGTCCGAGGTCTCCCGCCGCCCGCGCACCACCACGCTGCGGCTGGATCGCCTGGATCGGCAGGAGGTGGGCCGCCAACTGGCCGCGATCCTCGGCGCGGAGCCGGACGCGGCCACCGTACACCGCGTGCACGAACGCAGCGACGGCAATCCGCTGTTCGTCGAGGCGCTCGCCCGTGCCGGTGAGCGGACCCCGGACAGCCTGCGCGACCTGCTGCTGTACGGCCCGCGGTCGCTGCCGGGCCCGGCCCGCGAGCTGTTGCGCATCGCTTCGGTGGCGGGCGGCCGGATCGGCCACCGGCTGCTGGCGCGGGTGGCCGGGCAGGACGGAGCCGAGCTGGACGTCCTGCTGCGGGAACTGGTCGATCGCGGCCTGCTCGTCACGGCAGGCGACGGATACGACTTTCGCCATGCCCTGATCCGGCAGGCGGTGTATGAGGATCTGCTGCCCGGCGAGCGGGCGCGCCTGCACGCGCGCTACGCCGCGGCCCTGAGCGACTGGGGCGCCCACGCGGAACTGGCCGCGCACGCCTACGCCGCCGGGGATCGCGAGCTGGCCCTGTCCGCCGCTTACCTGGCCGCGGGCCGGGCACGCGGGTCCTACGCCTACGAGGAGCAGGTCCGCATGCTCGACCAGGTCCTCGAACTGTGGGACCCGGAGGCACGGCTGGGCGCCGACAGGATCGACGTCCTGACCGGCGCGGCCGAGGCGTGCATGCTCAGCGGCGACTACGCCCGCGGTATCGACTACGCCACCGCCGGGCTGGCCGCGGTGGATGAGCGGCGTGAGCCCGAGCGGGCCGCCCAGCTGCTGGAGCATCGGGGCAGGCTGCGGCACCGGCTGAACGCGACCGGCGTTCGCGACTGGCAACGAGCACTGAGCCTGCTCCCTGCCGACCCCCACAGTCTCCAGCGGGGGCGGCTGCTCGGGGTGCTGGCCATGGGCCTGCTGCCGGAGGTGGACAAGGCTCGCGAGCCGTTCGAGGAGGCGCTCGGCATCGGCCGGCGCACTGGCGATCCCATGGTCACCGTCCGCGGACTGCTGGGCGTCGGGTCCATGACGGGCGACCTCGGGATGCTGGCGCAGGCCCGTACGCTCGCCGAACGGCTCGACAGCCACGACCTGTTCATGACCGTCCCGATGTACGAGGCCACGTTGCACACCAAGGCCGGCGACCAGCGGCGCGCCATCGAGGCGGCCTGTGGCGGCATCCGCCACGCCCGCCGGTACGGACTGGGCCGCAGCCGTGGCGCGGAGCTCGCTCGCTACGCCGGGCGCGGCCTGATCCTCGCCGGGCGGTGGGACGAGGCGGCCGCCGTGCTGGCCGAGAGCCTGCGGGAGGATCCGCCACCGCTGTCGCGGCAGGCTGTGCGCGCCCTGGCCGGCTACCTGTCGCTGCTGCGCGGGGACCTGGCCGCGGCGGCCGACGCGGCGGCCGAGGTGGAGCACGCCGACAGCGGAACCCTGTTCCCCCGCCATCAGCTGCTCTGCCTGCTCGCCGTCGCCCAGGGCGACCTTGTGCGTGCCGATCTGCTCCTGAGCCGGGCGCTGGCCGATCCGGCGCTCTTCCGGATCTACAGCAGCGATGCCCGGCCGGTCCTGGTCGCCGGCGCGCTGGCGCAGCGCGTACGGCTCGCCCAGGGCACCGGTGAGGACCTACGGCAGCGGGTCGCGGCACGGCAGGCCGAACTCGCCGCGGCTGATGCGGCGCTCGGCGTGGACGGGCCGCTCGACCGGGCCTGGCAGATCATGCTGCACGCGCTGATCGAGGACGAGGGCTGGGACCCCGTGGCGGCTGCCTGGCGGGAACTGGGCCAGCCGTACGAGCTGGCGCTGAGCCTGTTCCACGGCGCGCGAGCCGCACTGGCCGCGGGTGACCGGCCCGGCGCAACGGCCCGCCTCAGGGAAGCCGCGCAACTGGCCGAAGACCTGGGCGCCGCGCCGCTCGCTCGGGAGATCGCCCTGCTCGGGCGGCCCCGACCGGCGCAGGACGGGCTCACCGAGCGCGAGCGTGACGTGCTCCGGTTGATCGCCGAGGGTCTGAGCAACCGGCAGATCGCCGCCCGGCTGCACATCTCACCGAGTACCGCCGGCGTGCACGTCTCCCATATCCTGACGAAACTGGGCGCGGCCAGCCGCACCGAGGCGGCGGTCATCGCCTTCCATGACGGACTGACGAGGCCCGCCACCACCTAGGTGAATGACGCCACTCCGGCGAGTTCGGTGCGGTTGGCGACACCGAGCTTGGCGTAGATATGGGAGAGGTGGGTCTTGACGGTGCTTCGGCTCATGAAGAGTCGTGCTCCGATCTGCGGGTTGTTGAGGCCGGTGGCGGCCAGCCGTGCCACGCTCAGCTCGGTCGGGGTGAGGCTGTCCCAACCGGCGGCCGGCCGGTCGCGGGTACCCCGGCTACGGCGGACGTAAGCGACCGCGTCGTCGAGGGACAGCTCAGTGCCCGCCGCCCATGCCGTCGCGAACTGTTCACCGAGCGTCTGCCTGAGCCGGGCGAGCAGTTCGTCGTACTCACGTCGTTCGGCCACGCGCCGTGGATATCCCAGGGCCGCGCGTGCCGTGGTGCTCGCGGCCAGCGTCCGCACCGCGTTCGGCGGGGCCAGCCAGGCGGCGATCGCGTCCAGGCTGTCCACCCAGAACGTGCGCAGTCCGTGGGCGACGCGAATGGTCAGCGCCTCGTGATGCAGGTCGGGGTCACCGGTGAGAAGGGCCTGTTGCTGCAGCACGTCCGCGAGAACGCGTGGCATGCCGAGTTCGCCGGCGATGGCCGCCGCTCGGTCGAGCTCGCCGCGGGCGTCTTCGTACCGGCCGGCGCGCCGTAGGGCCTCTGCGTAGCCGGCGTGCACCTGCGCCGCGAGGTAGGTCGGCGCGACGTGCTCGGCCTGGCGCACATCGTGCTCGAACCAGCGCAGCGCCCCATCGAGATCGCCGCCGGCCACCAGCACTTGTGCGAGTGCCGCCCCCATGCCGGGCACGAAGACGGCTGCTTCGGCGTTCTCCATGAGCAGGAGCAGGGGCCGCATCGCCTCCAGCGCCGCGCTCACGTCTCCGGACGCGGTGTGCGCCGCGGCCAGGGCACCGCGTGCCATACCGACGCGCAGGTAGTCGCCGAGTGGCTCGGCGAGTTCGAGCGACTGCTCGGCCAGGCGGCGGGCCTCGGCCGGCCGGCCGCTCGCGAGCGCTCCGCTCGACAGGTACGCCAGCGTGGTCGACGCTATCCCGCGGTGACGGTGGCGCAGGCCGTCGAGTGCCGCCTCCAGCAGCGGGCGGGCCTCGTCGTGCCGGTCCTGCAGCTGTCTGATCATGCCCTGCAGCGCCAGCTGAGAATGCTTGAACAACTGGTCGCCCGCGAGGTCGGCGGAGCGGATCGCCTCGACGGTCAGGTCCCAGGCGGCGGTGAAGTCGGTGTAGAACCGGCCGACCGCCGCCAGGGAAAGGCACTGGCCGCGCAGGCTCTCGTCACCGTGGGCGGTGGCCAGTTCGAGCGCCTGCCGTGCCACGTCGTATTCCATGTCCAGCGGGCTCGTGGTGTCCGCGACCAGCGCTAACCCGGTGAGCAGCCGCGCCTGCAGCAGCGATCGGTCCGCCGGCACGCGGTCGATGGCGCGGCGCAGGAACGCGATGCCCTCGTGCCCGTGCCGATGCAAATGCCACAACCACGACAGCTCGGCGGCGAGGCGGCGTCCCCTGTCGGGATCGGTGGCGGCCAGCCCCCATTCCAGGGCGGCGCGCAGGTTGTCGTACTCACCCTCGAGCCGGGCGCGCCAGGCGTCGAGATTGGCGGCCCGCTCGGGCCCGCCGGCACTGAAGGCCAGGAAGTGGCCGAGATGGCGGTCGCGGACGAGGTGGACCTCCCCGGCCTCACGCAGCCGATCGGCGGCGTAGTCGCGGATGGTCTCCAGCAGCAGGAAGCGGGACACGCCGCCGCGGGTCTCCGCGACCACCAGGGACTTGTCCACCAGACGGCCGATGCCGGCGAGCACGTCGTCGCGGGCGACCACTCCGCCCGCGCAGACCGTCCGTGCGGCGTCCAGGTCGAACCCGGAAGGAAACACCGCGAGGCGGCGGAACACCGCACGGTCCGGCTCGTCGAGCAGGTCGTGGCTCCAGGCGATGGACGCCGCCAAGGTCTGCTGGCGCGCGGCGACGCCACGCGGGCCGCGGACGAGCAGGCCGAACCGGTCGTCCAGGCCGCGCTCGATCTGTTGCGGGGTGAGTGAGCCCAACCATGCTGCCGCGAGCTCGATGGCGAGCGGGATGCCGTCGAGCCGGGAGCACAGCACCCGTGCGGCGGCCTCACCCTCCTGGTCCAGGCCGAACAGCTGCCGCACCTGACGGCCCCGCTCGACGAACAGCCGCAACGCCTCGTCCGGGGCCAGCGGTGGCACCCGCCAGACCACCTCGCCCGGCACGGCCAGCGGCTCGCGGCTGGTGATCAGCACCGACAGCTCCGGGCACGACGACAGCAGCGTGCCGGTCAGCTCGGCGGCGCCGTCGATGACGTGCTCGCAGTTGTCCAGGCAGAGCAGCGCGCGGCGGCCGCGCAACTGCGCCGTCATCGACCGTACGGGGCCTTGGAGGGGTTCGATGAGCACGCCGAGCCTCGTCGCGACCAGCTCGGCGAGCCGAGCCTGGTCGCTGACGGCCGCCAGCTCGACCCACCAGACACCGTCCGGCCGGCGCGCGACCTCGGCGGCGGCGACCTGCGCGGCGAGCCGGGTCTTGCCGACGCCGCCGGTGCCGGTCAGCGTCACCAGCCGCCCGGTGTCCAGCAGCGCGCGCACCGCGGCCAGCTCGGACTGCCTGCCTACGAAGGTGGCGAGCTGGACGGGCAGGTCAGGGGGCGTTGCGGACGTCATGGCAGCGCTCAGTCTGCCATCGAAGCATGGCAATCGGCCACCGGAGAGTTCTAGGCTCGGCCACCTGGCCGATGTTCTGCTCAGCCGCCGAAGGCAGGCTTGCCGCGAACAGCCGAACTCGACGACCAGGGAGCGACGTGACACACCTGCGCTACCCGGTCCACCACTGATACAGCCACTCGAAAAGAGACATCATGTCGGATATATCGACACATCGGGATCGGATGCCCGGTCCGCTGGAAGTATCCGCGGACAACCCGCGCTACTTCACCGTACGTTCGGCCAGCCGGGCGGTGTATCTCACCGGCTCGCACATCTGGAACAACTTCCACGACGGCATGGGGCCCGGCGCGACCGCGCCGGCCGAGCCCGAGAAGATGGACTACCGCGCCTACCTGGACTTCCTCGCCGCTCGCGGGCACAACTTCATCCGGCTGTGGCGCTGGGAACAGTTCCAGTCGCAGGCCGCCGGCGGCGCGTACCACCTGAACATGAGCCCGCAGCCATGGCCGCGCACGGGACAGGGTACGGCCAAGGACGGCGATGCGAAGTTCGACCTGTCCCAGTTCGACCCGGCCTATTTCCAGCGGCTGCGCGAGCGGGTCACCGCCGCCGGCCAGCGCGGCATGTACGTGGCGGTGATGCTGTTCGACGGCTGGGCGCTGCACCTCAGCCCGGTGCCGGACAACGTCGAGGGCCATCCCTTCCACGCCGGCAACAACGTCAACGGTATCGCGATCACCTCGATCCTCGACCACCAGGTCCTGCCGCTCGACCCCGCCGTACAGGCGTTGCAGGAGGCCTACATCCAGCAGGTCGTCGACACCGTGCACGACCTGCCTAACGTCCTGTACGAGGTCTCCAACGAATCATCCGGAGGTGGCGCGGTCAGCCCGGAGCTGGCCGACGCGCTCGGTGTACCGCTGGAGACCGAGTGGGGCGACTCGACCGGCTGGCAGTACTGGGTGATCGAGTTCGTTCGGCGGTATCAGCGGCAGCAGGGATATGACCCGCGCCCGATCGGCATGACCATGCAGTTCCCGGTGGCCGACCAGACGCTGGTCAACGCGCCCCTGTTCGACGGGCCCGCCGACTGGATCTCGCCTGGCTACGACGACGAGATCTACCGCGAGGGCGGTCACCCGTCCGCCCCGGGCGGCACACCGTCGCGATGGCTGGACGACCCGCCGCCCGCCGACGGCCGCAAGGTCCTGCTCAGCGACACCGACCACTTCGCCCCTGGCCAGGGCGACGCCCTCTGGGTGTGGAAGGCGTTCCTGCGCGGCCACAACCCGATCTTGATGGACTACGGCCTCATCGACGGTGTCCCGTCGTCACAGGACGCCTTCGAACCGGCCCGCCAGGCGATGGGCGACACCCGGCGCTACGCCGAGCGGATCGACCTCATCGGCATGCCCCCTCGCGGCGACCTCACCTCCACCGGCTACGCGCTCGCACACCCCGGCAAGGAGTACCTCATCCTGCGGCCGGACGGGACCAGCGAGGTGTTCACCGCCGAGTTGTCGGCCGGCGCCTACACAGCCGACTGGTACGCCATCGACGAACGGACATCCCTGCCCGGCGACGAGATCACGGTGCCGAGCGACGGCCTGGTGAAGTTCACCGTACCGTCCACGATCCACGGCCCGGCCGTGCTGCGTCTGGCGGCCACCACCATCCGAGACCAGTGACCGTCATGTGGGAACTGGTTCCCCGGCTGCTCGCCGACAGCCGCTACCTCGTCCTTGCCACCGCCGATCGCCTAGGGCGGCCGTGGGCCACACCCGTCTTCTTCGCCGCCCGCGATGAGGACCGGCTCTTCTGGGTATCGGCACCGGACAGCAGGCATTCCCGTAACATCGCCGAACGCCCGGCCGTGGCCATCACGGTGTTCGACTCCCACGCGCCCATAGGCGGCGCCGAGGCACTCTACCTCGAGGCGAGCGCCGGCCCCGCCGACGATCCGGCCGCGGCGCTGACCACGCTCAACGCCCGCCTCCCCCCGGGCAAGCAACTCACGGGGGATGACCTCGCGCCGTCCGGCCCCATGCTGGCCTACCGCGCCGACGTACAGCGGCACTTCGTCCTGATCCGTGGAGGAGACGCACGCTTCGACAACGTCACCGACGCACGACTGCGCGTCACACGCCCTCAGGCAGGCACCCATCATGACCATGGATGAGCCCATCCACTCGATCATCACCTCACTCGACGGCCACATCAACGACACGGACGGCACCTTCGGCTCGACCACCCGCTCCGGCGCCGTCATCCTCGGCCGGCGGCTCTTCGACGTGATCGACGGGCCGAAAGGCTGGAACGACGACTCCGGCTACGGCGCTCGCGAAGTCGGCAAGCCCGCGCCCGTCGTCCTGGGCGCCGGGACCCCGCTGTTCACCGGTGCGGCGCCGCGCACGCTGGTGCGGCGGAGCGTGACCCCGACATCGACCGCGACGCACCTGACCTACGACATCCTCTGACGAGATCCTCTGCCGACGTCGTCGCGCGCTGTTACGGTCCGGCTCTTTCGCCATCTCCAGAGCTCAGGTGCCGAACCAGTGCATCGAGAACCACCAGGTCTTCCCCCGGCTCGATCGTCTGCGGGTTCAGCGCGATCGCGTCGTCGGGTACGCCGAACACACCGACCGCGATCCGCGGGTCTCCCTCCCACAAAGCCCGCACCAACCCGTCCCGGGTCCAGCCGCTGGTGGTCAGCAATCGGACGACCGCTCGCCCGTGCGGCTGGCCCGCCTCACTCGGGTAGCCTCGCTCGGCGACGACACCCGGCACTCCGCGCAAGCCGACGATCCACCGGTCGACAATCTGTTCATAGCTCGCGAGCAGTGCCTCCTCGTCCTGCTCCAGCGTCCACTCGACCGCGGCGTACAGCCCGAGCAGCTCTTCCTTCCCGACCTTCATCCCGCGCCCGATCTGCTGATTCGGCGACGCGTGCGCCCGGCACCTGTCGACGATCCACCGCTTCCCCAGCACCAGCCCACTGGACTGCGGTCCGCGCAGCCCTTTCCCACCGCTGAAGATCACGGCATCCGCGCCGAGCTCCGCGGTGAATCTCCACAGCGAGGAGACGGGTGGAATCTGGGCCGCCGCATCCACGATCACCGGCACAGCCGGTGGACCGGTGAGGCCCGGGGTGCAG
Organism: Nonomuraea sp. NPDC049028; assembly: GCF_043197735.1. Lineage (NCBI taxonomy): Bacteria > Bacillati > Actinomycetota > Actinomycetes > Streptosporangiales > Streptosporangiaceae > Nonomuraea > Nonomuraea sp. NPDC049028. Next base: position 70,988 of record NZ_JBICTR010000004.1, read on the forward strand.
GCGAGTTCCCGGGCGACTCGGATCACGTCCTCTATCGGCAGAGCATCCGCCGCGTAGTGGGCGCCGGCGAACCACAGGACGCAGGCGGGGCGTCGTACCAGGGCGGCTCGGAGCTCCTTGATCGACGGACCGACTTCTATGATGCGGGCGCCGGTCAGGCGGGCCGCGTAGTCGTAGCCGTTGCGCTGGCCGGTGAACATGACCACCTCGGCCTCGGCCGGGAACGCCTGCGCGGGCTCACCGACACACGACGCGACCGTGAGGGTGATCGCCGCCGCGGCACCGGACGTCACGCAGGCCGCCTCGTTGCGGGTGAGCACGGCCAGGCGCTCACCGACGCGGTCGTGGAGTTCGGGCAGGTCGACGAAGTGGGCCGCCCCCTCCGTCATCGCCTTCAGCGCCGACGGCGGCATCAGCGAGCCGCCCAGTGCGGTGAGTGTCGCGGAGGCGTTGATGACCGGCCGGACCCCGAACGGATTGGTCATACGAGGAATCTCGACATCGGTGGTACGCCGGAGAGTTCGGCCAGCCAGGCATCCAGGAAGTCGTTGTCGGTGCCGTCGAGGTGGGTCAGCTTGTAGACACTCGCGGCAGGCAAGGCCCCGATCAGCGCGGCACACCAGTCAGGATCGTCGACGGCGAGCAACGTCCGAGCGGTCACCGCGGACGCGTGCCGGACCGGGTCGAAGTAGGCAAGAGTTCTGTCAATGATCCGCGCCGACGAGCCGGCACGGAGGTGATCGTTGAGCTCCTCGAGCGGATAGCGGCTCGACTTCAGCCGTGCCTCTGCCGCCCGGTAGAACAGCAACTCCGAGAGCAGGACCGCGCTGAACCCGGGCCGCCGCGCGGCCGTCAGCAGCGCCAGATCGTCCCCGCTCACGGCCACCCGCGCCGGATCGACCTCCGCCAAGCTCATCAGGAACTCCGCGGCCCGCAGGCAGTCCGCCGCGATCCCGCGATAGATGTACGACGCCGGGTCGTCGATGCCCATCGTCAGCAATCCCGGGTACGCCGCCGAGAACCCTTCGTCGGCCAGCCGCTGACCACGGTGCGTCAGGGCGAACACGACGTACCGGCTGCGATCGTTCGGGTGCGGCACGAGGTTGACGCTCCCGTGGCGCGGCGTCCGCAGGAGCGCGGGGAACGGCCCGTCACCGGACGGGATGCTGAGATGACCGAAGACTCGGTACGGCCCGGTGCTGGTGAGCCGCACGGTGTAGCTGGTCGCCTCGTCCGTCGTCCGCGCCGGCACCAGGTCGAGCCCGGGCCGAGCGGAGATCGCGGCCAGCTCATCGTCGACGGCGGACCAGTAGCTGTCGAAGTCCACGGGTTCACCGTCCCGGCGTGAGGTGTTCGGCGAGGAAGTCCGCCACGATCCGCAGCACGCCCGGCAGCCCGGCGTGGTGCGCGCAGTGCGGGTAGGCGTGCAGGGTGGTCTCACAGGTCAGCACCCGCCGCAGCGCGAATCCGGTCTCCGGCGGGCACACGTCGTCCTCGAGCCCCAGGTACAGCAGCGTCGGCGCCCGCACCTTCGGCGCGAAGTTGAGCCCGTCGTAGTAGGCGACCGTCTCCCGCACCCGGTCGACGTCCTTCGGGTGCATCCGCAAGTACTCGTTGATCTCCTCGTACGGATACGACCGGGTCAGTGTCGGCGCGGTCATGATCCCGCACAGGTACGGCGCTCCCGCCGCGACGCACCGGATCACGTCCGGCAGGAGCGCGGCCGTCGAGATCCCGAGGCCACCGCCCTGACTCGACCCCTGCAGTCCGATCCGCAGATCATCGACTTCCGGACGATCGAGCAGTACCTCGACCGCCCGCACCACGTCGAGGTAGAACCCGCGATACCCGTAGGTGTTGTGGTCGATGATGTTGTGCGTCAGCAAGCCCGGGTAGCCCGGGTTGAACACGTCGTTCGAGCGCAGCTTTCCGCGCGGCGCGACCGCGAGCGCGGCGTACCCGAGCTCGGACCATTCCTTCGGGATCGTCGGCTCGGAGATGTAGCCGGGGATCGTCACCAACGCCGGGTGCGGGGTCGGCCGATCGCGCGGGACGGTGTACCAGCCCGCGATCCGCAGACCGCCATAGCTGGTGTAGCGCAGATCGTAGACGATCACCTTGTCCGTGGACAGCGAGGGCATCTCGGTGAGGACCGGGTCCAGCGGGTACGACGCGCAGTCCGCCAGGCCGGCCGCCCAGAAGTCGTCGAAGTCGGCCGGCAGCTCGACCTCGACGATCGCGTTCTCGGGGATTCTCAAGAGTGTTCCTCTCGATGGGGGGCGTGCAGCGCGGTGCCGTCGGAGGCCTTGAACAAATGCAGGCGGTTCTGGTTGAAGCCGACGTACACCGTGCTGTCATGACCCAGCCGGAACGGCACCGGGACGCGGGCCTTCAGCAGCTCGCCGTCGATCCGGACCGTGACGAGCACGTCCGGACCGAGCGGCTCGGACACGAACACCTTCCCGGGCTGATAGCCCGCGATCGGGGTCGGCGACAACGTCACGTCCTCCGGCCGGACGCCCAGGACGACGGCCGGGTCGTCCGGCGAAACGTCGTACCGGCCCAGCTCCTGACTCAACGCGCCGCTGCGGAAGGTGCGGACGCCGTCGACGTCGGCCAGTTCACCGGTGACGAAGTTCATGGGCGGCGAGCCCATGAACGACGCGACGAACCGGTTCGCGGGCCGTTCGTAGATCTCCCCCGGCGTCGCGCACTGCTGGACGACGCCGTCGCGCATCACCGCGATCCGGTCCGACATCGTCATCGCCTCGACCTGGTCGTGGGTGACGTAGATGAACGTCCGGGCGACATCCACGTGCAGCCGCTTGATCTCCGCGCGCATCAGCACCCGGAGCTGCGCGTCCAGGTTGGACAGCGGCTCGTCGAGCAGATACGCGCCGGCGTCCCGTACGATCGCGCGGCCGAGCGCGACCCGTTGCCGTTGACCACCGGACAGCTCGCGCGGCTTGCGATCCAGCAGGTCCTCGATGTCCAGCGTCCGGGCCGCCCGCAGCACCTGCTCGTCGATCGTCGCCTTGGGCACCCGCATCATCTTCAGCGCGAACCCGATGTTCTGCCGGACCGTCTTGTGCGGGTAGAGCGCGTAGCTCTGGAACACCATCGCGACGTCGCGCTTGTTGGCCGGCAGCCAGCTGACCGGCTTGCCGTCGAAGAAGATGTTGCCCTCGGAGGCCCGTTCCAGGCCGCAGATCATGCGCAGGGTCGTCGACTTTCCACAACCGGACGGGCCGACCAGGGTGAGGAACTCCTGATCCTCGATGGTCAGATTCAGGTCCTTCACCACCGTCTTGCCGCCGAACGACTTGGTGACGCCTTCGAGTCGAACCTCTGCCATCTGTCAGCCCTTCACGGATCCGGCGGCCATGCCCTGGACCAGCTTGCGCTGGAAGAGCAGGGCCAGTGCCAGGGGTGGGACGACCGCGAGCACGCCGGCCGCGGCCATCACGGTGAACTGGGTGTTGAAGTCGGTGGCGAAGTTCGCCGCCACCACCGGGATCGTCTTCGCCGCCTTCGTGCTGGTCAGGAACAACGCGAACATGAACTCGTTCCACGCGGTCATGAACGCGAACACCGCGGCCGCGACCAGCCCCGGCGCCGCGACCGGCAGGAACACCGACCACATGGTCCGGAACCAGCCGCACCGATCCACCCGGGCCGCCTCCTCCAGCTCGCGCGGCACCGAGCGGAAGAAGTCCTTCAGGATCCAGATCGTGATCGGCAGCGCGAACGTCGTGTACGAAAGGATCAGCGCCAGGTAGGTGTCCAGCAGCCCGAACGTCCGCATCAGCAGGTAGAACGGGATGATGATCGCGATCCCCGGTACCATCCGGGTGAGCAGGTAGAGCATGAGCAGCGCCTGACTGCCACGGAACTTCAGCCGCGAGAACGAGTACGCCGCGAACGTGGCCAGCGCGAGATTAAGGATCGCCGTCGAGGTGGCGACGATCAGGCTGTTGCGCAAGGAGTACGGCGTCTCGTCGATCGCCCGGCCGCCGACGAGTTGCTGGGCCTCACTCGGATGGATGAAACCGAGATAGTTCTCCAACGTCGGGCGGTCCGGAATCCAGTGCGGCGGTACGGAGATCGCATCCACCTCGTGCATGAAGCTCATCGCGACGATCCAGTAGAACGGCAACACCAGATACAGCGCGAACACGACCGCCAGCACGTACAGGACGATCTTCTTCCAGGGGATTCGGTAGCGCAGGGGAACCTTCACCACGGTGCTCATATCTCGAAGGCTCATACCTCGAAGTCCCCCTTCCGGTAGAGCAGGCCGATGTAGCAGACCGAGATCAGCAGGGTGATCGCGGTGATCACCCAGGCGTAGGCGCTGCCCAGGCCGAAGTCGGTGAAGGTCAGGACGGTCTGCACGTCGAGTAGGGCGATGGTGGTGGTCGCGTCACCCGGTCCGCCACCGGTCAGTACGTAGATGGTGTCGAAGGCACGGAACGCGTTCATCGTCTCGAGGATCAGCACGATCAGCAGGGGGTGCAGCAACCACGGCACCGTCACCTGGACGAACCGCTGCACCGCACCCGCTCGGTCGACGGTGGCGGCGTCGTACAACTCCGAAGGGATTGTCGACAATCCGGCGAGCAGAATGATGACCGAGAACGGGAGCGTGTTCCACACCTGGGCCAGCGCGGTGAACAGGAACGCGCCGGTCCCGGACGTCAGCCAGGCGTGATAGTCGTCGATCAGCCCGAGCTGCGTCAGCAGACCGTTCAGGGCGCCGGTCTTCGCGTCGAAGATGGTCCGCCACATCAGGCCGTTCACCACCCCCGGCATCGCCCAAGGCAACAAGGCCAGGCTGAGCAACAGACCGCGGCCGCGGAACCGCTCGTTCAGCACCAGCGCCAGGATCAGCGCGAGTACGACGGTCAGCCCGAGCACCACGAGGACGAACAGGGCGGACACCTTCAGCGCGGACAGGAAAGCCTGATCGCTGAGCAGGGCCTGGTAGTTGTCGAAGCCGATGAAGCTCTTCGCGCGCGGGCGCTTCAGGTTGTTGCGTTGCAGGCTGACCCAGAACGAGTACGCGATCGGGTAGGCGACCAGCAGGGCGATCACGATCATGGCCGGCGCGTTCAGCGCCCAGGCCTTGGCGTTGTCGCCCAGCGGCCGGCGTTCGGCTTGGACGGCCATCCTCAGCTGTACTTCTTCTTCAGCGTGGCAGCGGACTGCGCCAAGCTCGCCACCGCCGCGGACGGCTGCGTCTGGTTGCTCAGCACGCCCTGCACGACCTTGTGCATCTCGGTTTCGAACTCGGTGTACCACGGCATGCCGAGCACGTTGCGCGGCTTGGCGATCTCGCCCAGGTGGGCGTAGATCGCCGGGTCGGCGAACTTCTTCAGCGACGCGGTGATCTCCGGGTCGGTCGCCATCGACCGGTAGGCGAATCCGAGACCACGCTGCAGGAACCAGAACTTCGCGGTGTAAGGCTGCTTGTTCGCGTCGAGTCCGCCCAGGTAGGTGAGCAGCTTGAACGCGTTGTCCTTCACCTCGGTGTCCTTGGCCAGCGCATAGAGCCGGGTGTTGCTGACCGTCCCGTGCACCTGACCGTCGAGGCTCGGTATCAGCGCCATCCGGATCTTGCCCGCGGCCTTGGACTTGGTCGCGTCGTTGTAGTCGCGGCTGGCGTACCGCGCGCCGATCGTGTACGCGTACCGGTTCGCCTTCATCGCGTTGTCGATCGGGACCGGCAGCAGTTGCAGGCAGGCCGGGTCGATCACCTTCGACTTGTTCGCCGCCTGCTGCAGCCAGGCGAAGACGTCCTTCACCACGGTGTCGGTGGTGTTCATGATCGGCGCCTGCTGGTCGTCGAACATGTTGCCGCCGCTGCCGAAGACCAGCGCCCACACCCAGGACCACCAGGTGTCGGACAGTTGCGCCGGTACGCCGATCGGGTATTTCAGGAGGCCGGCGTTCTTGATCTTGACCGCCTGCGCCTCCAGCTCCTCCAGGCTGGCAGGGGGTTTCGTGATCCCGGCCTTGGCGAGGATGTCGGCGTTGTAGGTCAGGCAGTTGGAGTCGGTGTAGTACGGCAGGCCGTAGCGCTTGCCCTGGTAGGTCATCGCGGACGCGTTGCCCGGGTAGATCGCGCCGTACACTTCGTCGACGCCGGGCATGCCGTCGAGCGGCTGCAGGTAGTCCCCCTCGACCCAGCCCGCGAGGGAATCGTCGTACACGTAGAGAGCGTCCGGGCCGCCGCCGCCGGTGAACTCGGCGACTACTTTCTGAACGTACTGCGCACTCGTGATCGGGGTGTAGTTGACCTTGATTTTGCTGGTCTTGGTGAAGTTGTCGAGGTTCTGCTGGACGAGTGCGGCCTCGTAGTCCCAGCCCTCAAACTTCACGCTGCCGTCGCCGGAGCCCGCGGACTTGTCGTTGGAGCAGGCGGTCAGCAGGGGCGATGCGGCGGGCAGGGCCAGCCCGAGACCCGCGTACTTCAGGATCTGGCGGCGGTTGAGCTCCATGGTTGTCCCTTCAACGCGGTGAGCGCAGTAACGCTTGGGCGATGCGTAGCCGGTACAGACGCGTCGGGCGTCCTTTCGGATGGCGCTGAGCTGTGCCTTCGACGCTCACCAGGCCCCCAGCGTCAAGTGTGCGGATCAGCCGGCGGCCGCTCTGATCCGTGATGCCGAGATGGTCGGCGAGCTCACCGGGCGAGATCGCGCGACCTTCCAGTTCGTGCTCCAGTGCCGCCAGGCGGGAGACGGTCGCGGCACTGAGGCCGACGGACTTCGCGAGCTGTTCGACGTCGTCGCCGTGTTCGCGGTAGGAGTAGCTGAGCGCCGCCCGGACCGGACCCATCGGGCCGATGATCACGCCGCTGTCCTCGATCAGGTAGCCGCATGGCTCGCTCTCCCGCTCGGCCCGGGCGGCCGCTTGTTCGGCCAGGGCCACACAGCCGCGGGCGGACGCGCCGACGCCGAACCCGGCCGAGACCTGCGCACCGAGCGCCGCGGCCGCCTCGGCGAGCGCGGGTACGGCGACCCAGTTGCGGGTGATGCGCTCGAACAGAGCCTTGTGGGCGAAGACGACGACACCGCGCCGGCCACGGTCCTCGATCCACGCGCCGGCGAACTCGGGGGTGTTGAGCAACAGGTTCATCAGGCCGATCCGGGCCCGTTCCTCGTCCTGCGAATGCGAGATCAGGAAGACTCCGGCGGCGAAGCGTTGTGCGCTGGCTCGCTCGGACTCGATCCGGAGCGCGAGCTCGTGCAGCTCGGTCCGGATCGTCGCCGGCACCGGCATCCCGCTCATGATCGGGATCTCGCCGGACAGTCGCTCGCGGACGGCGGCGCGGACGCTGATCACATAGCCGCGCTCGCCGAACCGGTGGTAGGCGGAACGGTGGAACTCGACGATGTCCTCCACGGATTGCGTGGGGGCGTACGGCAGGCAGTCGATGGCGTCGGCGTCGAGCTCGAGCGCGAGGGCGACCGCCTCGACCGCCTCGGCGGGAAAGGTGTCGATACTGACCGGGGTGCGACCCCACCCACGCTCCTGGGCGCGGTAGAGCGCGAGGGTCAGGTCGAGCGCCGACGAGCGGATCACGCCGACCGGCAGGCCGGGTGGGAGGAGTTCGCGGCTGGCCGTGTACGGGACCGGGCCGGCCACGAATCCGTCGAGCCGGGTCGTGCTCAGGAACTCGGCGACCTTGGCGCGGATCTCGTCCTCGTGGTCGTAGCTGACCCACTCCAGGTCGACCCCACCGAGCGTGTTCGCGGCTTCCCGGAACAACTCTCCGTGCATCGAGTGGGTCACCACTCCGATCACAATCGCCACGACACCCCTTTACGAACTAGGTTCGTAAATGACTCGTAAATCCGATTCTGACCAAACTCTCCCCTCCCGGGGGTCCAGGTCAAGGGATCAGCCAAAAGAAATTCCCCGGCGACAACCCAGTCGCCGGGGGCCGATGGTGTACCGAAGGTGCGCCTCTCAACGCAACGGGCTATGCCGTCATGCGGGTGTGACCCAGGAGTTGGGGATCTCCTTGCCGGACCGTGATCAGCTGGGCCGGTTGCCCGTCGGAATCACGATCTTGGTTTGTGCCCCCTTGGTGAGGTAGTACGTGGTCCACTTCTTGACCATCTCGTCGAGGAGCCAGGCGGCGGCGGGCACCAGCGGCAGCCCGATCAGACCCTCCCGGAACCGCACCAGTAGCGGCCAAGCGGTCTTGACCGCCGGGTCCCACAGCGGCTCGCGCGGGATGCCGTTCCAGTCGGCCACCTGGTCGCCGGTGAGGTACCTGGAGAACGCGTTGACGAGCGGCTTGTCGAGGCCGCCGGGGCTGGTCAGCTCCGCGAGCATGCCCCGCAGGATGGCGTTGAGTTCCACCCCCTCCGAGGTCGGCCCCATGTTCCTGGGCAGGACCAGATCCGACTGGGTGTAGGAGGAGTCCCAGGTGGCGGGGAGGAACTCGTCCCTGATGCCGAGCATGTGCCCCAGCATCTGTACCGAATGCAGGTACGCCGCGGCCTCAGTGGAGGAGATGCGCACCTGCCACTCCCGCATCCCGCGCATGGAGTAGGTCGCCAGGGTGTGCCACGTGACGAGCATGTCCTCCTGGCTGATCGGGATAGGGCCGGACCAGTGGGGAGACGACTTCAGCAGGTGCCGCACCGCCGCGTGCACCAGCCGGGTCTTCACGGCCTCGACCACGGCCGTGCCTCCGGCACTCCAGGCGTTCTGGGGTCTGACCGCGTACGCCAGGATGTTCGTCTTGGCGATCCGGTCTTTCAGATCCGCGCCGCCCGCGGAGTAATAGACAGCGCGTGCCTCCTTGGGGATGGCGGTGGCCAGCATCCCGGCGCCGACAATGGTGAGGACGACGATGTAGTTCCCCTTGAGCGCGTGGAAGCGCCCCGCGGCGTCCAGCTTGGCCGGGTCGGCCCACGATGGCAGCTGACGTGCCTGCTCGATGAAGGCCCGCAGATCCTCCGGCAGCCCCGCGGGCAGGGGCTGGTCGTTGCGGTTCCAGCCGTCCAGCAGCCGGTTGACCTCGGGTATGACACCGCGGTCGAGCAGGGAGGCGAGGAGCGGATCGGCCACGTCGTCCCACACCCATCGGGGGTCGGCGCCGCTGCCGGAACCCGCGATCGAACCACTGGCCGGCCAGCCCCAGTCGCCGGACAGGGAGTCCGCCTGGGCCGGGGAGACCATTCCTAACGCGCCGAGCGCCCCCAACGCGGTGCCCGACATCAGTACCTCGCGCCTGCTCAACTCTGCCATGCTCCGCACTCCTTCGAGGTGGGGGTTCTGCTCAGGGCATGCGAGAAATGGTTGATACGGAGAAACAAGTCATGAGTCTGTGTATCATCATCAGAGCACAGTGTGACGAGCATCACAAGACCACGTTTGAGGCAGAATTCCTCTAGGAGGTGATCGTGGAATCTGTGCTGTCCGGATTCATGGCGCCGTCGGACTCGGATTCGCTGCTGGAGCGCGCCTATGTCGATGCCGTCGAGCGTGTCGACGACAGCGACGAGCTACGGGCGCGCATCCTCGACGCGGCGTACGAGCAGTTCTGCCGGATGGGCATCAGGCGCTCGACCATGGAGGACGTCGCCCGGCTGGCGAAGGTGTCGCGGATCACGGTGTACCGCCGGTTCGACACCAAGGACACGCTGATCGAACACGTGGTGCGCCGGGAGTTCCGCCGCTATTTCGACCAGTTCCTCATCGACATAGAACAGGCCGGCACCGCTGCCGACAGGGTGGTACTGGGCTTCGTAACCTCATTGCGAGCAATTCGCGGCAACCCGCTGATCGGCGGACTCATCGCTACGGAACCGGACCTGCTAGTCCCCTCCATGACGGCCGACGGGGGTCAGACCCTCGCCACCGTACGGCATTTCGTCGCCGGTCAGCTCCGCAGCGAGCAACGCGCGGGCAACGTGTCGAGCAGGCTTGACGTCGATCTTGTGGCCGAGATGATGGTGCGGATCTCCACCTCATTCCTGACGATCCCCAGTGCCATCATCGACCTGGATGACGACGACGAACTGGCCGCGGTGGCCCGGCGGTTCCTCGTGCCCATGCTCGAGCCACCAGCCGGGACGTCAGCGGCCGGATCCGTCTGAATAGCGTCCACTCACGCGGTGGCCGCTGACAGTGGCCGCATGCAGATCAAGCCATACCGCCTCTCGCGCCGGCCCGGCGTTCCTTACTCCTTCAGGCGGGCTTCGCCAGGGCATGCAGACCGGCGGCGGCCAGCGGCGCGACCGCCTGACCGACGGATTCGAACCCCGATCCCCGCGTCATGCCCCGCTGGAAGCGGGCGTGGATCCCTTCCGCGATCACTGCGATCTTGAAGTAGCCGAGACCGAGATAGAAGTCGAGCCGGCCGAGGTCGCGGCCACTGATCGTGGCGTATCGCTGGGCGAGTTCGGCCGGCGGGGGCAAGCGGTCGCTGGTGGACGCCGCTGAGCCGCCGATGACGGGGGCGAACGCCGGATCCGCGTACACAAGGTGCAGTCCCAGGTCGGCCAGCGGGTCGCCGAGCGTGGCCATCTCCCAGTCCACCACCGCCCGTACCTGGGCGGGGTCGTGCCGGTCGAGGATGGCGTTGTCGATGCGATAGTCGCCGTGGACGATCGAGGCGCCGCTCTCCTCGGGGCACGCCTCGGCCAGCCACGCGTGCAGGCGCTCGATGTCGGCCAGGGGGCGGGTCCGGACCCGTTGCCACTGGTCGTGCCAGCGCCGCACCTGCCTGGCGAGGTAACCGTGGGGACGGCCGAACGTCCCCAGCCCGACGGCATCGGCATCGACCGCGTGCAAGCGGGCCAGCACCTCGATCAGGCTGTCCGCGCATCGGGCGATATCGCCCTTGGACAGCGTGAGCAACTGGTCCGTGGTCCGGATCACGGCCCCTTCGATGTGCTCGACCACGGAGAAGGGCACGCCCAGCACCTCGGCGCCGGCCAGGGCGACCGCGCGTGCGACCGGGACCTGGCTGCCGGCAAGGGCCTCGACGACCCGGTACTCGCGGCCCATGTCGTGTGCCGACGGCGTGAGCCCGCCCAGTGGCGGACGGCGCAGCACCCACTTGTGCCGGCCGTCGCCGAGCAGGTACGTCAGGTTCGACCGCCCGCCATGGAGCAACTCGGCGGTGAGGCGACCGGCGAAGCCGGGCACGCGCTCGGCGAAGAACCTTTCGAGCGCGGGAAGATCCAGGCCATCGAGCGCGGACCGGTCAGTGTCCGTCATCGCGCCGCCTCCACGCCACTCCGGTCATCGCGCCGCACGTCATGCCGGTCGTCGCGCCACTTCCACGTCACGCCGGTCATCGCGCCGCCGCCGCGTCATGGCGGCGCAGGACGCGCCTGGCGATGGCCCAGCGGTGGGTCTCCGACGACCCGTCATAGATCCTGAACGGGCGCACCTCCCGCAGGTAGCGGCTCAGCAGAACGTCGCCGGAAACGCCGAGGGCGCCGCAGATCTGCACGGCACGATCGACGACGCGCCAGATCGCCTCCGCGCAGAAGGTCTTGGCGACAGCGGTGGACTGTGCCGCGCTGTCGCCTTGATCGAGCTCCCAGCACGCCCGCAGGATGAGGCCACGGGACGCGGCGATGTCGATCTCGTTGTCGGCGATCATCTGCTGGACCATGCCGAGCTCGCCCAGCCGCGACCCGAACAGCCGCCGCTCCGCGGCCCGCGCCACCGCGATGTCCTGCGCCCGTCGCGCGATGCCCAGCCAGCGCATGCAGTGCGTCATGCGGGCCGGGCCGAGCCTGACCTGGGCGTAGCGGAAGCCCTCGTCGACCTCGCCGAGTATCGCGTCCTCCCCCACCACGCAGTCGTCGAAGACCAGCTCGACGTGACCTCCGTACAGGCTCTCGTCGAGGGTGTCGATGTGCCGGACCGTCTTCATGCCGGGGTTGTCGCCGTCGACCAGGAACATCGTCGCGCCGCCCGCTTCGCCCGGTTGCCCGGAGGTCCTGGCCATGCAGATCGCGAAGCCCGCCCCGTCAGCGCCGGTGATGAACCACTTGTGGCCGTCGATACGCCATCCGTCAGCCGTACGCGTCGCACGCGTGGTGAGGGCGCTCGGGTCCGAGCCCGCGCCCGGGGCGGGCTCGGTCATCGCGAAGCACGAGCGGACCTCGCCCGCGGCGAGTGGCCGCAGGTAACGTTCCTTCTGCTCGTCAGTGGCGATGGCCTCAAGCATGTGCATGTTTCCCTCGTCGGGCGCCGCGATGTTCAGCGCGAGCGGTCCGAGCAGGGAGTAGCCGGCCTCCTCGAACACGGCGGCCCGGCCGCGCATGTCGAGCCCGAGCCCGCCGTACTCCCGCGCGACGTGCGGGGCGAAGACACCGGCCTCCTTCGCGGCCTGCTGCAGCGTCCTGCGGACGTCCTCCGACCGCGCGACGCCGTGTTGTGCCTCCTCGACAGGAATCACCGCCTCGCGGATGAACGTCGCGGTGCGCCGGGCGACGTCGGCGACAGCTGGATCGGGGGCGAGGTCGACGGCCATGGGGTCTCCCATCTGGCTAATGAGCGTTAGCCGAACCGTAGACCCTGGCGGCGGAAATGCGCCATCATTGCAGCTAATTAACGTTAGCCGAGGAGTCGATGTGGACCGGGTCGAGCACATTCGTTCGGTGGCGCTGGAGTTGTTCGCCGGCAAGGGATACGAGGCCACCACGATGGCCGACATCGGCGAAGCGGTGGGAATGCGCGCGCCCAGCCTGTACAAGCACGTCGCCTCCAAGCAGGAGTTGCTCGCCCAGATCATGAAGGCGACGATGCGCGAACTGCTCGCCGCCAACCGCGCGGCGGTCGCGACCACGACCGACCCCGTCGAGCGCCTGCGGCGGGCGACCGAGGCTCACGTCCGCTATCACGCCCGGCACCGGCTTGAGGCGTTCGTCGGCAACCGGGAGATCCGCAGCCTCACCGAACCGCATCGCGGGCGCGTGCTGGAGCTTCGCGCCGAGTACGAGACCCGGTTTCGTGATCTCGTACAGGCGGGATCGCGACAGGGGGTCTTCGCCGTGGCATCGGCGCGGTTGGCGTCGTACGCGATCCTCGACCTCGGCATGGGCTTGGCGGCCTGGTATCGCGAAGACGGCGAGCACGGCGAGGACGCCGTCGTGTGGCAGTACAGCGAGTTCGCCCTCCGTCTCGTCGGCGCCGGAGGACCTGCTCTTGAATTGAATTGAGTTTGGTCTATTGTGGCACGCGAGACGCCTGGCAGTCCGCTGAGCAGCAGGGACCGATGGAGGATAGTCGCGTGCGCGCAGAAGCAGAAGCCGTCGATCTGCTGATCATCGGCGCCGGGATGGCTGGGCTGACGGCTGGTGCGCGAGCCGTGCGCGACGGTCTGTCGGTGTTGATCGCCGAGATCGGCGGCGACGTCGGTGGATCGGCGCGCTTCGCCGGGTACGCGTGGACCGCTCCCAGCCACGAGATCATGGATCAGCACAATCCGCGCGGAGAGGCCGCACTGAAACGCGCCTTGGTGGACCGGTTCGCCGACGGCGTCTCATGGATCCGCTCCATCGGCGTCGAGACCGGGGATGAGCAGGCAATTCTCAGTTTCGGCCGCGGGCATCGGTTCGACACCAACCACTACCTCGACACCTGCCGCCGGCTCATCCTCCAAGGCGGCGGCGAACTGCTGCTCGACACCGACACCGAACGTCTGGTGACGGAGAACGGAGTCGTGGCCGGGGCGGAGCTGAGGTCGGCCGACGGCACGCGCAGAACGGTGCGGGCTCGCTCGACGCTCGTCGCGACCGGCGGGTTCCAGGGTGACCTCGCGCTCCGTACCACCCATGTGCACCCGCGAGCCGACCGTATGGAGCTGCGCTCGAATCCACACAGCCGTGGCGGCGGCTACCGCCTGGCCACCCAGGCCGGCGCGGCCACCGGTCACGAGGACGCCGGCTTCTACGGTCACCTCATCCCCAGCGGCATCTCCTTCGCCGATCCGGCGGACTTCGTCGACCTGTCGCTGTACTACAGCGAGCACGCGCTCCTGTTCAACCTGAACAACGAACGGTTCACGGACGAGACGCTGGGCGATCACCTCACCACCATGGCGTTGCTGGAGCAGCCCGGAAGCCGCGGCCTGCTCGTCGCCGACGCCCGGGTGTTCCGCGACTGGATCGTCGGCTCCTATGTCGAGGGCGCCGTCGCCGTCGACAAGTTCGCCCTGGCGAGCAGGCGAGGCGGTCGCGTCGGACTCGCCCAGGACCTGGACGAACTGGCCTTCCTGCCGGAGGAATGGGGCTACCACGGCAAGGCCGTCCGCGACGGCGTCGAACTCTTCAACGAGCGCGCCTCGGCGGGGCTCGACCTGCGGCCCGGCCGCGAGCTGGACCGCCTGCCACTCGACGAGCCGCCGTACTACGTCATCGAGGCGGTGCCGGCCATCACGTTCCCGTTCCACGGCGTGCGCGTCGACGACCGCGCCCGCGTCCTGGGCGAGGACGGCGAACCGATCGGCGGGCTCCTCGCGGCGGGGTCGGACGTCGGCGGTTTGTGGAACCGCGCGTACGCGGGCGGCATCGCCGCGGCTCTCGTCTTCGGCCTGACCGCCGCCCACACGGCCACCGAGACAACCGGCAAAACCGCCACCGGCGCAGCCACCAACACCACCGCCGACGCCTAGAAGACGCCAAGCAGACGCCTAGGAGGAGCCCCATGACCACCGACACCCCCCTGCTCGACGCGTGGTTCGCCACGATGGACTCCGACGAGCCCGAACGCGTGCTCACGAAGATCACTGACGACTTCGAGATGTCCGTGGTGTTCTCCAAGGGCGGCGGGCAGACCGCCGAGTTCCGCGGCGACCGGGAGGGTCTGGTCGGCTATCTCGCGCAGCGTGAGAAGAACGCGCTGGTCCATCACCTGGTCCGGGCCACGGCCGTCGGCGATGTCGAGCTGGGGTTGGGGACGGTGACGCGGGACGGACGGTTCGAGGCGTCGTTCAACGTGACCGCGCTCGTGGACCCTGCCTCAGGTAAGTGCCGGCGGCTGCTGATCTGCCGTACGCCCGAAATAGCCTTCCCCATGAGCGACCAGTGAGTGACACGAGCAGGTTCGAGGGGGCGGTCGCGCTGGTCACCGGAGGCGGGTCCGGGATCGGAGCCGCGGTCGTGCGGCAGCTCGATCGCGAGCGGTGCGCCGCGGTCTATGTGGCCGACGTCAACGAGGTCGGAGCGCGTACGGTGGCCGCGACGACCAGGTCCGGCCGCCCGGCCGTCCTGGACGTCACCGTCGCCGCCGACGTGGAGGCGCAGGTCGAACGGATCGTCGCGGCACACGGCCGGCTGGACGTCGTCGTGAACACCGCGGGGGTCGACGATCCACGCGCCAAGGAGCGGATCCTGGCCGCCCAGCAGTCGGGCGAGCCCCTTGACGTGTTCCGGCACCTGGAGGACGAACAGTGGCGCCGGGTCATGGCGATCAATCTCGACGGGTCGTTCCATGTCCTGCGAGCGGCGGTGCGCGCGATGATCCCGGCCGGTCGCGGCGCCGTCGTCATGGTGGGGTCGTCGGCGGCCTTCGACACGCTGGCGGGTTACGCCCACTACGCCGCGTCCAAGGCGGGCGTGCACGCGCTCGCGCAGTCGGTGGCCAAGGAGGCGGCGGCGTTCGGTGTACGGGTCAACGTCGTCGCGCCGGGTCCAGTGGACACCCCCATGGCAGCGCGCACCCCGGCGGCCGTCCGGCAGGCGATGGCGGCCTCCGGGCCGATCGGGTACGCCTCCCCCGAGGAGCTGGCGGACAACATCCTGTACCTCGCCTCCCCCGGCGCGTCGAACGTGGTGGGCGCCGTGCTGCTCAGCAACGGCGGCCGGTTCACGGTCTGAGGGACGGAGGTTTCGCATTGAGATCGACAGAGGAGATCGCCGTGAGAGCTCGACTGTCCGGCCGCGTGGCACTGGTGACCGGCGCGACCGGCGGGATCGGGGAGGCCGTCGTCCGGCGGTTCGCCGAGGAGGACGCGACGGTCGTGATCACCGATGTGGACGTCGAACGCTGTGAGGAGGCCGCCGAACAGCTCACGAAGGCGGGCGGACGGGCCATCGGCCTCGGCCTCGACGTCACCGACGAGGGTGCCTGGGAAGCGGTCGTGAACGAGGTGGCCGAACGGCTCGGCGGCATCTCCGTGCTGGTCAACAACGCCGGCATCGCCAAGATGACGGACGTGGAGACGGAGACGCTGGAGACGTGGGAAGCCGTCGTCGCGGTCACCCAGCGCGGGGTCTGGCTCGGGATGAAGCACGCCGGCCCGGTGATCGAGCGTTCCGGCGGGGGGTCGATCGTCAACGTCTCGTCGATATTCGGCACCATCGGCGGATTCGGCGGCCAGTTCTCCTACCACGCCGCCAAGGGCGCGGTCCGGCTGATGACCAAGAACGCGGCGCTGCACTGGGCGAAGCGTGGGGTCAGGGTCAATTCGCTGCATCCGGGATTCATCGAGACCCCGCTGTCACGCAAGCTCTGGCGGGGAACGCCCCGGCTTGACCTGATGATCGACAACACACCTATGGGGCGGCTGGGCCTAACCGACGAGGTCGCGAACGCCGCGCTCTTCCTGGCCTGCGACGAGTCGAGCTTCGTCACCGGCTCCGAGCTGTACGTCGACGGCGGCTACACCGCCCGCTGAGCCCCGGGACCGCGCAGCGGCCGCACCACCCGCTGTGTCCCGGGACCGCACGGCGGCGCGGTCGATTACTCCGCGCCGCCGTCCACGCGCGTGTACTCGCTCACGCCGCCGTCGACCGTGACGATCACCTGTCCGCGCGCCGCGAGCACGTCGAGGTGCGCGACCGTCTCGTTGACCGCGAGCATCTGGTTGAAGTCGTCCAGGCTCGCGAACGACACCTCGCGCCGGGTCCAGGTCAACCGCCGCGCCACCGCGTACGCGTTCAGCGTCTGGTCGCCAAGGACCCGCAGCGCCTGCGCCAGCCGTACATCGTGGTGGGTCAGCAGTTCGGCGACGCGAGCGTGCGCGCTCCCGGTGACCGGGCCATGCGCGGGCAGCAGTCGCGCGTCGGCGAAGCAGGTCATCAGCCGCAGCGAGGCGAGATAGTCCGCCAGCGGAAATCCGGGGTCGCCGAGCTCGAAGCCGATGGACGGCGTGATGTGCGGCAGCACGTGGTCACCGGAGAACAGCAGGCCGGCCGCCTCGTCCAGGTACACCACGTGCCCTCTGGTGTGGCCGGGCGTGGGGATGACGCGCAGGCTCCTGCGGTCGAGGTCGAGGACGCCCGCGCCGATCCAGCTGTCCGGCGCCTCCCAGTCGCTTTCGGTGAAGCGGCCGAAGTCCAGGCGGGAGAGCCGGTCGGCGAGGTCGCCCGCGCCGCCGTGGCGGAGCACTTCCAGGGAGGTGACCGGCACGTTGCTGCGCACCTCGCCCAGCGCGTCCAGGCCGGGTCGCTCGCCGGCGCCGAGATACACCCGCGACCCCAGGAGCCGGCGCAGCGCCACCGCCTGCGTGTAGTGGTCGCGATGGATGTGGGTGACGAAGATCTTCGTGATCCGGCCGAGGTCGTGCCCCAGCGACGCCATGGCCTGTTCAAGGACACGACGGGATTCGGGCAGGGCCCAGCCGCCGTCGATCATGACGATGCCGTCGTCCTCTTCGAGCAGGTAGACGTTGACGGCGCGCAGACCGTCTCCGGGAAGCGGCAGCGGGACGCGGTGCACGCCGGGCCGGATCGTCTCCGTTCCGGCCTCGGCCCACTGGCCGCTCCGGGCCGGCGCCGTCACGCCTCCGCCTTGCCCGCCGGGCCGGGCAGGCGGGCGAGCAGGTCACGCGCCAAGTCGCGGGCGCCTGCCCGGGAGATCTTGCCGACCGTGGTCTGCGGCAGCGCGTCGACGGCGAACACCAGCTCGGGCCACTTGGTCTTGGAGAGTCCGACGCTCCGCAGATGCCGGGTGATCTCGTCGAGCCCGATCCCGTCTCCGTCGGTGAGGGTGACCAGCGCGGCCACCCGTTCGCCGAGGATCTCGTCGGGGACCGGCACCACGCAGACCTGCCAGACGCCGGGATGGGTCGCGACGGCGCGCTCCACTTCGGTGACGTCGATGTTGCGGCCGCCCCGGATGATCACGTCCTTCTCGCGGCCCATGACGCTGACGGTCCCGTCGTCATTGGCCATCATGAGATCGCCGGTGGGGAAGAACCCGTCCGCGGTGAGCGCCGGCGGCTCTGGCCTGCCCTCGTGCGCGTACCCGAGGAACAGTGACGGCCCGCGCACCTGGGCCCGGCCGACCTCGCCCCGTGGCACCTGGCGGCCGTCCGGGCCGACCATCCGCAGCTCGGTGCCGGGGAACGGGCGCCCGTCACGGCCGAGCCGGATCTCCACCGGCTCCTCCGGCGACGGCGAGGTGTGGCCCAGGCACTCCGACATCCCGAACACCCGTAGGATCCTGGTGCCCAGCGACTCCTCGGCACGGGCGAGAGCCCCGACGTCCATCGGACCGCCGCCGACGGTCATCGAACGCACGCCCTGGAGCGCCCGCGACCCGGCGGCGGTGGCGCCGAGTTGGAGCGCCATGGTCGGCACGCACATGGTCCACCGCACCTGCGTCGCGGCCATCCGGGTCAGCGCCGTGGCGGGGTCCCACCTGCTCCACAACACCAGCGGGCCGGCCAGCGTCAAAGCCATGAAGACGCCGAAGCAGTACGCCGCGGTCGAGGACAGCGGCACGAGCGCCGCGACCGCGTCCCCTTGGCTCAGGCCGTTGGCGGCGATGGTGCGCGAGCAGGCGTAGCGCAGGGCGTCCTCGGACTGGACCACTCCCTTGGGCCGCCCCGTCGAGCCGGAGGTCAGCCCGATCAGCGAGCCACCGGACCACCGCGAGACGTCCCGCGGCCCGTCGTCCGACCACACCCCCCAGCGGTCCCAGACGCCCCCGGCCGCGGGCACGGACCACTCCGCGAGAGCGGACGGTTCGGCCACCACGGCGTCGGGCCGGATGTCCTCGAAGGCCGCGGCGAACTCGGCGGCGGTGGTGTGGCGATTGACCACCGCCAGCACGCCGCCATTCATCCCCACGGCCAGGGTCGCCGCGACGGTCCGCCAGGAGTTGTCGGCCTGCAGGAGGACGGTCCCGGCGCCGCCGCCGAGGGATTCGGCGAGCCGCGTGGCGCGGGCGAGCAGGTCCCGCGCCGTGTGCTCGCCCGAATCGTCGATGACGGCGACGAAGTCCGACTCCTCGGCCCGACGCCGGAACTCACTCACCAGTTGCCGCATTCGGCCCCTCCACCATCAGCTCGTGAACATCTCCAGCTCGGTCCCCATCACCGCGATCCGGCGGCCCCTCATGTCGCCGACCTGGGCGACCGCCGCCGCCCACTCGGGGCTGTCCAGAGCCTTCCGGAGATCTTCCGGGCTGTCGAAGCTCAGCACCGACATCCCGTCCCAGCCTTCGGACCGGCTTTCCAGCGCCGCCTCTATCTCGGTGTGCCGCCATGCCCGCAGACCCGGCAGCCGACGGGTGAGCTCCGCGTGCTCATTCCGCCACCAGGCGATGAACCGGTCGTGGGTCCACTCCGGCGGTCGCGCGGCCAGAAGCACGAGGTTGTACATGTCATCACTCCGATCCGGGCGCCGCCGGCCAGTCCAGCAGCTCGAACGAGGTCGTGAAGAACGACTGGTAGCGCAGCATCCGCCCGTTGGCCGACACCACGGCCGCGGAGTGGAATGCCCCGGTGGGCCTGCCCGACTCGGTCACCACCCCGTAGACCATCTCAACGTTCCCGTCGACCGCCGAGCGCAGGACGTTGTGCACCCGTTCGACCGCGTCGCGGCCGGTGATGTACCGGGCGAAGTCCTCCCTGGACTGCCCGCTCACCTGCCCGCTGGGAAGGGCGAGCAGGAAACGGAAGTCCGGCTCCACGTACTCGAGCGCCTTCTCCGGGTTCTGGCCGTCCATGCGGGCCATGTACTCAAGCAGCACCATGTGTGCATCCTCCCTGGTGTCAGCGGTCCGGCGGGGTGAAGAAGTCGCCCTCAGAGACGAACTGGCCGCCCTTCACGACCACTTTCTGCACCGCGCGGGTGCCCAGGTGGTTGGCCGCGCTGAAGTTCATGACGGGCGCGACGCCGGGGTCGATGTTGCCTGCCTTCTCGTAGGCCGCGATGAGCGACTGCGAGGTGACCGGACCCTGGACGGTCTGCGCGATCTGGACGAACACCTTGGCGGCAGTCCACCCCCACAGGGCGATGAAGTCCGCGGGCTGTTTCGGCTCGTACTTGGCCATCGCGTCGCGGAACTCCTTGACGGCCGGATCCTCGTCGCTGGGCACCTTGACCAGTTGCACCGCCTTGAAGCCCTCGGCGGCATCCCCCGCGAGGGTGAGCGTGGAGGCCGCGGCGGTGGGCGCGTACCCGTACATCGGCACCGACAGGCCCTGCAGCTTGGCCTCCTTGAGGAAGGCCGCGGCCTCCGGCGAGGCGAGGATGACGATCACCGCGTCGGGTTTCTTGGCCTTCACCTGTGTGATCGTCGGGCTCCAGTCGGTGGACTGGAACTTCACCGACAGCAGTTCGGCGGTGCTGCCCGGGCTGACCTTCTGCAGGACGGGCCCCACCTGCTTGGCCACGTTGACGAACGCGGCGGGGTCGCTGTGCACCACCAGCACCTTCTTCGCGCCGTCCTCCCCCGCCCAGGCCGCCAGGGCCGCCGCCTGGTCCTCATAGAGGGTCTGGGTGCCGAACAGGCCGGGACGCGGCGGCGTGTACCAGGTGGCGGCCCCGCCCAGCTCGTTGAGGATCGGCACCTTCGACTGCTGCAGGACGAACGGGAAGCTCGCCTCGCCCTGCGCGGTGCCGTTGGCGGCGACGATGGCCACGACCTTGTCCTGGCCGATCAGCTCCCGGGCGATCTGGACGGTCTGCTGCGGGTCGAAGGCGTTGTCCTTGACGATCCAGTTGATCTTGCGGCCGTTGACGCCGCCCTTGTCGTTGATCATCTTGAAGTACGCGTCGGCGCCCGCGCGCTGCGGGACGCCGGAGGCCGCCACGGCACCCGTGAGGGGATACCAGGCGCCGATCTTGATCTCTTTGTCGCTCGCGGCGCTGGAGCCGCCCCCGCCGCAGGCGCCCACGGCAAGGACGAGGGCCGCGACGCAGGTGGTGAGAAGGTGTGTCGAACGGAGGCGCATGACGTTCTCCCACAACTGAGTTCAGTTCAGTTTACGAGACTGTATCGTCGCGCTCACCATGGGGCAATAGCGGAATGCCCGGAAAAGGAAACATCGGGCGCGCGACTCGCGCCAGGGCCGGAACAGAGCGACCGGCACGACCTTCGGCGCAGGTCGTGCCGGTCATTGTGGCCAGCGCTACGGCGCGACCATCCGCACGCAGCAGTCTTCGGTCAGCTCGCTCACGGAGGACAATGTCACCAGGCCCTTGGGGCGATACCAGCGCCAGACGCTCACGATCATGCCGAGCATGTTCAGGGCCAGCGTGTGCGCGTCACGACGGGCGAAGACTCCCTCGGCCATCCCGCGTTCCAGCAGCTCGGTCCAGGCCTGCTCGATGCCGTGCACGAGTTCGCGGGCCGCGAGCCGCTCGGCCTCCTCCTTCTTGGAGTTGCGGGGCACCGCGAGAATGGCCAGGTTGTTCTGCAGGATCCGCATCTGCAGCACATTCTGCTCGGACACCGCGTACGCCGAACGCACCGCCGCCCGCAATGCCTCCATCGGATCGGGCTGATCGGCGGTCGCCTTCGTGAACATCTCCAGCGAACGCTGGAGCTCAAGCCGCATGATCGTGAGCAGGCAATGCGCCTTCGACTCGAAGTAGTGATAGAGCGCGGTCTGCCCGATCCCCACCTGATCGGCGACCACCGACCACTTGGTGGCCTCATAGCCGTTCTTACCGAAGTTCTTGACCGCGGCCGCCAGGATCGCCCGCCGCTTGGAACGGGGGCTTTCGTCCGGCTCGACGATCTTCGCCGCCTTCATCACCGCACCCCCCATTTGTCCGCCTGGGAAACGTCGCGGCCCGGCCGGCCTCTGCCGCCGACCTGACTTGAACTCGGTTCTAGTCTCATTCCCCGTCATCTTACCCATCGAAGGTGCTCGCACGTCCCGGTTGTCGGTCAAGCGACCGGGAACCGGCCGGAGGCGCGCCGCTCGGTCGCCGGATCCGTCGGATAGGCGACCGTGGCCGTCAGGGTGACGCCGTCGTCCATCCGGACGGGAACGTCCGAGACGACCGTGGTGCCGTAGCGGGCCGGTCCCGGCTCCCACCGCCCGCCCGGCCATGGAGTGGGCGCCTGCCGGTCGGCCCGCGCGGGGGCCTGGCCCCCGGCGAGCAGGACCGCGGCGAGCACGCCCGCGAGGACGACGGACCAGACCCGCCGATGCCAAGATGTGGCCATCTCGCACCTTCCCGATCGCTTCCTGAACTGAACTCACTTGAGCTCACCAGCAGTGTGCGGCAGGCGCGGCCCTGTACGCCAGAGCTGAATTCAATTAGGGTTCGCTGGTAATCACCCACGAGGAGGCCTCCCATG
Source organism: Nonomuraea sp. NPDC049028 (assembly GCF_043197735.1). Taxonomy (NCBI): domain Bacteria; kingdom Bacillati; phylum Actinomycetota; class Actinomycetes; order Streptosporangiales; family Streptosporangiaceae; genus Nonomuraea; species Nonomuraea sp. NPDC049028. The sequence goes on from NZ_JBICTR010000004.1 coordinate 93,512, forward strand.
CCGTTCGTCCTCATCCATGGCGCCGGCTTCGGCGCGAACTGCTGGGACGAGCTGATCCCCCATCTGAACGCCGAGGCGCTGGCCGTCGACCTTCCCGGCCGTGGCACGCGGGCCGGAGCCGACCTGCGCACGGTCACCCTCGCCGACTGCGCCGAAGCCGTCCGCGAGGACATCGAGGCGAAGGACCTGCGCGACGTCGTGCTGGTCGGTCACTCCTTCGCCGGAGTCACCGTGCCACGCGTGCTGGACCTCGTGCCGGAGCGGATCCGGCACGTCGTTCTCGTGTCGGCCGTGGTGCCTCCCGACGGGTCACGGGTGCTCGACCAGATCGATCCGGGCGTACGGGACCTGGTCGAGGAGTCCATCGCCGGTGGCGTCTACCACCAGACCCGCGAGGGGGCCGCCGCGATCCTGTGCGACGACATGGACGAGGCGACCACCACGGCGACCCTGGACCGGCTGATCGACGACTCGGGCGCACTGCTGAGCGAGGTCGTGGACCTGAGCGGCTACCAGCGCGCGATCCCGCGCACGTACGTGCACCTCACGCGGGACCTGTGCTACGTCGAGGAGCTTCAGCAACGGTCCATCGCGCTGCTCCGCCCGGAGGTCGTCGATCTCGACACCGGGCACATGGCGATGATCAGCGCGCCGGAGAGGCTCGCCGCCGTCCTCAACGCCGTCCACGGCTGATCACATTCGTTCGATGATCGTGGCGTTGGCCATGCCGCCGCCCTCGCACATCGTCTGCAGGCCGTACCGTCCCCCGGTGCGCCGCAGCTGGTGCACCAGGGTCGTCATCAGCCGCGCCCCGGTGGCGCCCAGCGGATGGCCGAGCGCGATCGCTCCTCCGAACGCGTTGGTCCGCTCGGGCGCCGCCCCGATCTCCTTGCGCCAGGCCAGCACCACCGACGCGAACGCCTCGTTGATCTCGATCAGGTCGATGTCGCCGATGGACAGACCAGAACGATCCAGGATCTTCTCGGTGGCCGGGATGGGCCCGGTGAGCATGTAGATCGGGTCCGAGCCGACGACGGCCATGCTGTGGACCCGGGCCAGCGGCGTGAGCCCGTAGCGGCGCACCGCGTCCTGAGAGGCGACGAGCAACGCGGCGGCGCCGTCCGAGATCTGGCTCGACACCGCGGCGGTCAGCCGGCCGCCCTCGCTGAGGGTCCTGAGCCCCGCCATCTTCGCCAAGCTGGTGTCGGCCCGCGGTCCCTCGTCGGCCGCCAGGCCGAACGCGGGCACGACCTCTTCGCCGAAAACCCCGTCCGACCATGCCGCGACCGCGCGCCGATGGCTGTCCAGGGCGAACCGCTCCATGTCCAGCCGCGAGACGTCCCACTTTCGCGCGATCAGCTCGGCACCGCGGAACTGCGACACCTCCTCCTCGCCGAATCGAGCCCGCCAGCCCGCCCCGTCGTACGGCGCGCCCATGCCCTCACGCTCCCCCAGGACGGCCGGGCTTGAGATGGGCACCAGACTCATGACCTCGACACCGCCCGCGACGACGAGGTCGGCGGTGCCGGACATGACGGCCTGGGCGGCGAAGTGGACTGCCTGCTGCGACGAGCCGCACTGCCGGTCGATGGTGGTGCCGGGCACGTGCTGGGGCAGCCCGGCGGCCAGCCATGACGTACGGGCGATGTTGCCCGTCTGCGCGCCGATCTGGCCGACGCAGCCGAAGAAGACGTCATCGACGGCCCCGGGGTCGATCCCGGTGCGGGCGATGAGCGAACGCAGCACGTGGGCGCCCAGGTCGGCGGGGTGAACCCCGCTCAGCGCCCCGTTGCGGCGGCCGACAGGGGTACGGACGGCATCGACGATGAAGGCTTCGGCCACGGTGATCCACTCCGGTCAGTCGGTAAGGGAAGGGAAAGGTATGGCGGCCTGGGTCACAAGCCGCGCTGCTCGGTGCCGCCCGAGAAGCGAGCGGGGCGCTTGCCCAGGAAGGCGGCCACGCCCTCCTCCCCTTCGGGGGAGGTCGCCGCCGAGGCGAGAGCGCGGGCCTCACGGTCCAGGTGCGCGTCGAGGTCACTGGACAGCGCGTCGGACACCAGCCGCCGAGTCGCGCCGAAGGCCCCGGTCGCCCCCCGCGCGAGCGTGGCGGCCAACCGCCGAGCTTCTGCCGGCAGCCGCTCGGCGCTCACCACGGTCGTCACGAGCCCCATGCCGGCCGCTTCCCGCGCGGTGATGCGGCGGTTGGTGAGCAGCAGTTCCAGCGCCCTCTTGGGACCGACCAGCCGGGGCAGCGACCAGGTCACCCCGGCGTCGGGCGAGTAGCCGATGCCGGTGTAGGCGAGCGTGAACGTCGCGTCGTCCGCCGCGATGGTGAGGTCCGCGGCGGCGGCCAGTCCGACTCCGGCGCCCGCGACCGCCCCCTGCACCTGCGCGACGAGCGGCGCGTCCATCGTGGCGAAGATCCGCAACGCTCCGTGCAGCGCGTCGGTCACCTCGATCAGGTGCTCCTCCAGCGCTCTCCCCCGCAGACCGGAGAACTCGCGCAGGTCGCCGCCGACACAGAAGGATCGCCCCGCGCCGCGCAGCAGGACCGCCCGGACGTTCTCGCTCAGGCAGACCTGGGCGGCGTCCCGCAGCTCGCGTGCCAGACCCAGAGAGATGGCGTTGCCGCGCTCGCCCCGGCACAGGACGACGTCCGCCACCCCGTCCAGGACCTCCACCGTGACACTCTTCTCCCCGACACTCTTCTCCCCGACACTCTTCTCGCCGACGCTCATCGCGCCGTCCAGCCGCCGTCGACGACCAGAACCTGTCCGGTGCAGTACGACGAGGCGTCCGAGGCGAGGAAGAGCAGAGCGCCGTCGAGCTCGGCGGGGTCCCCGCCACGGCCCAGCATCGTGTTCTTCTCGACCCACCGACTGGACCGGGCGTCGGCGAACAGCTCCTCGGTCATCTCGGATCGGAACCAGCCCGGCGCCAGCGCGTTGACCCGCACGCCCGCCTGACCCCACTGGCCGGCCAGCTCACGGGTCAGTCCCACCAGCCCCGCCTTGGAGGCCGCGTAGCTCGCGCCGCCCATCGGGGCCGCCGACACCAGGCCCAGGATGGAGGCGACGTTCACGATGCTGCGGCCGGTGCCGGACGCCGTGGCCATGAGGCGGGCCAGATGGAACGGGGCGACCAGGTTCACGGCGAGAACGTCAGCGAAGTCCTGTGAACTCTCGTCCTCGGCGCGGGTTCCGCCCGCGACGCCGGCATTGTTGATCAGGACGTCGAACCGGCCGGTCTCCGCCACGGCGGTCGCGACGAGCCGTTCGCGATCGTCCTCGCGGCTGACGTCACACGCCACCGGGTGGATACGGGGATCACCGGCCGCCAGCTCCGCCAGCCGGTCGGCCCGCCTGGCCGCCGCGAACACGGTCGCCCCGGACGCGGCCAGGACCGCCGCGAAGCGGGCCCCGAGTCCGGAGGAGGCCCCGGTGACCACGGCTGTCCGCCCGCTCAGGGAGAACAGGTGGTCGATCACTCGTCGACCCCGATCGGCAGGGCCAGCGCGCCCCCGTCGATGACGAGGGTCTGGCCGGTGATCCAGGACGAGGCGTCCGAGGCCAGGAAGAGCGCCGCGCTCGCCACGTCCTCGGGCGTGCCCAGCCGCCGCAGCGGCAGCTTCGCGGTGAGAATGGGCTCGCGTGCCTCCCAGACGGCCCGCGCCAGCTCGGTCTTGATCAGTCCCGGTGCGATGGCGTTGACGCGCGCCTTGGGGCCGAGCTCGTAGGCGAGCTGCCGGGTCATATGGATCATGGCGGCCTTGGTGGCGTTGTAGTAGCCGATGTGCGGGTCGACGATCAGCCCGCCCACCGACGCGATGTTGATGACGGCGCCTCCGTGCTCGGCCATCGAGGCGTTCCAGGCGCAGCGGGTCCAGGCGATCATCCCGTACTGGTTGACCCGCACCGTCTTCTCCGCGCGGGGCAGGTCGAGGTCGAGCAGGTCGCCGTGGTACGGGTTGGTGGCGGCGTTGTTGACCAGGACGTCCACCCGGCCGAAGCGCTCCATCGTCTCGTCGATACAGCGCTGTGCCTGCTCCGGCTCGCCGGCGTTGGCCACGACCGTGTGCACACCCCCGCCCGCCTCGGTGCGCAGCAACTCGGCGCGCGCGCCGGCCAGCCCCTCCGCCTTGCGCGCGGCGATGACCACGTGCGCTCCCGCGGCCCGGTAGGCGTGCGCGATGGCCAGCCCGATGCCGCGGGACCCACCGGTGATCACCGCTGTCCGGCCGTCGAGCACGTTCATGCCGCCCCCTTCTTTCGGTACTTGGCCAGTTCCTGGCGGGCGACGGTACGCAGGTGGACCTCGTCGGGCCCGTCGGCGATGCGCAGCGCCCTGGTGATCGCGAACAGCCGGGCCAGGACGGTGTCGTCGCTGACCCCGGCCGCGCCGAACGCCTGGACGGCCCGGTCCACCACCCGGTGCGCCGTCTCCAGAGCCGCCACCTTGATGGCCGCGACCTCCATGCGGGCCGCGGAGTTGCCGACGGTGTCCATCAGCCACGCGGACTTGAGCACCAGCAGCCGCACCTGTTCGACCTCGATGCGGCTGCGCCCGATCCATTCCCGCACGACGCCCTGGTCGGCCAGCGGGCCGCCGAACGCCTCGCGGTCGAGCACGCGACGGCACATGAGCGCGAGGGCCCGTTCGGCGAACCCGACCGCGCGCATGGCGTAGTGCATCCGGCCTGGTCCGAGCCGTCCCTGAGCGAGCGCGAAGCCGTCGCCCTCGCCGCCGAGCAGGTTGGCGGCGGGTACGCGTACGTCCTCGAAGAGCACGTCACCGTGCCCGAGCCGGTCGGTGTAGCCGAACATGGGCAGGTCCCGCAGCACCGTGATGCCGGGGGTGTCCCGGGGGACGAGCAACATGCTCTGGCGCCGGTACGGGTCGGCGTCCGGGTCGGTCACCCCCATGAGGATGATCAGCTTGCAGTCCGGGTCGAGAATGCCGGAGGTGTACCACTTGTGGCCGTTGACCAGGTAGCTGTCGCCGTCGCGGGTGATCCTGGTACGGAGGTTCCGGGGGTCGGAGCTGGCCACGTCGGGCTCGGTCATGGCGAAGCATGACCGTATCTCGGCCGCCAGCAGCGGGCGCAGCCACCGCTCCTGCTGCTCGGGGGTGCCGAACAGGGCCAGCAGCTCCATGTTCCCGGTGTCCGGGGCGGAGCAGTTGAACACCTCCGGCCCGAAGACGCAGCCGCCGGCCAGCTCGGCGAGTGGCGCGTACTCCAGGTTCGTCAGGTTGGCGCCCCAGTCGCCGTGGGACATGAACAGGTTCCACAGGCCCTCGGCGCGAGCCTTTTCCTTGAGTTCGAGCATCACGGGAGGCAGGGCGTGCGGGTCGCCGGCGGTGGCGAGCTGCCGGTCGTAGACGGGTTCGGCGGGGTAGACGTGCTGCTCCATGAAGGACCGCATCCGGGTCTGGAGCTCGCGTGCGCGGGGCGAGTAGGCGAAATCCACTTATGTCCCTAGAAAGTCGTGCGCTGTGCGGATCATGGCGGCGATGGTCGGCGGCAGGCGTTCCTGGTCGGGGTCGTGGATCCGGCCCTCGCGGTGCCGCCGCAGGTTGTGGCCCATGATCGCGGCCATCTTCATCCGGCCGAGCGCGCGGAACCAGTCGAAGCGGGGCAACGGCGCGGCGCCCGCGAGGTAGGCCTCCAGCAACTCCGCCTCGGTGGGCAGCCCGGGCACTTCTCTGCCCAGCGCGGGGAAGTTGCGGTGGTCGGCGAACAGCAGGAACCAGGCCAGGTCCGTACGCGGGTCGCCGACGCTCCAGATCTCCCAGTCGACGACGGCCGCCGCCTCCCGCGCCCGGTACAGCACGTTGCCGAGCCGGAAGTCGCCGTGCACCAGGACCGGTGGCAGATCGGCGGGCACATCCCGGGCGAGCCGGTGGAGCAGGCCGTCGGATCCGGGGCGCAGCTCGGCGGGAACGGCGCGCATCGTGCGGCTCCACTGGCCGAGCTCGGCGACCGCGTCGCGAGGCGGTGGCGCGTCCAACGTCAGGGAGGCGACGTCGAGGTCGTGCAGCCGCCGCAGGACACGGGCGGCTTCCAGCATGCGGGCGCGGGCCAGCTCCGGAGTGAGATCGTGCTCGTCGAGCACCGGTTCCGCGGCCTCACCGGGGACGAACTCCATGGCGAACCAGGCCGGTTGCCGCTCGTCGACCGCCACCACCTCCGGGACGGGCACCGCCGTGCCGGCCAGCGCCTGGAGCACCCGGGCCTGGCGGAGCATGTCGTTGCGGCCCACCGGCCGTTCGGCGGGCGGGACCGCCTTGACGACGTGCTTGCGCTCTCCCACCGTGACCACGTACGTGAGTCCGGAGTGGCCGCCGGCGAGCGTCTCCAGCGGGCCCACCCGCTGCCCGGGGAACGCGCCGGCGACCCGGTCGGCCAGGTCTGGCGAAGCGAGCTCGGCGGTCATCGTACGGGCTCCTTGGGCAGGCCGAGCACCCGCTCGGACAGGATGGTGCGCTGGATCTCGTCGGTCCCGCCGGCGATGCTGTAGCCGGGCGCGCCCAGCAGATGCTCGGTCCAGGCGAAGGTGCCCCACTCTCCGGTGTCGGCGACCAGGCGCGGCCCGAGGAGTTGCAGGACCAGGTCGCTGGTGCGGCGCATGGTTTCGGTGGCGTAGAGCTTGCCCACCGACGCCTCGGCGCCCGGTTCGCGGCCGGAGACCAGCGCCGCGGTCACGCGCAGGCCGATGAGGCGCTGGACGAGCGTGCGAACGTACAGGTCGGCCGCGAGGTTCTGCTCGTGGCCGGTGAGTGGCCGCGGCAGGTGCCGGGCCAGCTCGACGGCGCGGTCGGCGTTGTCCAGGCCGAGGGCGCCGGAGTCGAGCCGTTCGGCGGCCAGCACCGTCAGGGTGACCCGCCATCCTTCGCCGACGGGGCCCAGCCGATCGGTGTCGGGTACCACGACACCGTCGAGGTAGACCTCGTTGAAGCTGATCCCGCCGGTCATCTGCCGGATGGGGCGAATGGTGACGCCCGGGGCGTCCATCGGCACCATGAACACGGTGATGCCCGCGTGTTTGCGCACGTCAGGGTCGGTACGGCAGACTGCCACGCCCCAGGACGCGACTGTCGCCCCCGAGGTCCACACCTTGTGCCCGTCGAGCACCCAGGCATCGCCGTCGCGAACCGCCCGCGTACGGACCGCGGCCAGATCGGACCCGGCCTCGGTCTCGGAGAACAGCTGGCAGGCCAGCTCATCCGCGCGCAGCATCGGCCTGATCCAGCGCTCCCGCTGCTCCGGCGTGCCCCAGATCCGGACGGCCGGGGCCACCAGTTGCTGGGTGACCGGGAAGATCTCGGTGCGGCGCGGGACGTCGAAGGCGGCCTCCTCCTGCCGGTAGAGCTGCTCGTAGAACACGGGCAGGCCGCGTCCGCCGAACTCCGCCGGCCAGCTCAGCGCGCCCCAGCCCGCGTCGAACCGGGTCACCTCCCAGGCCCGGATCCGTTCGGTGTGCTCGCGCTCCTCCTCTTCGGACCAGTTCTCGAAGACCGCGACCGAGTCGTCACCGGTGCCCCAGGCACCGTTGGCCTGCCGCGGCCGGGCGACCGACGCGAGCCAGTCGCGGGCCTCTGCCCTGAACTTCTCAGGTACCGGACTATCGCTCATCAGTTCCTCTATCGGAAGTCCTCTATCGGGACAGCACCGTGCAGGCGCTTACGCCCGGGGCGCCGTACACGTGGGTGAATCCGACTCTCGGCCGGCCGGGCACCTGCCGGTCTCCGGCCTGTCCGCGCAGTTGCCGGACCACCTCGCAGACCTGACGCAGACCCGACGCGCCGATGGGCTCACCGTTGGCGATGCAGCCGCCGTCGGTGTTGACCGGCAACGAGCCGCCGATCTCGGTGGCGCGGGAGGCGATCAGTTTCTCCTGCTCACCGTCCTCGCAGAACCCGCACTCGGCCATGTGCATCACCTCGGCACCGCTCTCGGTGTCCTGCAGCTGACACACATCGACGTCGCCGGGGGCGACGCCGGCCGCTTCGAACGCCGCCGCCGCGGCGTCCCTGGTCACGCTGCTCAGCTCGCCGCCGGCGATCCACGGGCTGAAGACCTCGAACGAGCCGAAGCGGCGAGAGCGCACGACCGCCGATCGCAGGGTCACCGGGACGCTCGTCAGTTCCCCGGCCACCGAGGCGCCGCACAGCACCAGCGCGGCCGCGCCTTCTCCCGGAGAGCAGAACATGTAGCGGGTCAGCGGGTCGCTGACCAGGCCAGAGGCGAGGATCTCGGCGGCGGTCATCGGCGTGCGCCGCCAGGCGTTGGGGTTGCGGGCGCCGTTGCGGTAGGCCTTCTCCGCGACCAGCGCGAGCGTACGGGAGCTGATCCCGTGATCGTGCATGTAGCGGCGGATCTTCATGCCGAAGAACTGGGTGGTGACCATCAGCCCGTCGCGCCCGTATGCCTCGTCCAGGCCCCAGTCGGCCGGCATCGGGTCGAAGGCGCCCCGTGGGTGCTTGTCGAACCCGACGGCCAGCACCACGTCGGCCATGCCGCCGCGGATGGCGTTCACCGCCGACACCAGGGCGCTGCCGCCCGTCGCGCAGCCGTTCTTGACGTTGACGAACGGCAGGCCGGTCAGGCCGAGCTGGGCCACCAGGGTGTCGGCCAGCCCGGCGACGTCGCTGCCGCCGAACGCCGCTCCCACCCGTGACCACGCGATCCCGGCGTCGGCGAGCGCGGCGTTCACCGCGTGCACGGCATGCTGTCGGCCGGTCGTGTGCTCGGTACGCCCGAAGGGCGACATGCCGGCACCGGCGATCAGGACGTCCGTCATCGGGCGCCTTCGATCGGGACAGCGCGCGGCGCTCCGGTGACAGGCTCGATCGGGACGGCGCGCGGCACTCCGGTGGCGGGCTCGATCCGCAGCGGCATGCCGATCCGGATCGAGTCGAGGTCGCCGACGTCGAGCACCGCCGCGACGCGGACGCCCTCCGGCAGCTCCACATACCCCACGGCGAAAGGCCGGAAGCCCTCCGGCGGCGGCGCGTACGGGGGTGATTTCGGGGCGAACCGCTGAACCGTCCACGTCCACAGCTCCCCCGCCGAGGACAGCGTCACCTCGGACGTCGCCCGCCCGCATCGCGGACAGGCGTCGTCGGCCGGGTAGACCGTCACCGCGCACTCACCGCACCGCGAGCCCCGCAGACCGGCCTGCGCCATCGTCGACACCGGTCAGCGACCCTTCCACTTCGGCTCGCGCTTCTCCAGGAACGCGGCCACGCCCTCGGCGGCGTCCTGGGAGTTGAGCGTCACGCCGACGGCCAGGTGCTCCATCACCATCAGCGACTGGATGTCGGCCTCCAGGCTGCGGTCGATGGTCATCTTGGTGATCCGCATCTGGAAGGGACTCTTGTCGGTCAGGTGGCTGATGAACTCGTCGACCGTGGCATCGAGTTCCTCTGCGGGTGCCGACTTGTTGATCAGGTCGAAGTCGGCCGCCTCGACGCCGGTCAGCAGCTTGCCGGTGAGCATCAGCTCCTTGGTCTTGCGGATGCCGATCATGCGGGGCACCCGGTAGATCGGCCCCGCGCCGCCGAACAGAGCCCGGCGGATGTGGAAGTCCCCGATCTTGGCGTCGTCCGCGGCGATCGCGAAGTCACAGGAGATCATCAGCTCGAACCCGCCGGCCGTGACATGACCCTCCAGCACCGCCACCGAGGGGGTGCTCATCGAGTACAGCCGGTCGCAGACCTTCGCCGAGATGACCGCCACGTCCATGGCCGTGCTGCTGCCGATGTAGTCGGCCTGCAACTCGTCGAGATCGAAGCCCGAGCAGAACGTGCCGCCCCGGCCGCGCAGCACCAGGACACGCAGTTCGGGGTCGGCGTCGACCTCGGTGATGATCTCGTCGAGCCGCTTGAGTATCGGCAGGGTTACGCAGTTCTTCTTCCACGGGCGGTTGAGCCAGACTCTCGCGACGTTGCCATCGCGCTCGAACTGGATCTCTTCGTCTACCGTCAACGTTCCTCCTTGAACTGAATTCAGTACAGTTCTATGGGCCGCCTGCTGCCCTGTCAATAGCCGGGATTGTGCGAAATATCGCCTGTCAGACCACGTTCAGGCCGAGCAGACCGCCCAGTCGTGCCCGGTGGTCACCGGCCGTGCCGAACAACACTTCCGCCGCTCGGGCGCGGCGTAGATAAAGATGGGCGGGGTGCTCCCAAGTGAACCCGATCCCGCCGTGCAGTTGCACGTATTCGGCCGTCGCCCGGCTGTACACGCCGGAGCAGACCACCTTCGCCGTACTGGCCGCCACCGGCAGATCCGGCGACGAGGCGGTGACACACGCCACCGCGTAGACCGCGGCCGAACGTGCCGCCTCGATCTCGACCAGCAGGTCGGCCAGCCGATGCTTGATCGCCTGGAACGAGCCGATCTGCCGGCCGAACTGACGGCGCTGCAGCACGTACGACACGCTCGCGTCGAGCGCGTGCGCGCTCCCGCCGACCTGCTCGGCGGCCAGCGCGGCCCGCCCGATGTCGAGCACCCGCCCGGTGATCGCGGCGGCGTCCCCCGGCTGCCCGATCGGTACGAACGGAGTGTCCGCGAAGGCGACCAGGGCCTGGGGCCGGGTACCGTCCAGAACCGTCCGGGCCGTCCGGGTGACGCCTTCCGCGCCACGCTCGCACGCGAAGAGACCGGCTCCATCGGCGGTCCGCGCCGCGACGAGGATCAGGTCGGCCCCGCACCCGTCGAGCACGAAGTCGGCCGCCCCGTTGCCGACCCACCCGCCCTTCCCTGGCGTGGCTCGTAGCCCGCCGCCGTCGTCGCCGAAGCCCGCGACAGTCGCGGTGAGGGTGCCCGCGGCGATGCCGGGAAGGTAGCGGGCGCAGGCTTCGCGATCTCCGCCGAGCAACAGGGCATAGGTCGCGAGCACGGTGGTGGAGAGCAAGGGGGCGCACAGCAACGCCCGCCCCGCCTCCTCGAAGACCACCGCGAGCTCCGCGAACGAGAAGCCCGACCCGCCGTACTCCTCCGGTATCGCCAGGCCCTGGACGCCGAGCTCCGTGGCCATCCGCGCCCACAGCGACGCGTCGTGTCCGCGGCCGGTCGCCAGGTGCTCGCGTACGTCTTCCGACGCGGCCGCCTCGGTGAAGAAGTCGCGCAGAACCTCCCGTAGCTGCTTGCGTTCATCGGTGTCGCCGAGCAGCGCCGGATCGACGTCGAGCATCAGGCCTCCAGTTCGTTCACATCGCGTAGCTTGAGCAAGGTCGCGGCCTCCCCACCGAAGTAGGCCAGCTCCGCGGTCTCGGCGAACGAGGGGTCCGACGCGTCTCCGCGCGCGGCCACCCGGCCCTCGTGCAGCACCACCACCTCATGGCAGGAGGTGAGCGCCCTGCTCAGCAGTTGCTCCAGGAGCACGATCGTCATCCCCTCGCGGGCGAGCTGTTCGATCCGGGCGTACACCTCGTCGACCAGGGCCGGCGCCAGCCCCAGCGCGGGCTCGTCGAGGATCAGCACGTCCGGCCGGGCCATGAGGGCCCGTGCGATGGCCAGGATCTGCTGCTCTCCTCCGCTCAGCCCCGCCGCGGCCACCGACAGGCGGCCGCGCAGCCGCTCCGGCAGCCACGTGGCGGTCTCGTCGAGGCGGGTACGCAGAGCCGATCCATGGACGCCTGCGGCGTAACCGGCCACTTCGAGGTTCTCCCGCAACGACAAGGTCTTGAAGAGGGCACGGCCTTCGGGGACCAGGCTGCCGCGGACCGGAGGGGCACCAGGCTCGCCGATCCGCACCTGCCCCGACGACGGGCGCAGCGAGCCATGAATGATCTTGCCGAGCGTGCTCTTGCCCGCGCCGTTCGCCCCGACGACGCCGATGACCGCGCCCTTGCCGATGTCGAGATGGACGTCGTGCAGGGCGGCGACACCGCCGTAGTGGTGGCTGACGTCGCGCAGGGCGATGGCGACGGTCTCGTCGGCGCGGGCCGGCAACTCGGCGCGCGTGGCGGTCAGGCCGAGGTACGACGAGCGCACTTTCGGGTCCGCCAGAATGGCGCCCGGCTCGCCGGAACCGATCGGCTTGCCGAAGTCGAAGGCGACCACCCGGTCGGCGACGGCGAAGAGGTCGTCCAGAACGTGATCGATGATCACGACGGCGGCGCCCCGCGCACGCAGGCGGACGATCTGCTGGGCGGCCAGTTGCCGCTCTGTGGCGTCCAGGCCGCCGAACGGTTCGTCCAGGATCAGCAGCTTCGGCTCTTCGGCGATCGCCCGGGCCAGGTCCAGGCGCTTCTGCAGTCCGAACGGTAGTTCGGCCGGGTAACGGTCGGCCACGTCGGCCAGTCCGGTGAGGGCGAGCAGTTCATCGGCCCGGGTGCGGTCCGCCGTGCCGACCCAGCGCTTGGTGCACAGCACGTTCTCCGCGACCGTGAGCTCCGAGAAGGTCTCCGCGTGCTGGAAGGTGCGGGCGATTCCCAGCCGGCGCCGTGCGGTGGCCCTCGTCCCCATCAGGTTCACACCCGCGTAGTCGACCGCGCCGCTGATCCGCGCGCCGCCGATGAGCCCTGAGACGGCGTTGAGCAGCGTGGTCTTGCCGGCGCCGTTCGGGCCGATGATGGCGAGCACCTCGCCGGGCCGTACGTCGAGCGAGGCGCTCTCAAGGGCGTTGAGACCGCCGAATCGCACGGACAGGCCATCGACGACCAGCAACGGCGCCACCTCGTCCGCGGCCGGCCGGTCCCTGGCCGGGGTGGCGGGAGCACCGTCCCCGCTGTCGGCGGCCGTCGCGCTGACGTGATGCTCGCCGTCGAGAGGGCCAGGGGCTCGCCTGCCCAGCGCCCTTCGTACCAGCGAGCCCAGGAACGGGACCACTCCACCGGGGAGGAAGATCAGCGCGGCGATCAGCAGAACGCCCTGCACCACTGGCTGCGGCACCGACACGGCGTCGGCCACCGTCGGAACCCACACCAGGTAGACCCCGCCCACCACAGCGCCGAACACCGAGCCGACGCCACCGAGCACGCAGGCCGCGATGATGGTGACACCGAAGTTCAGCGAGAACGTATCAGGGCTGACGAAGCCGGTGATCAGGCCCAGCAGCACGCCGGCCAAGCCGGTGAACGCCGCGCTGACCGCGAACGACAGAGCGGTCTGCGCCTCGGGCACGATGCCCACCGAACGGGCGACCAGCGGGTGTGCCTTCGCGGCGACCAGCCGCATGCGCAGCGCGGTCGACCTGGCGAAGACCGCGACCGCGAACACCGCTCCCGCCACGAGGACGGCGAGATACTGGGCCTCGCTGCCGCCACTCGGGACCGCGCCGAACACACTGTCAAGCGGGGCCACCGCCACGCCCTGGTCGCCGCCGGTCACGCTGGTCCATCGGTTGATCACCTCGAGGGACACCAGGCTGAACGCCAACGTCAGCAGGGCGATGTAGAGCACCGAGAACCTGGCGCCGGCGTACCCGAGGAAGGCGCCCATCAACGCGCACGACCCGATCGCCCCCACGATCACCCACTCCAGCGGCCACTGGTGCGCACCGCCGTACGCCGCCAAGTAGGCGCCCACGGCGACGAACGCGGGATGGCCCACGGACCACACCCCCGACCAGCCGGCCAGCAGGCCGACCGAGAGGACGACGATCGCGTAGACCGCGGCGAGCCCGACCGAATAGGCCTGATAGGCGGGGATCGCCCCGGACTGCATCAGCGCGACGAGGGCCAGCCCGGCGACCGGGCCGAGCGCGGCCCACGCGAGATTCGAGCGGGTGAATACCATGCGCTGCTCCTCAGACCCGCTGGAAGGTGCGTGTGCCGAACAGGCCCTGCGGGCGGATCAGCAACACGAGGACGGTGAAGGAGAACACGAAGGTGTCGCGGAAGCTGGCCGAGACGTAGCTGGCCGCGAGGTTCTCCAGTACCCCGACGGTCAGACCTCCGATGACGGCTCCGTACATGCTCGTGAGCCCGCCGAGGAAGATCCCGGCGAACGCGCGGAACAGCGGCGCGGCCAGGACCGTGGGCACCAGCCCCGACCTGGGCGCGTAGAGGCAGGCGGCGAGGGCGGCCAGAGCGAGGCCGAGTGCCCAGGCGATCCGCGCGACGCGTTGCGCGCTGATGCCGATGAGCTGGGCGGTGTCCGCGGACTCGGCGACGGCCCGCATCGCCGACCCCAGCGTGGTGCGGCCGAACAGGAAGGCGACGGCCGCCATCGCCACCGCCGCGATGCCGATGGTCACCAGGCTCTGCGCCGGCAGCGCCGCGTCACCCCATCGGACGGTGCCGTCCACCAGGCTGGGAAAGGTCTTCGGCTGGGTGCCCCAGATCGAGTCCACCACGCTCTCGACGATGAGCGAGACACCCATCGTCACCACGAGCGCGGAGAACAACTGCCCCTGACCGAGCGGCCGGATCACCACCTCTCGGGCGACCACCCCGGCCAGCGCGGTCACGGCGATCGCGGCGAGCACGCACAGGAGCATCGCGACGCCGCTGTCACGGAAGGTGATCGCGGCATAGAGTCCCAGCGTGGCCAGGGCGGCGAGGGCGAAGTTCACCACGTCCGTCGCCCGGTAGATGATCACCAGGCCGAGGCCCATCAAACCGTAGATCGCGCCGCTGGCGACGCCGCTTACCAGGACGAGCAGGAACTGATCCATTCCGACCGTCACTCTCTCGCAGGGCGGCTCACGCGCTCCGCGCCCTGTCACCCAAAATGAACTCAGTTCGAGAACCTTAGACGACGAGCCACCCTCGAGCAAGGGGGTCGCCTTCGATACTGAACCAACTTCAGTTTGCTACTGTGTCGCCATGCTGGTGTCGACCATGACAAAAGCCGAGATCCGCCTCCCGGCGCATCGGACGGCGCGGTGAGAGCGCTCCGACTGCCGGGCTGGGGCCTGCCGCCCGTCCTCACCGAAGTCGACCAGCCGGCCCCGCGAGAGCTCGAGGTCCTCCTGCGCGTGGAAGCCGCCGGAATCTGCCACTCCGACCTGCACGTTCTCGACGCGGGTCCGGGTGACATGCCCTTCCCTGCGCCGTTCACCCTCGGCCATGAGGTCGCCGGCCGGGTCGCGGCGGTGGGCTCGGCCGTCACCGGGATCACCGTCGGCGAGCGGTACGTGGTGTACGGCCCCTGGGGCTGCGGCGAATGCCGACGCTGCGTGGCGGGCCGGGAGAACTACTGCGACCGCCGAGCGGACCTGCCGTGGGCCGGGATGGGGCTGGGCCGCGACGGCGGGATGGCCGACTTCGTCCTCGTGCCGGCGGCCCGCCACCTCCAGCCGATCGGCGAATTGGATCCCGTGCAGGCCGCCCCGCTGTCCGATGCCGGCCTGACGCCGTATCACGCCATCCAGCGGTGCCGGGCGTCCTTGGACGACGGATCGACGGTCGCCGTGATCGGTGTCGGCGGCCTCGGGCACCTGGCCATTCAGATCCTGCGCGCGTTGACGCCGAGCCGGGTGTTCGCCGTCGACGTGCGCGAGGAGGCCCTGGCCGTCGCCGACAGGTGCGGCGCCCACCTGAGCACCCGCCTTTCGCCGGACACCGGCCGCGTCCTGCGCGCAGCGAGCGGCGGCAGCGGCGTTGACGTCGTGCTCGACTTCGCGGGCAGCCAATCGACGGTCGATCTGGCCGCCGCCAGCCTGCGCGCCGGCGGTGATCTCGTCATCGTGGGCAACGGTGGCGGGCACCTGACCGTCCGCAAACCGGGCCCGCTGCCCCCGGGCGGCCGGATCTCACTGCCGTTCTGGGGCGCCCTGCCCGAACTCGCGGAGGTGATCGCCCTCGCCCGCTCCGGGGCGTTGCACGTCGAGGTCGAGCGGTTTCCGCTGTCCGCCGCCCATGAGGCGCTGACCCGGCTGCGCGCCGGAGAGCTCAGGGGACGCGCCGTCCTGACGCCCGACTGACGCGTCACCCTGCTGGGCCATCGCGGAGTACGCCACGCACGACGTCGAGCCGTACGCCCGGTTCGAACTCCGGCAGCCACCAGGTCGCGCCGGCCTTCGCGTACGGCTCGGGATCGACGCCGAGCGGCAGACCGACGGCGATGTCGTACGAGGCCATCTCACCATGGCGCAGTTCGGTGAGGGTGGCGACGACCTCGGCGAACTGGTCGGGGTGCTCGAGATTGACCGGAAAGAAGCCATCGAGCCGGGCGGCGCGGCGGATCGGCTTGGCGTTGCCCGGGAATCCGGCGGCCCACACCGGCACGCCGGGCCGCTGAACCGGCCGCGGCAGGAACGCGATGTCGTCGACGGTGTAGTGCTCGCCGCGATGGCGCACCGGCTCGCCGGACCAGGCGGCGGCCAGGATGGCCAAGGACTCGTCGAGCATCTGTCCGCGCCGCCGATCGTCGAGTTGCTCGCCGGTCTTGGACAGCTCGCCGGCGAAACGGTCGCCGCCAAGGCCGACGCCGAGGGTCAGGCGGCCGTCGCTGAGCCGATCCAGCGTCGCGGTCTCCCGGGCGACCTTGGCCGGCCGTCGACGGGGAAGCGGCGACACCATCGGGCCGAGCCGCAGCCGCTCGGTCGCCATCGCGATCGCCGCCAGCGCGATCCACGGATCAGCGACCTGCCGGACCGGCGCTCGCCAGCACAGTTGATCCCATACGAAGCAGCCGTCCCAGCCGGCTTCCTCCGCGTCGGCGGCAAGGCGCGCGACCGCTCGCGGGTCGGCGAGGTCGTCGAAGAGCGGCAGCCAGAGCGCCGATCGCAGCCGGTTCATGAGCGGCCTTCTTCCGTGTGCCGTACCAGGGCTTCCGTGCGCCGTACCGGGGGTTCCGTGCGCCGTACCAGGGGTTCCGTGCGCCGTACCAGGGGTTCTGTGTGCCGTACCAGGGCCGACACGAGGTCATCCCATACCGGGCGCGGCAGATCGTGTCCGGCCCCTTCCAGGACCAGCAGCTCGGCGCCGGGGATGGCGTCGCGGAGCGCCTTGCCGTGCGGCAGCGGCAGGAGTGGGTCGTGGTCGCCGTGGGCCACGAGCGTCGGAGCCGCGATGTCGCCGAAGCCGCCTTGGGCCGGCTCGTCGAACTCGATGGCGTAGTGATTGGCCAGCGTCGAGGCGTAGTTCCTGGCACGCGCCACGTCACGTTCGGCCAACGCGCGGATCGCGGCCTCGTCGAAGTACGGCGAGCCACCGGCGCAGGCCCTCGCGCCGGCGACCACGTACTCGACGAGCGCGGCCGCGTCGAAGGAATCCGGCTCGGCCGGCATGGCCAGATCGCTCGAGGGCGGCGGCAGGTCGTCGGCCCCGGTCGAGGTCGAGACGAACGTCAGCGACGCGACCCGATCGGGATGGTCCACACCGAGAATGAGTCCGATCCCGCCGGACATCGACTGACAGACCACGTGGGCGCGTTCGATGCCCAGGGCGTCCTGAATCCCGAGCGCGTCCAGGGCCAGGTCGGCGAGGGAATAGGCGGGCTGTCCCGGCGGGTGGCAGGTCGACCGGCCGGTGTCTCGATGGTCGTACCGGACCACGAACCGGCCACGGGCGGCGACGCGTTCGCACAGTTCGGCATCCCACCACAGCATCGAGGCGGCCGCCCCGGCCACCAACATGATCGCCGAGCTCGCGCGGTCTCCGAAGGTCTCCACGCACAGCTCGACGCCGTTGATCGACAGAAGCTGCTCGCCATGGGATTGATGAGCGTTCATGCCTGGAAGGCTAAGTACCGCGACTCCATCGTGAAAAGCGATAATTACCGATCAATTTGATCGCCTGTAGCGATGGTCACGCAATCTGGCTGGCCAGCTCTTTTGCGCCTTCGACGGCGATGGCGATGGCTCGGGCTGCGAGCGGCGACTGGGCGCGGCCGGCCGGCCAGTACAGATACCACGTGGTGGCGGGCGATGGTCGCAGTTGGTGGATGCTGAGCCGGTCGTCGGACCAGGCATCGGATCCGTGAAGGGCGAGCCACGGCAGCACCGCCGACCCTATGCCCGCCCGCACCATCGACACGATGGTTTCGTGGCCGGCGGTGCGGAACACGATCCGTGGCCGCGCGCCGGTGCCGGCCAGCTCCCGCTCCAGCCATGTTTGGTGATGGGTGGGAGGCCAGGCGACCATCGGAGCGTCGTCGAGCAGCTCCACCCGCACTGGACCATCGGGGAACGCGCCGGCGCCGGCCACCAGGAGGTACGGCTCGTCGAGCAGCTCGACGTGCTCGACGTCGCCTTCGATCCGGCCGTAGTGGAACAGCAGGTCAAGATCTCCGATCTGTGGATCCTCCGGTTCCACCTCGGAAAGCCTGATGTCGCAGCCGGGGTGCTCGCTCAGCAGCCGGCGCACGACGGCCGGCAGGATCAGGTTGGTCGCGCCCTGAAAGGTGCCGATGTCGATCCGGCCGCTACCCGCCCTGAAGCGATCGACGGCGTCGGCCAGCGCCTCCGCCTGCGTGAGCAGATCGCGCCCGTGGGCCAGGACCACCTCGCCAAGGCGAGTGATTCGTACCGGCCTGGGACCTCCAGGCCGATCGAAGACGGCGCCACCGACGGCCTTCTCCAGCGCGGCGATCTGCTGGCTCACCGACGATTGGGTGTAGCCAAGCCGGAGCGCTGCCCGCCCGAATGTTCCTTCCTCGGCTATGGCAGCCATGGTCCTCAGGTGGCGTAGCTCGACGTCAGCCATGACGTCGAGCATAGCGAACAGCGATCGACCTGAGAGGAAATAATCGCTCCCCCTAATGTTTCGAGGCGCGCGGCCTGTTGCTACGGGTCGGGGTCGGTGACCAGCTCGAAGGTAAGACCGGATTTCTTCGCCATATTGAAGATGTACGTCAGCGACGACCAGTACGACGTTTTACCGGTCCAACAGCCCAGCCCCGAAGACCCGTGCAGGACCCCGTAGGCCTTGTTGTCGACCTCACTGTAGAGCGGGCTGCCGCTGTCTCCGGACTGGGTGCAGATGTTCGACTGGAAGCCTCCATCCTTTTTCGTGATGTCGCCGCACCTGGTGTTGTTCGACCGCGCGCCGGTCGAACACACCACCCAGCCGACACGGACGTCGTTATACGCCCACATTCCGAATATCGGGAATGCCTTGGTGCTGTAGTGGATCACCGTGTTATACGGCCATTTCGCCCAGGTTTTCACGTATTCCGTGAAGCCCCTGGTGACGAACGGCATGAGCGCTCCATCCGCCGGATATTCCGAGTTGCTGGTCGAGGCTTCGCGGCGGCCGACGAATACGTCCGTGTGCTTCGTGTAATAGCTCTCACCCGTGAGACAATGTCCCGCCGTAAGCGTGTACTTCCACCCGTTCGAGCCCTTCACATTGAAGCCGCTGGTGCAGAAGTCGCCCGCGAGCTTGTAGTAGTTCACGTCGTAGAGGTCCAGCCGCAAGCCGCCGCGCATCGGGGGGAAACACGCCTGGATCTCGCACGGACCCCGCTGGGGCGTGATGGTCGGCGGATCGATCACGGTAACGTCCAGGTCGCCGGCTGTGGCGAGCCGGCTGGCCGAACCGCGTACCGCGGCCGCGGCCTGGTTGTGCAGTTCGACGCGGTTCTTCTCCTCGTTGATCACCGGCGCCTGCTCGGGCGTGAGCCCGAGACGGGCACCGACGTCGGCGGCCTTCGCCTTCAGCTCTTTGAGGGAGTGCCGCACGGCCGCGACGCGGACGTGGCTCCGGTCCGGGATCGCGCTCAGCGCGGGGACCAGCGCCTCGGCGGCGGTACTCGCGATGACCAGCACACCACCGTTCTCCTGGTCGATCCAGGACCCCGCATAGGAGTCGGCGTAGTCGCGGGTGAGCACGGTGTGCAGAGCCCCCGAGGTTCGCTGCAACTCCAGCCGGCGCATCGCCTCGTCGACACTGACGCCGTATTTCTTCGTCAGGTAGTCGACGGAACCGGGAACGTCCGCCACCCGTAACTTCGCGGGGGCGGACAGCCGGATGGCGGGAGCCGCCAGCGCCGTATCAGGAACGGCTACCAGGCCGGCGACGACGACCAGGCTGAATGCCGTGGCCAGTCTCCAGCTCGCTCTTCTTCGCACGCGGGTCGTACCTTTCTCTGTCCTGGAAACTCAATTCCTTCGCGTCGACTTTGTCAGGAGGCTGTGGATTCGAAGTGGATGGATACTTCACGGGTGCTGTATCCGTCACCCCGCCCAGCCTCCACTGAGGAAGAGGGCGGTATGGAGCAGCATGAGCGGCCCGAGGAGAAGGCAGCCGCCACGTCGTCGTGGGCCAGGCTCGCCGGCGCTGCGCACGATCGCCCGCAGTCACCGCCTCAGAGCGGCGGGATCGCGAAGATGCGGACGTCGCCGGATTGAGCCTCGTGGACGAGGCCCATGTCGGTTAACGCGGCGTTGTCCATTCCGCTGAGGCTACTTCCCCGACAAATCCGTACTCTCCCGAAATGCCAGTCGATGCGGCACGCACACCTCGTGCGCCTTCTCCGTCCCACCGCTCAGCCGCTCGGCCAGCAGGTCCACCGCCGCCTGCGCGATCTGCGCCTTGTCGGGCGCCACGGTCGACAGTGTCGGCGTGGCGAACCGGCCGTCCTGGATGTCGTCGAACCCCATCACCATCACCTCGCCCGGCACCTCGTACCCCCGCTTGAGCAGCGTTCGCAGGGCGCCCAGCGCGAGCGTGTCGTTGAAGCAGAAGACCGCGTCCGGCGCGCCGGCGTCGAGCAGGCGGCCCATGGCCTCGGCGCCGTCGGCGCGCCCCCAGCGGGCGACCGGCGCGGCCAGTGACGGGTCGGCGGGGAAGCCGGCCTCGGCGAGCGCCTGCTGGTAGCCCTTCAGCCGCAGGCGGCCCGTCGCGGCGACGGCCGTGCGCTGCACGCCGATGGCGGCGATCCTGCGCGCGCCGCGCTCGGCCAGGTGCAGGGTGGCCGCCCGCGCGGCGGCCACGTTGTCGATGCCGACGTGATCGTACGGCGAGCGGCCCATCCCGATGCGCTCCCCGAGCAGCACCATCGGCGTACGCTCGTCGCGCCCGGCCAGATCCTTGCCCGTGAGCGCGAGCGGGCTGAACAGCAGCCCGTCGATGAGGTGGTCGCGGATCCCGGAGATCACCACGCGTTCCTTGGCCCGGTCGCCCTGGGTCTGGTCGATGAGCACGGTCCAGCCGCGCCGGTCGGCCGCCTCGATGACGTTCGTGGCCAGTTCGGCGAAGTAGGGGTTGTCCAGATCGGGCACCGCCAGCGCGACCACGCCGGAGCGGCCCTGGCGCAGGCTGCGTGCCGACAGGTTCGGCCGGTAGGAGAGCTCGGCTATCGCCGCCTCCACCCGGGCCCGTGTCTCGCCGCTGACATGGGGATAGTCGTTGACCACGTTGGACACGGTCTTGATCGACACCCCGGCCAGTTCGGCGACGTCCTTAAGCCTCGGCCGCACCATGCCCCTTCGCCCCCTTCGCCGTCGCGAACCCTACCTGGTTTACAACGATGTAACGAACTGGCGCCAAGTAATTTACAACGTTGGAACCAACGTTGTAGAACGTCCGTAACCTCACGGGCAGGAGTGATCTGGCATGTCCCTCGACAACCTCTCCAGGCGGCACGCATTGGGACTGGGCCTCGGCGCGCTGGTCATCGGCGCGGCGGGCTGCGGCGGAGGCGGCGGCCCCAAGCAGGCGCAGGCGCCGGCGACCACGGCGGCGCCCACCGAATACACCGGCGCCTCGGTCTCGCTGAAGTTCTGGAACGGCTTCACCGGCGGCGACGGCCCGGTCATGAAGAAGCTGGTGGACCAGTTCAACGCCGAGCACCAGAACATCAAGGTGTCGATGAACGTCTACAAGTGGGAGGACTACTACGCGAAGGTCCCCGCGGCCGTCTCCGCTGGTCAAGGCCCCGACATCGGCATCATGCACGTCGACAGCGTCGCCACCAACGCGGCACGGCAGGTGGTCCTGCCCCTCGACGACGTGGCCAACGCGCTCAACCTCACCGAGGCGGACTTCTCCCCGCCGGTCTGGAAGGCCGGCGTCTACAAGGGCGCGCGCTACTCGATCCCGCTCGACGTGCACCCGCTCGGCTTCTTCTACAACAAGACGGTCATGAAGCAGGCCGGACTCGACCCGGAGCAGCCGCCCAAGACCGGCGAGGAGTACATGAAGGCGCTGGAGACGCTGAAGAAGGCGGGCATCCAGGGGCACTGGGCCACGCCGTTCCCGTTCACCGGAAGCATGCAGTTCGGGTCGCTGCTCTACCAGAACGGCGGCCGGCACTTCGCCGACGACGCCAGCGTCTCGCGCTTCGCCGAGGACCCCGGCGTGCAGGCCCTGACCTGGCTCGTCGACCTCGTCAACAAGGGCTACAGCCCCAAGAACGTCGGCCAGGACGCCGACTTCATCGCCCTGCAGAACGGCAAGGCCGCCTTCAACTGGAACGGCATCTGGTCCATCAACACGCTCAAGGAGATCAAGAACCTGGAGTGGGGCGTCGCGCCGCTCCCGCAGATCGGGGCGAAGCCGGCGGCGTGGGCGGGCTCGCACCAGTTCGTGGTGTTCAAGCAGCGCACGCCCGACCAGAACAAGCTGACCGCGGCCAAGGTGTTCATCAACTGGATCAGCGGCCACTCGCTGGAATGGGCCAAGGGCGGCCAGGTGCCGGCCCGCAAGTCGATCCGCGAAGGCGCGGAGTTCGCGGCGCTGAAGGAGCAGGCCACGCTCGGCACCCAGATCGACTACCTGTACTTCCCGCCGTCGGTGGCCGGCATCGGGGACGCCTCCGCGGTCGTCGACCAGGCGATCAACGCGGCGATCCTGCTCAAGAAGAGCCCCAAGGACGCGCTCACGGAGGCCGCCGCCAAGGCCGACAAGATCCTTGAGGCCAACCGGAAGAAGTACGGCGCCTGATGGTCGCGATCTCGGCAAAAAGCTCGGCGGAAGAGACGCTGGAGCGGGAGACGCGCGTTCCCCGATCGGGCAAGGCGACGCCGTACCTGTTCCTGGCGCCGTACCTGATCCTGTTCTCGGTGTTCGTGCTGGCCCCGGCCCTGTTCGGGATCTGGGTGAGCCTGCACGACTGGGACTACCTGCTCGAGGGCAAGCCGTTCGTCGGCCTGGACAACTACACGGCGCTGTTCGACGACCAGTCACCCGTCTACGGCGACTTCTGGATGTCGATGCGGGCGACCGGGATCTTCACCGTGTTCAGCGTGCCGTTCCTGGTCGTGCTGCCGCTCGGGGTGGCGTTGCTGCTCAACCGGCCCTTCCGGGGCCGGACGTTCTTCCGGGGGCTGTTCTTCGCGCCGTTCGTGCTGGGCGTGGCGGTGGTGTGCCTGATGTGGCGGCTGCTGCTCGACCCGAACCTCGGCCTGGTCGCCTGGATACTCGGCACGCCGATCCCCTGGACCACCGCGACGCCGTGGGCCTGGATCGCGCTGGTCGGGGTGACGGTCTGGTGGACGCTCGGGTTCAACGCGGTGATCTACCTGGCCGGGATGCAGGACATCCCGCGCGAGCTGTACGACGCGGCGAAGGTGGACGGCGCGGGGCGGTGGGGCGAGTTCGTCCACGTCACGCTGCCGGGGCTGCGGCCCGTCGCGCTGTTCGTGGTGACGACGACGATCCTGGCCTCGGCGAACATGTTCGGGCAGTCGTACCTGCTGACCCAAGGAGCGCCGGGCGGGGAGACGCGGACCGCGATCATGTACATGCTCCAGCAGGGGCTCAGGGAGTACAAGATGGGCAGCGCCTCGGCCATGAGCTACCTGCTCACGCTGCTGCTGATCTTGATCAGCGTGGTCAACTTCCGGCTGTTCAGGACCCGGTCATGAAGCGCTACACGGGTCTGCTGGCCCTCGCCGTAGTGTTCGTGGGGCCGCTGGTGTGGGCCTTGGGCGTGTCGTTCAAGACGCAGACCGAGGCCACCCGGGTGCCGCCCACGCTGCTGCCCACCGAGCCGACGACGTCCGCGTACGGGACGGTCTTCCAGGGCACCACGGACACGCCGGTGCTGCGCTGGTTCGCCAACAGTGTCATCGCCGCCACCGGGCACATGCTGCTGGTGCTCGCGGTGTCGTCGCTGGCCGCGTACGCGCTGGCCAGGCTGGAGTTCCGCGGCAAGAAGCTGATGTTCGGGATGATCGTCGGCACGCTGCTGGTGCCGGGGTTCGTCTTCCTCATCCCGCAGTTCCTGATCGTCGACCAGCTCGGCTGGCTGGACAGCCTGACGGCGCTCGTCGTGCCGGGGGCGGCGGGCGCGTTCGGGGTGTTCTTCCTGCGGCAGTTCTTCGTCGGGCTGCCGCGTGAGCTGGACGAGGCGGCGCTGATGGAGGGCGCCAACCACTGGCACATCTTCTGGCGGATCACGCTGCCGCTGTCGCGGCCCGCGCTGGCCACGCTGGCCGTGCTGAGCTTCCTGTCCAACTGGAACGACTTCATCTGGCCCATCTACGTGATCTTCAGCCCGGAGTACTTCACGCTGCCGCCGGGCCTGTCGATCCTGCAGGGCGCGTACACGATCCACTATCCGGTGATCATGGCGGGCGCGGTGCTGGCGAGCATCCCCGTCCTGATCCTCTTCAGTCTGACCCAGCGGTACGTCATCGAAGGCATCTCTCGTAGTGGCCTGAAGGGCTGACACATGCACCACTTGGCGGTCATCGCCACACTGATCCTGTCCCTCTTCACCAATCCGGTGTCCAACTCCTTCTCCGACACGTTCGCCGACCCGTCAGTGATCCGCGGACAAGACGGCTACTGGTACTCCTACGGCACCTCGGACCCGCTGCGCGAGGGCGAGAAGGTCCTGCACAGGCTGCCGATCTCCCGCTCCAGTGATTTGGTCAGCTGGACCTACGTGGGCGACGCGTTCGGGCCGGACAACCTGCCGTCGTACGCGGCGCCGGGCAGTCTGTTCTGGGCCCCGGACATCCGTTACCTCGACGGCCGGTACGTCATGTACTTCACCGTCACCGACACCGCCACAACGCCCGCCAACTGGGACTACTCGATCGGCGCCGCCACGGCACCCACGCCGACCGGGCCGTGGACGCACATCGACGCCCCGGTCGTCGCCCCGCGTCCCTCGGGCAACTCGTACTGGAACACGATCGACCCCGCGCAGTTCACCGACGTGGACGGGCGCAAGTACCTGTACTTCGGCGGGTTCTTCGGCGGCCTGTGGGTGACCGAGCTGTCCGCCGACGGGCTGCGCGCCACCGGGCAGCCGCAGCAGGTCGCGATCGACAACAAGTTCGAGGGCGCGTACGTGGTGCGCCACGACGGCTACTACTACCTGCTCGGCTCCTCGGCGAACTGCTGCGCCGGGCCGACCACCGGCTACTCGGTGCTGGCCGGGCGCTCGACCAGCCCGCGCGGGCCGTTCGTCGACCGCGAGGGCGTGCCGCTGCTGGCCTCGCGCGCCGGTGGCACCCCCGTCCTGGACCAGAACGGCAACCGCTTCATCGGCACCGGCCACCACGCCCAGCTCACCGACCTTTCCGGTCAGGACTGGATGCTCTACCACGCCATCGATCGAAGCGACCCGTTCCTGGACGAGCCGTACGGGATCAACGAGCGGCCCATGCTGCTGGACCGGCTGGACTGGATCGACGGCTGGCCGGCCGTGCGCGCGGGGGCCGGGCCTTCCGAGCAATCACGGGAGACGCCGGTGACCCGCGGGGTCGTGGACGATCGGTTCGCGGGCGATCTGTCGGGCTGGCGGAACACGGCCGGCTGGACCGTACAGGATGGGTATGTCCGTGGCCAGGGCACGCTTATCAGCCGCAGGTCGCTCGGCGGGGACATGCGCGTCGAGACCGACCTCAAGACGGACAAGTCCGCTGGGATTCGCATCGGTGGCACGACCGCGGTCGTCTCGCGCGACGGGTTGACGCTCACCTCGGGCGGCGCGTCGCGTACGGTGGCGCTGCCCGGAGGCGCCGCGACCTGGCACAACCTGGCCGTCACCGTCAAGGGACGGACGATCACCGCCGAGGTGACCGAGGCCCGGCTCCGTGACCCGCGGGCGAGCGTCACCGTCACGGGCCGCGCCAACGGCCCGATCGGGCTGGTCGCCGACGGGGGCGCCGACTTCGACAACGTCTCCGCCGCCCCGCTGTTCAAGGCCGTCACCAAGGCGGCGCCGACGCCGCGTACGGGCAGGCTGCTGGACGCCGACGAATTCAACGGGCCGCTCGACTCCCGCTGGACCTGGGTGCGGCAGGACGCCGCGGCCAAGACCGAGGAGGGCGTGCTGCGCTGGCGCGTCCAGGGCACCGACCTGGTCGGGGCCGGCAACAAGGCGTCGGCGCTGCTGCGCGAGGCGCCCAAGGGCGACTACGTCGTGGAGACCAAGGTCACGCTCGACCTGGGCGAGGACGCCGTACGCAACTACCAGCAGGCCGGGCTGATCGCCTACGCCTCCGACGACGACTTCGCCCGCCTGTCCCAGGTCGCCATCTGGAACACCCGCCAGGTCGAGTACGGCCGCGAGCTGACCTTCGCCGGCCGCCTGTCCTACGGCGGCAACATCGTCGGCCCGCCCGCCAAGACCACCTGGTTGCGGCTGGCGCACCACGTGGACCCGGCCAACGGGGAGCACGAGTTCCGCGCCGGATCCAGCCGCGACGGCAAGACCTGGACCTGGGGCGGCGTGTGGACCTTCCCCAAGGACACGGACGTGCGCGTCGGCCTGGTCGCCCACGGAGGGGCCCAGCCGGCCGTCAACGCCGACTTCGACTACGTACGCGTCTACCGAGGAGCCTGACCTGTGCCGCAAGCACACCTGACCCTTGACCCCTCTTTCCGCATCGCCCCCGTCGACCGGCGCCTGTTCGGCTCGTTCGTCGAGCACATGGGCCGGTGTGTCTACACCGGCATCTACGAACCGGGCCACCCGGCGGCGGACGACAACGGCTTCCGCACCGACGTGCTGGAGCTGACCCGCGAGATGGGCGTGAGCGTGGTCCGCTATCCGGGAGGCAACTTCGTCTCCGGCTACCGCTGGGAGGACGGCGTCGGCCCCGACCGGCCCTCCCGGCTGGACCTGGCCTGGCGGCAGATCGAGACGAACGCGTTCGGGCTCAACGAGTTCATGACCTGGACCCGGGCCGCCGGGGTGGAGCCGATGATGGCCGTCAACCTCGGCACGCGGGGCCTCCAGGAGGCCTGTGACCTGCTCGAATACGCCAATCACCCCTCGGGTACGCAGTGGTCGGACCTGCGGGTCAAACACGGAGTGACCGCCCCGTACGGGATCAAGCTCTGGTGTCTCGGCAACGAGATGGACGGACCCTGGCAGATCGGCCACAAGACCGCGCACGAGTACGGACGGCTCGCGAACGAGACCGCCAAGGCCATGCGGCTCGTCGACCCCGGCATCGAGCTGGTCCTGTCCGGCAGCTCCAACAGCGGGATGCCGACGTTCGGCGCGTGGGAGGCCACCGTGCTCGAACACGCCTACGACGCGGTCGACTACCTGTCGCTGCACAACTACTACGAGGAGAACGGCGACCTGCCCGGCTTCCTCTGCAGCGCCGTGGACATGGACCGCTACATCTCGGCCGTCGTGGCCACGGCCGACCACATCGGGGCGAAGCTCCGGCGCAAAAAGAAGATCAACCTGTCCTTCGACGAGTGGAACGTCTGGAACCAGAGCCGGTTCACCGGGCGCGAGCGCTCGCCGTTCCAGGAGGCGCCGGAGCTGATCGAGGACACCTTCACCGCCGCCGACGCCGTGGTGGTGGGGGACTTCCTGATCACGCTGCTGCGGCACGCCGACCGGGTGAGCATCGCCTGCCAGGCGCAGCTCGCCAACATCATCGCACCGATCAGGACCGAGCCCGGCGGCCCGGCCTGGCGTCAGACGATCTTCCACCCGTTCGCGCTGACGGCCCGGCACGCGCGCGGCACCGTGCTGCGGGTGGAGCCGTCCGGGCCGCTCCTGGAGACCGAGCGGTACGGCGAGGCGCCCGCGCTGTCGGCGGTGGCCACCGTCGAGGGGTCCCAGGTGGCGCTGTTCGCCGTCAACCGGTCGCCCGACCAGGACCTCGACCTCTCCGTCCGGCTCCCGGCGGCGGTCAGGCCGGTGTCGGCCTCGGTGATCGCCGCCGGGGACGACCCGCACCGGGTGGAGGCCCTTCCGGGGCCGCTGGACGTACAGGCTGACGGTGACCGGCTGACGGCGCGGTTGCCCGCCGCCTCGTGGACGATGATCCTTGCGGAGTGCGAAAGTCTGCGCGATCAGCGATAACTAACGACCTGTGCCCTGTAGCGCATGGGCTACGTCTGACCCCCGTTCTCGATGACGTAGCCCACGCCGGGGTGGGGTCGTCGACGTGGTGGCGTGCCGCACCTGTCCGGGCGGTGCTCGAAGTGCCACCACTCGTTGTCGTACATGCGGTAAAGGTCGTAGCGGGCGCCGTGTTCCTCGAGCCAGCGCGCGCCTTCGTGCGGGCGCACGTCCAGCGCGATGCCCTTGACGTGGCTGGACTCCGCCGGGGGTAACACGAGCATGCGGGCCGAGGCCGGGGAGCCGGAACGGCGCACCTCCTCGTCGAACATCCGCTGCTGGACGACGGGATCGCGGTATCCCGAGGTGAGGCCGATGAGCTGGCCGTGACGCCACAGCGCCTCGGTACGCGCCGCGGTGAACGCCGCCATGGCGCCATCGGTGAGTCCGGTGAGGTCCTCGGCGGGGAATCGCATCCACAGCGCCCAGCGGCAAGCCAGTTCGCGGGCGCGGCCGGGACTGCGGACGAACGCCGCGGGCAGCAGGAGCACGGCGAGCACCAGCGTGACCGCGGCGTACAGCCGATCTCGGGGCCGAGGTGGGATCGTGCGTGACTCGTTCATGGCGACTAGGCTTGACGCCGAATGTGCGTGCGTTGTCAGCCGCATGTCACCGTTTCTCGACGGCGGCCACCGTCGGCGCGACCAGGCGGGACCGTGGGCGCGACCGTAGGCGCGACCGTAGGCGCGACCGTAGGCGCGACCGTGACACAACCATGACACGGCGCGGACGAGGCGGGGACACGACCGGCCGACAGTGGATGGGGTTGACCGACAGGCAAGTTACGGAGCGTGCTGTGGTACTCGGCGGCGTGTCGCGAGTGTTGTTGATCGAGGATGACCCGGCCGTACGAGAGGGCCTTGAGCTGGCCCTGACCCGGCATGGGCATCGGGTGCGCGCGGTGGAGTCCGGCGAGGAGGGGCTGGACCGGTTGCGTGCGGATCTTCCCGACGTCGTCGTGCTCGATCTGATGTTGCCTGGCATGGACGGGTTCGAGGTCTGCCGCCGCATTCGAGCCGCCCGTGAGGTGCCGATCATCATGCTGACCGCGCGCGGCGACGACATGGACGTGGTGGCCGGGTTGGAGGCGGGCGCCGACGACTACGTGGTCAAGCCGGTGCAGCCCAGGGTGCTCGAGGCACGCATTCGCGCGATACTCCGGCGCATCGGCCGGGACCAGGCGGAGCTGGAGCGGCACGGGGATCTGACCATCGATCGGGCCGGGCTGGTGGTCGTCAACCGCGGCGTACCGGTCAGCCTCGCGCCGACCGAGCTGCGCCTGCTGCTCGAGCTCTCCGGCACGCCGGGCCGGGTGCACAGCCGCCAGCAACTGCTGGAGTCGGTGTGGGAGCAGGGGTATTTCGGCGACTCGCGTCTCGTGGACGCGTGCGTGCAGCGGTTGCGCGCCAAGATCGAGGACGACTCGGCGGCGCCGGTCTACGTGCAGACGGTGCGTGGGTTCGGGTACCGGTTCGGGCCGGTATAGGCCACCCGTGACATTTCAGCCGAATCTGGGGCTGCGTACCCGGCTGTTGTTCGCGTTCGCCCTGCTGTGTGTGGTCACCACGGCGGCGGTGGCCGGCGGGCTCTACGTCCAGGCCCGCAACGACATCCTGCAGCGTGCCCAGGATGCCACGGTGCAGACGATGAGAAGCCGCCTGGCGGCGCTCTACCCGTTGCGGAGTTCGGTGCCGGGCCCGGACGAGCTCGACGACATCGCCGCCGCCGTGCCCGACCAGGACAGCGTGGAGTACGCGGTCGCCATCTACCACGAGACGCACTCGCCGGTCACCCCGCCGGGACGCTTGAGGCCGGGCGGAATGGTGCTGGCCCTGGATCTCGGGGTGATCTCCCCACAGTTGCGGCAGGCGGTGGCCGACGGCCAGATCGCGTGGCAACGCGTGGTGCGGCAGGACTCGCCCTGGCTGATCATCGGCGCGCCGTTGCTGATCACCGAGCGGGACCGGACGACGCGGGTGTCCGGCATCGAGGTGTACGCCGCGCGCAGCCTGCTTGCCGAACAACGCAGCATCGACGAGCTCACCGCGTCCGCCTGGCTCATCGGCGGGGCGGCCCTGGCGTTCGCGGTCGTCCTGGCGTTGCTGGCCACCCGTGGCGTGCTGCGCCCGGTGCGCGAGCTCGGCCGGGCGGCACGCCTGCTGGGCGAGGGCGAGATGCGGACCAGGATCGCGGTCCGCGGCTCCGATGAGCTGGCCGACGTGGCACGCACGTTCAACAACACCGCCGCGGAGCTGGAACGGCACGTCAAGCAGCTGCGCGAGATGGAGGCCGACGCCCGCCGGTTCGTGGCCGACGTTTCCCACGAGCTGCGCACCCCGCTGGCCGCGCTCACCGCGGTCGCCGACGTCCTCGACGAGGAGGCGGCCCAGCTGCCCGAGCCCGCCGGCCGGGCCGCCAGGCTGGTCAGCCAGGAGACGCTCAACCTCACCGGGCTGGTGAACGACCTCATCGAGATCAGCCGGTTCGACTCCGGCGTCGCGGCCCTCGCGCTGAATGAGATCGACGTGGCCGAACTGGTGCGCGCGAGCCTGCGTACCCGGGGCTGGACGGAGCAGGTGCACACCGAGCTGCCACCCGAGGTGACGGCCCGGCTGGACCCGCGCCGAGTGGACGTCATTCTCGCGAACCTGGTCGGCAACGCCCTGCGGCACGGCGAGCCACCGGTGTCGGTACGGCTTTCCGCCGACCCGCAATGGCTCGCTCTCGAGGTCCGCGACCACGGACCGGGGCTGCGGGAAGCGGTGCTGCCGCACGTGTTCGACCGGTTCTACAAGGCCAGCGCGGCCAGGGCCAGGTCCGAGGGCAGCGGTCTCGGCCTCGCCATCGCGCGGGAGAACGCGCGCCTGCACCAAGGCGACCTCACTGTCACCAACGCCCCGAACGGCGGCGCCATCTTCACGCTGCGCCTGCCACGCCGGGCGCACGATCAGGACGGAGGCCCCGAGTGAGGACCGGGCTCGCCCGCCGCGTGCTCGCCGCGGGCCTCGTATCGCTCGTCGCCGTGACCGGCTGCGGCGTGCGACCCTCCGACGTCATCCGCGCCGGCGACCCGCCGAGCGGGCCCGTCGCACGAACCCCGACGACCACCCTCTACCTGGTGAAGAACGGCCGGCTCAGCGCGGTGACGCGGCCCGGTCCGCCACTGTCCCAAGCGGACACGCTCGCGCTGCTGGCAGCCGGACCCACCACGGCGGAACAGGCGCAAGGACTCACCACCGACGTGCCGCCCGAAGCCGCCCCGTTCTCGGTGACCGCCGCGCCAGGCCGTCAGCCCGGCCACTTGGCGGTGAACCCGTCCACTCCGGCCGGCAAACTGTCCGCATTGGCCGTGGAGCAGATCGTGTGCACGGCCGCCGCCATGACACCGGAAAGCCCTGTCTGGGTCTCCGTCGTCGGTGCTGGGCAGAACATCGGCCGCCGGAACTGCCCGGGGTAACGGTACGCCCGCGTGGCCATCGGTCAGATCGTCAGTCCATGATCACAGCGGCCCGCAGGGCGGCGCGGATGCTGGCGACCGGGTCGTCGAGGTGGTAGATCCGCTCCGACGGTTCGATGCCGTCCAGGAACTCCTGGTAGCGGACGGCGTAGTGAAGATGGGACAGCGGTTCGGCGATCGCGAGTGCGCGCGCCGCGTCGCAACCGGGTACGTGCGCGGTCCAGGCCGCGATCCAGGCCTCGGCGGCGGCGGGCCGGCTGGCGGGAGGAAGCCAGTCACGAGCCCGTATTCCGTCCAGCACCGGGTTGCCGAGGTGCGCGTCGGCGAAGTCCACCACGGTCGGCGGGCCGCCGTCGCTGCGCCAGTTTCCCGGGTGGAAGTCGCCGTGCACGATCGTGTCGGGCAGACCGCACTCGGCCAGCATGGGCCACCGTTCGACCAACTCGTACGCCCCCGCCAGCTCCTCGGCGGTCAGCTCGCGGCCCACGTCACCGGCGAGCAGGTCGCGGACCCGGTCGGCGATGACGGTCGCGCGGCTGTCCGGCAACCCGGGCGGGATCACACCCGTCAAGCCGGCCTGGGCGGCGACCAGTCGCGTCACGGCGCTGTCGATGATCTCGACGGGAGCGTCCCAGCAGTCCTCGCCGGGAAGGTGCTCCATCACGACTCGCCGCGGTCCCGACGCCACGACCGTGGGAACCAGGCCCGGGTCCAGAGCCGCGAACGCGTCGATGACGGTGGCCTCGTCGGTGGCGAAGTGGGGCGTGGCCTTCAGCCATAGCGGTCCCTGGGCGGTGGGCAGGAGGAACAGCCCGGCCAGATTCCAGGTCTTGCGTTGCCGGATCGGCCCGGTCAGCGGTCGCCCGGCCGTCCTCAGCGCGTCCGCCGCCCAGCCGAACAGCTCCCGCAGCCCGTCGATCCGCGCCCACGGCGTCCGCAGCGGCTCGGGCCTGTCGAGCACCGCATGAGCGGCGGGCAGCGCACCCGTCAGCCGCCCGGGCGCGGGCCGCTCCAGCGCTTCGACGTGATAGATCACATGACCACCACGGCCGCCCTCGCCACCATCCACGTTCAACAGGCGCAGCACCAGGACGTCCACGCCGAGCGCCTGGCGCAGGTGCGCGACGACCGGCTCCACTTCGGCCCACCACGGCACATTCACTGCGAACGGGCCGACGACACCGAGCCGATCGCCACCCGATGTGACCCATGCGCTGACTGTCCTGTCCATTGCGCCCAGTGTGATCGCTCCCCGCGACGTCCGCCACGGAATATCCGATCAGGGCCGCACCACATGAGCCTGGTGACGGCACTCGTGGCCGTCGGGCTTGTGCGACCTCACATCCGGGATCTCAGCACGTCGACCTCGCAGCCTGGCAAGAACGGGTCGAAGCCGTGCTCGACCAGCCAGCGGACCGCCAGCAGGCTGCGTAACGACCACCACGCGCGGATCACGTCGAGATCGACGTCGGTGCCGTAGCCGGCGACGACGTCACCAAGGCGCTCCTCGTGTCCGAACGTCAAGATGGCCAGGTCATGCAGGGCATCGCCCTGGGCCGCCTCGGACCAGTCGATCACGCCGGTGATCTCGTCACCGTCGACGAACACGTGGGTCACCTGCAGGTCGCCGTGCGTGAACACCGGCGTCCACGACCGGAGCGCGGCCTCGGCGATCCGGCGGTTGCGCGTGACCAGGTCGGCGGGAAGGACGCCGTTCGTGACCAGCCGCTCGCATTCGCCGTCAAGGCGCGCTGCGATCTCGTCGATGCTCCGGCCGGGCCATGGCGGCAGCGGCGCGTCGTGCAGCATCCGTACGGCGGCACCCGCCGCGACCCACGCCGCCGACGACGCGGCCGACGGCTCACCGAGGCGGCCGAGCGCCGTCCCGGGGAGGGCGGCGAGCGCGATCACGGGCGGCTTGCGCCACAGGACCTCAGGAGTCGGGATCGGCGCCATGGCCATCGCCTCGACCTCGACGTCGGTGCGCGTCTGATCGGCGTCGATCTTCAGGAACACGTCGCCGACGCGCAGGGTCGCGCGCTCGTTATGGGCGACGACGACCTGGACCTCTTTTACGTCGACCTGCTCCATGCCGACCTCCTCAACGTCACCCTCCTCAACGTTGACCTCCTCAACGTCGGCCATTGTCGCGGGATGACCACCGACGTCGCCACGAGTTAATCGCGGGCGACTGCTTGATCGCGGGCCGCCAGGGCCGCGCCCAGCGGCGTGTGCTCGTAGCGGACGGCCCGGCCGGCGCGGGTGCGGGTGACCAGGCCGGCATCGCGCAGCACCGCCAGATGGCTGCCGACGGTGCCCAGGCTCAGGCCGAGCTGGGCGACCAGCTGCGTCGTCGTCGCGGGTACGTCCAGCGCGCGCACCGCGACCCACGTACCGAATGCCGAGGTGACCCGCCTCGCCGATCACCCGGCTCCCACCTCGCCCGCACCGCTGCCGAATCCGGACCGCAGATATCGGCGCAGAGCTTCCCGCCCTCCCGGGACGAAGGACCATTGATCAACGACCTCAAGCAGTTCGCTCACCGTCAGCCAGTCCAGCCAGTCGATCTCACCCGAGTCCGGAACCAGGACCTCCGTCACGACGGCCTCATGCACCCCGAACCAGATGGGGCTGATCCCTTCCCGGCAAAGGAACTTGAACAGGAAGCGCACCCGCACCCGAACGCCCAGCTCTTCAGCCAGCTCCCGGACCGCCGCCTCCTCATACGACTCGCCCACGTCCACGGCACCGCCGACCAACACGTCGTAGTGGCCCGGGAATCGGGACAACGTCCGGGCCCGTCGCAGCACCAAGATCCGCCCCTCACGATCACGGCAGATCGTCACCGCGATGCGGTGCAACCAGTGCTCGCGTACTGCCTCTTCACGATCGACGACTCCCAGCACGCGGTCATGCTCATCGACATGCTCAACCAGTTCGCTCACAGAAGCACGATCTCAGCCCCCACTGACAACACGGCCTCACGAACGACGAAGGAGGGTGATATGTCGCAGCGTCAGCTGGTGGCCGAGTCGCGGTCATCGATGGGGGGCGTCCAGCAGGGCGGCCGCCGCACTGTGGATCTTCGTCAGCGCGTTGAGCAGATGTTCGCGCTCGGCCTCGGTGAGGTCGGCGGTGACCTGCTCTTCGAGCAGCCGGCGCTCCCTCTCGATGGGAGCTTGCAGGGCACGCCCGGCGTCGGTGAGCCACAGCCGGACCAGCCGGTTGTCGCGGTCGTCGCGGCGCCGGGTGAGCAGGCCGGCCGTGGTCATCCTGGTGGCCGCTTTGACCACGTTGGGGGTGGTGACGTTCAGCGCGGCGGCGACCTCGCCCGGGGTGCGGCCGTCCTGCCGCCACAGCACCGCAAGCAGGTGATCTTGCCCGAGGTGCAGTCCGTGGCGCCGCACCGCCGTCTCGGCCGCCGCCCGCAGCGCCTTCGACATCTTGCTGTGCAGGTCCAGGAATTCGGGCACGTCGAGGCCTCCGGTGATGTCGCGGCGCGATTGACAACCAAATCGTGTACCGGTTAACGTTCTGCTCGATCATTAACCGGTACACGATCTAGGAGTCCTCATGATACTGGTCACCGGCGCGACCGGGAACATCGGCCGCGAGCTCGTCCGCCAACTGGACGAACTCGGCGTGCCGTTCCGCATCCTGGTCCGCGACCCGGCCCGCGCCGCCACACTGCCCGAGCGGGCCGAACGGGTCATGGCCGACCTGAGCGACCCGGCGACGCTGCCGCCCGCCTTCGCCGGAGTCGACCGGCTGTTCCTGCTCACCCCCGGCATCGGCCTCGACCACACCAGGCACGCCGTCGCCGCCGCCCAGGCCGCGGGGGTACGCCATATCGTGCACCTGTCCTCGTTCAACGTGCTCGGCGACCCGATGCCCGCGATGGGCCGCTAGCACCACGAACGCGAGCAGGCCATCCGGGCCTCCGGCATCCCGGCCACGTTCCTGCGGCCCGGCGGCTTCATGACCAACGCCTTCGACTGGCTGCCCACCATCCGCCAGGCGGGCTATGTCCTCGATCCGGTCGGCCCCGGCCGATACGCGCCGATCGACCCCGCCGACATCGCCGCCGTAGCCGCCCTGGCCCTGACCGGCGACGGCCACCAAGGCCAGGAATACGTCATCACGGGCGAGGAGCTGTTCACCATCACCGAACAGGTCAAGACCCTGGCCGAGGCGGCCGGCCGGGACATCGCGATCCGGCCGGTGACCACCGCGGAGGAGGCCGTAGCCTCCCGATTCCCCAACGGGGCACCTCCGGCGCTGGCCGAGGCCATCATCGAGGGGTTCCACCTCATGCGCGCCGACACCGCCGGATTCCGCACCGACACCGTGGAACGCCTGCTCGGGCGCAAGCCCCGCACCTTCGCCGACTGGTGCGCACGCAACGCCGACGCCTTCCGGACCACCTGATCCGCATGAAGCCGCCAGCCGGCGACGACGTAGGCTGGGCGGAGTCACTTCTGCTGGATTCCCTCCGCGAAGCCGCCGCGCGCTCGGGGTGGCCGGAGGAGCTGCTGCCGCCGGATCCGTGGCCGCAGGTCACGCCGGGCAGCCGGTTCGGTGCGGCGCTGAGCGAGTGGTGCCGCCGCTGCCCGCGCCGGGTGGTGCTGTTCCTCGACGAGATCGACGCCCTGCAGGGCAACAGCATGGTCAGCATCCTCAGCCAGCTCCGCGACGGCCACAACGCACGGCCAGAGGGCCAGCCGTTCCCCACATCCGTCGTGCTGTGCGGGTTGCGCGACCTGCGTGACTACAAGGTCGCCTCAGGCGGCGAACCCAGCCGGTCCAACCCCGCCAGCCCGTTCAACATCGTCGCCAAGTCGCTGCGCCTGGGCGACTTCACCACCGATCAGATCGCCGAGCTGTACGACCAGCACACACAGGCGACCGGCCAGGAATTCACCAAGGACGCGGTGGACCGGGTCTTCGAGCTGACCCAGGGACAACCGTGGCTGGTCAACGCCCTCGCCTTTGAGACCATCCTCCAGATGGGGAAGACCATTACCATCACCGCCGGTCAGGTGGAAGATGCCAAGGAGCGGTTGATCCGAGCGCGCGCCACCCATCTGGACACGCTCGTGGCGCGGCTGCGCGAGCCCCGGGTGGAACGAGTGATCGAACCGATCCTGGCGGGAACGTGGCCAAGCACGGACATGTCTTTCGACGATGACATCTCCTACGTCCATGATCTGGGCCTCATCCGAGGGACAGGGGGAGTAGAGATCGCCAACCCGATTTACCGAGAGGTCTTGCTACGGGTCCTGGGCGCTCGCACGGAGCGGTTCGTGCGAGCCGATCCGCGCAGCTTCGTGCTGCCGGACGGCCGTTTCGACCTGCCGCGCCTGCTGCAGGAGTTCGTCGTGTTCTGGCGCGAGCACGGCGAAGTCCTCATCCGGCAGGAGGGCTACCACGAGGCCGCCTGCCAGATCATCCTCATGGCCTTCCTGCACCGCCTCGTCAACGGCGGAGGCCACCTCGACCGGGAGTACGCCGCCGGCACCAAGCGCCTGGACATGCTCGTCCGCTGGCCCTACACCGGCCCCGAAGGCGAACGACTGGTGCAACGGGAAGCCATGGAGCTGAAAGTCTGGCGAACCGGCGAAAACGACCCTAAGCCCGACGGCCTCGCCCAACTAGACCGATACCTGGACCGCCTCACCCTCACCACCGGCGTGCTGGTGATCTTCGACCGGCGCCCCGAAGCGCCACCCTGGAAAGAACGAGGCGGATTCGAGCAGGCGACCACGCCGTCCGGCCGCCAGATCACCCTTCTGCGGGTGTGACGGCCGCCCGAACGACTCACCCGCCGACCGGATATCGATCCTGTCAGCGGCCCCACTCGGACAGCACGACGTCGACGAACCTCTCCGGCTGTTCCAGGTGCAGGAAATGCCCCGCCTCCGGCCACACCACGGTCGCCGAGCCGGAGTGCGCGGGCAGGCTCGCCTCCCACCGCGCGGCCTCCGGCACGTTGTGGACGGCGAGCACCGGGCAGGCGCGCCTGGCCAGGTAGCGCTCCGACTCCCGGCGCACCCCGAACGCGCCGGGTGCCGTGTACATCCCGGCGTAGCACTCGGCCAGCACATGGCCGGGTGTGGCGGCCAGTTGCTCGGCGATCGGCCCGGGCAGCGGCCCGAGCTGCCGCGACGCCGCGTCCGCGCCCTCGGCGCGCAACGCCGCCAACCGCTGCGGGATGAGAGGCTCCTCCGCCTCGTCCGCGCCATAGGCGGGAGCGATGACCACGAGCGCGCTGACCAACTCCGGATGCTCGACCGCCAGCGCGGTGACCACCTGGGCGCCCATGGAGTGCCCGATGGCCACCACCGGCCCGTCCAGCACCGGCACGAGGTCGCCAGCCAGGTCGACGGGCCGGTATCCGCTGGCGGGAGCCGGGGACCTGCCGTGGCCGCGCAGGTCGGGGGCGATCACCCGACGCTCGCCGAAGTCCAGGGCGCGCCACGTCCGGTGGTCTCCGCCCCAGCCGTGCACCAGAAGCAGCGCAGGCCCGTCGTGGCCCCGGGTCTCAACGTACA
Source organism: Nonomuraea sp. NPDC049028 (assembly GCF_043197735.1). Lineage (NCBI taxonomy): Bacteria > Bacillati > Actinomycetota > Actinomycetes > Streptosporangiales > Streptosporangiaceae > Nonomuraea > Nonomuraea sp. NPDC049028. The sequence continues at coordinate 131,688 of NZ_JBICTR010000004.1, forward strand.
GCTTCATACCGAATCCGCTCGAAGCGCGCCGTGCAGCCCTCGCCCGCCAGGTCCTGCACCCAGAACCCGGCGAACGCGCCGGTGAAGCCGAAAGCGCGCATCTGGCCGTCAACGCGCTCGTCCGCATGCTCATCCGACAGGATCGTCGCGTCCAGCTCGGGGCCGTGGTTGAAGCGCACGACCGGCCCGTCGAACTCCACGCGCAGCCTGACCTCGCCCGCCGCGGGGCCCAGCAGGTGCTCGGTGCGAGCGCCCCGGTCACTGCTGGTCAGCACGAGCCCCTCGATGGTCACCGCGAGATAGAACCAGTTACGCGAGTTGTAGTACGCGGTGATGCCGGCGGACTGATGGACGGTGCCGGGCTCGAACCGCATGACCGCCTCCAGCGAGCATTTCTGAGCGGTGACCCGGTGGGCGACCAGGCTCGGGCTGCGCAGTCCGTACGGCGACTGACCACCGTGCACGGTGAGGCCGTCGTGGTCGGCGGTCAGCCAGTCCGGCGAGGGGGGTCGCCGCAGCGTGCTCCAGTCCTGCTCCAGCCCGTTCCAGCCGTCGGCCGCCGGCCACGGGTGGGCGGGCAGCGCGGGCGCGGCCACCTCCACGGCGGGTACGCCGCCCGCCACGCGCGGCCAGCCGTCCACCCACTCCACGCGTTGCAGCGCGCTCTCGCGGCCGAGCACACAGGTGCGGTTGTGGTAGGGCCGGGCCACGAGGTGGGCGACGTACCACTCCCCCGCCGGCGTCTCGACGAGGCAGCCGTGGCCCGCCTTCTGCAGCTCCAGGCTCGGGTCGTGGCGCGAGGTGAGCATCGGCCCGGCCGGGTCCTCCTCGTACGGCCCCGCCATCGAACGGGAACGCAGCACCGTGACCCCGTGCTCGTACCCCGTGCCGCCCTCGGCCACCATCAGGTAGTACCAGCCGTCGATCTTGTACAGGTGCGGACCTTCGGTGATGTTGCGGTTGGGCAGGATCAGCTCGGGTTTGCCGCCGTCGAGGGGCTGCAGCTCGATCCCGGCGAACCCGCGTCCGGGGCGGGAGTCGAAGACCATGTTGAGCAGCCAGCTCCGGCCGTCCTCGTGGTAGAGGGCGGCGTCGAAGCCGCGGCCGGGCAGCCGGACCGGGTCGGACCACGGCCCCTCGATCGAGGGCGCGGTGACCAGGTAGTTGGCGATGTCCTTGTAGCCGAGGGCGTAGTTGTCCATCACGCCGTAGACCAGGTGGAACAGTCCGTCGTGGTAGGTCAGGTCGGGCGCCCAGACGCCGCCGGAGTCCGGCACGCCGGACAGGTCGAGGTGCCCGCGCTCGGTCAGGATGCCGCCGAGCGGGCGCCAGTTCACCAGGTCGCGGGAGTGGTGGACGCGTACGCCGGGATACCACTCGAAGGTCGAGGTGGCCAGGTAGTAGTCCTCCCCCACCCGCACGATCGACGGGTCGGGGTGGAAGCCGGGTAGGACGGGATTGCGGATCAAGCTCATTCCTCCGAGAAAAGCACGAGTGCTACCTCGCTGTTCACTGACCCTTGAGATACGCGTCGGCCTGCTTGGCCATCTCCGCCTGGAGTTTGGCCAGGCCCGCCCGGTCCAGCGCCTTCTTCAGCTTGTCCAGGCCCTGGTCGACGTCCACCGCGCCGATGAACAGCGGGTTGGCGAACTGCGTCATAGCGGCGGTGACCTGGGCGTTCTCCCGCTTCACCGGCTCAGGGTCGGGGACGAAGCTGGCGTACGGGTCGATGGTGAAGTTGTCGATGTCCTGCGCCCAATCGAACCACTTCGCCTCGGACTCGGTCATCTCCTTGATCCGGCGCTCCAGCTTGGCCCGCCAGGCGAGGGCGAAGCCGGGGAAGGTGTAGGTGGACACCTTCTCGTACTTGTCGTCGCCGACGGGCTTCCAGTCCTTGCCGGGGATGCCGTAGTTGAGCAGGTCGTGGTTCTCCTTGATCGACGCCCAGTCCTGCAGCTGCATGGCCTTCTCGTTGCTCTGGCCCTTGGCGTTGAGCACGACGAAGTTGTCACTCTGGAAGGTCTGGTACGGCTTGGCGTTCGCACCGCCTTTGAGCGGCATCACGTTCGCGATCATCGCGCCGGGGACGTTCTTGGTCAGCTCGGGCAGGGCCGCGGAGGACAGGCCGTCGGTCATGGCCCAGGCGGTGGCGACGCGGCCGGCCTTGAACTGGGAGTCCAGCGCCTTCGAGTCGAGGGTGAGCGCGTTCTTGTTGAACAGCCCGTCCTGGTAGTACTTCCGGACCAGGCGCAGCGCGTCCATCATCCCCGGAGCCTCCCAGAACGGGATCGGGTGGGACGAGCCGGTCTGCTTGCCGTCGGCGGCCAGCACGAAGTTGAGCGACTCGCCGGTGAAGGAGGCGAGGCTCATGTTGGGGTTCTCCCACATGTACGGGTTGAGCCAGCCGACCGGGTTCCACGCCACCAGCAGCTTGGGCAGCCGGGAGTTCAGCCCGATCGGGGTGATGTCCTTGTTCTTCTGCTTGACGTCGTACCAGAACTTCTCCAGCCCCGCGAAATCCGTGATGTCGCTCATGCCGTACTTGTCGGCCAGGTCCTGGCGGATGCTGAAGTGGTGGAAACGCGCGACCGAGTTGATCTGCGGCAGGCCGTAGAGTTTGCCGCTCCACCGGTTCAACTCGATGATCTTCGGGTCGATCGTGGCGGTCAGGTTGGGGTACTTGCCGCCGGCCAGCAGGCTGCTCAGCTCGACGATCGAGCCGCTCGCCGCCAGCTGGGTCATGTTGAGCCAACGCGCCTGCAGCGCGGTGTCGAACTTCTCCCCCGCGGTGAACTTCAGCAGCGCCTGCTGGCCGTAGCTGGTCCATGGGATGAACTGCGGTTTGATGGTGAAGCCCAGGTCGGCCTGGAGCTTCTTGTTGACCTCGGCCAGTACGGCGTCCCAGCCGGCCGGCACGTCGCCGGGCAGCAGGAGGCTCAACGCGAGCGCGCCGGCGGCCTGATTGTCGGCGGCCTTCGGCTGGGAGGAGCAGGCGGCGAGGAAGGCGGCTACGGACAGGCCGCCGCCGGCGGCCAGCAGGCCGCGCCGGGACATGGTGGGGTTGGACACGGTGACTCCAGAAGGTGGGGGGATCAGCCTTTGGTGGCGCCGAGGGTGATGCCCTTGACGAAGTAGCGCTGGGCGAAGGGGTAGGCGAGCAGGATCGGCCCGATGGCGACGGTGGTCAGGGCCAGCCGGAGCTGGTAGACGGGAGTGGCCGTCTCGGCCAGCTGCGGCAGCATCTGCGTGAAGGAGATGTTGGAGATGAGGTTCTGCAGCACCAGCGGGAGCGGGAACTTGTGCACGTCGTCGATGAACAGCAGCGCCATGAACCAGTCGTTCCAGTAGTGCACGGCGTAGAACAGGCCCACGACGGCCAGGATCGGCTTGGACAGCGGCAACGCGATCGTGAAGAACATGCGCAGCTCGCCCGCGCCGTCGATCTTGGCCGATTCGAAGATCGACTCCGGCAGCTGGCGGAAGGCGCTGACCTGGACGAAGACCAGGAAGGGCATGACCAGCAGCGGCAGGATGACCGAGAAGTAGCTGTTCTGCAGGTGCAGATACTGCGTGACCAGCAGGTACAAGGGGACGAGGCCGCCGGAGAACAGCATCGGCAGGTAGGAGAAGACGGTCAGCGGCCGGCTGATGCCGGGCACCCGGCGGGCGATCACCCAGCTCAGGCCCGAGGTCACCGCCAGAGACAACGCCGTGCCCACCACGGTGATGAAGACACTGGCGAGGTAGGCGTCCAGCACCGCGGGACCCGTGAAGATCATTTTGTAGGCGGTGAGATCGAAATCCGGGAAAAGGCTGTATCCGGTCGTGGCCAGCACGGACTCGCTGGTGAACGAGCCCGAGATGATCATCCAGAAGGGGATGGCGCAGGCCAGCACGGCCAGGCCGACGCCGACGATGCTGAAGACGGTGAACGGTTCCAGCTTTCTGCCGCTCATAGGATGCTGGTCTCCTTGGAGTACTTGCGCTGGATCAGCACCGCGATCACCACGAGGATGAAGCCGACGACCGACTGGAACAGGCCGATCGCGCCGGTGGTGCCGAAGTCGCCGAGCTGACGCAGGGCACGGAAGACATAGGTGTCGATGACGTCGGTGTTCTCGAACAGGGTGCCGTTGTCGCCGATGATCGCGTAGATGGTGCCGAAGTCGCCGTAGAAGATCCGGCCGACTCCCAGGACCAGCAGCACCGCGGCGGTGGGCTTGAGCAGCGGCAGGGTGATGCGCCAGGCCATCTGGGCCCGCGAGGCTCCATCGATCATCCCGGCCTCGTAGACCTCCTCGGGGATGCCGGTGATCGCGGCCAGGAAGATGACGCTGAGGTAGCCGCCGAGCTGCCAGACCTTCACCACGGTGAGGATCCACGGCCACGGTCCCGGCTCGTTGTACCAGTCCACCGTGGGCAGTCCGAGGCCGGTCATGGCGTCGTTGACCGCCCCTCCCCCGCCGGAGGCTCCAGCGAGCAGGACCTGCAGGATGATGCTGATCACGACCGGGGAGACGAAGTAGGGGAAGAAGACCACGGACTGGGAGGCCCGCTTGAAGAAGGTGCCGCGGATCTCGTTCAGCATGATCGCCAGGAGGATCCCGGCGGCGAGCGTCGCGCCCAGGAACAGCACGTTGAGGAAGAGCGTGTTGAACAGGATCCGTGCCGCGTCCCCGGATTCCAGGAAGTAGGCGAAGTTCGCCAGCCCGTTCCACGGGCTGCCGAAGATCCCCAGGTTGACGTCGAACTCCTTGAACGCCACCACCAGCCCGGCCATCGGCAGGTAGTTGAAGACCAGGAAGAAGACGACCGCCGGTAGCGCGAGCAGCCCGACCGACCAACCCGTCCGTCCCGTCACCTTGCCACGTGTACGGCGTTTGCGGGCGGCCGGCCCGGAAGGCGGACTCGTCTGAGACTCGTGCCTCGTCTGTAGCGTGCTCATCACCTAGGTCCCGTCTGAGGGGCAGCAGCTGACTCTCGGAAGTTCGATAGAAACCGGTCGCTGCGAACGCTACGACTGAGTGACGTCTACCTACAAGGTCGCGTTACGAATACGTTACATATGGGTGTATGTCCTGCTGCAACGTCATCCGTTGACCGGAAGTGGCCGCGCCTCTAGCGTAGAAACCGATGTCTATCGAATGGAGGGCTTCCCCCGTGTCCCCACGCCCGAAGGCGCTGTTCGCCATGCGCGAGGAACACCTCGCACTGCTCTTCCCCGAGCCCTTGCTGCGGCGGCTGGACACGCTGGCCGACATCGACGTGACACTGGTCGCCGAGCGCTTCGACGATCCGCGGCTGGACCTGGCCGACACCGAGGTTCTCATCACCGGCTGGGGCTGCCCGCCGCTCGACGAGACGGTGCTGGCCGCCGCCCCCCGCCTGCGGGCCGTGCTGCACGCCGCCGGCTCGGTGAAGGGCCTGGTCACCCCCGCATGCTGGGAACGCGGCCTGCTGGTCTCCTCGGCGGCCGCGGCCAACGCCGTCCCGGTGGCGGAGTACACCGTCGGCACCATCCTGCTGGCCGGCAAGGGGGTCTTCGCCCTGAGCGAGCGCTACCGGCGCGAACGCGGCTTCACCCTGGCCAAGATCGAGCCCCTGGTCGGCAACAACGGCCGCAGGGTCGGCATCGTGGGCGCCTCGCGAATCGGACGCCGGGTGATCGAGCTGCTGGCGCCGTACGATCTAGACATGTGCCTGTACGACCCGTACACGCGGGTTCCCGGAGTGCGGCGAGCCTCCCTCGAGGAGCTGCTGCGCGGCAGCGACATCGTCAGCCTGCACGCGCCCGCCATCCCGGAGACCCGGCACATGCTGGATCGCACCCGGCTGGCGCTGATGCCGGACGGCGCGGTGCTGATCAACACCGCCCGTGGATCGCTGGTCGACACCGACGCACTGGTCGCCGAGCTGAAGTCCGGGCGGCTGTCGGCGATCCTCGACGTCACCGAGCCCGAGCCGCTGCCGCCCGGCTCGCCGCTGTTCGACCTGCCCAACGCCTTTCTCACTCCACACATCGCCGGCTCGCACGGCAACGAGGTGGCCCGGATGGGGACTCTGGTCCTGGACGAGTTGGAACGCCTGACCGCGGGGCAGCCTCTGGCGCACCGAGTGACCGGTGACGACCTGGACCGGGTGGCTTGATGAATGTCGATCGTGCCACCGTCCGCGACGTGGCCGCCCGGGCCGGAGTCTCCCCCTCCACGGTGTCCCGGGTGATCAAGGGGGACTACCCGGTCGCCCAGTCCACCAAGACACGGGTGCTGCGGGCCATGCGAGAGCTGGACTACGTGCTCAACGTGCACGCCCGCGCCCTGTCCGGGGCCAGCACCAAGACGGTGGCGTTCGTGCTGGACGACGTCACCGGCCCGTCCTTCGCCTACGTCGCCAAGGGCGTGGAGCAGCAGGCCACCGCTGAGGGACGCCTGTGCATGGTGTGCGCCACGAACGGTGACCCCGCCCGGGAGCTGGCCGTGGTCGAGGCCATGCGCGAGCAGCGCGCCGACGCGGTCATCCTGGTCGGCGGCGGCGCGCTGGACGACGCCTACCGCGAACGCATGTCCCACTTCGCCCACGCCCTGGACAAGGCCGGCTCCCGGCTCGTGCTGTGCGGGCGGCCGCCGCTGGGCGACGACGTGCCCACCACCGTGGTCGAGTACGACAACGAGGGCGGCGCCTACGCCATGACCAGCCACCTGCTCTCCCAGGGACACCGGCACATCGCCCTGATCGGCGCCGACCACCCCGGCCAGGCGAGCACGACCAAGCTCGACCGGGTGCGCGGTTTCGTCCGGGCCCACGAGTCGTTCGGGGTGCCCTACGACCCGGACCTGATCGTCCCGGCAGGCTTCGACCGCGCCGACGGACAGGCCGCCGCCCGCCGGCTGATCACCCTCGGCGCCCGGTTCACCGCCGTCTTCGCCGCCACCGACATGGTCGCCATCGGCGTGCTCGCCGCACTGCGCGAGGCCGGACTACGCGTGCCCGAAGACGTGTCGCTGGCCGGTTACGACGACATTCCGTTCGCCGCCGACCTCTCCCCCGGCCTCACCACCGTACGCATCCCCACCGAAGAGCTGGGCAGGACCGCGGTCAGGCTCGCGCTCGACCGCCGGCAACCCCAGCACGTCGTCCTGGGCACCCACATCGTGGTCCGAGGCTCGGTCGGTCCCGCAACCCCGCGCTGACCGTACGAGGCCCGTCGTCAGGACGGCGGGTCCTCGGAGGCGGGCATCGTGAAGAATCTCAGGAACACCGGCCGCGCTCCCGGCGACGCGTCCTCCTGCGCGCGGCCGAATCTGGACAGCAGTTCCATGTACGCCTCGAAGAACTCGTCGAGTTCTTCCCGGGTCAGGTGAGTGAGCCCGCGGGACGCCCTCGCCCACTCCCCGTACCGCTGGTGGTCTCGGAAGAAGCGCCGGGCGAGTTCCAGCTCCTGCTCGACCTTGAACTCGGTGATCTCGTCGAGGAGCTGCTGCGACTCCTCGTCCATCTCACCCGGCGGGGGCCATCTCAGGTCGGCGCTGATCTGGCGCCACCAGCGCTCCTTTCCGTTCGACCGCTCGGGGATCTCCTCGATGAACCCGTTGCGCTCCAGCTGGCGCAGGTGATAGCTGAGCGTCCCGGTGTTCTCACCGAGCGCCCGGCCGAGCGTGGTGGACGTGGCCGGGCCGTGGATGCCGAGATGCCGCAGGATCCGCTGTCGTAGCGGATGGCCGAGCGCCTTGTGCGCACCTGGATCACTGAGCTGCCGGATCGACGGTCTGTTCGCCACGCTGTGAGCCTACCGCCCCTCGCCTTCACATTGCAGAATTTTCGCTGCAGCATTTCTTCTGCAATACTCCGTCGCGGTGACCCCCGTTGCCATGACCGACGCGACAAGGAGTGACCGATGACATCAGTGGCCGCGGACGAGCAGGCGGACGAGCACGTATCGAGACGGCGTTCACTCGCTGCCGGACTTCTGGCCCTGGGCGTGCTCCTGCTGATCGCCGTCGGCGCGATCTGGGACACCACCCCCACCGCCGTGAGCCCGGCCTCCGCGCCCGACCGGGAGTTCAGCGCGCAGCGGGCCTTCACCCAGGTCGAGCGCTTCGCCGTCAAACCCCACCCCGTCGGCACGGCCGAACACACCCGGGTCCGCGACTACCTGGTCGGCGAGTTGCGGCGATTGGGCCTGCGGCCCGAGGTGCAGGAGGCGGTGGGCGTCTCACCCATCGACGAGCGGGGCGACCCGATCACCGCCGGGCGCGTCTTCAACATCGTCACCGTGATACCCGGGACGGCTCCCACGGGCCGGGTCTTCGTCACCGCTCACTACGACTCGGTCCCCGAGGGTCCGGGTGCCAACGACGACGGGGCCGGTACGGCGAGCGCGATCGAGACGGCCAGAGCGCTGGTCGCGGACGGTAAACGGCTGCGCAACGACGTCGTGTTCCTGATCACCGACGCCGAGGAGGCCGGGCTCCTGGGTTCGGAGGCGTTCGTCAAAGCACACCCGCTCGCACGGGGGCGGAGCGTGGTGCTCAACAACGAGGCGCGCGGGGCCAAGGGGCCGGTGCTGATGTTCCGGAGCACGGAGTCGAACTCCGGCCTGATCTCCATGTTCGGATCGGCGGCGCCCATGCCCGTGGCCGACTCCGTGTACGCCGAGCTGATGAAACTGCTCAACAACGACACCGACTTCACCGCCTTCAAACCCGGCGGGATGGCCGTGCTGGACTCCGCCTACGCCAACGCGGGGACCCTGTACCACAGCGTTCTCGACGACCCCGCGCACGTCGATCTGGCGGCACTGCAGCAGATGGGCGACAACACGCTGGCGCTCGTGCGCGCGTTCGGCGGCACCGACCTGGCCCGGCTGACCACCGGGAACGACCTGGTCTACTTCAACCTTCCGCCCGGCCTGCTGGTTCGCTATCCGACCTGGGCGGCCACGCTGCTGGGCGCCGTCGCCCCGCTGGCGGCACTGGCGCTGATTCTCCTGGCCCGCCGCCGGGGCGTGGTCACCTTGCGGCGTACGCTCCTCGGCACCGCGCTCGCCCTGATCCCGATCGGGCTCGGGGTGGGCGCCGGTGTCTACTTCTGGGACCTGCTCAAGGCGATCCGGCCCGAACTCAGCGGAACCGCCACCACGACGCCGTACCGGCCGGAGCTGTTGTGGCTCGCCGTACTGATGCTCGCGAGCACGATCCTCATCGCCTGGTACGCGCTGCTGCGCCGTCGCGTCGGCCCCGCCGAGCTGGCGCTGGGCATGCTGACCTGGGCGGCCCTGATCGGTCTCGGACTCGGCATCGTGTCTCCCGGCGCCTCGCACCTCGCCGCGTGGCCCGCCTTGGGGGCGGCGCTGGGCGGGCTGGCCGCACTCCGCTGCCCGCCGCGGTGGCGCGTCCTCATCCTCGCCGCCGCTCTCGTACCGGGCGCCCTGATCCTGCTGCCCAGCGCGTGGAACACCCTGCCGACCGGCCTGCAGTACGCGGGCTACGCCCCCATGCCGCTGATGATCCTGTTCGGCGGCCTCCTGCTGCCGTTGATCGAGGTGATCTGGCCTCACAGGCGTACCCCGCTGATCCCGCTGACGGCGCTGGTCGTCTCCATCGCCCTGGTGGCGGCGGGCCTGCTGATCGAGCCGATCGACAAGGAGCACCCACGGCGAACCAGCCTGGCGTACGGCCTCGACGCGGACACCGGCAAGGCCGTCTGGCTGACCTCGAAGGCGCCCGACCAGTGGGCCCGCCGCTATGGCGGCGCCAACGCGACCGGCCAGCTCGCGGAGCTGTGGGGCGGCGGGTCCAAGCTCCTCAGCCCGGCGAAGGCCGCCGCGCTGCCGGCGCCCTCGCTGCGGGTGCTCGCGGACACGACCCAGCAGGGCGTGCGAACCCTGCGCGTCCGGATCCGCTCCGAGCGCGGAGCGGACACGGTCGGCTTGCGGGTGTACGGGGACACCGCGACGGTAGGTTCGCTGACCGTCGAGGGCCGCTCCATCACGCCCGATCCGGCGGGCTTCGTCTTCCACGCCCCGGGGCCGGCGGGGGTCGAGGCGTCGCTGACCATCAAGACTCCCGGCGACAAGATGCGGCTGCGGGTCACCGATACGAGCCGGAATCCCAGTGAGATGTCCGCGCTTCCCGGCTTCATCGCCCCACCGGGCTGGCTGTTCCTCGGCGACACCAGGATCTCCGTCACCAAGGCCTACACCATGTGACGACCCGACCTGGCGATGGCGGCGGCGGTGACCGGGGTGAAGAAGTTGACGAGGTTGCCGTCCGGGTCGCGGAACAGCAGCGACCGATTGCCCCAGGGCATCGTGGTGGGCTCGGTGACGACGTCGGTGACGAACCCGGTCAGGTTCTGGTGCACGCGGTCCACGTCGTCGACGAGGAACTCGATGATCACGCTGTGGTTGTCGGCCGGGCGGGCGGACCCGGGAGCGAACAGCGGCACCGTGCGGGTGCCGGCGATCGCCAGCGTGGCGCTGGAGGTCTTGAGCTCCGCGAAGTCCTCGGTGGACCAGACCGCCCCCACCCCGGTGACCTTCTCGTAGAACTCGACGAGGCGAGCGACATCACCGGTGATGATGCGGATCGAAACGAAGTCCATGGCGTTCCTCCTGAAGTCGTTGAGCCTTGGCGCTTCGCACGCTACGGGCAATACTGGACAGAATCGGTCCACTATCGGCCGTAGGCTCGCAGACATGTCCCGTCCTACCGGCCGCGTGCTCACCCTCCTGGAACTGCTGCAGTCGGGCGGCACCCGGACGATGGCCGAGCTCGCCGACCGGCTCGGCGTCGACGGCCGCACCGTGCGGCGGTACGTCGACCAGCTCATCGACCTCGGCATACCCATCGAGGCGGTGCGTGGCCGCTACGGCGGGTACCGTCTCGGCCGCGGCTACCGTCTGCCGCCGCTCATGCTCAACGACGACGAGGCGCTGGCCGTGTTGCTCGGCCTGATCGCCGGTCGGCGTACGGGGTTGGCGACGGCCGCCGGGACCGCGAGCGAGACGGCGGCGGCCAAGATCCGGCGGGTGCTTCCCGAACGTCTCACCCGCGGGCTCGACACAGTCCTGGAATCCCTCGCCTTCACCAAGCCGTCCGGCGAGCCGGTCACGCCGGACGCCGAGACCCTGCTCACCATCGCCGACGCGGTACGCCACCACCGTCCCGTCTCGATCAGGTACACCGATCGGGACGGCCGGCGCAGCGACCGCACGCTGCACCCGTACGGGATCGTCAACCACTCGGGCCGCTGGTACGTCACCGGCGCGGATCCCTCGATCGGCGAGAACCGGACCTTCCGCCTCGACCGCGTCACGGACGCCAGAACGCTGCCCGGCTCCTTCGAGGTACCCGCCGGACCGGACCCGGCGCAGCGTGTCCTGTCGGGGTTCGCCACCGCCTCCTACCGGTACGAGGTGACCTTGCGGATACACGGGACGGTCGAGCAGATCCGCGCTCGCCTTCCCGCGAGCCTCGCGAGCGTGGCGGAGATCGCCGCCACCACAGGCCAGGCCGTGGTGGCGGAAACCTCCCCCACCGCGGGCCAGGATCCGGCGGCCGAGCGGTGGCTGCGCGTCGAGCTACGGGCCGAACGGCTCGACTGGTTGCCCGCGTTGCTCGCCGCGCTCGACCGGCCGTTCGTCATCGAGCGTCCCGGCGAACTACGCGACCTCGTCGTCGCGCTCGCCGACCGGCTCGCGTCCCATGCTCGCCGAACCTGACCGCCCTCCACGACCCCGGCGTGGATCGGTTCAGCTGGTCACCCCAGCGGGCGTGCTGGGCGCAGGGCGGCGAACCAGCGGCCCTGCTCCTGCCAGCTCTCGGCGAGGTCGAAGCCGCTGGATTCGGCGAGCCGGCCGATGTCGTCGGCCGACACCACGGCCCAGGCGAACCAGTCGCCCGCGATGTCGGCACGGCGCAGGCGGACGCGGTCGACCCGGCTGGTCACGCCCGGGGGTTCGACCTCGGCGACGACCTCGCCGCCTGGCCGTACGAGCTCGCGTACCCGGCGCAGCAGGACACGTGGATGTCCGCCGATGCCGATGTTGCCGTCGGCGAGCAACGCGGTCTGCCAGCTTCCCGTCCGGGGGATCACGTCGAAGACGCTCCGGAGCAGCGCGTAGCCGCCCGCTCGCCGGGTCAGGTGTACGGCGCGCGGCGCGATGTCGATGCCGAGAGCGTGCACGCCCCGATGGTTCAACGCGACGGTCAGCCGGCCGGGACCCGATCCGATGTCGAGTGTGGGGCCCGCGCACCGGCTCAGCATTGCCTCGTCGCCGTCTATCGGCTCGAACCAGCCGGCCACGTTCAGCGGCCGACGGGTCCCATCGGCGTGCTCGATCTCGACGGTGGCGCCGGACAGGGCCTCGGCGTAGATCTCACCTATCATCGGCGCGCGCCCGTCTCGGCCGGCTGTGTCAGCTGGGCCAATGGCGCCACCTCAGCCAGCGGTGTCACCTGCGCCGAAGGCGGCGTCATCTCGGCCAGTGTCGCCGCGAAGCGGGAGCCGGGAGCTTCGGCGGCGACGTGGAAGGCGTCGGCGGCCGTGTCGATGTCGGTCAGCTCGGGCAGGTGCCGAACGCTCAGGCCGGCCTCCGCGAGCCGGTCGAGCTGGGCGCGGCCGGTGTACGGCTGGGACATGGGCACCCCGAGGAGCAGGCGCGGATCGGGCCGCCGCAGGCCGAGCAGCCAGAAGCCGCCGTCGGCCGACGGACCGTAGACCGCGTCGTGCTCGACCAGGGCGCTGGTGGCCGCGTCCAGCAGGGCGGGGCTGACCTGCGGGGTGTCCATGCCGATGAGCACGACCGGCTCGGGGCGCAGCCGGTAGGTGTCGGCGAAGGCGGCGGCCAAGCGCTCGTCCAGGCCGTTCCCGCGCTGCGGGATGACCACGAAGCCGTCGGGCAGCCAGGTGCCGGGCAGTCCGTCCAGGGCCAGGACGCGTTGGGTGGCGGGCGCCCGTGCCACGGTGGTCAGGCTGTCTTCCAGCGACGCCTCGGCCAGGCGGGCCGCCTGGCTCGGCGTGAACGGTGGCGTCAGGCGGGTCTTGACGCGGCCCGCGACCGGTTCCTTGGCGATGACCACGAGCTGCGCCGCCCCTGGAGTGATCTTCATGGTCCGACAGTAGGGCCGGTGACCTGGGGCGACCCTTACGGGATTGTTACGGGTGGCCGTCTCTTACGCTGTCTCTTACGGGGTTGTTACGGGTCGCCGTGGCGACGGCCCCAAGCGGGCAGAGGGTGACACGCTCGGTTCGTGAGCAGACACACGGTGTTCGCCGGCGCGACGCTGGTCGCCCTGGTGCTCGTCCTGATCAGGATGGCGTTGGGCGGGCCCGGCCTGCTCAACTGGTACCTGCTGGCATGGGGGTTGTTCGCGGCCGCCTTCTGGTGGGCGCGCAAGGTGCCGAAGCGGGAGCTGACCCTGCTGGTCGTGGCGGGCGGGATCGTGGTGACCGCCACCGGCCTGGTCGCGCCGCCGAGTACGAGCACCGACTCCTTCCGGTACGCGTGGGACGGCCGGGTGCAGGCAGCCGGGCACTCGCCGTACGACTACGCGCCCGCCGATCCGGCGCTCGGCCCGCTGCGCGATGGCTGGCTCTTCCCCGATGACTGCGCCGCGCCCGGCCTCGCCCACTTGGCGGAGGGAGTCTGCACGCGCATCAACAGACCGCTCGTGCACACCATCTACCCGCCGCTGGCCGAGGGCTATTTCCGGCTGGTGCACTGGTTGTCGCCGGATGGGGCGCGGCACAAGCCGTACCAGGTGGGTGGCGCGCTGATGGCGATCGCGGTGCTGCTGGCACTGCTGCGATGGACCGGCCTCCGACAGGCGGCGTGCTGGGCGTGGTGCCCGGCCGTGCCCGCGGAGGCGGTCAACAACGCGCACGTCGACATGCTGGGCGTACTGCTGGTGGTGCTCGCCTTCTGCGTGGTCCGGGGCAGAGGAGCGCTGCTCGGCGCCGGGATCGCGGCCAAGCTGCTGCCGGCCGTCACGCTTCCCGGCGCGCTGTCCGGGGTGCTGCGCGACGGGGTCGCCTGGCGGCGTGTCCTGGCCGTCGTGCTGCCCGCCGGGGCCGTCGTCGTGCTGGCCTATCTGCCGTATGTGCTCGCCTCGCGGGCTTCCGTGCTGGGCTACCTGTTCGGCTACTTCCAGGAGGAGGGCTACGAGGCGCCGTCGGCGAGAGCGCGGTACGGGGTGTTGCGGCTGGTCATGCCGGATTCTTGGACGCCGTTCGCCGCCGTCGCCGTCCTGGGTCTGGTGATCTGGCTCGTGCTACGCCACGGTGACCCGGACCGCCCGTGGGAGGGAGCGCTGCTGGTCAGCGGATCGCTCCTGCTCCTGCTCACCCCGGCCTACTCCTGGTACGCGCTCCTGGTCGTCGCGCTGGCCGCCATGGACGGGCGATGGGAGTGGCTGGGCGTGGCGCTGGCCGGCGCGGCCGCCTACCTGTTCGGCCCGTCCACCCTGGCCTATGCCCTGGCCACGGTGGGGGTCGTCGCGGGCTGGGCCGTACGACAGAGGCGTGCGGCCGGCACCCTCGAGGAGGCAGGAGCACGATGATGTTCATCCAGACGCTCTCGGCCAGGTTCACCAGCCGCCTGAGGTCGGAGCAGGTGTCGGCCCGGCTCGGCATGTGGCTGGGGATCAGCTTCACGCTCGCCTTCGCGACGGGGCTGTTCAGCCACTTCACCCAGCATCCGCCCACCTGGCTGCTGTGGCCGTCGCGGCCGGTCAACCTGTACCGCGTCACGCAGGGCCTGCACGTCATCGGCGGCATCGCCACGGTGCCGCTGCTCCTGGCGAAACTGTGGACCGTCTACCCGAAGTTGTGGCAGTGGCCGCCGCTGCGCTCGGCGGGCCACGCGGCCGAGCGGCTGTTCGCCCTGCTCCTCGCGGCGGGCGCGGCGCTGAGGGCATGGTTGATCGTGGCGGGGATGGTGACGCTCGCGACTCTGCCGACGGTCTTGGCGCTGGGCAGGCGGGCGGACAACCCGTCGATCCTGCCGCACGACTACGCGCTCAACCTGCTGATCGTCCTGGCCGGGACCGGGCTCGTCGCCGCCGTCATCCGTCTCGCAGGACGGCTCGCATATCGGAGATCGCCCGAACCGTCCCGCGAACGGTCCCAGTGACCTTCGACCGCCCGCGACGGGCCAGGTAGCCGATGTCGACCTCGGCGATCCGCCACCCGGCGCCCGCCGCCCGCAGCACCATCTCCAGCGGGTAGCCGAACCTGCGGTCCCGCAGCCCGAGCGCCAGGAGTTCGGCCCGGCGGCAGGCCCGCATCGGCCCCAGGTCGTGCAGGGCCGCACCGGTACGGCGGCGCAGCTTCGCAGCCAGCACCGCGTTGCCCAGCCTGGCGTGCAAGGGCCACGACGCGCCAGGCCGGCGCACCCTCCTGCCGAGCACCAGATCGCTCTCCCCGCCCAGGACCGGGGCGACGACCTCGGGCAGCTGCCGCGGATCGAGGGAAGCGTCGGCGTCCATGAAGCACACCAGCTCGGACGTGGCGGCCAGCAGCCCCGCGTGGCAGGCCGCGCCGAACCCGCGCCGCGGCTCGCTCACCACCAGCGCGCCCAGCTCCGCGGCGATCTTCGCCGAGGAGTCGGTGGAGCCGTTGTCGGCCACGATCGGGCGGTAGCCCGGCGGCATCCGCTCGAGCACCCAGGCGAGGGCGGCTTCCTCGTTCAGGCAGGGCAGCACTACATCGATGGTCGTTGTCATGGCGTCCCCAGAGCGGGTCATGGCGTCCCCAGAGCGGCGGTGGCGAACTCCTTCATGCCGGTCTCGAAGCCGATCTCGGCCTCGAACCCGAGCTCGGCGCGGGCCCGGCCGGGCGCGGCGACGATGTGCCGGACGTCGCCCAGCCGGTATTCGCCGGTGACGGCGGGCTCGGGCCCACCGCGCTCCGCCGCCAGGGCGGCGGCCATCTGCCCGACGGAGTGCGGGACGCCGCTGGCGATGTTGTACGCGACCAGGCCGCCCGCGACCGGCTCGGCCTCGGCGGACGCCAGGTTCGCCCGCGCCACGTCGCGCACGTGCACGAAGTCGCGCATCTGACAGCCGTCCTCGAACACCCGGGGCGCCCGTCCGGCTTCCAGAGCCGACCTGAAGATGGCGGCGACACCCGCGTAGGGAGTGTCGCGCGGCATCCGCGGCCCGTACACGTTGTGGTATCTCAGCGCCACCGCGCTCCCGCCGGTCTCTCTCGCCCAGTTCGCGGCCAGGTGTTCCTGGGCCAGCTTGGTCGTGGCGTAGGCGTTGCGCGGGTCCATCGGCGCGTCCTCCCCGATCACGGCCGAGCGCACCGCCTCGCCGCAGACAGGGCAGGACGGGTCGAACCGCCCCCGCTCCAGGTCGGCCGCCGAGCGTGGGCCGGGCCGGACCCGGCCGTGTTCGGCGCAGTCGTAGGCGCCCTCGCCGTAGACCACCATCGAGGAGGCCAGCACCAGCCGCCCGACGTGATGTGTGGCCATCGCGGCCAGCAGCACGGCGGTGCCGTACACGTTGACCGAGGCGTAGTCCGGCAGGTCGGCCACGTTCACGCCGAGCCCGACCTTCGCCGCCTGATGCACCACCAGATCCACCTCGGGCAGCAGCCGATCCAGGGTGTCCCGATCGCGAAGATCGGCCCCGTCGCGCAGATCGAGTCCCGACACCTCATGCCCGGCCGCCTCGAACAACTCGACGACATGACTTCCAATGAAACCGGCCGAGCCGGTGACCATTACCCTCACCTCACCGACAGTAATGATCGGAACCGGTCGGCCGAAGGAGGCGGGGACTGACGTTCGCAACCTGTAAGAACCTCGAAGAGAAGCGCCCGCACCCACCACCCGAATGCCCTCTGGCACCGAGCATCCAGACAAGGCGATTCACTCATCGTAAATATGTCGTCCACTGCCCGAAATTACCGTTGCTGATGATGGGAGAAAAAGAGCGGACAAGGAGTAAGGAGACGTCTTGAAGATGCGCGCAGCGCGAATGTACGGCTTCAAGCAGCCGTTGCGAGTCGAAGAGGCTCCGATTCCCGAACCGAACCCGGACGAGGTTCTCATCAAGGTCCAGGCCACGGGAATGTGCCGCAGCGACTACCAACTCCTCGACGGCTACTTCCCGGTGGAGCTCACGTTCCCCTACATTCCCGGCCACGAAATCGCGGGCCGGGTCGCTCAGCTGGGCACCGGCATCCCGGCTTCCGCCGGCTTGTCGGAAGGCGTCATCCCCGCAGGGGCTACGGCAAGCTCCTCGCGGGCTCCGCGCAGGCGCCGCGATCTGGGCGACGTCCTCGAACGAGGGCCCGAAATGACTACCCGAGATTCCCCCTGGCTGTTACGGCACGCTGCTCCAGCACCCGCCGAGCCCGACGGAAGGGGGAAAACCCGAAAGGCGAACGTAGGTGCACGAGTCTTGCCAAGGGCTGCCAGGCACGGGGCGTCGTGGTGGATGACCAGCGGGAAGAACAGCCCACAGGAGGCGAAGCGGACGCCTGTCGGCGTGCCGTCATCATGGGCGGTCCGGCCACCAAACCGCTGCCGGAGGTACAGATCAGGGTCGACGGGGACACGATCTCACTTGCCTGAAGCTCACTCGCCAGGGCCGCGTCTCCCGCTTTCGCCAGGCGTTGCGCTGATCTGACAGCACGTGCTGGAGTCGGGATCGGGACGCAAGATGCGCTTGACATATTCGTGGCCGCAGGAAGGCTCACCATGACGACCTCGGAGATCGAGCACCGCGAGAGTTCGGCGGACCTCATCTCGGTGCTGGACGCGCGCACGCCCAAGACCGGCGGCAACGACGGCGGCTGGCCCGGTCTGACTCTTTACCGCTTCACCGAGCCGGTGGCTCCCGCATGGGAGGAGATTCAGTCACTGTCGCTCGGGATCGTTTCGCAGGGCAGCAAGGCAGTGATCGTGGATGGCAGCCGCTATGTCTATGACCCGTTCCATTACCTTGTGCTCGGCGGCAACCTGCATTTCCAGGCCGAGATCCTGCAGGCCAGCCCCCGCGAGCCGTTCCTGTCCTTTGTCCTGGAGATCGATCCGGCGCTGGTGCGAAAGGTCTCCACCGACATGCTCGGCCGGCGCTCCAGCGCGTTCGACGTGGTTTCGGAGCCGGGCGAGGCCGACCGGTGCGTCGTCTCCCCCCTCGATCCGGAACTCATGGCGGCGGTCCTGCGATTTCTGCGCTCGCTCGACAGCGGCGCCGATCGACGGGTGCTGGCGCCGATGTGCGTGGAGGAGATGGTCTATCGCGTGTTACGCCGCGAGCAGTTCTCCCGGATGCTGCACCTCGCGGCAAGGCAGGCCTCGCGGACCCCGATCTCCGCCGCGCTCACGTTCGCCCGAGCGCATTACGCGGAGCCGTTGACGGTCAATGACCTGGCCAGACAGGTGGCCTTGAGCCCGTCCGCGTTCTCGGCCTTGTTCCGCGAGACCACCGGCCGCACGCCGTATCAGTTTCTCAAGGACTACCGGCTCGACCGGGCGCGCGAACTGCTTGTCGACCGCCGGATGACGGTCTCCGAAGTATCCCGTCACGTGGGCTACGCAAGCGTTTCGCATTTCATCAAGGAATTCCGCAACCGCTTCGGCGATACACCGGCGGCCTACGTCGACGCGCACAACCTGGAGGCAGAGCTGCGCAGGATGCGCTCAGACGTTGAGTAGGGCCGGATCCCGCCCGCGGCAGCGCGAACCGGCCGCACTGACCGCCAATAGTCATGGATTTCCTATACGGGTTCAGCGTCGTAAACTCATCCCGCGCAGGAGTGGGTACGTGCGACCGTGGCCCGCACAGTCGGCGATCCGTCATATCAATCCAGGGGGTTGGCAGGCGTGGCTGTGCCAGTTCGTCCGGGGGGCGGCGAGGCCGGGCCGGCCTCCGGCGTACGTCTGCAGATTCTCGGTCCGTTGCGACTTTGGCGTGATGGTGTCGAGCTGGATACCGGCCCCCGGCAGCAGGCGTACCTGCTCGCGCTGCTCCTGGCCCGTGAGGGCCGGCTGGTCAGCACGAGCGAGCTGGTCGAGCTGATCTGGGACGGCGGCGATCCCGCCAGTGCCGTCAACGTCATCCACAAGTATGTCGGCGCGCTGCGGCGATTACTCGAGCCCGCGCTCCCGATCCGCGGGACCGGCTCGTACCTGCGGCGGAAGGGTAACGGGTATCTGTTCGCCGCTGGGACCGGCATGCTGGATCTGGTCGTCTTCCGGCAGTGTGTCCAGGCCGCCGGCGCGGCGCTCGCGGAGCAGCGGCGCGAGGCGGCGCTGGACTCATACGTGGCGGCGTTGGAGCTCTGGCAGGGCTCCGCGGGCGAGGGGCTGGCCTACGGACCCGCCGCGATGTCGATCTTCGCGGGGCTGGATGACGAGTTCTTCGCCGCCTGCGCGGCGGCCGCCGAACTCGCGATGTCGCTGGGCCGCCCGGAGCGCGTGCTGCCCCACGTGCAACTGGCCGCCTCGATGGCGCCGCTGCACGAGCCCGTGCAGGCGAGCCTCATCTCCACCCTGGGCGCCGCCGGACAACAGGCGCAGGCGCTGGCGGTATACCGGACGGTCCGTACGCGCCTGGTCGAGGAGCTCGGCATCGATCCCGGCCCGGCGTTGCGGGCCGCGCACAAGCGGGTGCTGAGCGAGACTTCGACGATGGCCGATGGGCAGCCGTTGGCGACGGGGCAGCCGTTGGCGACGGGGCGGACGGCCGCGGCAGCCGAGACGCAGCCTGCCGGTGGCCTGGTCGGCCGGGCCGAGGAACTCGCGGTGCTCCGGCAGGCGGCGGAGTCGGCGATGGCCGGAGGCAGGGGGCTCGTCGTCGTCGATGGCGAGCCGGGGGTGGGCAAGACCCGCCTGCTGGAGGAGATCGCCGCCGAGGCGGATCGGCGGGGTGCGCTCGTCGTCTGGGGCCGCTGCCTGGAGGGCGAGGGAACGCCGTCGATGTGGCCGTGGGTGCAGGTGGTCGGCACGGTCCTGGAGGCGCTGCCCACGGCGGCGCGGGCGAAGTGGCTCTCCGGCGCGCTCGGCCGGCTCGTCGACCCGCGCGAGCACGGCGTCGACGCGCCGACGTTGTCGGAAGGCGGCGCCCAGTTCCGCCTGTTCGAACGGGTCGTGGCCGCCATCGGCGAGCTCTCGGCGCGGCGGCCGGTGCTGCTCGTCATCGACGACCTGCAGTGGGCCGACGTCGCCTCGCTGCATCTGTTCAGCCATCTGGCCGCCCGGCTGCCGGGTGGCGCCGTGATCATCGGGGCCCTCCGCGACCGCGCGCCCGTGCCCGGCACGGAGCTGTCGCGGATGCTCGCCGCGGCGAGCCGGGTGTCCGGCCAGCGCCGCGTCCACCTCGGCCCGCTCAACCTGGCCGAGGTGACCGAGATCGTCCGTGGCGAGATCGGTCAGGTTCCCGGCCCGGACGCCGCCAGTGGCATCCACGCCCGTACCGCCGGCAATCCGTTCTTCGTCCGGGAACTGTCCCGGCTGCTCGCCGACGGCGGCGTGCTGACCGCGGACGCCGTGGCCCGGGCAGGAGTGCCGTCCACCGTGCGTGACGTCGTACGCGACCGGATGGCCGGTCTCGACGACGGCGCCCGGGGCCTGCTCCAGGTCGCCGCGCTCATCGGCCGGGACGTCGATCTCCGCCTGCTCACCCGCACCGCCGGCCTCGACGTCCCGACCTGCCTGGACCGCCTCGAACCGTTGGAGGCGCTCGGCCTGCTCGGACCGGCCCTCGATGACCCGTACTCCTTGCGTTTCGCGCACGACCTGGTCCGCGAGTCGGTCGCCGGGACCACCCCGCGGCGGCGTACGCCGCGGCTGCACCTGAGCGTCGCGGACGCGCTGGAGGGCATCGGCTCCGAGGGCGAGTCCGTCGCCGAGCGCCTGGCCTACCACCTGTGGGCGGCCGGCCCGCTGGCGGACCCGGCCCGGACCGCGGGAGCCCTGGTGCGCGCGGGCCGCCGCGCGGCGGCCAAGTCCGCGTTCGAGGCCGCCGAGCGGCAGCTGCGGATGGCCGCGCAGGTAGCGCGGACGGCGGGCCTGGCCGAACTGGAGTTGTCCGCGCTGTCGCAGCTCACCGCGGTCGTCGGGATGCGTTCGATGTACGGGGCCGCGGCACTCGAGCTGCTGGAACGCGCCGAGCACCTGGCCCGTGACCTCGGCCGTGAGCTGGAGGCCACCGACTTCCTCTTCTCCCGCTGGGTCGTGCACGCTCAGGGCATTCAGCTCGACCGCAGTGGCACGCTGGCGCGCCAGTTGCTCGATCACGGCCAGGCGTCCAGCGACCCGATCGTGTACGCGTACGGCCTGGAAGCCTGGGGCCTTCATCAGTGGGATGTGGGCAACATCGGGGAGGCTTTCCACTTCCTCAACAAATCCCATCAGATCATGCTGAACGGCCTCGCCAGGCGCGAGGAGAACCCGGTCCGGCACGACCTGCAGCTGCTCATGGCCGGAATGCTCGCGGAGATAACCACGCTCCACGGCGACGTCGAAACAGGGCGGGCAC
The DNA here is from genome assembly GCF_043197735.1 of Nonomuraea sp. NPDC049028. Classification (NCBI taxonomy): domain Bacteria; kingdom Bacillati; phylum Actinomycetota; class Actinomycetes; order Streptosporangiales; family Streptosporangiaceae; genus Nonomuraea; species Nonomuraea sp. NPDC049028. The sequence goes on from NZ_JBICTR010000004.1 coordinate 153,182, forward strand.
TGCTCGACACGCTGGAGACCGAGACGGGCGACGCCCCTTACGCGGTCACGATCTGGTCCGCCATCGCCGTGCGGATGGCGGCGATCATCGGCGACCCGGCCGAGGCGGCGCGCGCGGCGGAGCGGGGGATCGCCGTGGACCCCGAGTTCTCCTTCGTCTTCCTCGGCACCTACCAGCGGCTGGCCCGGTGCTGGGCGCAGGCCATGACCGGCGAGGACCCGGCCGGCGCCGCGGCGGAGGCCGAGCGGATCATCGTCGCGCACCTCGTCGACCCGCCGCTTTCGTGCGTCGCCACTTGGTACGGGCTGCTCGGCGAGATGCGGCTCGCCGCCGGAATGCCGGCCGAGGCCGCCGCGGCGCTGGACCGGGCCGACTACTACCTCGACGCCTACGGCCAGCGCTACTCGGAAGGGCTGATCCTGCTGCTGCGAGCGCGGCTGCTGCAGGCTCTCGGCGAGCCCGTCGCGGTCGTCCGGGCCGCCGCCGAGAAGGCCCGGGCGTTGTCCGCCGAACGTGCGGCCCACCTGTTCACCCGCCGCGCCGAAGAGTTCCTGGCGGAACTCGGCGCTGATCGGGCCCAGTGATGAGTCCAGTGCGTCTTCACATCTCATCAACAAGGGTGCGCGCGCGGGTTTCACTTGCCGTCCAGTAGCTGTCAAGCACGTACCTCGTATGTTTCGGGCGTAGACGACGAACGACACGAGGAGCGGGAACCGTGAAGGTTTTGATCGTGCTGACCTCGCATGACCAGCTGGGTGACACCGGGCGCAAGACCGGGTTCTGGCTGGAGGAGCTTGCCGCGCCGTACTACCACTTCAAGGACGCCGGGTGGGAGATCACGCTGGCCTCACCGAAGGGCGGGCGGGCGCCTTTGGACCCGAAGAGCAACGAGGAACAGTCCAAGACCGACCAGACCCGCCGGTTCGAGGCCGACGCCGCCGCCGAGGCTCAGCTGGCCCAGACGGTGCGGCTGGATTCGGTGTCGGCCGACGACTTCGACACGGTCTTCTACCCGGGCGGTCACGGTCCGCTATGGGACCTGGCCGAGGACGAGGCGTCGATCGGGCTGATCGAACGGATCGTCGACACGGGCAAGCCTCTCGCGATGGTGTGCCACGCGCCGGGCGCGCTGCGTCACGCCAAGAAGCCGGACGGCACCCCGCTGGTGGCCGGCCGCAGGCTGACCGGCTTCACCGACAGCGAGGAAGAGGCCATGGGCCTGACCAAGGTCGTGCCCTTCCTGGTGGAGGACGAGCTCATCGCCAAGGGCGCCGACTTCTCCAAGGTCGGCGACTTCGAGTCGTACGTGGTGACCGACGGACTGCTCATCACCGGACAGAACCCCGCTTCCTCCGGACCCGCCGCACTCGAGCTGATCGCACTGGTCGGCAAGAGCGCGGCCTAGCCCTCCCTTCAACTCGACTCACGGATGAGGAACCACAGATGAGCGATGCCACCGCACCCTCCTTCGCCGGCCTGGCCCATTTCGCCTTCACCGTCAGGGACCTCGAGGCCAGCGTGGCGTGGTACCAGAAGGTCTTCCAGGCCGAACTCGTGAACGGCAAGCTGCCGCACTACGGCCGCGAGTGGACCGGATACGCGGAGCTCGTCATCGAGCCCCGCACCGGCCTGGCCATCGGCCTGCACCACAACGCGGCCAACCAGGGCGAGGAGTTCGACGAGGTGCGGACCGGCCTCGACCACATCTCCCTGAAGGTGGACGGCCGCGAGGGACTGCTCGCCTGGTCGGACTGGCTCGACAGGCTCGGCGTCGCGCACTCCGGCATCCAGAGCGTGAAGGAGCCCTTCGTCTACTCGGTAGTCATCTTCCGGGACATCGACAACATTCAGCTTGAGGTCATGGCCGTCGGCGTCTGACGCGGTCCTCCCGCAGGCGGCTCGGCTGAGACCCGGTCAGCCGCCTGCGGGTGGAGCGGCGCTCTGCCGGATCGTGAGGGTGGTGGCCAGTTCGAGGCCGACCCGCGGCGTTTCCTCTCCGCGGCCCAAGGCGAGGGCCAGCTCGGTGGCGGCCGCGGCCATCTCGGTCAGTGGCTGGTGAACGGTGGTCAGCGGAGGGTCGACCAGGGCGGCGACGGGCAGATCATCGAAGCCCACCACGCTCAGGTCCGCCGGGATCCGCAGCCCCAGCGCCCGCGCGGCCTGGTAGACGCCGAGCGCCTGCAGGTCGTTGCAGGCGAAGATCGCCGTAGGGCGTTCCGGGCGGCGATTCAGCAGGTCGAGCGCGGCCACGCGGCCGTCTTCCATGGTGAGGTCGGTGCGTACGACAAGGTCCGCGTCCACCGGCAGGCCGGCGGCGTCCAGCGCGGAGCGATAGCCGTCCAGCCTGGCCCGGCAGCACAGCACCGCGTCGGGGCCGCTGATCATCGCGATCCTGCGGTGTCCCAGCCCGATCAGATGATGGGCGGCCGAGCGGCCACCGGACCAGTTCGTCGCTCCGACGAAGGGGACGTCATCCGGCAGCTCGGTGGTGGGGTCGAAGACCACGAACGGGATGCCTCTGGCCCGCAGCTGCTCGCGCTGCTCCTGCGACAGCTGCGCCACCGTCACGACGCAGGCCGGGCGGCGGGCCAGGGTGTCGTCGTTCGGGTAGCCGACCGCGTCGCCCTGCGGGCCGAACTCCGTCAGCACGACTCCCACCCGCTGCCGGCGGGCCACCCGCTCGACGCCGCGGATGATCTCGATCCCCCACATGTCTTCGAGCTCGTCGAAGCCCACCACGCTCAGGTCGTCCGGGATGTGCAGGCCGAGCTCGCGGGCCGCCTTGTAGACGCCCAGCGCCTGCAGGTCGTTCGCGGCGAAGATGGCCGTGGGGCGGTCGGGGCGAGTCAGCAGGGCCTGGGCCGCGGCGCAGCCGTCCTCGCTGGTGAGCGGGGAGTGGACGATCAGGCTGGGGTCCACGGACAGCCCGGCCGCCTCCAGCGCCGAGCCGTAGCCCGCCTGCCGTGCGCGGAAGCACAACACGTCCTTCGGTCCGCCGATCATGGCGATGCGCCGGTGCCCCAGCTCGATCAGGTGGCGGGTCGCGGATCGGCCGCCCCGCCAGTTGGTGGCGCCGACGAACGGCACGTCGAAGCCCTGCCGGAACCCGTCGAGCGCGTCGCGCCCGGTCCCGCATCTCGTCGCTGCCGGTGTGCCCCGAGTCCTCCACGATGTGGAGCTTCGCGTCGGGCCAGGCCCGGGACAGGTACCAGGCCGGGCCGGCTGGGTCGCTCAGGTCGAGGTAGCCGTGGATCAGGATGCCCGGGATCGCGCCGTCCCTCGCACCTGGTTGCTCGCGACGGTCGCAGCCGCCGCCCTGATCACGCAGCAAAACCACAGCTCACAGTACGAAACTGTATTTCCGAGCGGGACACGATGGGTGCCGTGGTGTGCCGGGTGAGGAACCGGACACCGGGGCGCGGCCGCATCGACTCGGCGAGAAGGTCTAGGGGGCGGTGAGGCCGGCCAGTGAGAGCAGGAGCGACTTGACATCGGTGGCGGCGTAGGCGTCCCGGTCGAGCGGTTGGGAGCACAGCAGCACCGGCCCGTCGGCGGGATCGGCCGGGAGCCGCCCGTGGCTGCCGCGTACCACCCGCGGGTCGAGTGGAACGAAGTTCATCGCGTAGCGGAATCCGAGCTGCTTGCGCGCGAGCGCCATCGCGGCACGGACCTTCACCAGCGGATCGGCGGGGTCGAGGAACAGCTCCGCCGGGTCGTAGCCGGGTTTGCGATGGATCTCCACCTGGCGGGCGAAGTCCGGGGCGTGGGCGTCGTCGAGCCAGTAGTAGTAGGTGAACCACGCGTCAGGCTCGGCCACCGCGATGAATTCGCCCGCCCTGGGGTGGTCGAGCCCGTACGCGCTCTTTCCGGAGGCATCGAGGAGTTCTTCGACACCGGGCAGTTCCTTCAGCACCGCATGGACGGTCTGCCGGTCGGCGGGGTCGCGGACGTACACGTGGGCGATCTGGTGATCGGCGACCGCGAACGCCCGTGACGTCCAGGGATCGAGGTACTCCATGCCGGACTGCCGGTGAACGGACAGCAGTCCGGCCCGGCGCAGCGCCCGGTTGATGTCGACCGGGCGGGAGACGGCCGTGATGCCGTATTCGGAGAGTACGACCGTGGTCAGGCCCGCCGCGTCGGCGTCGGCGATGAGCGGGGCGAGGATGTCGTCGACGTCCCCGGCCGCCGCGATCGCCTCCGGGCCGTCCGGGCCGAACCGCTGGAGGTCGTAGTCGAGGTGGGGCACGTACACGAGGGTGAGATCGGGGCGTTCTCGTTCGAGCAGCAGCCGGGAGGCGTCGACGATCCACTGGCTGGAGGTCAGGTCGGCCTTGGGACCCCAGTACGAGAAGAGAGGGAATCGTCCGAGCTCTCGGGTGAGGTCCACCCGTAACGATGGCGGCACCGTGTAGCAGTCGGGTGATTTGCGGCCGTCCGCATGGTAGACGGGCCGGGGGGTGACGCAGTAGTCCGTGGCGGCACCCATGGCGTACCACCAGCAGACGTTGGCGACCCGATAGCCGGGGCGCAGGCGCCGCGCGTCGTCCCAGATCTTGTCGCCGCCGACGAGGCCGTTGTGCTGGCGCCAGAGCAGCACCTCGCCGAGGTCCCGGAAGTACCAGCCGTTGCCCACGATTCCGTGCGTGCTCGGCAGCGCGCCGGTCAGGAACGTGGACTGCACGGAACAGGTGACGGCCGGAAGCACCGTGCCCAGTGTGGCCCGCCCGTGCATGGACCGGGTGAGGCGCGGCATGTGGGCGAGCAGTTTGGGGGTCAGCCCCACGACGTCGAGGACAAGCAGGCGGCTCATGTGTCCTCCTTGAGCCCGAGGTCGATCAGGAGGTCCCGCATCCAGGTCAGTTCGGAGGCGATTCCGCCGACGAGTTCGTGCGCGCCGGTGGGAGCGGCCGGAAGCACCTCCCAGGTGTAGGTCTCCACCTCGACGTGGCTGGTGAGCGCCTGGCTGCCGCCGAGCAGGGCATTGAGGGCGCCGATGAGCACATGCTGTGTGGCGCGCAACGGCGGAGCGGGTTCGGCGTGCACGGGTACGTGGAAGTGCACCCGCCAAGGCCGGATGCCGGGCAGCTCCCCGCCCAGCGCAAGGGAGAGGTCGTCCGCCCCGGCTTCGACGCCCTCCTCCCTGGTCTGGTGGAGGAAGCGCGGTTCGGTGAACGCGGCGAGCGCCCGCCGTTGATCGGCCCGCGCCGGCTGGTCGGCCTGTAGCGCGCATGAGGCCTGCACCTTCACCACCGGCAGTCCGGCGGCGGACAGCTCCGCCACCGCGTCGGCCGTCTCGAACGCGACGGCGAGATGGCAGGTGTCAAGGCAGATCCCCAGGTGCTCGGTCCGGCCAGGCAGCAGACGCACCGCCTGCGCGGTGTTCTCGACGACGCAGCCGGGTTCCGGCTCGAATCCGATCCGGATCTCCTTGCCGGTCCGCACCGCGAGCTGGGCGAGCCCCTGTTCCAGGCGTTCGAGCCGTGAGGCGACCTGCGACGCGCGTTCGGCGGACCAGGGGGTGCGCCAGGCGAGCGGCAAGGTGGAGACACTGCCTGTCTGCACGTCTTCCGGCAGCAGCTCGGCCAGCAGCCGGGCCAGGTCGAGGGTGTGATGCAGCCGGGCGTCGGTCGTCCAGTCCGGGTGGTAGACCCGTTTCTTCACCGTTTCGGCGTGGAAGCCCTCGTACGGGAAGCCGTTGAACGTCACCACCTCGAGCCGGAGGTCGTCCAGAGCGCGTCTCAACCGCCGCACGTCGTCAGGGTTCGCGACCAGCCGGGCGACGACCCCGCTGCTCAGCCAGAGACCGACGCCGAGGCGCGGCACGCCGAGGCGCTCGCGGACGGCGGCCGCGTACACCTGGAGCTGCGTGATGACCCCGTCGAGGTCTTCGGCCGGATGCACGTTGGTGCAGTACGCGAGGTGGACCAGGGTGCCGTCGGGATGCCGGAAGCGCATGTTAGGCGACCCTCTCTCCGCGCTGGACGGAGTTGCCCTCGAAGGAGTCGGCCGTGATCGGCTCGTCCAGCCGTAACCGTCCGCTCTGGCCGTAGAAGCTCAGCGGGTTGCGCCAGAAAACGGTGTCGACGTCGTCCTCGTCGAAGCCTCCGGCCAGCATCGCCTCGGCGACCTTGCGGGTCTTCAGCGGATCGCTGCGTCCCCAGTCCGCGGCGGAGTTCACCAGGACGCGTTCAGTCCCGTACATCCGCAGGATCGCCACCATCCGGCTCTCGTCCATCTTGGTGTCGGGATAGACGGAGAATCCCATCCAGCACCCGCTCTCCTTGACCATGGCGACGGTCAACTCGTTCAGATGGTCGATCAGCGCCCGCTCCGGCGGCAGGCCCTCGGACCGTACGACGTCGAGGCTGCGGCGGGTTCCGGTGAGTTTGTCCCGGTGCGGGGTGTGCACCAGGACGGGGAGGCCCCACGCGCGGGCCATCCCCAGTTGGAGGCGGAAGATCTCGTCCTCCTCCTCGGTCATGCTGTCGTAGCCGACCTCGCCGACCGCCACCACGCCGTCCTTGGCCAGGTAGCGGGGCAGCACGTCGAGCACGCCTCGGCACCGCGGGTCATTGGCCTCCTTGGGGTTGAGCGCGATGGCACAGTAGTGCCGGACGCCGAACTGCGCCGCCCGGTACGGCTCCCAGCCCAGCAGCGAGTCGAAGTAGTCCTCGAACGATCCCACCGACGTGCGCGGCTGCCCCAGCCAGAAGGCCGGTTCGAGGACGATCCGCACACCGGCCTGCCGCATGCGCTCATAGTCGTCGGTCGTGCGTGAGGTCATGTGAATGTGCGGGTCGAAGATGCGCAAGAAGATCACCTCTGAAGGTCGAGGTACGAAGCGTCGCGGCCGGGCTCGACCACGGCCCAGATGTCGGGAGGAACCTCCCGCCCGGCGGCCTGCCGTTCGCGGGCGTAGTCGAGGAGCATCCGGGAGAGCTCGGCGTCGGAGCGCCGCTCCAGCCCCGCCACCGCCGCGAGCGGTATCCCGACGAACACGCACTTGAGCACGGCCTGCCGATAGTCGTGGTCGGCGAGATGCTCAGCGGCGTACGGGCCCAGTGCCGCCTGGATCAGGCGTGAGTCGTTCGATCGCAGCGCGTCGCGGACGATCGGCAGGCCGCCGGCGCCCAGTCCCCGCTGGACGGCGAGCGGCCACAGTCCGCGCAGCACGGCGATCCGCTCGGCCGGGTCGCCGTGCCGATAGAGATCGTGGACCTCCGATGCCAGGGCCTCGCCGCGTCGCGGCAGCGCCAGCAGGAGTCGGACCCGCGCGGCCTGGTCGGCGGTCCAGCCGGGCAGGCCCGGAAGCGGGCCGTCGCCGCAGGTCCGCCGCACCACGGGGAAGAGCACGTCGATCGTCGCGGTGTTCGCGGCGAGTCGCTCCAGGGCCTCGGCGAGCCAGGGGTTCGCGGCACCGCGTACCGCGTCATCGAACAGCTCCGTCGACTCGATCATGGTCCGTTCTCCCCAGGTTGAGCCTGCTCGGCCGTGGCCCACGCCTCGCGCAGGAAACGCATCGACCGTTCCGCCACGGCGGGGGCCGCGTGGCTGTGCCGGGGCAGTTCCACCCCGACCAGGCCTCGGTATCCCGTCTCGGCGAGCGCCCCGAGCACGGGCGGGAAGTCGATCTCGCCTTCGCCGAACTCCAGGTGCTCGTGCACGCCGCGCCGCATGTCCTCGATCTGCACGTTCACGATCCACGGCCCGGCACGGCGTACGCATTCGGGCACCGGATCGGGCTCCAGGCACCGGCAGTGCCCCAGGTCGAGCGTCATGCCGAGCCTGCTCGGCTCGCCCAGGAGCGACCGCAGCCGCTCGAAACCGGCGATGTCCCGGACGAACATCCCCGGCTCCGGCTCGAACCCCAGGACGACGCCGAAGAGCTCGGCCTGGGCGAGGACCTGTTCGACGCCTCGCTGGAGCCTGCCCCAAGCCTCCCTGCCGGACAGCCCCGGCGGTTTCGCCCCGCTCCAGAACGCCACGGCCTCGGCTCCGAGGTCCGCGCCGACGCGGACGGCGCGCAGCAACAGGTCGATCCGGCGGGCGGCCTCGGGTGCCGGGCTCAGCAGGGTGGGATAGTGCTTGCGGCGCGGGTCCAGCACGTACCTGCCGCCGGTCTCCACGACCACCCGCAGGCCGAGGGCGGCCAGCCGCGACGCGGTCGCGTCGACCCGCTGGGCCAGGCCGGGGGCGTACGGGTCGAGGTGTCCGCTGTCGAGCGTCAGGGCGACACCGTCGTACCCCAGATCCGCCAGCACCAGCAGGGCATCGTCGAGCCGGTGGTCGGTGAACCCGTTGGTCCCGTACGCGAATTTCACGCCCCTTCTCCACCGAGTCCGTGCGCCCAGCGCACCAGCCGCTCGTACTGCCGGTCGAGACCGTGCTCACGGGTCCCGAGCGGGTCCTTGAAGAAGAAGGCGAGGTCGGACAGGGGTCCGTGCCGTCCCGCGCGGTGTGCGGCGGCCACGAACCGGGCCAGGTCGAGCACGAGCGGGGCGGCGAGCGCGGAGTCACAGCCCTGCCAGGTGAACTGCATGGTCATGCGTACGCCCAGGAACCCCTCGAACAAGATGTGATCCCACGCCGTCTTCCAATCGCCGAGATCGGGCACGTTGTGGATGTAGACGGCGTCGTGGGTCTCGTGATCGAAGATCTCCGCCAGCATCCGCCGCTTGGACTGGATCTTGCTGTCCGCGCGGTCGGGCTCGGCCAGCGTGGCCCCGTCCCCGCCCCCGAGCAGGTTGGTGCCCGACCAGGACAGCGGCCGCAGCGCGCGCCGGGCGAACATCGGCGCCAGCACCGACTTGACCAGGGTCTCTCCCGTCTTGCCGTCATGTCCGGCGTACGGCATGCGCCGCTCGGCGGCCAGTTCGGCCAGCGCGGGCAGTCGCGCGCCTGTGGAGGGGGTGAAGTCCACGTACGGGCAGTCCGCCGACAACGCCGCGTAGGCGTACATCGAGCTGTGCGACAGCGCCGCCGTCCCCTCGTCCAGTGCGCGCAGCAGAGCCCGGAGCGACGCATGCTGCGGCAGGCCGTACGGGATCGGCGCTTCCGTGGACGAGACGTTGATCACGACGACGGTGTCGAGCTCCAGCCTGCGCCGGAAGTCCTCCAGGTCGGCGAGCACGTCACCGATGGCGGAGCGCTGGTCACCAGCCGTGGCCATGGGGCTGAGGCGTATCTCCTCGTCCGCGGCCCGGAGATCGGATTCCACGAGGGCGGGCAGGCCGGGCGGCACCACCCGCGCGTGGACCAGTTGCTCGGCGCGCTTGAGCAGTGACGTGTCCGCCAGCTCATGCCCGCCGAAGACGAGTTCGTCGAACCCCGCGAGCGCCACCGACGCGAAGTCGGGGCGCGTACTGACACAACCGATGGGCGGCACCAAGCCCGATCCGACGGCCGCTGCCCCCAGCATCGCCGTGGTGGCCACGGATCCTCGGGCTCCTACCAGCCAAATCCCAGTCCGCACCGCATTCCCCCATGCTCGAAAGTCAAGGGAAACGTAGGCGGCGCGGCCATACTTCCTCTATACGGAGCCTCCACCGCACCTTGTCAGGCGGCGCCTGCCGCGTACAGGAGGCGCGGATGGTCGAGATCCGGGTCGCCGACCAGGATCGCCTGGTGAATTTTCTGCAGGTCTTCTCCGGGCGCGATGCCGAGATGCTGAGCCAGCACCTCGCGGCCCTGGCGGTAGACCTGTAACGCGTCCGCCGGACGACCGCACCGGTAGAGCGCGACCATGAGCTGGATCCTGAACGTCTCCCTGAGCGAGTCCTCACCCACGAGCCTGGTCAGCTCCGGCACGAGCTCCGGATGCCTCCCCAGGGCGAGTCTCGCGTCGACGTGGCGTTCCAGAACCATCATGCGGCTCTCCTCCAGCCCGGGGAGCTCCGCGCCCGCGAGATGACGGGTGACGTCGCAGAGCGCCGGACCGCGCCACAGCGAGAGCGCCCGGCTGAGGGTGCTTTCCGCCCGCATGACGTCGCCGTCCCGCAGATACCGGGCGCCCAGGTCAGCCAGGTTTTCGAACCTCCTGTGGTCGACTTCCCATTGCCCCGTGTCGAGCCTGTAGCCGGTGCCTTGGCGCATTATTTCGAGACCGCCTTTCCGCAACCGGTGGCGCAGCCGTGACACATAAGTGCAGATCTGCGCGCTCGGCGTTGTAGGCGGTTGCTCTCCCCAAAGCAGGTAACTCATTCTCGAATCGGACAGATTTCGGCCGTTGGCGAAAAGTAACGTGGCTAGCACGGTCCGGAGTTTTGACCCGTCCAAAGGTACTGAACGACTGCCACTCCATGCCTCGACCGGCCCTAGAAGCTTGAACTCCATGTGGCCCCCTGCGTCCCACAGCGAATGTTCGAGCAGGCATGAGATTGCCGTTGCCACCTGAAGAAAGGCGTCTATTGCGGCTGCCTGCCCGTCGTGCTGTCGTCGGCGACGGCGGATCACGTCCGATGACGGCGACCGGGCCCGCTCATGCGCGGATGGTGCGTCGGATACCCATGGTGGGGATGGTGCCGCTGTGACGCCCTACTTGCCGCGCCACCCGGCGGTATTCAGGCGATACTTGGCGGAACCCCGCTGGACAAACGATCGTCACCACGCTCCGCCACAGCGCCGACAGAAAACGTAATCAACAATGACCGAACAACTAGGACCCTACTCAACAAACGACGACGGGGCCACAGGCCGCCGTGAAATGTGGGCCTAGACCCCCCTGGGGCCGAAATATGATAGCGAGAAGGGCTCACCTTTGAGTCCCTCGTTACGCTTAACACTTCAACGAAATTTAAGCATTTAATTCGCCGTTACACTATCGGGAAGGCGACACGACCCAATGGTGTCAGGTCGGCGACACACGGCGCGCGAGCCGGCGCGCGAGCGGATGGGACGTCGCCAGCATGGCCACGGTCACGGGCGTGCCGCGCTCGGCCGTCAGGGCCGCCTGCAACGGGAGAATGCCCAGGATGCTCGCGCCGACCGCTTCGCGGACCGTGGCCGGATCGGGGCGCATGGCGGCCTTCGCCTGAGCCCTGCCGACGAGCCATATGTACGCCCCGACGAACGCCAGCCGGGAGGCGGTACGGACCGATGGGCTCTCTCGCGAGCCGCCCTCACAGGGGCGGCCCTGCGGGACGCTCGCGGCCAGCGCTGCGGCGACCGCTGTGGCGGTGATCGAGGTGATGGCCTGGGCCCGGGTCCCGCCGTTCACCTCACCCCGGCTGAGCGCCGTGACGCCGTAGGTGTGGGCGGCGATCGCCGCCGTTGCCAGCCCGGCGCGGGGGCAGCCGCCGAGAAGCACGTCCAGACCGCGCGCCGCCGCCATCGCCGCAGGGCCGGCGGGCGTGTCCTTCAGCTTGAGGTCGTACGCCCAGACCGTCGCCGCCAGTGGGAGCGCGATCCGCAGCCTACGCCGCCGGGAGGCGAGGGCCAGGCCGGCAGCGGTCAGGCCCGAGGCGAGGGCCAGCGCCTGCCAGGGACGCACCCGTCCCGACGGGATCGGCCGTTCGGGCCGTTCCTTGGCGTCGAGGTCGCGGTCGGCGTAGTCGTTGAGCGCCATTCCGGCCCAGTAGAGGCAGATGGACGACACCGCGGGCGCCAGGCCGGACGCGCCCCCGGCCAGCGTGTCGCCCGGGACGGTCAGGGCGGCGGGAGCGCGTACGAGCTCGGCCAGATCCTTGATGTTCACTCGACTCCCTCGATTCGACCGGTGGTGAAGGGCCGAGCGTGATCAGCCGTTGGCCTCGCCCCAGCCGAGCATGAGCCGTTGTTCCTCCTCGGTGAGCATCGGCAGCCGTGAGATCGGCAGATCCGGATCGGCGGCGGCCGCGCCGAGCAACACCCGCAGATTCCCGACGAGTCGTTCGACCGTCGAACGCTCGAACAGGTCGGTGTCGTAGGTCAGCGCACCGAAGATCGTCCCGTCGGCCTCGTGCAACTGGAGGTCGAGGTCATAGCGAGACATCGGGTGGGACACCGGGTGAGGCTCCAGCAGGAGGCCGCCGAGGTCCAGGACCAGGGCGTCCGCTCCCGACGAGCGCAGACCGAACAGCGAGGCGCCTCCGGCCCCGCCGGGGCTCGCAGAGGCCGCGCGGCGAAACCGGGCCCGATGCGATTTCTGCATGCCGAAGCTGATGTCGCACAGCGGTGGCCTGCTGGGATCGCGTTCGACTTTGAGCAGGTCGACGAGCGCCGCGAACGGCAGGCCCTGATGGTCCAATGCCTCAAGGACGGTGTCGCGGACGCGCCGGACGAGCAAGCGGAACGACGGAGCTCCCGACAGGTCCGCGCGCAGCACCACCGAGTCCGCGAAGTAGCCGACCACCTGGCCGAACGACGCCTGATCCCGATGCGCCATGGGCGTCGCCACACGGAGGTCCGTCTGCCCCGTGTGGCGGTGCAGCAGCGCGTAGAAGCCTGCCAGCAGGACGACGAACAACGTCGCACCTTCCGCGTCGGCGACCCCGTGGAGGGCCGAGGAGAGCTCGGCACCACATTCGACGGCGCACCGGTCGCCTCGATGCCCCCGGACGCGCGGGCGCGGCCGGTCCGTCCGAAGCCCGAAGTCCGGCGGCGCCCCGGAGAGCCGGCCTCCCCAGTAGGCGGTCAGCCTCGCGCCCTCCGCGCCGCCGAGCATCGCCGCCTGCCAGCGGACGTAGTCGGTGTAGCGGGCTTGGACCTCGGGCAGGTCCGGCGGCTTGCCGCGCAGCCTGGCGACGTAGAGGCTCGCGAGCTCGTCCAGGCACTGGAAGACCGACCAGGCGTCCATGGCGATGTGGTGCCCGACCAGGAGGATGATCTGCTCCCCGTCCGGTCGGTCGTACAGGCGCCACCGCAGCACCGGACCGCTCTCCAGGTCGAAGGGGCGCATGGCCTCGGCGGTCAGGAGGGCGCCGAAGTCCGCCTCATCGAGGTCGCGGGCGTCGACGGCCTCCAGCCTGACCTGCCCGCTGTCCGGGCCTATCCGCTGGAACGGAATACCTTCGAGCTCAAGGTAGGACGTCCGCAGCATCGGATGGCGCCCGACCAGGTCGGCGAGCGCGCCGTCGAAGGCGGTCCGGTCCAGCTGCGACCGGACCCGCCAGGCGATGGGCACGTTGTACGCAGGATTTCCCGGGCTCACGCGATACATGAACCACATCGCCTGCTGGCCTTGGGAGAGCGGGAAGATCTCCTCTCCGCTCGCACGGCGCTGCAGCAGGGCGCACACCAGCGCGCGTTTCTCGTCCGGCGTGAGCCTGTCGAGCGGCTCGGTGAATCCGGTCACAAGGGCTTCTCCCCTCCGGCGATCAGTTGTCCCAGCATCGCCTCGACGTCACCGTCGGACATCTGGTCGATCTGTTCGGAAATGTGCTCCGACGGCAGTTCGGCCGCCCGCACGTTCGTACTCCCGGCCGATCCGGAGGGAAGGGCCGGCTGCGGCGGGGACTCCACCAGGAACGATTCGAGATACCGGGCGATCTCCACGATGCTCGCCCCACCCAGGAGAGTGGCCGTCGAGACCACCACTCCGGTGCTGGATTCGATGGCCTGCCGCAGCTCCATGGCCATGAGGGAGTCGAGGCCGATGGACGTCGTCGGCGCCGCCCGATCCAGCAGCGCGGGGTCGGTCCTGGTGATCCGCGCGAGCTGCTGGGTGACGTGGTCGGCCAGGAGCTGTTCGCGCCGGTCGGGGACCGCGGCGAGGAGTTCCTCCTTGAGGCCCCGGCCGTCCTGGTCGCCCCGTTCCGCGCCGTCGGTCTCGTACGTGGCCAGCATGTCCCTCAGCAGGGAGCACCGCGTGGCCGTGGGCAGCGACTCCGCCCACCGCGCGGGCTCGAATCTGGAGATCGCCACCTGGACGGGCACGTCGGGCCCCGCCGCGAGTTCGCGGATGAGCGCGTCGAAGCCCTCGTCGGGGGAGAAGCTCGGCAGCCCCCGGTCCTCGAGGCGCCCGCCCCGGTCCGGGCGGGCGGCGAGGCCGATGTCCGACCAGGGGCCCCAGTTGATCGTGGTCGCGGGCATGCCGTGGTAGCTCCGATGGTGGGCGAGCGCGTCCATGGCCGTGTTGCCGGCCGCGTAGTTGGCCTGGCCGGGGTTGCCGAGCAGCCCCGCGATGGAGGAGAACAGCACGAAGAAGTCCAGCGGAGTTCCCGCCGCCAGGCGATGCAGGTTCCAGGCTCCTAAGGCCTTCGGAGCCAGGACCGTTTCGAAGTCCTTCCAGGTCAGCTGGGCCAGCGTACGGTCGGCCAGCACACCGGCGGCATGGACGATCCCGCGTAACGGCGGCGCATCGCGCAGGACCGGGTTGACGGCGTCGGCCAGCGCCTCGTATCGGGCCACGTCGGCGCTTACGACTGTGACGGCCGTGCCCGCGGCCCTGAGATCGTCCAGCACCGCGGCCGCGCCGGCGTCCGGGCCCCGCCGCCCCGTCAGGACGAGATGCCCGGCTCCCTCCCGGGCCAGCGCCTGCGCGGTGCCCAGCCCCAGCGCGCCCAGGCCACCCGTGATCAGGTAGGTGCTGTCGGCGCGCACCAGCGCCCGTCCCGGCGCGCTGCCGGGACGGGCGCCGGACGCCGACGCCACGGAGATCAGCACCTTGCCGATGTGCCGGGCCCTGGCCAGTTGCCGGAAGGCCTCGTCCGCCGCGTGGACGGGGAAGCTCTGCCGGGGCAGTGGCCGCAGCTCCCCGCTCGCCAGCCGTCCCATCAGTTCCTTCAGCGTCTGGCCGACGTCGTCCGGCCGGTCGAGGAGCAGCGCCTCGACGTCGAGGGAGCAGAAGGACAGGCCCTTCCCGAACGGCGCGAGCCCGAGCTGGGTGTTCTCCTCGATGTCGCGCTTGCCGAGCTCCACGAACCGGCCGCCCGGCCGCAGCGAGGCGAGACCCGCCTCGATGGCGCCTCCGGACAGCGAGTTCAGCACGATGTCGACGCCCGCTCCGCCGGTGAGCTCCCGCACCTGCGCGGCGAACTCCACCGACCGGGAGTCCATGACATGCTCGATGCCGAGCTCGTCATGGAGATAGGCGCGTTTCTCCGGGCTGCCGGCGGTGGCGAAGACTTCGGCGCCGGCCGCGCGGGCGAACTGCACGGCGGCGAGCCCCACTCCTCCGCTGGCCGAGTGAACCAGGACCTTGTCGCCGGCCCTCATTCCGGCCAGCCGTTCCAGCCCGTAGTACGCGGTCAGGAAGACGACCGGGACCGTGACGGCGTCCTCGAAGCCGAGCCCGTCGGGCAACGGCACGACGAGACGGGCGTCGGCGTTGACGTGGGAGGCCACGCACCCGCGCGAGGAGTCGGTGATGGCGATGACCCGCTGCCCGACCAGCAGTCCGCTGACTCCGGCTCCAAGGGCGGAGACGCGGCCGGCGCATTCGATGCCGAGCGGCAGGGACGCCGTCGAAGCGGCCGGGAGCACTCCCATCGCGCGAAGAACGTCCTTGAAGTTCAGCGCGGCGACGTCCACCTCGATCTCGACCTCGCCCGCCGCCGGAGGATCGTGCGGGGCCGGGGCGATCCGCAGCCGGTCGAGCGGTCCCGGTGCGGGCATCTCCAGCCGGAAGCGCGTACGCCGCCGGAGCAGCGCGGCCCCCTGCACCGTCCCGTCCCCCTCGCTCACGACGTGCGGCAGGGAACGGAGTCTGGCCGCGTACCTCTGGCCGTCGCGCCAGGCGACCTGGTCCTCCCCTTCCGCGTCGAGCTCGTCCCCAAGTGCATGGAGATGCCCGGGTTCCAGGTCGACGAGGACACAGTGCAGTTCGGGGTATTCGTGGGCGACGGTCCGGCCGAACCCCCACAGCGATGCCTGCGCGAGGTCGGCCGGTTCGCCGGACGACACGGCGACCGCCTGCGACGTGACGATCCACAGCCGCGTGCCCGAACCGGCGAGCCCCTGGACCAGGTGGAGCGCGCCGCCGCAGCCGAGCCGGAGCGCCCCGCCGATGAAGTCCTCGTCCGACGCCGTGTCGGCGGGAGCCAGAGCCCAGCCGTAGATCACTCCGTCGAACCGCTCCGCGGCCGTCTCTTCCACGAGCCTGGCGAGATCGGCCGGGGACGATGGGTTGACCTGGTAGTGGTCCTCCGCGAGCCGTTCGTACCTCTCGCCGGGATGGACGCGTACGTACGTGTGGCCCAGGGCGCTGAGCGTGTCGTGCAACCCGTTCCGGGGCCCGTCCAGGAGCAGGTAGCGGCGCGCGGCGGTGCCGACCGGGCGCGGCGGGACATCCAGTGGTTGCCAGACGACCTCGAACCGGGCGTCGCGCATCGGCTCGTTCGCCGTGGTCTCGCGGCCGACCCGCCGCATGCACAGGCCGTCGGCCTCCAGGACGAGCTCGCCATCGCGGTTACTGGCGATCAGCTCCGCCCGCCCGTCGTCGTCCAGGCGGGCCTGGACGACGCAGCCGCCGGTGATCGGGCCGTGCAGGCGGAGCCGTCCGAGGCTCACCGGGAGGTAGGTCTCGTCGCCGTCCGGCAGTGTGGCCAGGACCGCCTGGAGGCAGGCGTCGAGGACCGCCGGATGGACGACATGGTGGTCGCCGGCGACGGTGGCGGCCTCTGAGAGCTCCGCCCACGCCTCGTTTCCGGCGGGCGAGCGGCGAACCCGTTCGATCAGCCGGAACCGCGGTCCGTAGCGGAGCCCGCGGACGGCGCACATGCGGTAGAACTCTGGCCCCGCCAGCTCCTGCCAGTCCTCCGGCATCGCCCGTACGGACGGGCGCGGCGCGGCTTCACCACGCCTCACCTGCCCCTTCGCGTGTAGCGTCCACGCTCCGTCGCCCTGGTCGCTGAAGACCTGGAACGTCCGGCGCGGCCCGCTGCCGGTCATCGCCAGCTGTACCTGGGTGGTCCGCTGCTCGGGCAGCGTCAGCGCCGACGCGAAGATCAGATCGGTGAGCTCGTACGGCTCGCCGGCAGCTCCCCCCGAGGCCGCGAGTGCCATCTCGGCGTAGCCCGCCGCCGGGAACACCACCATGTCGTCGACCCTGTGATCGGCCAGATACGGGGTGGCGCGTACGTCCTGCCACGACTCCCAGAACTCCGTCCCGGGGTGCGCGGCGAGCCGCAATCGGGTGCCCAGGAGAGGGTGCCCGCCGGCCCTTCCGGGCCGGGCCCGGCCACGCGGCGCGCCCTCGTCCTTGTGCGGGAAGGTCACGTGCTGCCATGGGTAGCGCGGGAGACCGACATGAGGTCCCCTGCCCGGATAGAGACTGCGCCAGCCGGGCTCGTGACCGGCGACGTACAACTGGGCGAGCGACCCCAGCGCGACGTCCCCGCCCTCGTCGCGGCGCATCGAGGGGAGGAGCAGCGGGCTGCTGTCGATGCCCCGGCCGATGGCGCCGAGCAGCACCGGATGAGCGCTGATCTCCACGAAGGTGTCGTGACCGTCGGCCACGAGCCGCTCGACGGCCGGCCAGAACGACACCGGCTTTCTGAGGTTGCGCAGCCAGTAGTCCGCGTCCAGCAGTTCGGCGCCGGGGTCGGAGGTCGAGTGGAACGCCGGTCCGGCGTCGGCCGCGGCCGGGCGGATGTCCTTGATGTCCTCGCGCAGGGCCTCGCGCAGGTCGTCCATGTGCGCGCTGTGGGCGGCCACGTCGATGTCGATGCGGCGACAGAACACCTCACCGCCCTCGAGGTCGGTGACGATCTTCTCGATCACGTCGCGGTCGCCGGAGATCACCGTGGTCGTGGGCCCGTTGAGCGCGGCGACCGAGACCCGGCCGTCATGGGGGGCGACCAGCGTACGGGCGTCCTCGTGCGACAGCCCTACGACGGCCATGCCGCCGCGGCCTCTGGTGGTGGCCATGAGCCTGCTGCGGGCGCGGATCACCGAGGCGCCGTCCTCAAGCGTGAGCCGTCCGGTCGCGCAGGCGGCCGCCACCTCGCCCATGCTGTGCCCGATCACGGTGTCCGGGACGATGCCCCATGATCGCCAGAGGGCCGCCAGAGCCACCTGTACGGAGAAGAGCAGCGGTTGCAGCACATCGATCGGGAGATCGGTGGTCTCCTCGGGCGGGCCCGAGAGCATCTTCAGGACCGACCGGTCGCTCCACTCGCCGAGCACCGTGTCGCACCGCTCGATGTGCTCACGAAAGACGGGCTCGGTGGCGAGCAGGTCCGCGCACATTCCCGGCCATTCGGAGCCTTGGCCCGAGAAGACGAAGGCGATCTTGCCGCGCCGTGCCGGGACCCGGCCCGCGACGGTTCCGGCCCGCGGCCTGCCGTCCGTGAACGCCCGCAGCGACTCCCGCAGCTCCCGCGCCGACGTCCCCTGGACGATCAGCCGATGCGCCTCGTGACCGCGACGGGTCGCCGCCGCCCCGCAGATGTCCTCGGCCGACGGGCCGCCCGCCTCCGTCGTCCGGGCCAGAACCTCCTCGTAAAGGGCGGCCGAGTCGGCCAGGGCCTGCTTCGAGCGGGCCGATATGGGCAGCAGGAGCCCGCGGCCGCCGGCGGCCCCGGAGACCGGGTGCGAAGTGGGCGCGGCCTCCAGGACGACATGGGCGTTGGTCCCGGTGATGCCGAACGAGCTGACCCCGGCGAACGCGGGCGCGTCGTCCGGCCACGGCTCCAGTTCCCGCTGCACCCGTACCGGCTGCCGGTCCCACGCGAACGCCGGCGTGGGGTTCGCGCAGTGCAAGGACGGCGGCAGCGTCCTGGTGTGCAGGCTGAGCGCCGTCTTGATCACGCCGACTATGCCCGCGGCGCCCTCGGTGTGACCGATGTTCGTCTTCACCGAGCCGACCTTCAGCGGCCGGTCGGCGGGTCTGCCCTCGCCGAGGACCGCCGCCAGGGCGGACAGTTCGACCGGGTCCCCCACGGACGTGCCGGTCCCGTGGGCCTCCACGTAGTGCACCTGCCACGGGGACAGATCGGCGTCGGCGTAGGCGGCGTGCAGCACCTGTTCCTGGCCCGACCGGCTCGGAGTGCCCGCGGAGGCGCCAGTCCGGCCGTCGTTGTTCACCGCGCTGCCGCGGATCACCGCGTACACCCGGTCGCCGTCGGCGATCGCCGCGCCCAGGGGCTTGAGCACGACGACGCCGAAGCCTTCGCTGCGCACGAACCCGTTGGCGGAGGCGTCGAACGCCTTGCAGCGCCCGTCCGGCGCCAGCATGTTGCCCCGGGAGAACGAGACGCTGATCCCGGGGTCGAGAAGGACGTTGGCGCCCGCGGCCAGCGCGATGTCGCTCTCGCCGCGCCGCAGGCTCTGACCCGCCAGATGCAGCGCCACAAGGGACGACGAGCAGGCGGCGTCGACCACCATGCTCGGCCCCTGCAGCCCCAGCGCGTGCGACAACCGCCCGGCGATCAAGCTCCTGGACGTGCCCCGCATCGAGTAGAGGTCGTTGTCGAGGAGGTCGGCCGACTGGACGCACTCGTAGTCGCTGAAGTGCACCCCGGCGAAGACCCCCGTACGCGACCCCGCGATCCCGGACGCGGGCAGGCCCGCGTCCTCCAGGGCCTCCCAGGCGACCTCCAGGAGGATCCGCTGCTGAGGGTCCGTACGCGCGGCCTCCCGGGGCGAGATGCGGAAAAACTCCGCGTCGAATTCGTCAATACCGTCGATGAATCCGCCGAGACGGTTGTTGATTTTTCCCGGGGTGGCGGGCGTGGAATCGTAGAGGGCGTTCGCGTCCCAACGGTCGGCGGGGACCTCTCCGATGGCGTCCCGTCCCTCGCACAGGAATCGCCAGAAATCCTCTGGGCCACGGGATCCGGGAAGCCTGGTGCCAATTCCGATAATCGCGATCAGTGCTTCGTCGTTCTTGGAGCGCACCGGCTTCCCCTTTGCCTTTCGACGCGGACGTTCCGTCCGTTCGAGATTCTGCGGAGGCGCAATATTTTTTCTATACAGAATTTTCGCGCTTCGACGGTCCGTACTCCACGAGTTCGACGAGAAAGGAGGCGGGCCGGGGGACGTACATGAAGGCCACCTTCATTCCCGGACGTGCCCCGCGGCAGGGTTCGGCGTCGACGGGGGACAGTCCGAGTCCGCGCAGCCTTCGCAACTCGGCGCGGACGTCGTCGACGACGAAAGCGATGTGGTAGAGCCCGGCCCCCTGGCCGGTGAGCCTGCTGTCGATCGCCGAGCCCTCACGCGCCGGTGAGACGATCTCGATGTCCGTCCCGATGTGCCGGTCCGGACCACGCCAGAATTCGCAGGAGACCCCGTAATCGTCGGCGGTGCCGCCGTCGACGCGGGACAGCCCCAGCGCCCCGAGGAACTCCCCCACCCGGAGCGGATCGGTCGTGGCCAGCCCGATGTGGTCGACGCCGACGATCATGACGCGGGCGTCTCACGTCCGGCGCCCGCGGCGCGCGCCACCAGGCTCGTCAGCTCTCCGATGGTGCGGACGGCGTGGAACTCCCGCAGGTCCAGCGTCACCTCCAGCCGGCTCTCCAACTGGGCCAGGGCCTCAAGGGAGCCGATGCTGTCCCATTGGTAGTCCGCCAGGACGTGCTCGGCGCGCAGCCGATCAGCCGCCTCACCGAGCACCTCCGAGACGATCTCCAGGACGTGTCCCTCGACACTCTCACTCATGTCCACTCCGCTCACTCATGGTGATCCAGGCCGGTACGTCCACCGTCGCCTTGCTCAGATCGAGGACGAACTCGCCGTCGCCGGCGTCCTCGAACCCGGCCTCCGTCCAGAACCCGGCGGCGACGCCGTTGCGCTTCGACGGGACATATCGGCCGACCAGGGTTTCCGCTCCGCTTTCCGCGGCGCTCCCCGCGAGCCAGGCCGCGATCGCCGTCTCGATACCGCGGCCCAGCACCCGGCAGCTCAGCACCAGGTTCAGCACGCGCCAGGAGCTCTGGCCACGCTCGGCCCAGAGCGCTCCGACCACACCTTCCGAGCCGAACCTGTCGGACACCGACACCGTGGCCACCAGATGTCCCGGGCTCGTGCTCAGTTCGGCGGTCTGCGCCTCGCCGAACCTGACGCCCGTGAGGTTGAACTGGTTCGTCCGCGCCGCGAGCTGTGCCGCCCGCGGCACCGTGAACGACGTGACCGGGGCGATCTCCACCTCGATCTTCAGGGCGCGCAGGTAGTCCGCGGCAGCGTCGAACCCGCCGGAGAGCTCGACCCGCTCGGCCCGTGCGCGATAGAGCTCCGCGCGCCGCCGGTCCGCCTCGGTGAGCGACAGCGCGTCGAACCAGCCGGTCCGCAGCAGCGAACGGACCAGGTGCGCGGGATCGCCCGCCGCCGAGACGATCGCGACCTCGGGAAACCGGCTCGCCACCTCCGCGCGTTCGAAGTCGGTGTCGTCCATGAAGACGAAGGAGGAGACCGGCAGGCCGAGGGCGTCGGCGGTGCAGCGCAGGTTCTCCGCCTTGGACGACCAGTTCACCGCCCGCACCGTGAACGCCTCGGGGCGCAGCACCATCTCGGGGTGGGCGTTCAGTGCCGCCTCGACGGGCTCTGGGTCGTTCTTGCTGGCCAGCACGAGGATCACGCCCTGGTCGAGCAGTCGCCGTACGGCGAGCTGTAACGCGGCATAGCAGTTCCCCGGGTAGAGGCCGCCCAGCTGCACGCCTCCTGCGCCCACCTCGCCGAGCACCCCGCCCCAGAGCGTGCCGTCCAGGTCGAGGACGAGCACCTTGCGGGACAGGCCCAGTCCGGCCTGGACGATCCGGCGGACCTGGCGGGCGAGCAGCAGCAGCGCGCCGTCGGAGTACGGCATGTCGCCGTACCGGTGCATCCGGTCGTCCCGGACGGCGTATGGCTCGTCGGCCATCAGCCCGGCCAGGTCGACGACCTCGACATTGGGGTGTTCGTCGCCGAGAGCGAGGATGCCGGCGTTCAGCTCGTACCAGAGCCTGGTGATCCGGGTCCGGGCGCGCCAGCTGATCAGGGCGTCGCGCAGCTCGGCGGGGAGCGGGACCGTGTGCAGGATCAGCGTGGCGGACGAGTGCCGCGCCGCGGCCGTGACCGCCGAGCCGAGGTCGGCCAGTCTGGCTCGTATGTGCTTCTCCAGCGCTGTTGTGTCGTCGGCCGCCCAGTCACGCGGTACGAAGAACGACTCGTCGATGAGAGCGGTGACGAACCCGGGCGGCTCGGGGCGGGCGAACGCCCCGGTCATCAGCTCCCTTTCCAGCGAGCCGTGATCACCGACGGTGAGCTGGGGGAACACCCCGGCGGAGACGAGCTGTGACAGGAGCAGCTGCTCGTACGGACCGATCGTGCACGTCGCCAGGACCGTCACCGCGACGATCGGCGCGTCCTGCGGGCGCAGCCCGGACAACAGCCGCCCGGCACGCCGGGACAGCGCCGGATCGGTCATGTCCCGGAGAGCCGCGCGCGTCTCCGGATCCGGCAGCCGGCGCTCGCCTACGGCCGTTCTGAGCGCCTGCGGCAGTGCGTCCATGTTCACCCTTTCAGACCCTGATGAGGCTGCAGTACCACCGCATGCCGATCGACGTCCCGGTCAGCGCGGCGAGATCCCCCGGCGAGAGGTCGCCCCGGTCCCAGCGCAGGCCGAGCATGGCGAGCTGGTCGGCGGCGCCCATGTGCCCGTGGATCGCGGACAGGTCGGCATTGGTGCGCTCATGAGGGATGCCGAACGGCCGCGCCACGTCGGCGATGGCGTCGGCGCTCTCGTTGAGCGCGAAGACGTGCGTGAGCTCGGCGGGGTCCACCCCTGCCCGATCGCACGCCTTCCGGATGACCTCGGTGGAGCGGTCGGCGAGCGCGTCGACGAAGGCGCGCAGGCGGCGCGGGTTCTTGTCGAAGTGCGCGTGGACCCTCTCGGCGCCCGCGGACGCCGTGTCGCTCGACCAGCCGGGCGGTGGCACCGGGGCGACGGCTCCCCCATAATCCGTGCGGAACCAGTCGCAGAACTCCGAGTCGGTGAACTGCTCGGTGGCCAGCCACCGGTTGCGGGGATGGTCACGCCGCAGGAGCGCCGCGACGGCTCCGTCGCTGTGCACGGCCGTGTTGACGGTCATCCGGTTGCGGTGGAACTCACTCACCCGGTTCACCGCCACGAACAGGACCGTCTCGATCTCCGGCTGCGTGGCCAGCACCCCCGCGACCAGCCCCAGGCCGGTCACGCCGCACGCGCACCCCTCCGTGAGCAGCAGCGTCTGGATCTTGTCGATCTTCAGCTCGCGGGCCAGCGCCGCGGAGGAGTCCCAGTGCGGGTACTCGGGCAGCTCGGAGACCGCCACCACGAGCAGGTCCAGGTCCGCCGTGCTGCACCCGACTCCGTCCAGCGCGTCCCGCGCGGCCCTGGCCGCCAGGTTGGTCGCCGTCACGTCGTCGGGGGCCCGGTGGAAGGTGCGGTAGCCCATGCGGACAATGCGCTCCGGGTCGGGCACGTAGTCCGCGGCGACCAGCCGCACGTCCTGGTCAACCCCGAAAGCGTAACCGAATCCAGCGATCCCGAACATTCTGCCCCCGCGCGCTCGTTCCGTCGAACTTAATTATGGAAAACGCGTCTATATATCTCCGATATATCGCGTCGCCGCCATTGGCCAACGCCAGTCAGAAAAGTTAGAATTCCAATCTGAATTACTTTCGACTGGAAACGGACAGGGCATATGTTACCGAGCGAACTCGAACGCACCGTATATGGAGCGATATCCACTTCGGTCCTCCACGTGGCGGACAAGCACGGTGTTTTCTCACATCTCATCGAGTACGGCGAGTCGACGAGCACGGCGCTGGCCGCGGCGCTGGGAGTCGAGGAGGAGACCCTTGAACGGGTTCTCCTTGTCCTGGTCGCTTTCGGCGTCGTACGGATGGCGCCCGATGGCCGCTGTTCCCTGCCCGAGGAGATACGCCCGTACCTTGACAGGAACGACGCGCGCTACATCGGCGGATTCGTCGAGCACATGGTCACGGAGACCTCGAGGCAGATCGACCGCCTCGACTCCTATCTGCGGGACGGCAAGGCCGCGGTCGATCGCGACCTGCCCTCGCCGTTCGAGACGATCTACCGCGACGACACGGCCACCCGGAACTTCCTGCGGGCCATGTGGGATCTCAGCTTCGGGCCGTCCCAGGAGATCGCCGCCCTCGCCGGGCTCGACGACGTCGCCATGCTGATCGACGTCGGAGGCGCCACCGGCCCCTTCGCCACGGCGGCGTTACGGCACTCCCCCGCGCTGCGCGCGACCGTCTTCGACCTGCCGCAGGTCGAACCGTACCTGCTGGAGTCCGCCAGGAAGCAGGGGCTGACCGATCGGCTGACCTTCGTGGCGGGGGACTTCTTCACCGACGAGATTCCCGCGGGCGACTGCGTCGCCTTCGGGTACGTGCTGTCGGACTGGACCGATGAGACCTGCGCGAGGCTGCTGGAGAAGGCCTTCCGGGCGTGCACGCCTCCGGGCCGCGTGCTCATCATGGAGAGGCTCTTCGACGACACGCGTACCGGGCCGCTGTCCACCTCGGTCATGAACCTCACCATGCACGTCGAGACCGAGGGGCGGCACCGTACCGCGGAGGAGTACCGCTCGCTGCTGGAGGCCGCCGGGTTCACGAACTGCGAGGTGCACCGGACCCGCGGCGAGAAGCACCTGATCATCGGCCACCGGAAGTAACCCCGCGCAACGGCCGGCCGCCCGGGTTCACACCCGAGCGGCCGGTCGTCGTCTGGTCAGGTCAGGGTGTGCCGAACCGCCCCGTCCCCCCGGTCATCTCGGTGACGAAGGTCGCGACCCCACGCCCCCCGTCGCCGTTGGCCAGCAGGACGAAACCATCGCCGGAGATCCGGCACATGGTCATCGCCCAGTACCCGGAGAACTCGCCGACGGCGCCGAAGTCCAGCTCGGAGTCCGACCTGTCGACGATCATGGACAGGCCGTACAGGCTGCCCGGGGTGGCGGTGAGCATGCCCTCCGCGAGCTCGCGGGTGATCAGCGCGGGCTCGCCCAGGTACGCGCGCCTGATCTCCAGCTGTACTCGGGCCAGGTCACCGGCCGTCGTCCACAGCCCTCCGGCGGCCGTCGCCGGATGGATCGGCCCGTACGTGCCGGTCGCCATGCCGAACGAGTCGTGGCCCTGGGCGATGGGACGGCCGGACCGTTGCGGGAAGTCGCTCTCGTAGCCGCTGCCCGCCATGCCCAGCGGCCCGAACACCGTCTTCCGCATCAGCGCCGGGAAGTCCGATCCCGTGAGGTCCGTCAGCAGATGTTCGAGGACCAGGTAGTTCACCGGGTTCTTCTCGAAGAGCTCCCCGGCCGGGCACTTGGGCCGGACCGCGGAAGTCCTCGCCGGCGGCCTGCCCAGCAGCGCGTCCAGCACCGTGGGGACCAGTTCGCCCTTCTCGTACGGACGGTAGACCGACTCCCGGGCCAGCCCGGAGGTGTTGGCCAGCAGTTGCCGTACGGTCACCGGCGCCCCCTCGGTTCCCGGCACCTGCCAGGAGGTGAGGTAGGAATTGACGTCGGCGTCGAGGTCGAGCATCCCCTGGGCCGCCAACGCCAGGGTGGCGAGCGAGGTGACCTGTTTGCTCACCGACGCCACCCGGAACACCGCGTCGGGCGTCACCGGCTCCGACCGGCGGGCGTCGAGACTGCCGTACGCGCCGGTCTCGGTGACACGGCCGTCGCGGATCACCGCCAGGCTGACCCCGGGAACGTGGTGCCGCTCCATCGTCGCGAGCGGCGACGGGATCATCGACGCCAGACCTGCGACTCCACTGGCGGGCGTCGCCGCGGTGCCGGCCTCCGCTGTGACTTCCGCCGTGACCTCCGCGGCGAGGCCGCGGATCGTCGTCTCGTCGTGCACCTCCGCCGAGTACGTCCAGGTCAGCTGCGGACCCTCCGCACCGATCGTCGCGTCCACCTCCAGCACGTACTCCCGCTCGGCCAGCGGGTCGCGTACCGCCGCGATCCGCTCGGGCACGAACTCGTCCGGCGCGCCGGCGTCGAGCGAGTAGCCGAAGCGGACCTCGGCCGCGCGCAGCGCGGCGAGGGCGTCGGCGACGGCTTCGTCAGGACCGGCGTGACGCAGCAGGTCGTAGCCCAACCCCTCGTCCGGGACACCGCGCAGCTGGCTCGTCACCGAGGCGAGCGCCAGGTCGCGTCGCGGCGGAATCCACAGGTCCAGCGGGTAACGGTGCGCGAACGGCCCGACCGCGTCGCCGGGCGCGCGCCCCGCCCTGGCCTCCACGTCGACGAGCACACGGTCCGCGCGGGTCCGGCGGGCGAGCACGACCGCCAGGGCGGCGAGCAGCGCCTCACGTCCCGGAACCCGAGCAGGCAGAGCGACACTGATCGACCGTTCGCTCGCCACCGTCCCGGTGCCCGCCGGGCGATCGACGGGAAGCGACGGCGACGGCATCCGCGTGAGCCAGAGGTGTGCCTGAGCCACCAGATCAGGCGACGCCGCCGCCTGCTCCAGCTCGGCACCCCACCCGCGCAGCACCCCATCACGGCTTCCCGTGCCGGGGCTCGCCCCGTCGGAGCTCCCGCCGCGAGCCGCGCCGAGGTCGCCGCCCCGGCACGCGGCCTCCAGGTCGCGGAGCAGGATCGGCCAGGAAGCGCGATCCGCCGCCAGTTCGTGCACCGCGACGATCAGAACGGCCGGGCGGTCCGCCCCGCTCCGGGCCAGCACCGCGCTGAGCAGGGGCCCGTTCTCCGGGTCGAGCCGCTCGTACGCCATGGCCGCCGCCCCGTCGAGCGCGTCGTCGGCGACCCTGACCTGCCTGAACGGCACCGAGGCATCGCTCGCCACCGACCCGGTCACCGATCCCGGCGCGATCCGCAACCGCAGCGCCTCATGCCGCGCCGCGACATTCCGCAGCGCGCCCTCCAGCGCCTCAGGTGCGAGGCCGGCCGGGACGCGTACCCGGGCCTGCCAGTGATCGAAACGGTACCCGCCGGGCCGGGCCAGCACCCGGCGCTGTGCCGGGGTCAGGCGCACGCCCACGGAGGAGCCGGTGATCCGCGCGCCGTCGAGGGCGGCGGCAAGCTGGGCGATCGAGCCGTGCTGGTACAGCAGCCGCAGCGTCACCCGCAGCCCGGCCTCTCTGGCCAGCGTCATCGCCTTCAGGATGGTCATCGAATCGCCGCCGAGGTCGAAGAACCTGTCGTGCGCCCCAACCGGATCCACGCCCAGGAGCCGGGACCAGATCCCCGCCAGGGTCCGCTCCGTCTCCGTACGCGGTGCGACGAACTCGCGTCCCGACCACAGCGCCGAGCGTGCCGGTGCCGGAAGGGCCTGCTGGTCGAGCTTTCCGTTGACGGTCAGCGGGATCCGCTCCAGCGGCACGAACGCGGCCGGCACCATGTACTCCGGCAGCCGCTGCGCGCAGTAGTCGGCCAGCTCGGCGGCAGGCGGCAGTTCCCCGCCGTCGGGCACGCAGTACGCCACGAGCCGCCGCTCGGCCGGCCCGTCACCGCGCGCGGTCACCGCTGCCTCCCGCACGGCGGGATGGGCGGCGAGCACGGCCTGGATCTCGCCCGGCTCGATCCGATGCCCGCGCACCTTGACCTGGTCGTCGATCCGGCCGAGGAAGTGCAGGAAGCCGTCGGACCGGCGGCGTACCAGGTCACCGGTGCGATAGCAGCGCGAGCCAGGAGGCCCGTACGGGTCGGGAACGAACCTCTCCGCGGTCAGCTCCGGCCGGTTGAGGTAGCCGCGCGCCACCCCGGCGCCGCCGACGTACAGCTCTCCGGCGGCCCCTTCGGGAACCTCGTGCCCGTACGGGTCCAGGACGTACACCCGGTTGTCGTCGAGCGACCGTCCGATCGGCACGCCGTCGACGTTGGTCAGGTCGGCGGCCGTGAGCGCCTGGTAGGTGACGTGGACGGTGCACTCGGTCGGCCCGTACGCGTGGGCGAGGTCGCATCGCTTCAGCCCCCAGCCGTCCAGGTCCGAGGGTTCGAGCCGGTCACCGCCGAAGACCACCTCACGCAGCGCCAGCCGCGACAGCGTCGCCTCGTCGCCGTCGGCAGCGCCGATCATCGAGCGGAACGCCACCGGTGACAGCGAGAGCGTGGTGACCCGCCCGGCGATCAGCAGGTCGAGCAGGTCACGCGGCGATCGCGCGGTCTCCGTCGGCACGATGACCAGGCGCCCGCCGTGGAGCAGCGCCCCCCACAGCTCCCACACCGACACGTCGAAGGCGTAGGAGTGCAGCAGCGCCCAGGTGCGGTCCGGCTCGTACGAGGCCTGCCCGGCGAGCGCCGCGAAGAGCCTCAGCACGTTCGCGTGCGTCACCGCGACGCCCTTCGGACGGCCTGTCGAGCCCGAGGTGTAGCAGACGTACGCCAGGTGACCGGGGATCGTCCGGCCTTCCGGATCGGACTCCGGGTACGCGCCGAGCGGCTCCACGTCGAGCAGGACCAGCTCGGCCTCGTGATCGTCGCCGGCCAGCGACGGAGCGCGTTCCGCCGTCGTGACGGCCACCGGGGCCCCGGAGTCGGCCAGCATGAACCGCAGCCGGTCCGGCGGTGACGTCGGCGGCAGCGGAAGGTAGGCCGCACCGGCCTTGAGCACGCCCAGGAGCGTGACGACCAGATCGACGCCCGGATCGAGACAGACGCCGACCAGCGTCTCCGGTCCCGCGCCCAGCACCCGCAGGCGGTGGGCGAGCCGGTTGGCGCGGGCGTTCAGGGTCGCGTAGGTCAGCTGTTCGCCGCCCTGGGTGACAGCGTGGGAGACGGCGATCGCCTCGGGCGTCGCCCGTACGCGCTCCTCGAACACCCCGTGGAGGGATTCCGGCACCGGGTGCTCGATCGCCGCGCCCGCCATCGCACGGTCGCGTTCGGCCGGCGGGAGGCAGGCGGCGCGGGCGTCGCCCTCGGGGTCGTCGATCATGGCCTCCAGCACCGCGCGGTGCATGGCCGCCAGTCTCTCGGCGTTCTGCCTGCTCATCGCTCGCGAGTTGGAACGGAGGATGAGGTACCTGGGGGTGCACGGCACGCCGAGGGCGAACTCGGTGGGGTCCTCCCCCTCGGTGGCCGTCACGTCGATCAGCCCGGTGTCGACCTGGTCGAAGTCCTGGTAGCTGAACGCCACGCCGATGAGCCTTCGCCCATCGCCCATCTCCCGCTGGATGACGGGCATCGGGAACCTCCGGTGCGGCCAGAGGCCGACCTCGCGGGCGAAGGTCTGTTCCACCAGTTCGAGCCAGGTCCGCGCCGTACGGTCGTGCGTGAACGGCAGCGTGTTGAGATGCATGCCGTAGACCCGGTCGGCCCCCAGGACCTCCAGCCGCCCGTTGCAGACGAGTCCGGAGACGAACGCCTGGTCCGGCGTGAGCATGCTGAGCGCCTTCAGGTGGGCGGCGAACAGCACGCTCTTGAGCGACGCCTTGGCCCGGGCGGCGAGTTCGCGCAGCCGCTCCTCAAGGTCGGCGTACTGCAGGATGACGTGGTAGTCCTCCCGCGGCTGCTGCGACCCCTCGCCCCAGGCGGTCGGCAGCGCGAAGCCGGGCCGGTCGGTCACGACGTCGCGCCAGAACTCCCGATCGTCGGCCGACTCCAGGGAGCGCAGCTCGGCGGCGATGAAGTCCGCGTAGCGGACGGAGGCGGGCTCGATCCGACGCGGTCCGGCGCCGTCCCTGATCGCACGGTAGTCGTCCAGGACCTCCATGAGCAGGCCGTGGAAGCTCCAGCCTTCGCTCACCGCGTGCAGCACGGTGAACGACAGCCACCACGAATCGTCATCCCTGAGCAGCGCGGTGACGCGCATCAGCGGCGCCCGTTCCAGGTCGAAGCGGAGCGCGCGTTCCTGTGCCCGGAAGTGCCGCATGGCCAGGTCACGTGCGCCCTGGTCCAGTCCACGCAGATCCAGCATCCGTACGGGGATCTCCGCCGACTCGTGGACCAGTTGCATGGGCACCGAGTAGCCGGACAGCTCGATCGAGGTCCGCAGGGCCTCGTGCCGGTCGGCGGCGAGCCGCGCGGCCTCCCGCAGCGCCTCCAGCGCGAACGGCTCCGAGTCGCGGACCAGGAAGGACAGGGTGTTGTGGTAGTAGCTGTGCTCCTGACCGGCCAGCATCTCCACAATCATGCCGCGCTGCACCTCGGACAGCGGGTACGCGTCCGTGAGTCCGCCGGGCAGCAGGCGTCGGTCCTCCTCGGTCACCAGCTCGAACGGCTCGACGGGCCTCCTGTCGTCCGCGACCGTTCCCCGATCCGCCGGGTCCGCCAGTGCTTCGGCCAGCGCGCCCACGGTGCGGTACTCGAAGACGTCCCGCACGGAGACATCGAGCCCGGCCGCCTGCAGCGCGCCCACCACTTTGACCGCCCTGATGGAGTGCCCGCCGAGCTCGAAGAAGTTGTCATGAACGCCGATCCGGTCCTGCCCGAGCACCTCCCGCCACACCTCGGCGATCTGCGCCTCCAGCGGAGTGCGCGGCTCGAGGTGGCCGGAGACGCTACCGCCGCTCGCGTCGATCTTGGGCAGCGCCGCGCGATCCACCTTGCCGTTGGCGTTCAGCGGGACCCGGTCGATGGACACGAACGCCGACGGGACCATGTACTCGGGCAGCCGGGTGGCGGCGTGCCGGACCAGTTCCTCGGCGGGCGGCAGGGCCTCACCAGTGGGCACGCAGTACGCCACGAGCGACCGGTCTCCCGTTTCGCTCTCGCGTACGACGACGACGGCCTCCCGTACCTCCGGGTGGTCCATCAGCACCGCGCGGACCTCTCCGGGCTCGACCCGGTAGCCGCGCACCTTGACCTGGTCGTCGACCCGGCCGGCGAAGCAGACCGCTCCGTCGTCCCTGACCCAGGCGCGGTCGCCCGTACGGTAGAGGCGGCTGCCTGCCCTGCCGAACGGGTCCGGTACGAACCGGTCCGCGGTCAGACCGGGGCGGCCGACGTAGCCGCGCGCCACCCCGGTGCCGCCCACGTAGAGCTCGCCGGTCACGCCGAACGGCAACGGCCGCAGGTGCTCGTCCAGCACGTACATGGTCATCCCGGGCAACGGGCGGCCAATGGGGACGACCTTGTCCCGCTCCTGCTTCGTGATCGGATAGATGCAGGTGCCGACGGTGGCCTCGGTCGGGCCGTACTCGTTCACCAGGCCGCCGGGCCCCAGGAGCCGCAGCCAGTGTTGCGCGGTGCTGCCGGGCAGCGCCTCGCCCGCGACCACGATCACCTCGGCGAGCCTGGCCGCCTGCGCGGCCGTGAGCTGGTCGGCGAGCACGTTGAGATGGCCGGGGGTCAGCTTGATGAAGCTGTAGGGTCCGTGCCCGGCCAGTACCCGTCCCAGCCTGGAGAGGTCCAGGTCAGCCGGAAGCAGGCGTACGGGCTGCCCGGTCGCCAGCGGCGCCCAGACGTTGGGCACCACCAGGTCGAAGGCCACGGAGGAGAACAGCGGCGCGCCCTTTTTACCCTGCGCGGCCAGTTCCTCCGCCGCCCACCGCACGTGGTTGGCCAGGCCGCGGTGGGTGACGAGCACGCCCTTCGGCCGTCCGGTCGAGCCGGAGGTGAAGATGATCTGTGCGATCCCGTCCAGATCCCTGGGGACGGCCGGGGACGTGCCGGGAAGCCCGTCCAGCGCCTCCTTGTCGAGCTCCAGGACGGTGAAGCCGCCGAGTTCAGCACCGCGGACCGAATCCGTCACGATCACCTGTGCCCCGGCGTCGGTGAGCATCGTCTCCACCCGCTGGACGGGGAACGACGGGTCGAGGGGCACGAACGCGGCGCCGGACTTCCACACGCCGATGAGGCTCGCCAGCAGGTCGGGGCCGCGGTCGAGGAGCACGCCCACGGCGCTCTCCGGACCGGCCCCGAGCGCGCGGAGGCGGTGGCCGATGCGATTGGCCCTCTCGTCGAGCTCGGCATAGCTCCACGAGCCGTCGTCGAAGGCCGCCGCCACGGCACGCGGGCGGGCCGCCGCCTGGTGCTCGAACAGGTCGAGAACGGAGGCTTCGACCGGCCGCGTACGCGTGGTGTTCAGCTCGGCGACGAGCCGGTCGAGCTCGCCGGGCGGCAGCAGGACGGCGTCGGCGTCGCCGTCCGGATCGGCGACGATGGCGTCCAGCACGGCCCGGAACATCTCGCCGAGCCGGTCCACGGCGGACTCGGAGACGATCTGGACGTTGGCGGTGACCATGAGCTGCCCGGCGAGAATGTGCACGCCGAGCCCGAACTCCGTCGGGCTGTCGTCGATGACGGCGTCACCGTCCAGGAGGTCGGTGTCCACCTGGTGGAAGTCCAGATAGACGAAACGCGTGTCGATCAGCCGGTCCGGGCCCGCGTCCCGCTGAATCTCGGGCATGGGGAAGCGCCGGTGCGACCAGAGCTCGGTCTCACGCTCGAACACCCGCCGCGCCAGCTCCCCCCAGGTGCGAGCGCCCCGTTGGAAGAGGAAGGGCAGCGTGTTGAGGTACAGGCCGTGCACCCGGTCGGCGCCCGGCGCCTCCAGCCGCCCGTGGAAGACCAGGCCGGTGAAGAACTCCCGCTGGTCGGTGAGCGTGCTCATGACCTTCATGTGCGCCGCCAGCAGGATGCTCTTCAGCGGCACCCCGGCGGCGGTGGCCGCCGTCCGCAGCCCGTCCATGTAGCCGGCCAGCGGGATGCGGATCCGGTACTCCCGTCTGGGGACGTCAGGTCCGGCTCCGAGCCCTGCGGGCAGAGCGAATCGCGGGACCGAGGTGACGACCGAACGCCAGTACTCGCGCTCGGCGGTGTCGGCGAGCACGGTCTGCTCGGCCGCGATGAAGTCGGCGTAGCGGATCGCGGGCGGCTCCACCAGGGCGGGCTCCACCCCGTCGCGGAGGGCCCGGTACACAGTGAGGATCTCCATGAGCAGCGTGTGGTAGCTCCACCCTTCGAGCACCGCGTGGCACTCGGTGATGGTGATCCACCAGTTGTCGCCGTCGCAGCGGTGACCCGACACCCTGATCAGGGGTGGCCGCGCCAGGTCGAAGAGCCGGGTGCGCTCCCGCGTCACGAACGCGCGTACGGCCCGCCACTGCCCTTCCTTGTCGAGGCCGTGCAGATCGGCGACCGGCACGGTCACGTCCACGTCCTCTGCCCGGTGGACCAGCTGCATCGGCACCGAGAAGCCGGTGAGGTCCAGCGACGTCCGCAGTGCCTCGTGACGCCCCACGACCGTGCGGGTCGCCTCCTGCAGGAGGTCCGGCACCAGTGGCCGGTCGTCGCGGACCCCGAACGCGGTGGCGTTGAGGTAGAGGTTGAGGTCGCTGTCGGACAGCATCTCGACGACCATGCCGGTCTGCAGCCGCGACATCGGGTACGCGTCCAGCACGCCCTCCGGCAGCTTGGCGCGATCCTGCTCGGAGAGCAGCGCGAACGGCCGCACCAGGGCGGTGGTGCCCACGACCGCCGGTTCGCCCTGCCGACCGGCGACGTGCCGCGCGAGTGAGGCGACCGTGCGCGACTCGAACAGATTGGCGACCCGTACGTCCAGGCCCGCGTCACGCAAGCCACCTGCCAGCACGACGGCCAGGATCGAGTCCCCGCCGAGCTCGAAGAAGTCGTCGTTCACGCCGATGCGCCCGGCGCCGAGCTCCTTGGCCCACACCGCGCAGATCAGTTCCTCAAGTGCCGTGCGCGGCGCCACGTACGCCCGCCCCGCGGGGAGCGCGGCGTGGTCGGGCGCGGGAAGGGCGCGTTTGTCCACCTTGCCCTGGGCGGTCAGCGGGATCTCAGTCACCGACACGAACGCGGCGGGCACCATGTAGTCGGGCAGCGTCTCGGCCAGCCGAGCGCGCAGCTCCGCGGGGTCGAAGCCGTCCTGCCCGGCGGGCACCACGTACGCCACGAGCCTGGGCGCGCCGGGGATGTCCTCGCGGGCGAGGACCACCGCGTCACGCAGCGACCGGTCGGCCCGCAGCCGCGCCTGGATCTCGCCCGGCTCGACCCGATAGCCACGGATCTTCACCTGGTCGTCGATCCGGCCGAGGTACTCCAGACCGCCGTCAGCGCGCCGCCGGGCCAGGTCGCCGCTGCGGTAGAGCCGCGAACCGGGCGGTCCGTACGGGTCCGGCACGAACCGCTGGGCGGTCAGGTCGGGCCGTCCGAGGTAGCCGCGGCCGACTCCGGCGCCGCCGACGCAGATCTCGCCGGTCGCTCCGAGGGGGACGATGGTGCCGCGCTCGTCGAGCAGCACCACCCACAGATCGTCGATGGGCGCTCCGACAGGGGAGGCCTCGGCCGGTTCGAGGTCCTTCTCCGTCACCTCGTAGTGGGTGACGTGGACGGTCGTCTCGGTGATGCCGTACATGTTCACGAGCGTCGGCGCGGTGAGCCCGCGCCGCGCCGTCCACGGCCGCAGGTCCGGCATCTCCAGCCGCTCACCTGCGAAGATCACCAGCCGGAGCGCCAGCCGGTCCACTCGCGGATCGCCCTGCGCCGCCGCGCGCACCAGGCGGTAGAAGGCGCTCGGCGTCTGGTTGAGCACCGTTACCTGCTGCTCGACCAGCAGATCCATCAGGTCGTCAGGCGATCGGGCCGTGTCGAACGGGACGATCACCAGCCGGCCTCCGTGCAGCAACGCACCCCACAGCTCCCAGACGGACACGTCGAACGCGTACGAATGGAACATCGGCCACACGTCCGCCGGACCGAAGCCGAACCTGTCATGGGTGGCGGTCAACAACCTCAGCACGTTGGCATGGGTGAGGCACATGCCCTTCGGCCGTCCGGTCGACCCCGAAGTGTAGATCACGTAGATGAGGTCGGCGGGGAGGGACCCGGGGTCGAGATCGGTGTCCGGGTGTCCGGCGATCGTGGCGGCGTCTCGGTCCACGGCGATCACCTCGCCGTCGTGCACCTGCCCCACCAGCGGGAGGTGGTCCGTGTGCGTGACGACGACCTGTGCCCCCGCGTCGGAGACCATGAACGTCAGCCGGTCGGCCGGGTACGACGGGTCGAGCGGCAGATACGCTCCGCCCGACTTCAGCACCGCCAGCAGCGCCACCACCAGCTCCGCGCCGCGGTCGAGGCAGACGCCCACGAGCGAGCCCGCGCCGACGCCCATGCCCCGGAGCAGGTGCGCCAGCCGGTTGGCCCGCGCGTTCAGCTCGGCGTACGTCAGGCTCTCCTGGCCGGAGACCAGGGCGATCGCGTCCGGGGTGGCGCGGACCTGCTCCAGGAACGCCTCGGGGAGGGTACGGGGGTCGGCGGGCCGGGGGCGTACCGCGCCGACGACGACGGCGAGCTCGTCGGAGCCGAGCAGGTCCAGCCGGTCGACCGGCACGTCCGGACGGGCCGCGACCTCGATCAGCAGCCGTAGGAGGTTCCCGGCCGTCCGCTCGATCGTCTCCCGGTCGAACAGCGCGGTCGCGTACTCGATCTGCCCGTCCAGCGAGCCGTCGGGACCCTCCTGAAGTTGCAGGGTGAGGTCGAACTTGGAGATCTGCCAGGGCGCCTCCAGAGACTCCGCGCGCACACCCGGCAGGTCGAGCACGGCGGCCTTCGGCTCGTGCATGGTGAACGCGACGCGGAACAGCGGCGTACGCGAACGGTCGCGGGCCGGTTCGAGCTCGTCCACGAGCCGGGAGAACGGCATGTCCTGGTGGTCGAGCGCGTCGAGCACCGCGGACTGCGTACCGGCCAGCAGCCCGTTGAACGTGTCCCCCGGCCGCCACCGACCGCGCATGACGAGGCTGTTGATGCCGTACCCGAACATCGCCTGGAGTTCCGGCCGGTTGCGATCGGAGACGACCGTGCCGACGACGATGTCGCTCCGCCCGGTGTAGCGGGCGAGCAGCGCCTGGAATCCGGCGAGCAGAACCGTGAAGAGCGTCGTGTCGCGGTGCCGGGCGAGCTCGCGGAGCGCCGTGCCGAGCGAGGCGTCGATCCGGATGGGGAGCGCCGCGCCCTTCCAGCCGCGGACGTCGGGCCGGGGCCGGTCGGCCGGAGGCTCGGTCGGGACGAGGTCGGCGAGCTGTTCCCGCCAGTAGCGCAGGGGCGCCTCGAACGCGCCGTCGTCGGCCCGGCGCCGCTGGTGGGCCGCGTAGTCGGCGTACTGCAGCTTGACCGCGGGAAGAGAGCCGGGCGCCCGGTAGAGTGCGCTGAGTTCCTCCTCGAACAACCGAAGGGACCACTCGTCGCAGGCGATGTGATGGAAGACCACCACCAGCAGGCAGAGGTCGTCGGCGATCCGCACCAGGCGGACCCTGATGGGCCACTCCTCGGCCAGGTCCATGCCCTTGGCGACCTCGCGCTCGGCGATCCGCCTGCCCCGCGACTCCGCGTCGGCACTGCCGCGCAGATCGTCCACGGTGACGGCGATCGGGCGGGGCGGGTCGACGATCTGGACGGGCTCCGCGCCGGCCACGACGTACCGGGTACGCAGGATCTCGTGCCGCGCGATGATCTCGTTGACCGCGCGCACGAGCATCGTCACCTCCAGCGGCCCGGTCAGCCTGAGGGTCAACGGCGCGAGGTACTCCGGGCTGTCCGGCTCCAGCCGGTTCAGGAACCACATCTGCAGCTGCCCGTAGGACAGCGGCAGCGGGGCGTCGCGGTTCGCGAGCGGGATCCTCGACCGGCCACCGGTCTTCCGGCGCAGCAGTAGTTCCTCGCGCTCGGTGTCGATCTGCGTCATACCGGCTGCTCCTTCACTACCGTGGAATCCTGGTCCGGTCCTGCGCCGGCGAGCGTGCGGATGGCCTCGGCCAGCCGTGCCACCGTCGGTCGTTCGAAGATCAGCCGGACCGGCAAGTCGAGATCGAAGTCCTCCTGGCACTGCGCCATCAGCGCGAGCGCCAGCCGGGAGGTGCCGCCGAGGGAGAAGAAGTTCTGCACCACGCCGACCTCGCGGCTGAGCAGCTCCGAGAACCGCTCCGCGAGCAGGCGCTCGATGGGGCCCTTAGGGACATCCACCTGCGCACCGAGCGACCGGAGTCCGATGGACGGATCGGCGAGGGCGAGGGTCAGCAGGCGAAGATAGTGTTCGGCCATCCGGGCGATGGTCGGCTCGTCGAACAGCGACGTGGCGTACTCCAGAATCCCGGTGACGCCGCCGTCGGGAGCCATGTGCAGGAAGAGGGTCAGATCGGCCTTGGCGACCGCCCAGACATTCCTGAGCGGGTCCAGGTCGCCACCGCCCGAGACGGTGACCCCCTCCTCCATGAAGTTGAACATCACCTGGTAGAGCGGATTGCGAGACAGATCCCGTACGGGACTCAGCTCCTCGACGACCCGCTCGAACGGCACGTCGCGGTGTGCGAGCGCCCGCCGATTGCGCTCCCACACGCCGTCCATCGCGGCCTCGAAGCTCTGCTCGGGCGTCAGGCCGCAGCGCACGACCAGCATGTTGTGGAAGGGACCGGCGACCCCCGCCAGCTCCGGCCGGGTCCGGCCCGCGACGGGCACGCCCACCGGGATGTCCCACTGGCCGCTCCATCGGGAGAGCAGGGCGGCGAACGCCGTCAGGTAGACGGCGAGCGGCGTCGTGCCACGCCGCCGGCTCAGCTCGGCCAGGGCCGCCGAACACTCCTCCGGCACGCCGAAGGTGAGCGTGGCGCCGCTCGGGTCGCGAAGCGCCGGGCGGGGCCGGTCCGTCGGCAGGTCGAGCCGTGGCAGCTCGGCGAGCTCCTCGCGCCAGAACCTCAGCTGAGGCTCCAGCGCCTCGTCCGTCAGCCGGTCCCGCTGCCAGACCGCGTAGTCCGCGTACTGGATCGGCAGCGAGGTGAGCTCCGGATCCCGGCCCGCCGCGAGGGCGGCGCACAGCTCCCGGATCTCCTCGCCCAGCAGCACCGACGACTGGCCGTCCGACGCGATGTGGTGCACGGCCAGCGACAGGACGTGCTCACGGGCCGCCCTGCGGATCAAGAGCGCCCGCAAGACCGGCCCGCGTACCAGGTCGAAGCCCTGCCGGAACTCCTCGGCCAGGAGCCGGGTCAGCTCCGCGTCGTCGCCGGACGACTCGACGATCCGCAGCGGGACGGGAGCGGCGGCGTCGATCACCTGCCACGGTTCCTCGCCGTCCATGCGGTAGCGGGTGCGCAGGATCTCGTGCCGCGCTACGAGCGCCGACAGCGCCCGGTCGACGATCCCGGCGTCGAGGTCACCGGGCAGGCGGACCAGCAGCGGCGTCACCCACTCGGGGTTGCCGGGGTCCATGCGGTCCAGGAACCAGAGCTGGTGCTGTTCGACGGAGAGCGGGATCGGGCGGTCTCTGGGAGCGAGCGGCACCGTGGCGACGGGCTCGGCCGCGGCCTCGATCAGTTCCGCCTGTTCGGCCACCGTGCCCGCGGCGAACAGCCGGTGGACGGCGACCTCGCGCCCCACCGCGGCGCTCAGCCTGGCCGCCAGCCTGGCCAGCAGCAGCGACGACCCGCCACGCTGGAAGAAGTCGTCCTCCGCGCGGACGTCCTCGACGCCCAGCAGATCCTCCCAGACCTTCGCGACGGTTCGCTCGGCGGGCGTGAGCGGGCGCGCCGACGGCTGCGCGCCGCCGAAAGTCGGGGCGGGCAGGGCGGCACGGTCCACCTTGCCACTGCTCGTCAGCGGAAGGCTCTCCATCGGTACGAAAACGGATGGGATCAGGGCGTCCGGCAGCCGGTCGCGCAGGAACGCGCGCAGGCCACCCGCCGCAATCTCGCCGTTGCGGCTCACCACGTACGCGACGAGCCTGGCCGCGCCGTCGGGCCCCGCCCCCGCGGTCACCGCGGCACCGCGCAGCCCGGGGTGCGTCGCCAGCACCGACTCTACCTCTCCCGGCTCGATCCGCACCCCGTTCACCTTGACCTGCTCGTCGAGACGGCCGTCGTAATGCAGCGTGCCGTCCGGCCGCCACCGGACCAGGTCCCCGGTCCGGTACATACGCACGCCGGGAGGTCCGTACGGGTCGGGCAGGAACCGTTCCGCGGTCAGCGCGGGCCGGCCCAGATAGCCCCGGGCGAGCCCGGCGCCTCCGGCGTACAGCTCACCCGGCGCCCCGAGGGGCACGAGCGCGCCGCCGGGATCGAGCACCCTCAGCCGGGTGTTGTCGATCGGGCGTCCGATCGGCACCCGGCCCACGACCTGCTCAGGGTCCACGGGATGAGCCGTGACGTCGATCGCGCACTCGGTGGGGCCGTAGGTGTTCCAGACCCGTACGGGCAGCCGCTTGCGGAGCAGGTCGCACAGCTCCGCGTCGAGCGGTTCGCCCGCCGAGAAGAGCAGCCGCAGCGAACGGCACTCGCTCCAGCCCGGCTCATCGACCAGCAACCGCAGCAGGGAGGGGACGACCTGCAGCACCGAGACGTCGTACTCGGCGACGGCGCGCAGCAACGCCGCCGGGTCGCGCTCGGCGCCGTGCGGCGCGAGCACCACCGCTCCGCCGCTGACGAGCGGGGCGAAGATCTCCCAGCCCGCCGCGTCGAAGGTCAGAATCGTCTTCTGCAGCACCCGGTCGGCCGGTCCGAGACCGTGCTCCCGCACCGTCCACAGGACCCGGTTGGCGATGGCGCCGTGGCCGATCAGCACCCCCTTGGGCCGCCCGGTCGAGCCCGAGGTGTAGATCGCGTACGCCAGCCGGTCAGGACACGGGTACGTGGGCGGCGGGGTCCCCGGCGCGTCGGCGAACGCGTCGATCACGACCTTCGTCGTCCCTGCCGGCAGTGAACCGCCCGCGGTGCGATCGGTCAGGACCAGCGGAGCGGCCGTGTCCTCAAGGATCCACCGTGACCGTTCGGCCGGGTGGTCCGGGTCGAGCGGCACGTACGCCGCTCCGGCCTTCCACACACCGAGCAGGCCGGCGATCAGGTCGGCGCCACGCCGCAGGCAGACACCCACCAGGGACTCCGGCCCGGCGCCCATGGCCAGCAACCCCTGGGCGATCTGGTTGGACCGGCTCTCCAGCGTCGCGTAGTCCACCCTCCGCGCTCCGTCGGCGACGGCCACGGCTCGCGGCGTCCGCGCCGCCTGCGCGGCGAACAGCTCTGGTAGCAGGCTCGGCTCGACGACGCTCATTTCACCTCGGCCTCGGCCATACGAGTGCGCAGACTGAGCGGCCGCATGTCCGTCCACACCAGTTCGATGTGGGCCAGGCACTCTTCCCTCGGCCCCTGAGCGCCCTCCGGTCGCCATCCGGCGGGCAACTCCCGGTCGGCCCACCAGATGGAGTACTGCTCTTCGTCATTGACGACTACGAGGTAGGTGTCGTTATGCTCGGCAGACACCGGCTCACCTTCTTCTGATCGTGACTGGGTTCAACCCGATGTGGTCACGATCCGAGATGCCGCAATATCCGCCCTATACGCCGCGAGATCAGGAGTTGAGGAAGGCCAGCACGGCGAGGACCCTGCGGTTGTCGTCCTCCGACCCCGGCAGGTTCAGCTTGGCGAACATGCTGGTCGTGCACTTGCCGATGGCCTTCTCGCTGAGGTACAGGCGTTGCGCGATCGCGCTGTTGGAGCGGCCCTCGGCCATCAGGGCGAGCACTTCGAGTTCGCGTTCGGTGAGCCGGGCGATGGGCGTGTCGTTGCCCCGGCCGCCGAGCAGCTTGGCGACGACCTCGGGGTCCAGGGCAGTTCCGCCGACCGCTACACGGCGGATCGCCTCGACGAAATGGTCCTCGTTGAACACCCGGTCCTTGAGCAGGTAGCCGACTCCACCGGCCTGGTCGGCCAGCAGTTCGCGCGCGTACAGCTGTTCGACGTACTGGGACAGCACCAGGACCGGTAGCCCGGGCACTTGCCGCCTGGCCTCAAGGGCAGCCCTGAGCCCCTCGTCGGTGAAGGACGGGGGCAGGCGGACGTCGACGATCGCGACGTCCGGCTGGAGTTCGATCAGGGCCCGCAGCGTGCCGGGCCCGTTGTCGACGACCTTCACCACCTCGAAGCCGTGGGCCGTCAGCAGCCGGGTCAGTCCGTCACGCATCAGGAACTGGTCCTCGGCTACGACAACACGCACGGCACCTCCAGCGCCACCATGGTGGGGCCGCCCGCCGGACTGCTCACGGCAACGACGCCGTCGAAGGCGGACAGCCGCCTCTCCACCCCACGCAGACCCGAGCCCGCCGACACGTCGGCTCCGCCGATTCCCTCGTCGGTGATCTCGGCGCGGAGCATACCACGTTCGTATCGCATGCGAATCCGCACCCGGTCCGCCACAGCATGCTTGATCACGTTGGTGAGCGCTTCGGAGACGGCGAAGTAGACAGCGGACTCGACGGGCGCCGGAACCCGTCCGGGCAGCTCGATGTCGGTCTCAGCGGTCAGCGGCAGGTCCATCGCCAGCGCGCGTACCGCGTCCGCCAGCCCGCGGTCGGCCAGCACCGGCGGATGAATGCCGCGGACCAGGTCGCGCAGCTCGTTGAGCGCCTTGCCCGAACTCTCCCTCGTCTCCTGCACGAGCGCCTCGGCGGCTCCGGGGTCCTCACGGATGAGCCGCTGGATGGCCGTCAGGTTCATGCCGAGCGCCAGGAGACGGACCTGCACGCCGTCGTGCAGGTCCCGCTCGATGCGGCGCAGGTCCGCCGCGCTGGAGTCGACGGCCTCGCTCCGCGACTCCGTCACCCTCGCCAGCCGACGCTCCAGCTGCTCCCTCGTGGAGCCGAGCAGCGCTGTGGTGAGCCGGGCATGCGCCTTCAGCAGCGGCGGCGCCATCCACAGGCCGGCCCCGGCGACCAGCAAGCCGAGTGGAACGGCGAGGAGCGTCTGCGCCATGTTGCCCACGGTAAGGAAGAGGAAATGCGCGTCGCCCGCACCGACCTGCTGGTCGATGAGCGGCCAGGTGATGGGCAGGAGCACACCGTACAGGCCGTAGAGGACCAACAGCGGGGACAGCGCCACCACCGGCACGCCCACAACGAAGTTCACCGGCAGCCACGCCAGGTCCCGCCACGTCGCTGGATCGGTGACCATCCAGCGCGTGAGCCGAGCCTGGCGCAGCGGCCATAACCGCGGCGACTCGGGACCGGGCGGCGCCGGACGGGGCAGATAGGGGCTGACCACCTTGATGCCCAGCCGCCACCCGGCCGTGTCGCGGTAGAACTCCGCCAGTCCCCTGACGACCGTCAGCACCGGCGGAATGAGCAGGAGCCCCAGCCCGGCCGCCAGCGTGCTCGCGAACGAGGCGACGCAGAAGGCCGTCAGGACGAGTCCCGCTATCCCGCCTACGGCGAGCATCCCCGCCCGCCCGACCTCACGCCACCGGGCCTTGAACGCCTCTCGCATATTGGTCACCTCATACCCCTGTCGCAGAACCTCGACGGTCGTTCCCCGTCTCTGCTAACAGTCTGCGCGGCGCGAATGCCACGCACAGGACGTCCAGCCCCATTTCCGGAGGGGCCTAGCCCTACCCCGCGGCCCGGCTGTTGATCAGCGGGATGCCGCTGCCGCCGGGGATGTCCTCGGGGTAGGGCTGGGACAGGAAGGCGTGATCGAGCCGCGCCGAGCTCATCGAGAGCCACTTGCGGCTCTGACTACGTACGACGTCACGCGGCAGGGGCGGGTTCACCTGCGTCTGCGACGGCTTCGCGATCGACTGCAGCGCCCATCCCAGACCGACCATCGGGTCGATCTGGCACCATTTCTGGGCGTCGATTCCGAGGAACATCTGCGCGCGGAGAATGGCGTGCCAGATGTGGTAGCCCGCGGGCGCGGGACTGCCGTTCATCGAATGCACTCCCGGAACCCGCGGATCGTAGAGCACGCCCTGACCGAAGTCCGCGAAGGCGTTCGCCAGCCCGCTCGCGTTTCGGCCGTAGACACGGTTGAAGACCTCGACCTGAACGCGGGAAACAACCCTGAGCGGTTCTTTGATCGGCGTCACCAATCCGATGTAACCGGCCGGATAGGCATCGGACTTCATGTCCTCCATCCACGCCGTCACCATCGCCATCTCGGCGTCGCCGCCGCCGAAGTAGGCCTTCACCGCCGCCCAGGCGTCCTTGAACTCCTGGCTCGCCTCGTGCCACGTGGCCTTGTCGAACTGGTACCAGAGCTCGTTGGCGCGCCGGTCTCCCAGCATTCCCGGCACCGGCGGCAGATCGTCGCCGACCGACGCGGCGAGGGCTTGGGGGGCGTTCGCGGCTCCCAGAAGCGCGACGGCGGCCGCGCCCGCCGTTACGCCCAGCATCCGCCGCCTGTTGATATGACCTTCCATGAAGGTTCCTTTCGAACGTCGACCGTGGCCCTTTCAGGACCCAAGACGACGAAGCTATATTCCGGCAATATACGGAAACTACGAGAATGACTCAGTTGAACGGGGAGAAGACGGAACGAGCCCTTACCCGCTCATCGAGCGGCGGCATCGAGACCGGAACGGGATGCGGGAAGAGCTCGCCTTCCGGATCGAAGATCCGGTCGTGGTAGAAACCCGAGAGATACGGGGCCCCCGCCGTTCCACCCGAGCCCATCGTTTCTCCCGGCAGATACCGGTGGGCGAGCCCGAGATGCAGCCTGCGCCACCGGAACAGGGTCTCGTCCAGCGCCCGCGCGGCGGCGAACACCGGCCGCGTCTCGTCGGTGTCCTGCGGCAGCTCCTGCAGGAGGGACCTGAGCGGCCGGAAGTGCCGGTTGACGTACAGCAGCAGGAAGGCGTTCTCCTGGATCTCGCCCAGCGCCTCCACCTTTGCGGGATGTATGCCGAGCAGATGGATGTGCAGGGTCTGGGCGGAGGTCATCTGGATCGCGCTGGCGTTCTCGGTGTCCTTGCGGAATCCGAGGAAGCTGTCGACGGACATTGTGCGCCGCAGTACCAGCATGATGTCGAACTGCATGACGGCCAGCTCGGCCGCCCGTTCGAAACACCGCGCGGCCTCCGCGTACGCGCCGGACTCCAGCCAGGCGTTGCCCGCGACCGTACGCGCCAGGATGCCCGACGTGGTCACCTCGGTGAGATGGATGAGCCGGAGGAAGACGTTCTCCTCGTGTTTGCGGGTCTGCGGCATGTTGATCAGGTATTCCAGGATCCGGCTCCGGCCGGCCTCGCCGAGATAGTCCTCCCACCGCGAGGCCGGGGCCGCACCGGCCGCCGGAAGCCGCGGCCATGCCGCCATCGCGTCGTCGAGGGCCGACAACCGGCTCAGCCGTTCCCCGGAGTCCCGTGCGGTCGGCAGATCCAAGTGCGCCCAGGGCTCCTGACCGCGGAGCGTGCGCTCTTCCCAGCCGAGCCATGAGCCGACGAGGAACCTGAGAGCCTGACGGCACTGCCGCTCGATGCAGGCGTCGCTGGAGTGCTTCTGCGTTCCGAGCGCGTGGTTGAGCAGGCGTACGTTGCTGTACGGCTGGTACCGCGTGCCCCGGGGGCCTTCCAGGACGCCCGGCCGGTCGCGCTCGTCGTGGGGCTCGGTGGTCGCGGCCAGCTTCCACTCGCTCTGCAGGGCGAGCTCGGCCAGCCTGAGCACACGGCGTTCCCCGGTGTCGATCGAGCCCGGCGCCTCCGTGAGCACACCGCCCAGGTCGACGTAGAGGTCCGCCATCCGGCCCCGGAGCGCGGGGTCCAGTTGCCGGCGCCCGCCGGCCCGTACGGCGTTGACGTATTCGGCCACGTCGAAGTCGAGGACGGTCTTGACGATGGTTGAAGTCTTCACTGAGCCTCCGGAGCTCGCGGGACGGCAGAGAACCTCACAGGGTGCGCGCCGCGAGCCCAGCCCACCCGCCCGGCGACCGAATGACGGCGCCGAGATCCTGAAACACCTCGATGCGCTGCTCGCATTCGAGCGACACCAGGCGGGTGCCTTCTCGCAGCAGGCGCCCGGCGGTGCCGTTCCCGATCGGCGGCACGAGATCATGCCGCCTGGGCACCACCGGGACGGCTTTCG
Organism: Nonomuraea sp. NPDC049028; assembly: GCF_043197735.1. Lineage (NCBI taxonomy): Bacteria > Bacillati > Actinomycetota > Actinomycetes > Streptosporangiales > Streptosporangiaceae > Nonomuraea > Nonomuraea sp. NPDC049028. The sequence goes on from NZ_JBICTR010000004.1 coordinate 197,798, forward strand.
GGCTCGGCAGCTCCAAGCGGCCCAGCGTCTCGTTCAGCAGCGTCGCGGTGGCCGCGGCCAGTTCCGTGGCGGCCTCGGCGAATCCGATCGTCTCCGTCGCGCCGACCGCCAGGATCTGGGCCACCTCCAGCGGGCTCGCCCGCGGCGGATCACCGTGCCCCCACGACCACGTCTCCTCGACGAGCCGTGCGAGCTCCTCCAGGCCCTCCACGAGATCCGGCTCAAAGAAGCAGACGAGCCGCCCGGTGCACCCCGCGGCGAGGAACAGCTCGACCACCTCGGAACCGGTGCCCGCGGAGACGAACACCGCGCCGATGTGGGCCTCCTGCCAGCCGGCGCAGTCCTCGGCCAGGGAAGGCACGGCGACGGCCGCCGGTCCATGGACCAGGAAACGCCGCTGATGCGCCGCCGGCGACTCGCCGGACGTACCGTGGCCGCTCGCCGGGTTGCTCGGGACTTCCACGTTTCTCGCCCTTCGACAGCCGATCGGCATCTACGAAGGGAAGGTAGAACGGCTGCCCATACCTGCCCTATACATGGGAATTCGCCAGGACCGCCTCGACGTCGTAGCTCTGGATCCAGGCGACGTCCTCGACCATGGAGCCGAGCACGCTGCCGGGCCGGCGTCCTCCCGCGGGCTCGGGCACACGGAGTTTCAGCGAACCGCTGCCGCGCGAGCCCAGTTGCACCCGTGTGGTGTGCGGGCGGCGTACCATCTCGTAGCGGCGCAGGGCCTGCTCGGACGTGTGCGGGCCCGGAGGGGTCTGGCTCAGGCACAGCGCGAGCGCGGCCGCGTCCTCGATCGCCTGGTTGGCGCCCTGCCCGTGATGCGGGAGCATGGGGTGGGCCGCGTCGCCGAGCAGGGTGACCCGGGACGTGCTCCAGCGCTCCAGGGGCGCGCGGTCGCGCAGCACCCACCGGCCGGCCGTGCGGATGGCGGCGACGATGTCGCACACCGCCGGCTCCCACCCTTCCAGCGCTCCGGACACGGTACGGACGTCGCCGGTCGCGCTCCACGACTCGGGGGCGCCCTCATCGTCCTCGGGCAGGATCGCGACGAAAGTCAGCAGGCGTCCGGAAGCGACGGGGTAGGCCAGCAGGCGCGCCGTGGGACCCGCCCACACGAACATCGTGTCGCGGGCGAGCCGGGGAAGCTCGTCGAACGGGACGACACCACGGTAGGCGACGTTCCCCGAGGAAACCGGCGTCCGCGGCCCGGCGACGGCGCGGCGCACGACCGAGTGAACGCCATCGGCGCCCACCAGCACGTCCGCCTCGGCGTCCGGCCCCCGCTCGAAGGACAGGCGCACGCCGTCGGCGTCCTCGGCGAATCCGGTGCAGCGCCGGCCGAGGTGGAGGCACCGTTCCGGCACCAGCGTGGCGAGCATGGCCAGCAGATCCGCGCGCTGGACGGTGTAGTAGGGGGCGCCGTGTTCCACCTCCCAGGCCCGGCCCATCGGCTGCCGCATGAAGACCCTGCCGTCGTCGAAGGCGCGCACCTCCAGCGCGGCCGACCGCACCGCCGAACTCTCCAGCTTCCCGGCCAGCCCCATGCGGTGCAGGATGCGGCTACCGTTGGAGCCGAGGTGCAGCCCGGCCCCCGACTCTCGCAGTTCGTCGGCCTGCTCGTAGACGTCGACCTGGAAACCCCGCCTGAGCAGGGCAGCCGCGGCGGTGAGTCCTCCGATCCCGGCTCCGAGGACTGCTATTCGCGATGTGTTTCCGGACATCATCAGGCTCTCTCTCCACTGTATGTCTGGTCGTCCGTTACCGGTCGTTACCGGCCCTGGATGGATCCGCGTTCTCGCGGATCGGGGGCCCGTCACGCAGGGAAGGGCTCAGCGCGGCCACCACCGTGAGGCCGCACATGATCGCGCTCATCCCCAGCACCGTGGATGTCGTTCCGGCCGCGTCCATGACCAGACCGCCCACGAGCGAGCCGACGGCGGCCGGGCCCATGCCGATGAGCAGCGCCACGCTGTTCACCCGCCCGAGCAGCGCGTCCGGCGTCACCTGGATCAGGTGGACCGAACCGGTCACGTTGATCGCGCCGCCCACGTACCCCACGAGCGTGTAGAGGAGGGCGAGCAGCACCGGGGACACGCTCACGGCCACCGCCGCGATCACGAGGGACCAGATCGCGAACCCGCCGATGATCTGGGCGCGCAGGCTGGCCCTGCCGCTCCACCATCGGCCGGTCAGGGCTCCGGCCACGCCGCCGAGCCCGCTCAGCGCGGTGATCACCCCCACGACGGCGATCGATCCGTTCCCCCGGACGATGATCTCCATGAGCGCCAGCGTGATGGCCTGGAAGACGATGTTGGAGGCCGAGAGCAGCAGCAGCATGGTGCGCAGGAACGGCCTGCCGAAGAGCCAGCGGGCGCCGGCGCGCATCGCCCTCACCACGGGCTCCGCGGCCGCCTCGCGCTCGTCCTGCAGGTTCTTCCTGATGCCGAGCAGCAGCAGGAGTGACAGCAGATGCGCCACCGTGACGAACACGAACGGCAGCGTCCGGCCGGCCGCGAGCAGCGCGCTGCCGATCGGCTGGCCCAGCAGCGCCGCGCCTCGTGACCGGGCCTCGTTCCTGCCCAGGGCGGCCGGCAACTCCTCCTCGGGGACCACGTGGCGCACCGCCGACTGCTCCGCCAGCCGGTGCACCACGCACAGAGCGCCCTGGACGAACGCCGCCGCCGCAAGGTGAGCCAGCCCGTAGACGCCCGCCATCAGTGACACGGCGACGGACGCGGTCACGAGCACGCAGCCCATGTCGCACCACACCATCAGGCGACGCCGCTCGTACCGGTCCACGAGCACTCCAGCGGGCAACTGGACCACCAGGTTCGGCAGCAGCACGGCGAACATCACCAGCCCGGCGTCGCGCGTGGAGTTCGAGTGCCAGAGGGCCAGGAGCGGATAGGTGATGGCCCCGACGCGGACGGCGAGGAGGTTCGCGCCCGCTCCGGCCCACAGCCGCAGGAAGTCGGAGTTGCCCGGGCGTGCGCGGTGCCGCGTGCTCATCCCGCCCTGCACCACTCCAGCACCGCCATCGCACCGTGGAGCTTGCTCGCCGCCTGGTCGAACGCGATGCTGGCCGGGCCGTCGAGCACCTCGGCCGTGACCTCCTCACCGCGGTGCGCCGGCAGGTCGTGCATGAACCTGGCCTCCGGGTTGGTGTCCCACAACCGGGTGGTCACCTGGAACGGCTCGAAGACCCGGTGCCAGTCGGAGTCGGCCTTGCTGGACCCCGTCGTCTGCCAGCGGGTGGTGTAGACGACGTCGAATCCCTGGGGAAGGTCCTCCATGTCGTGCCGTTCGGTCACGAGGGACCCGTGCCGCTTCGCCTGCTCGGCGGCGCGTTCGCGCAGGTCGGCGGGCAGCCCGTAGCCGTGCGGTGTCCGGAACTCCAGCTCGACGTCCGCGAAACGCGCGAGGGCGAGGGCCAGGGCGGTGGCCGTGTTGTTGCCCTCTCCGACGTAGAGGACGCGCAGCCCGTCCACGCCGCCGAAATGGTGCTGAAGGGCGACCAGGTCGGCGAGGGCCTGGGTGGGATGCTCGTCCGCGCTCATCGCGTTGACCACCGACATCCGCTTCTGCTCCGCCCAGCCCCGCATCTCCGCGGGATCCGCAGACGTACGCGCGACCAGCGCGTCGAGCATCAGAGAGAAGACCTTCCCGGTGTCCCCCGTCGTCTCCCCCGTGTTGGTCTGAAGGTCGTCCGGGCCGTACGACACGATCTGCGCACCCAGCCGCAGGGCGCCGCTGGAGAACGCGGTCCTGGTCCGGGTGGACGTACGGCGGAAGTAGATCCCGACCACCTGGCCCGCGAGTGGCCGTCCGTGGTCGTTCTCACCCGCCGCGAACCGCGCCCCGCGAAGCGTGATGTGGCGCACCTCGTCGTCGTCGAGATCGTCGATCGAGATCAGATGCCGCATGGAGTCTCTCCTCCTTCTGGGGCGCCACGGACCGCCCTGTCCTTCCATAGATGGGAGACCTCGCCGAAATGCTCGATCACCCACTCGTCCGAATAGACGGTGTCCAGATACCGGTCGCCGCCGTCAGGGAAGATCAGCACGCAGTTGGCTCCGCCGGGCACGTTCGCGCTCAGCTTCTCCAGCGCCGCGACCGCCGCGCCCGAGGAGCCGCCGGCCAGGATCGCCTCGCGCAGCATCAGCCGCCGGCAGGCGACCACGCATTCGAGGTCGGACACGTGCACCACCTCGTCGACGAGGTCCGTGTCGAGCAGTTCGGGTCTGATGGAGGCGCCGTGCCCCGCGAGCAGCCGCGGCTCGGGCTTGCCGGTGAAGATGGCGCTTCCGACGGCGTCCACCGCGACGATGGCGGTCGGCAGCGCGTTGTCGCGCGCGTACTCGGCGCAACCGCGGAGCGTGCCGAAGGTGCTGACCGGGCAGAAGAGGTAGTCGACCCGTCCGTCCAGCGACTTCGCGATCTCCTGCATGGTGATGGCGTGCGCCTGCGGGTTGAGCAGGTTGGCGTACTGGTTCGGCCAGAAGGCGTTCGGCTCAGCGTCCAGGACCTCCCGCACGCGGCGCAGCCGTGTGGCCAGGAACTCCCCGGTTTCCCGGTCGCGTTCGGTGACGAGCTCCACGCAGGCCTCGTACGCGTTCAGTATCTCAATGTTCTGCCGCGTCGTCTTCGGGTCGACCACGCACACGAAACGCAGGCCGAAATACCGGCAGATCTGGGCCAGTCCAATGGCCAGATTTCCGGAGCTGGATTCGACGACAATCGATCGGCCAGGGACGAGTTCACCGCTGCGTATTTTCCCGATGAGCATGTTGAGCGCGGTGCGGTCCTTGATGCTGCCTCCGGGATTGAACCGCTCGAGCTTGGCGAACGTGTTCACCCCCAAGTCGGAGGACATCCGTTCCAATTTGATCAGAGGCGTATTTCCAATAGCTTCGAGTATTCCGTTCAACGTGTATCTCGGCTCTCTTGGCGCACAAAGTTCCGCCGCAACGGCCGGCGCGCGTTGTCCGTAAGCACTTACCCATGGTCCGTCGGGCGGCTATACGTGGGTTATATTTCCGTGATCGCCATGCAACCGGAGCCGCGAACAGCGCGGGGGCAGGCGTGGAAGGCAGAGCTGGACATCATCGCACAACCCGCTATATGACGTCTATATTTCGGACGACCCTGGACAGGTCAGAGTCGCGCACCTAGTCTCGAGATCGGTGAGCGACGTTTGGGGCGCGCCTGAGCATCCGCGGCTGCGGACGGGGTCAAATTCAACATGTGATCACGCTCCGGCCAACGGTATAAACGTTAGCGCGAGGGGCAGCGGCCGCATCACATCCGTCCACCCAACGGGGGAACAATGTACAAATCGGCGAAGATTGCATGACATGCAAAACTCTCACCGTGAATTCCGGGTCCTCGGGCCCGTGACCGCCTGGCAGGGGGAGCGGGAAATTCCTCTGAAGGGCTCCAAGCAGCGGACCATGTTCGCGGCTCTCCTGTTTCAAAGCGGTCAGGTGGTGTCGGACCTCAGGCTGGGAGAGCTGCTCTGGGGCGATCGGCCACCCGCTACCGCGAGCGCCCAGATCCACACGTACGCCTCACGGCTGCGCAGGCAGCTGGCTCCCGCGGTGACGATCACCCGGCACCACCCCGGCTACCTGCTGCAGGTCATATACGGCCAGGTCGACATCGACCTGTTCGAGTCCCAGGTCAAGTTCGGACACGGCGCGCTGCGTCTGGGCAGGCACGAGGAGAGCGTCACCTGGTTCCGTTCGGCGCTGCGGCTCTGGCACGGCGCGGCGCTGTCGAACGTCACCGAGCACCTCATCGAGGCGGAGCGTCCGCGTCTGGAAGAGGCGCGGCTGATGACCCTGTCAGCGCGGATCGACGCGGAACTGGCTCTCGGCCTGCACGAAAGGCTGATCTCCGAGGTCGTCGACCTCGTCTACCAGTATCCGCTGCAGGAGGGTTTCCGCGCCCAGCTCATGATCGCCCTTGATCATGGAGGGTGCCGCGAGGAAGCGTTGTCGGTCTACCGCGAGGGCCGGCGGCTGCTCGCGGAGGAGTTGGGGGTCGACCCGAGTCCGACGCTGCGCTCGGTCTATCAGGCGCTGTTGTCCCTGGACTCGTCCGAATGCCTTACGTTAACCGATTGCTACGGTGCCGGCGTCTCCTAGCAGGACACGGCATATTACCCAGGAGCGCGACATGGACAACGAACCACGCTTCCTTCACCCGAACGCGATCATCGAACCGCTGGTGGACCGCTTCTTCGCCTGGGCACACACCTACACCCCGGTTCAGGCCGCCATGAACGTGGCCTTCCTTCAGGTACCGCTCCTGGAGTCGTACCTGGAGTCGCCCGCGACGCATGTCGCGGCCTCCATCAACCCCGACCTGCGGGGCGGCTACTTCGTCAACATCGCCGAGAACCGGGCGGACGAGGTCAGGGCGCTGGTCGACTCGATCAGGACCGAGCGTGCGCCGATGATCGAATTCGCCGAAGGGATCGCGCAGGCCGATCACCTCCTGGAGGAGAACGCCACCGGCTTCGACCTCACCCCGCTCTACGCCAAGCTGCCGCCTGCCCTTTCCGGCCTGGTGGAGTTGGTCTACGACATGTTCAGCCAGCCGTCGATCCGGTTCCTGGAGCCGTTGATCTACCGCAGCCCGGTGTTCGCCGAAGGGCGCCAGTCGGTGCAGCTGTCCCTCGAAACCGGTGTGGAAAGGCCGTTCATCCTCAGCACGCCACGGCTGCCGGCCCCCGGCGTCGTGGACCTGCCGCTGCCGTTCCGGCACCCGGGCCTCACTGCGCTGTTCGATGCCCGGTTGCGGCCCACCAGCCTGAACGCGCTCCGCGAAGCGCTGGAGATCGACGACGACGAGACCGCCAAAGGTCTCACGCGCCTGCTGTCCCCGGAACCCCTGGCACGCGCCGACCGCCACATCGAGACCGGCGGCCGGGTCCGCTACTTCGGCCACGCCTGCCTCGTGCTGCAGTCCCCGGAAGCGGCGATCATCACCGATCCGTTCATCAGCGGGGACAGCACGGCGACGGGCCGGTACACCTACGACGACCTGCCGGACCACATCGACGTCTGCCTGATCACCCACGGTCATCAGGACCACATCGTGCTCGAATCGCTGCTCCAGCTGCGTGGCCGCATCGGCACGGTCGTCGTGCCGCGTTCCTCGGGCGGCAACCTCGCCGATCCGTCGCTCGCCCTCTACCTGTCGTCGCTGGGCATGCACGTGACCGAGGCCGACATCTTCGACGAGATCTCCTTCCCCGGCGGAAAGCTGGTGGCGACGCCGTTCCTCGGCGAACACGCCGACCTGGATATCCGGGCCAAGTCCACCTACTGGGTGCAGCTGGCCGGGCGTTCGATCTTCGTCGGCGCGGACTCCTCCGGCGTCGACCCGGTGCTCTACCGTCACGTCCGCTCCCACCTGGGCGCGACGGACATGGCCTTCCTGGGGATGGAGTGCGACGGCGCCCCGCTGCCCTGGCTCTACCGGGCCCTGCTGACCCGGCCGATCCCCAAGCGCATGAGCGACTCTCGAAAGCTGTCGGGTTCGGACGCCGAGCAGGCGGCCGACATAGTCACCGAACTCGGCGCGCGCGAGGCGTACATCTACGCGATGGGCGAGGAGAGCTGGCTGGGTCACGTCATGGCGACCAGCTACGACGAGAGCTCCTACCAGCTGCGGCAGATCGAGAAGTTCCTCGGCTGGTGCCGGGACCACGGCGTCCCCGCGGGGCACCTGCTGAACCAGCGCGAGTGGCGCTGGTGACAAGGCCGGGCCGCGCCACCGGACGACACGGCTTGATGTGAGCAGGCGATCGGGCTCGGAGGCTTCTCGTCCGAGCCCGACGTCTTGTTGTGCCCGTACGACCTGGGCGTGGCGTTCGAGACGACGCATGAGGCGAGACCGCTCAGCGTCCGGTCACTTGCCCGACTTCGACCCTCGGCACCTGGAGGCTGCTCTCCTCCCGCAGGCCGAATCGCCCGTGCAGTCTGCGCAGCGGTCCGGGGGCCCACCAGTTCGCCCGTCCCATCAGCGTCATCACCGACGGCACCAGCAGGCACCGTACGAGGGTGGCGTCCACCAGAACGGCCGCGAACAACCCGATGCCGATCTGCTCGATGTCCCCCATCCTCGCCATCCCGAACGCGGCGAACACCACCATCATCAGCAGCGCGGCCGAGGTGATGATCCGCCCGGTGTCCCGCAACCCCGCTCGGATCGCGTCGCGGGTGCCGAGGCCGGCGGTGACGTGCTCGCGGATCCGGCCGAGCAGGAAGACCTCATAGTCGATCGACAGACCGAACGCGAAGGCGAAGATGACGGTGAGCGCGAACGGGTCCAGCCCGCCCACGATGAGCGTGTCCAGCGGCCCGGACATCCAGCCGTTCTGGAACACCAGCACCAGTACTCCGAACGTGGCGCCCAGCGAGACCACCGCCATGGCCACCGCCGTCAGCGGTATCATGATCGACCCGCTGAGCAGGAACAGCAGCACCAGCATGGCGACGGCGGTGACGCTCACTGCCAGCGGCATCCCCTCGCGCAGCAGGGTAGAGACGTCCGCCAGTTCGGCCGCCTGTCCAGCGACCCAGATCCGGAAGCCGGCCGGTCGTTGCTCGCGCACCCGATGGACCAGCTCAAGGGCGTCGGGCCCCTGCGAGTCGCCGCGCACCGCCAGCACCACCGTTGACAATTTCGCTCCGTCCTGGCGTGCCGACTCGACCCGCACGACCGACGGATCACCGCTCCACCGGCCCGCCCACTTCGACAGGCTTGCCGGATCGGTCTGCCCGACCACGATGACGGCCGGCCGCTCGGTTCTGCCGTACTTGGTGGCGAGCACGTTGGTCACCTGGACCGACTCCAGGTCTGGCGGGAGGATCTTGGTACCGGACAACGCGATCTTCGCGCCGAGCATCGGCGCGCCCAGGGCGAGCAGCGCGACGACGATCCCGATCCCCACCAGGAGCGGGGAGCGCTGGACCAAGCCGACCAGCTTCGCGAAGAACCCGCCGACGCGGTCCTCACCGCGCAGGGCGCTCTTCGAGGGATGGATCCGCCCGCCGAACAGGCCCATCAACGCGGCGAGCATCGTCAACGCCGTCGTCATGGCGACCAGCGATGCGGCGACGCCGCCCGCCGCCACCGCGCGCAGGCCCGTGGCGTTGAACACGAAGAGCCCGCTCAGCGCTGCCGCGACCGTCAGCGCGCTGAACATCACCGTCCGGCCCGCCGTGGCCCACGTACGCTCGACCGCCTCGGCGCGTTCGGCACGGGTGATCCCATGACGCCCGGCCGCCGCCGCCCGCCGGTACGGCGCCACCAGCTCCTCACGGTATCGCCCGACCAGCAGCAGACCGTAGTCGATGCACAGCCCGAGCCCCAGCAACGTCACCACAGTGGTGACATTGCCGTCGAGCGGTATCACCTGGGAGAGGCCCAGCAGCACCACGAAGGCCGTGCCGACGCTGATGATCGTGGTGATCAGCGGCATCCCCGCAGCGATCAGCCCGCCGAACACCAGCACCAGCACCACGAACGTCAGGGGCAACGCCTTGAACTCCGCGTTGCGCATGTCCTTCTGCGCCGTGCCCTTGGTCTCGTACCTGAGCCAGGCGTCCCCGCCGACGCGGATCTTCGCCTCGGGGAGTCTGTCGCGGATCGTCCGGAGCCGGTCGGCGACGCGTATCGCGGTCTGCTCCTCATCGGCCTGCGTGATACCGACGGCGAGCATGACGCCGCTGCCGTCGGACGCGGTGCGGGGCGGCTCGACACCCGTGACACCCTTCACGGTCCGGGCGGCTGCGGCCGTCCCGCGCAGCGCCTCCTTGGTACGGGCGGCTTTCGGGTCCACCCCTTCGACCAGCAGCACCACCTGCGAACCGCCTTCGCCGAGCAGCTGCCTGGCCTGCAGCGACTCCGGCACGTTCTTCTGCTGCACGGCGGACATCCCGCCGACGACGGAACCGGCGGAGGCAAACCCCGCCACCATCAGCAGAAGGGATGCGATGACCACCTTCCAGCGGTGCTGGAAGCAGAATTTGCCTATCGATCTCGTCATGCGACCAACAATGCATCCGGAGATCGCGACCGTCAGTGGGGCGAAACCCTGACTTCAGGGGGTCTAGGCCTAAACCTTTCGGATCTCCCCACCGTGAAATGGAATTGCCCATGAACAGATCCCCTTCCTTCGCCGTGATCTCAGGTGCTCAGGTACACCAGGCCATCGCCCACAGAGAGGCCGAGATCACCAGCGTGGTACGCCACGCCTACGAACTGCACGGCACGGGCGCCACCGTCAATCCGGACTCCTACTTCCTGCGTTTCCCCGACCGTCCGTCGTCCAGGATCATCGCGCTGCCCGCATCCATCAAAGGCGATGTCGACGTGCACGGACTGAAGTGGATCTCCAGTTTCCCGGACAATGTCGCGGCGGGCATCCCGCGGGCCTCCGCCGTGCTGATCCTCAACGACACTGAGACGGGCTACCCCTTCGCGTGTCTGGAGAGCTCGGTGATCAGCGCCACGCGTACAGCCGCGTCGGCCGCCCTGGCCGCCACAGAGCTGAGCGGTCTGCGCGGCGAGCGGCCGACCAAGGTGGGCTTCGTGGGGACCGGGCTGATAGCCCGCTACATCCACACCTACCTGTCCGGCAACGGCTTCGTGTTCAAGGAGCTCGGCATCCATGACCTGGCGCCCGAGCACGCGCGGGGTTTCCAGGAATACCTCCAACGGACCGAGCCAGGACAGGTCACCATCCACGACACCGCGGAAGACCTGATTCGCTCGTACGATCTGATCGTCTTCGCGACCGTGGCCGGCGAACCGCACGTCACCGACCCCCGTTGCCTCGCGCATAACCCCCTCATATTGCACATCTCGCTGCGCGACCTGTCACCGGAGCTCATCCTCTCGTCGTACAACGTGGTGGACGACGTGGAGCACTGCATGAAGGCCGGCACCTCGCCGCACCTGGCCGAGCAGCGGGCCGGTCACCGCGGTTTCGTGGCGGGCACGCTGTACGACGTCCTCGCGGGCACGGTGGCGCCACCGGCCGGCCAGCCAGTGATCTTCTCACCGTTCGGCCTGGGTGTCCTGGATCTCGCGGTCGCCAAGTATGTCTACGACCGGGTAACCGCCTCGCGGGAGCTGCACACCGTTCCGGACTTCTTCTACGACATGAGCCGCTACGGCTGATCCGGAGTCGCGAGCCGGTCGGGCGGCCGTTTCTCAAACGGTGGCTCCCGCCGCCACAGCGCTCAGGGCAGCTTGGGCGTTCATGACGGGAACACCGATGGCAGCATCTCGGCGCAGTCGAGGTTGAACACCCCAGGCATGAGCTGCCCGCCGAGGCGGCGTTGCAGGGCACGCTCCTCGTCAGTGAAGTTCGGCGGTGGGGGCCCGTCGCGGATCACCGGCACTTCGAGTCGGTGGGCCAGGACGGTGACCTCTCCCCAGGTGAGCCGCCAAGAGTGTGCTGTACCCAGCCGACCTGGGTACAGCGGGGATCGCGATCAGAGCCCGAGCAAGATCCAATCACCGTCTGTGACGGCACTGCACAAAGATCGCCAGAGCCATCTTCAACGAGCGTCGTCACCGAGGCTCCCCGGCGAAAGCCGCCATTTCGCCGCCCAAGCCGCCGTATCCACGCCCCAACAGAGAAGTAGCGCTACCCCCCGGAGACTGCGGCCTAGACCCACTGACACGCCATGCCCTACGCCCCAGACTGGCAGAGAACGATGTTGCACATAAAAAGGGGAACGAGTGGTGAACAACCTCACGATACGAGGCTCAACAACTGCGCCGGAAGGCATCCGCGGGTGGTTGCTCGTCTATGTCATCGTTTTGGGCCTGTTGGCCCTCCACGGACTAGGCTTGACCGTCGCCACTCTGATCGTCAACGCCAATCCGTCACTGGCGGGAATGAACTCGTTCGTGCCGCTGCCTTCGCTCCTGCTGTACGTGATCAGTAACCTTTTACTTGTCATGTACACCGTCGTGCTCTACATCCTGATGTTCAAAAGGCGGAAATCGGCGATCATCAACAACGTCATCTTCCACGTGCTGTCGATCGCGTTCCTGGTGTCCTGGCACATCGTCGGCATGAAGTCCACCCTCGGCACGGTGATCGACTCCACGCCAGGGGTCGTCGGCGTCTGGTACGTACTTGCGTCCAGGCGAGTACGGAGCACGTTCACCCAGGTGTGACCGCGGGCTTATGGCCTCGGGTCTTCAGCTCTGCGTCTGCCGAAAACTCCGTCCATGCAGATCAAGCGGCACAGATCAAGCCGGCCCGTCTGATCAATTGAATCCAAAGCAGGAACGGTCAAGGGATGCCATCCACCCTATGGCTGCTCGTATCCCCCTCTGTCGCCACTGACGTTCGGGAGTATTTTGGACCGGCCATGCAATCGGATTGCAGCGGACTGGATATCGGGCAACGCCCTAGCTGATCGGAACCGTGAGGCGGCGTCTGGTGGGCGGTGGCTCCTTGCGCTCGCCGAGGAGGGTCATGAGCTGGTCCATGGCCACCTCACCGAGCTTCTCGCCGTCCACGTCGATCGCGGGGACGTCGTCCAGGCCGAGGCTCTCGACGATCATGCGCTCCGAGCTGACCACGACATCACGGATTCCCCGGCTGAGCAGGGCGAACATGAGGCCGAGGCCGATCGAGGTCGCGTAGGGGACCACGGCGGTGGCGCGGGCGGCCACCACGGCCTCCGCCGTCCCCACTCCGGCGGCGAACGTCGAGGGGTACGGGCCGAGCATGGTCAGCGTCGCGCCGCTCGACTCGGTCGCGGCGCGGACGGCGGCCTGGCGCTGGCGATCCTGCCACGAGCCCGCCGGGCCGCCGATGTAGACGATGCGCTCGTGACCCTTCTCGACGAACCAGGAGACGAGCGCGCCGAAGGCGCTGGCCGTGTCGGCGACCGCCGAGGTCATGCCCTCGATCTCACGGTCGATGAGCACGGTCGGCTTGAACGACGCGGCGGCGCGGACGATCTCGTCCGAACCTCGGGGCGCGGTGAGCAGGAAGCCGTCCACCTGGTGCGCGAGCTGCTCGATCGCGGCGATCTGGGCTTTGTGCTCCAGAGAGTGCACCGAGATGGTCAGCTGCATCCCCGAGTCGGCCGCGCGCGCCTGGGCCCCGCCGATGATCGGGGTGAAGAAGGTATTGTCGAGCGTGGGCACCACGACGGCGACCACCCCGGTCCGCCCGCGGGCCAGCTGGGTGGCCGCCCGGTTGGGGACGAAGCCGAGCTGCTCAGCGGCTGCGCGGACGCGGGCCACCGTCTCCGGGGCGGCCTGGTCCGGCCGGCCCAGCGCGCGGGAGGCCGTCGCCTTCGAAACCCCGGCCAGCGCGGCGACGTCGGCGAGTGTCGGCACTCATCCTCCTTGAGTCGTTACCTGAATTTCACACAGGGGTTTGTGCGCGAGGCCGCTCATAACTTATGGTCAGGGCTCGTGGAACCGGTTCCGCAACCGGTTCCAGGCAAGCGTACGCCACTGAGAAAGGACGCCGACATCTCCCGCACATCGGCCTTTCTACTGGTGCCTGGTCTCGTCCTTCTCGTCGCAGGCTTCCTCATCCCCTCCGCCGCGATGCTCTTCGCGCCGCCGGACGTGGCGACCAGCGAGATCTTCGCGCGCCTGGGCGAGATGCTCACGGATCCCTACGACCTTGAGGTGATCGGGCGCACGGTCGGGTTGGCACTGGCTGTCACGATCATCTGCGTCGTCCTCGGCTTCCCCATCGCCTACTGGCTCGCCCGCTCGCCGTCCCGGTGGAGCGGAGTCTTCCTGGCTGTGGCGATCTTCCCACTGATGCTGAGCAACGTGGTGCGAACCTTCGGCTGGCTGGTGATCCTCGGCTCCAAGGGGGCGCTCGGCCAGCTGCTCGTCCAGCTCGGCATCGTCGAGGTGGCGCCGCAGCTGCTCTACACCAAGCTGGCGATCATCCTCGGTCTCACCCAGCTGTTCCTGCCGCTGGCGATCATCTCCTGCTACTCGGCCGTCGCCCAGGTCGATCCCGGCCTGGACGACGCCTCGCGCGGGCTCGGCGGGAGCAGGATCCGTACGATGTGGAGCGTCGTCATCCCGCTGACCATGCCGGGCATCGTGGTGGCCGCCACCCTGGTCTTCGCGGGGTCCGTCACCGCCTACACCACGCCCTATCTGCTCGGCGGGTCCAGCCAGCGGATGCTGTCCACGCAGCTGTTCAACTACGCGAGCACCACGGTCGACTGGGCCTCCGCCTCGGCGACGGCGCTCATCATGACGGTGCTGGTCTTCCTCGTCTCCGGGCTGTCCTCGCTGATCGGGCGGAAGGGGGCCACCTCATGAAGCGGCCCATCACCGCGGCGCTCGCGGTCATCGGCTACGTCATCATGATCGTGCCGATCATCTTCGTGGTCGCCACCGCCTTTACGGCGGGCAGCACCCTGAGGTTCCCGCCCGACGGGATCTCGCTGCGCTGGTTCGACGAGGCGCTCGGCTACGAGCCGTTCATCGGGGCCGCGCTCTCCAGCCTGGAGCTCGCCGTGCTCGCCACCGCGCTCGCGCTGCTGGTCGGCGTGCCTGTCACGCTCGCCGTCCACCGGGGGAAGCTCCCTGGCAAGGGGCTGGTCGAGGGGTTGTTCCTGTCGCCGCTCATCGTCCCCGAGCTGGTCGTCGGGCTCGCGCTGTTCCAGCAGCTGATGGTCGGCCTGGACCTGGACAACTTCAGCACCCTGCTGGTCGGGCACACGGCACTGATGCTGCCTTATGCCGTACGCGTGACCGGCGCCTCACTCGCGCTGGCCGACCCCGGGCTGGAGGAGGCCGCCCGCGGGCTCGGCGCCTCGCCGCTGCGCGCGTTCTTCAACGTGACGCTGCCCATCCTGCGGCCGGGCATCTTCTCCGCCGGGTTGCTCAGCGTGGTCACGTCCTTCAACAACGTGCCGCTGTCGCTCCTGCTGCAGGGACGCGACTTCCGTACGTTGCCGGTGACGATGCTCGACTACGTCCAGCAGTCCTACGACCCGATGGTCGCCGCCGCTTCCACCCTCGTCCTGGCCGCCACCGTGGTCATCGCGGTGATCGCCGAGCGCACGGTCGGATTCGCCAAGATCTTCGGAGGGATCAACCAATGACCGCCGCCGCCGAATTGATCGGAGTCACCCAGAGGTTCGGCTCCTTCACCGCCGTCGATGAGATCGACCTCACCGTGCCGTCAGGGCAGCTGACGACGCTGCTGGGCCCGAGCGGCTGCGGCAAGACCACCACGCTGAGGATGATCGCGGGTTACTCGGCGCCGACGTCGGGGACGATCCGCATCGACGGGGTCGACAGCACGCGGACGCCGCCGGAGAAGCGGAATCTGGGGATGGTCTTCCAGTCGTACGCGCTGTTCCCGCACATGACGGTGGCCGACAACGTCGGTTACGGGCTCAAGCTGCGCAAGGTGCCCTCCGCCGAAAGACGGTCGCGGGTCATGGAGACGCTCGAGCTCGTCGGGCTCGCGCACCTGGCCGACCGCAAGCCGAAGAAGCTCTCCGGCGGTCAGCAACAGCGCGTGGCACTGGCCAGGGCCATCGCGATCAGGCCCAAGCTCCTGCTGCTCGACGAGCCGCTGTCCAATCTCGACGCCCGCCTGCGCGTCCAGATGCGGGCCGAGATCCGGCGCATCCAGGCGGAGACCAAGCTGACCGTCATCCTCGTCACCCATGACCAGGACGAGGCGCTGGAGATGTCCGACGAGATGGTCATCATGAACGAGGGCCGGATCGTGCAGCAGGGCTCTCCGCAGCAGATCTTCCCCCGTCCGGCCGACCGCTTCGTGGCCGAGTTCCTCGGCTACGAGAACTTCCTCACCGCCGCCGACGGCACTCCGCTGACCATCCGGCCCGAGCATCTGCGCCTCGCCGAGCAGGGTCAGGGCCTTGACGCGAAGGTGGTCGACGTGGCCTTCCGCGGCGTCGACCTGCTCGTCTCGCTCGACGTGGTCGACCCGTCGGGCGCGACCGTCAGGCTGCTCGCCGACGTACGCAGCGGCACGCCCCTGACTCCCGGATCGAGCGTCTCGGTCATCGCGCCGGACGACCATCTGGTCTCCCTCCCCCGCTGAAAGAAGGAACTCCATGCCAACGCGCCGTGCCGTACTGGCCGCTGCCCTGACGCTGCTCGCCGCGGCCGGATGCTCCGGCTCCGGCTCCAGCTCCGCCGAGAAGCAGAACACCATCGTCGTCAGCACCTTCCCCTTCGGGGTGAAGGAGTTCGAGCAGGCGGTCGTCGCTCCGTTCACCAAGCAGACGGGGATCAAGGTCGAGCTGGACACCGGGTCCAACTCCGACCGGCTGTCGAAGCTGCGGCTCGCCAAGGGCAAGCCGGAGGCGGACGTGGTGCTGATCTCCGACTACTTCGCCGCGCTCGGGCAGAAGGACGGCCTCTTCCAGAAGGTGGACGTGCCCAACATCAAGGAGCTCGCGCCGTTCGCGACCGAGGGCGCCTTCGAGGGACCGGCCTACACGCACCAGCTCAACGGGATCATCTACAACACCGGCAAGCTGAGTCAGAAGCAGGCCGCCGACTGGGCGCTGTTCGCGGACGCGGCCAACAAGGGCAAGGTCGCTCTTCCCGATATTTCGGTGACCGCCGGACAACTCATGATTTCGGGGGTGGGTGAGTCGTACGGCAAGGGCCCCTACGACATCGACACCTCGTTGAAGACCCTGGCCGGCTGGGCGCCGAACGTCCTGCAGTTCTACACCTCCTCGACCGAGGTCACGAACCTGCTGACCCAAGGCGAGATCGTCGCCGCCGACGCGCTGAGCGGCTTCGCCACCAAGCTGGTCACCTCGGGCGAGCCGATCGCCTGGACCGCTCCCGCCAAGGGCCGCTACATGGCCACTAACCGGGCGATGATCCCCAAGGGCGCGCAGAACCAGCAGGGCGCGGCGAAGTTCATCGACTACATGCTGTCGGCCGAGGCGCAGAGCGCCATGGCGAAGGCCGCCGGTGACCTGCCCACGAACCCGAAGGCCGAGATCCCGGCCGACGTCGCCAAGGTGACGGGCGAGGCGGCGAAGGACCCCGTGGCCGCCGGCTTCAAGACCCTCGACCCCGCCCAGCTCGTCGACACCCGCACCACCTGGGTCGACCGGTTCACCCGCGAGGTGGCCGGCAAGTGAACCTCGACCTGATGCCCAAGGTCGATCTGCACTGCCACCTCATCGGCACCGTGCGCGCCTCGACCTTCGCCGAACTGGCCAGGCGGGAGGGGCTCGACCTGCCCGACACGCCCGAGCGGATCTACGCGGACGTGAACTCGCTCCCGCCGGACCCGGCGCTCTACCTGAACACCCGGATCCCGGTTCCGCAGGGCAGGAGCGCGGACGAGCCCGCGGTCCCCTACTCGCTGTTCCAGGTGTCCTCGTGGGTTCTCCAGGTCCTGCGCGACGCCGACGATCTCACCAGGATCACCTATGAGGCGTTCGAGGACGCCCATCGGACCAGCGCGACCAGGCATCTCGAGGTCTCCTTCGACGCGCTGACCGAACATCAGGAGAAGCTCGGCTACGCCACGGTGGTCGAGGCGTACGCCGAGGGCATCAGGATGGCCGAACGCGACTTCGGCATGTCGGGCCGGCTCATCGCGGCCGTCGACCGGAGCACATCGGGCGAGGAGGCGCTCTCCTGGATCCGTACGGTGGTGGACAACCCCCACGACTACGTGGCCGGGATCGGGCTGGACAACCTGGAGACCGCCGGGCCGCCCGAGCGGTTCGAGGCCGCCTTCCGGCTCGCCGGTGAGGCCGGGCTCCGCCGTACCGCTCACTCCTCCGAGCACGCGCCGGTCGCCGTCAACACGGTCACCTGCCTCGACGTGCTCGGGTGCGACCGGATCGACCACGGCTATTTCGTCCTCGAGGACGACGAGGTCGTCGCCAGGGTCAGGGACGAGCAGGTCCCGTTCACGGTCATCTCGACCACCTCGCGGCGCTCGTGGCGGCCGTGGCGGCGGGCGTCGATCGCGGCGATGCTGGAGGCCGGGCTCAACGTCATTCCGGCTTCCGACGACCCTGGGATGTTCCCGACGTCGCTGGCTCAGGAGTATCGGATCCTGTCCGATCAGCTCGCCGTACCGGATGAGCGGTTGCGGGCGATGGCGCTGGCCGGGGTGGAGGCGTGCTGGCTGCCGGAGCCGGAGAAGGACGCGCTGCGCAGGCGTTTTGAGAGCGAACTCGCGAACCTGGAGTGATCGGCGCGGCGGGCGCACGTGCGGGATCGGTCATCGCGACTTCGCGGCCCCACCAGGCAGTTTGTACGGTTCGCCGCAGAAGTAGCGGTTGAGCGCGTCAACGGCGGCCAGCAGGTAGTAGCCGGTGTTGGAGTAGGCGAAGCGGCCCCGCTCGGGCTGGGGCAGTCGCTTGGCCTCTGCCCTCCTGGACCAGCTGCGAGACGGTGGCGGCGACCATGCTCTTGGTCACGCTGGCGACCCGGAAGCGCGCCTCGCGCGGCACCGGCTTCCGGGCGCCCAGATCGGCGGTCCCGCTACGCGATGCGCTTACCGTTCCTTGGCGACATATGCCTTTCCTTTGGCGGAGGTCGTGGGAACGATCTCCACTCTGGTCGCCCTCGTCCACACTCATGATGATCTCCGCCTGCGACCGTAGTCGCACCGGGTAATACTGCAAGCTGACTGAGATCGGCGCCGAAGGCGGAATCCGGGAACTCGACCTGAGGACCGGCACGACCTCGCACGACACCGCGGCACCGGTCCGGCTCCCCCATCGGGCCCGGCCGGGCATTTCATCGAATTCTGACCGGCCGTCAAATTTAAATGAACAGCGGCAAGGCTTCGAATCCTTCGCCCAATTCCTTTCTCCGTAGATTTTATAACGAATTTATATTGGCGACCAAGTCGATCGCAAAAGCGCGCCCATTCGTTCACATAGAAGGCGGTCGGAGCACTGGATCCGCAACCACCCCAGTGCGTCTTCCCAGGCCAGAGCCACCTTCTCGAGAAATTCTGAGCGCGTTACGCAGTTGTTATCAAGTTTCCCCTTGCTCTCGGCCCAAGAACTATTCACTATTCGACCCTGGACCCTAGAACCTTTTGTCCGGTACGGCCTGCGTGGGGGGAACAACATGCGCGGAGGCAGAACTACCTCGTTCTGGGTGCGGCTGTTAGCCGTGCTCGCGACGCTCGTCGTGTTGGTGCCGATGGGCGGGGTGGCCGTCGCCACGCCCACCATCGCACCCGGCGCGTTCATGCAGATCGTGGCGCATGAGGACGACGACATCCTGTTCATGAACCCCGACATCGACGACTCGATCCAGTCGGGGGCGGCGAACGTGACGGTCTTCATCACCGCGGGGCAGGTCACCGGTGACGGTGATACCGACGAGCAGCGGGCCCGTAATCGGCAGCGCGGCATGCTGGACGCCTACGCCCGGATGGCGGGAGCGCCGGATGTGGATCCGGCCGCCCAGGAGGAGTGGACCGGGGTGGCCTGGACGATCGCGGATCGACAGGTCGAGCGATACACGCTCACGAGTCATCCGCAGATCCAGCTGGTGTTCATGAACATGCGGGACAACGAGATCGGCTGGTTCAACGTCGTGGACGACTTCGTCGATCACACGATCATCCCTGAGAACGGCCTGGTGAGCGCGTCGTACACGTACGAGCGCGCTGACGTGATCGCCGTACTCGCGGGATTGATGAACCACTACCAGCCCAACGTGCTCCGCGCCCAGGACCCCATCGTCGACAGCCGCTACGACCCGGGCCACGGCGACCACGTGGCCGCGGGACGGCTGGCCGGGGACGCCGCCACGGCGTCGGGCTTACCGATTCTGCTGGTGAACTACCGCGACTACAACATCGCCGACGCGCCCATGAACCTGACGACCGCGATCAGCGCCCGCAAGAGCGCGATCATCGATCACTACATCCAGTACGACCACGCGTTCGACCCGAACGTGTGGCCGACGCGGATGTACTACCGCTGGGCCAGGGGAACCCGTTGGGCAGGCCGGAACGCTGACGGCAGACCCCAGATCTTCGTGGTCCGAAACGGTGTGGTGACCACCTACGGGCAGACCCCGGCCGGAGCGTGGGACGGCCCGTACACGCTGGCCGGCGCGGGCGGCGCCTTGGCACCCGCGATCAGCGTGGGCAAACAGGCCGACGGCCGCTTGGCGATCTTCGCCAGGCGAATGACCGACCACCACATCGTCACCATGTCCCAGACCGCGGCCAATGGCGCCTGGACCGGCAGCTGGACCGACCTTGGCAATCCCCACACGAACTGGGAGGTCCAGGAACAGATCGGTCTGCCCGTTGTCGCCTCCAACGCCAACGGCCGCATGCAGATGTTCGTCAAGAACGGCAATGGCGGGGTCAGCAGCCGCGTCCAGACCGCGGCCAACGGCGGCTGGGGCGCATGGCAGAACCAGGGCGGCACTGACGTGCAGGACGGCCTCAGCGCCATCACCACGCCACTGGGCCGCATCGAGCTGTTCGCCAGTTCCAGGACTCGGCTGCTGCGCTGGTATCAGTCCACCCCCAACGGCGGTTTCACCCGCGACACCACCGTCCCGTCGATGACCCCGGCCAGCCCGCCCTCGGTCGCTCTGTCCCAGGACGGGCGCCTCCACGTGGCCTACCGCCGCGCCGGCACCGCCGCGATGGTCGTCAGCTACCAGCTCGTGGCCGGCCTCGCCTGGAGCACCACGCCTGCCGTGATCGGGGGACACGCGGGGGTCGGTGAGCCCGCACTCGTCACCACGCCGGCTGGTCTGGACTCGCGGATCCTGATGTTCGAGCGCAACGCCACGACCGGGGTCAGCATGACCAAGCAGTTGATCGCGAACGGCAGCGGTTATGACGCGTGGGCCGACCTCAGCGGGACCATCGTCGATTACCCGGCGGCCACCCTTGATGCGAACGGGGCCGCCGTCATGTTCGCCGTGGGGACCGATGGCGTTGTCCATGCCCGCAGGCAATCGGCTCCGGGAGCCGACAGTCCGTTCGGGGCCTGGGAAGCCCTGCCCTGAGCGGTCACCCGCCGCACGATCCGCTGACGTCGCGTGGGTCGCAGCCCATGAATCATGGGCTGCGACCAGGCGGGGCATGGCGTCGCCGGCTAGCCGAAGGTGACCACGAGGCGGCCGTCCGCGGCGAAGGACCAGTGCAGGGCACCCGAGTACGAGGAGCATCGGGACCCGTTCGAACCGGACCAGAACTGATTGGAGCTGTCGGCGTTACCCACGATCCTGTCGTTGGTCCCGCTGCCGCTGCGGCACGAGACGTTGTTGCGGAACACCGAGGTGCCGGCGTCGAAGGAGTAGTTGCGCTCCGTGTTGTCGATGCTGACGTTGTCCGAGATCGACATCGAGCCGGGGTTGCGGTTGTAGGTGAACCCGTGCTTGCCGTTGCGGTAGGCGATGCTGCGCCGGATCACGTGATTGACCGCGATGTCCTCGCCACCGAGCTTGTAGCCGTTGCGGTCACCGTTGCCGTTCTGGGTGCCGTTGCTAAGAGTGCCGTTGTTGTAGGAGAGGGAGTCCTCGATGGTGACCGGGCCGATGGCTCCGGTGTCCGTCTTGGTGTAGAGGTCCCAGCCGTCGTCGATGTTGTTGTGAGACACCGCGTAGCGGAAGACGTTGCCGGGGCCGGAGGTGAGCTTCGCGGCGAAGCCGTCCGCGTCCTCACCGTCGGAGTCGGCGTTGTCGTGCGACTCCGAGCTCAGGACGAGATTGTTGGCCGGCCACTGACTCTGGGGAGTGTCAGAGGCGATCCGCGAGATCTGCAGCCCCGAGTCACGGTTGAAGCGCGTCACCGTACGCTCGATGATGTTGTTGCTACCGCCGACGAAGATCCCGTTGTCACCGGCCCGCTCGACGACGATGCCGTAGAGGTGCCAGTACGACCCGTTCAGGGCAAGACCGCGGTTGGCCGAGTCCTCGCTCATGGCCGAGAAGTTCAGCACCGGAGTCTCCCCCGGGTAGGCGGACAGTTTCTTGCGGGCGCTCGAGGTGCCGTTGTTGCCCGCCGCTATGGTCAGCGTCTGCGAGAGGTTGTACGTCCCGCCGCGCGCGTAGATCACCCCGCCCGCGGTGACGCGGGTGATCGCCGAGGCGAGCGTCGTCGGGGCCGACTCCGTTCCGGGCGCGCTCGCACTGCCGTTCGGCGAGGCGTACAGCGTGCCGGTGGGTGGCGGCGTGCTTCCCGTCGTGACCTCGAGGTAGTCGATGTTCGCCAGGCCGGTGCTGCCTGTGGGGTCGAGCCGGATGGTGTTGCTGCCCGAGGCCAGGTTGACGGTCAACGTCTTGGTGGTCCAGGCGTCCCATGTACCCGTGCCTTCGAACGACACCGACTGCACGGTCGTACCGTTGACCAGCAGGCTGGTGGGACGGGCGCTGGTGGTGCCGTTGGCGAACCGCACCCCGAGCGTCGCCGTACCGGCCGCCGAGGCGGTCACCGTGTACTGGACGTAGGCGCCCGCGGCGTTGGTGCCGTTGCAGAAGCCGCTGCCGGAGTAGCCCGCCCAGTTGGAGTCGATCGTCCCGGTGCAGACCGCCGGCGAGGTTTCGGCCTCGTACCGGGTGGTCGCGGCATTCGCGATGGATGGTGACAGTGCGACGAGCACGCCGGCCAGCAGGCCGGCGCACGCCATGACGGCTTTTAGGCGCATCCTTCGTCTCCGTGAGCTCGGTAAGCGCTTTCCGATGGATGAGCGAAGCTAAGCACGCACCGCTGAGCCTGGAAAGGTCTCACGTACGCGGACGACCCGGCGGCCTCAACCCGGAGGCGGCACATCAGCCGAGGTCACGGGCGGTGGACAGCATGGGGAGAGCCTCATCCTCATGCGGTGCGGCGGTGAAAGTTTCAGCGACGACGACAGATCGTCGGCACGGCGGAGCGACGCGCTGGGCGTGAGAGACTACGCCGACCTTGACGTCGAGTTGTGGAGTTCTGTTTCGTGCGGTCGCGAGTCATTGCCTGCGTTCCGGTGCTGTTGCTCTTCCTGAGCGCCTGCGGGGAGAAATCCGAGCCGGAGGCGGCACCGTCCACCACCCTGGCACTGTCCTCTACCCCGGCACCGTCCTCCGCCCTGGCGACGCCCACCACATCGGCACCGGAATCCCCCGAGACGAAAGCACCGGAGACGGCGCCGCCGACGGCTCGCCCCTCGCCCTCGCCCTCGCCCTCGCGGAAGCTCGCCGGGCCCGGGACCGTGTGCGGTGAGCTTCAGCCGCCCGGCGGCGGGCCCATGGCCGCGGTCGCGGTGTCCGCGGGGCGGGCCGATTGCCGTACGGCACTGAAGGTCTTCCGGACCTACTACCGGCCCGACACCCCCAAACAGGGCAGTGCCGGGGTGGCGACCGTCGGTGGGTGGCGGTGCGCCAGCAACTCGGCCGCGCAGGCGAGCATGAGCGGGCGGCTCTCCTCGTGCCAGAAGGCCGCCGCCAGGATCGTAACGGACATCATCCCGTAAGTCATTGGGCGCGCGCCAGGGCAGCAAGAGGACGACCGCAATCTGATCGCAATCGGTCGTTCCTAGTATTCGATCTCGTGTCGGGCACCTGGTCTCAATTAGCCAGGCGGTCCCGGGTGCGCTATCGCATTCGGGTGGCCGCCGTTCTTCTCGCGACAGCCGGAGGCGTCCTCCTCCTGTTGGTCCTCTGGCCGCGCAGCACCGGCCAGCCCATCGTGTACGGCGACGCGTCCCACTGCGGCGACGCGACGTGTCACGGATGGAGCCTGCATCTCGCCTCCGGCGAGGTCTACCCGCTTCCGTACGCCGCTCAGGAGCCCGGGATCGCGATCAGCGACGACGGGCACCGGGTGGTCTACCTGGATCTGGCCGATCGCCGGGTGATGGCCCGCGACCTGCGGGACGGCACGGTCCGCCCCCTCTCGCCCGAGCTCACCGCGGATCAGGCCGTGAACATCGGTGGTTTCGTCTTCTCCCACGACGGCGGCCTCGTCGCCTACTCGGCTCAGCCCGACAGCCGGATCATGGACTTCGGGACCGGGAAGGTCCGGACGATCGCCGGGATCTGCCAGGTGTTCGGGCTCAGCAAGGACCTCATCTGGGGAGTCCCACGGTGCAGGCCCGGCAGCGGGGAGAACCGCCGGGTTGTCGCGATCCGCGCCGACGGCAGCGGCTTCCTCGTGCCGGGGTTGGATGACGAGGAAGCCTTCCCCTCTCCCGACGGACGGCGGCTGCTGTTGGTCGACATCGGCTACTACGAGGCCGTCGACGCCGTCACCGGAAAGAGGCTGGCCCGGGTGAAGAGGTCCGGTTGCGAGCGGGTCGAGAGATGGCTCAACGACCGCGAGGTGCTGTGCGAGCGATCGAATGGCTACCAGGCGATCGACATCGCGCGGGCGACCAGCCGGACCGTCACGGGGGTGCCCGCCAGCTGGGGCACCGGTTTCGTACTCGGGAGGGTGGAGTGGTGAGCGAATGGGAGACGCCGTTGCTGCGCACGGCGACGCTGCTGGTGGGCGACCCGGCCAAGGCGGAGAAGCTCACGGCGATCGCGCTGCTCAAGCACGGGGACAACAAGAGCGCATATTTCACGCTCTATCGGAAGGCGCGGGCCGAGCGGGCGGTCCAGGTGGCGCTGCACTATGACGGGTGGAGCGAGGAAGACACCGCCGACCTGACCGGGCTGAGCATCGCGAAGGTCCGGGCGCTGGCAGGGGAGGCCCCGCTGGAAGCCGCCCCCGAAGTCGACCCGTCGGGCCTGCCGCGACGCAAACGGCTGATCCGCCTGCACCGCAAGCTTGTGGCGAGCGCCTGCCTCCTCGTCGCCGGAGCGGTGGTGTTCACGGTGCTGTGGCCGAAGTACGACCTGCTCGAACCGGAACGGGCCACTCCGCCGCTCTCGCCCGTCCTGGCCGCGACCACCAAGACGCCCATCCGGTACGGCCTGCGGGTCGAGGACTCCTTCCCCGAGGCGCCCGCCCCGTGGAACGCTTTCCCGGACAGGAGCGGCTGCGCGGTGATCGACGTGACCGGAGCCCGGTGGCGGATCCCCGACGCCGACGGGCTGTCCGGTGTCGAGGTGAGCCCGGACGGGCACAAGCTCGCCTACTACAGCCTCTCCCGCCATCAGGTGATCGTCCGCGATCTCGCCACCGGCTCGGTCGTACCGGTCCCCACCGGCTTCACCGCGAACACGCTCCGTTTCTCCGCCGAAGGCCGCTACCTGGCGGCCCAGGGATCCCCAGCGCTGACCGTCGTGATCGCCGACACCTCGACGGGAGAGCTCCGGCGCGTGACCGGCCCGGAGCAATACCTGCAGGGCTGGGCGGGTCACCAACTCGTCCTCTACGACGGCGCCACCTTCCGGATCGGCGAACACGCCATCCGCGACCCCTTCGACGGAGGAGGCGATGTGACGGCCTCTCCCGACGGGAGGTCCATGGTGGCCTTCTCCCAGGCGAAGAACCAGATCCGCCTGTTCGATCCGGCCACCGGCAAGACGATCCGCGAGATCCGCCCGCAGCTGCCACCGACCGCCGTACTGAGCCACCTCTATCGGTGGGCGGGGGCGAACGAGGTGGTGGTCTTCGCGCCGGGATACCACTCGGCGGCCGTCTACGTGGTGAATCTGGCCACCGGCGCGGCTCGCGGCGTGCCGTACGTGCCGGACATGTCATCAAACGACCTGACTATCGGAGCGGTATGAAGCGCGCCGTGCTCCTCCTAGTGCTCGCCGTGGCAGCCTGTACGCCCCAACCGAGCGCGCCTCCGGAGAAGGGCGTCGTCGCCTTCCATCCGACGGCGGCGCCCATCCGCTGGACCGACTTCGCGGAGGGCGGTCGGAGCGTCCACCTCGCGACGGGCGAGGACATGCTGATCAAGAATGCCGACCGGGAGATCGTGGTCAGCCTCGACGGGCATCGCCTCGCCTACCTGGACTCCGCCACGAACCAGTACGTCGCCCTGGACCTGCGCGATGGCCGGTCGCGTCCCCTCACCCGCCGGCTCACCGCCTGGGAGTTGGACAGGCAGAGTCCTGGCCCCACTCCCCTGGCGGTCTCCGCGGACGGCAGGCTGTTCGCGGCCGCCGTCGTGGCGGAGAAACGCATGATCATCACGGACTTCGAGACGGGCGGCGCCCGGACCATCCCGAAGCTGTGCGTGGTGTTCGGAGTGACCAGAGACAAGGTCGTCGGCTCCCGGGAGTGCCACTACGACGGTGCGATCATCTCCGTCGACAACCGGGGCAAGGCCAGGACGGTTTCCGAGTACATCGACGCCGACGATGTGAAGAGCCTCTCCCCTGACGGGAAGCTGCTGATGGGCTGCCACGGCTTGATCACCTTCTGGGACGCCACGACCGGCGCCCGGATCAGGGATTTCCCCGCCCCGTGCGGCGATGAGGTCGCCCAGTGGCTCGACGACCGGCGCGTCATCGTGGACTCCACCCGCGGCTTCCTCATCATCGACGTACGGACCGGAGCGCTCACCAAAGCCCCTGATCTGCCGGACCACCTCGATCACCGCATGGTCATCGGCGTCGTGCCGGAGTAAGGGACGAGGGAGTGAGGGCGCCGCCCTCAGTCTCCGTCGCCGTCCTTGACCGCTCCGTCGCCGTCCTTGACCGCCGCTTCAGGCGTGATTCCGGCTGGGTTCAGGCCGGGTTCAGCGTGGTGGACAGGCTCTGCTTGATGTTCCGGGTGACCTCGTCGGCGAGGATTTCGGGCCGGCCGTTCTCGATGCCGTACAGGACCTGGGCGGCGACGTCGGCGGGGTCGGCCTTCTGGTCGGCGGGGATACTGGCCGCCATGTCGGTGTCCATGTAGCCGACGTGCAGCGCCGAGACGGTGATGCCGCGCGGCGCCAGTTCCTCGCGGACCGCGTTGGTCTGCGCCCAGGCGGCGGCCTTGGCCGCGGCGTAGGCCCCGGTGACGGCCGGGTGCCACCAGGACAGCACGGACAGGACGTTGACCACGGCGCCGCCGCCGTTGCCCTCGATGACCGGGGCGAAGGTGCGCGTCACGGCTAGTGGGCCGAAGTAGTTCGTCTCCATCTCCAGGCGCACCGCCTCGAGGTCGCTGGCGATCAGCGGGGTGCCGGTGGAGATCCCGGCGTTGTTCACCAGCAGGGTCGCGTCCGAGGCGAGGCGGGCCGCGGCCCGGATGGACTCCTCGTCGGTCACGTCCAGGCGCAGCGGGATGGCGCCGGCCACGTCCACGCTCTCCGGGCGGCGCGCCGCCGCGTACACCTTCGCTCCGTGCTCCAGAAGCTGGACGGCCAGGTGGCGGCCCAGTCCTCGGTTGGCGCCCGTGACCACGGCGACCGCGTTCTTCAGTTCCATGTCTGCTCCCAGCGTTGCAGATCCATTTAGATTACGTTTGTAATCTAAGTTGGAGCATAGGATAGATGACAGCCGACATCCAAATGAGGGGGTGGCCGATGGGCCGCGTGTCACAGGCGCAAGCGCAGGAGAACCGCAGGCGGATCGTGGAAACCGCCTCCCGGCTGTTCCGCGAGCAGGGCACACACGTCAGCGTCGCCGACCTCATGAAGGCGGCCGGACTGACCCACGGCGGCTTCTACAAGCAGTTCGCCTCCAAAGAGGCGCTCATCGACGAGGCCACCAGCCATGCTTTCGCCGGACTCGCCCAACACCACATCGCCGCGCTCGACCAGCACACCGGACAATCCAGCACCGCCGCCCAGCAGGCGCTGATCGACGCCTATCTCTCCGTCGAGCACCGTGACAACCCCTCGGACGGTTGCCCCGTCGCCGCGCTGGCCGGCGACATGGCGCGCGAACCCGGTAACCACGAGGCCCACCGCGTCTACACCCAGGGAGTCAGCGACTTCGCCGACGCGCTCGCCACCCCCGACCAGGACGGCATCACCCGGCTGTGCACCATGCTCGGCGCACTCGTCCTGGCCCGCGCCACCAAGGACTCCCCCTTGTCCGAGGAGATCCTCGCCACCGCGCGCACCGCCCTGACAGCTACTCCGTGATCAGGTGCTAGGCAGTCATTCCAGTGCGAGTCGTACGGGCCCGCCCGCCGGGTCGGCGCCCGTCACGAGGGTGAAAGGTACGCGGAAGACCCGGCCCGGGGCGGCGGGCCAGGGGAGGCGGATACGGCCGAGGAGGCGCCCGTCCTGGATCGCGGCGATCCGCGGGAACCTCCGGAAGGCGTCGGACCACAGCAGGAGCCTGCCCCGCGAGGGCGGCGGCCCGCCGGGACGTACGATCTGCGGCGCGACCCAGCGCAGCGGCGCCTCGGCCACCAGCGGCACCCCGTCGGCCGGGACGGGGTGGCCGGCCAGATGCCGCAGGACGGCGGCGGCCACGTGGCGGCCGTCGAGCGCGGCGATGTCGGCGGTGTCGACCGGGTGCAGGAGGTTCCCCGCCGCGAACACGCCGGGCAGGCTCGTCGCCAGGGAGGTGTCCACGCGCGGCCCTAGTGTGGACTCGTCCATGTCCAGGCCGCCCGTACGGGCCAGCTCGTGGTCGGGGATCCAGTCGCCGGTGGTGATCACGGTGTCGCACGGGACGCGGTGGCGTGCACCGGTGTCGAGGTTCTCAATGTCGACCGAGGTCACCCGGCCCTTGCCGTTGACGGCGACCAGCCGGGTGCGGGTCCGGACGAGCACGCCGAAGGCCAGCCGGCCCGGGACGTGGAAGGCCGTGTAGGCCTCGGGTTTGGCGTACTCGCTCGTCATCAGCACGGTACGGCAGCCCGCCTCGTGCAGGGTGTGCACCGCTGACCAGCTGACCAGCTCCGCGCCGACGACCACAGCGCGCCGCCCGACCTCGCGATGGTGCAGGTGTACGAGGTTCTGCAGTTGCCCGGTGGTGTAGACGCCGTCGGGCCGGTCGCCGGCGATGAGCCGGGCCGAACGAGGCCGCTCCCGCGCCCCGGTCGCCAGGACCACCGCGTCGGCCTGGACGAGGCGGCGGCCGCGCGGCGAGGTCACCTCCAGGGTCCGCGCTCCGGCCCATCCGGTGACCATGGCCTCCGTCTCCAGACGGGCCCCGGCCTCGCGGGCGGCGCGGGTCAGCCGGCGCGCGTACTCGGGGCCGGAGACGAATCGGCGCAGGTCACGGATGCCGTAGCCGGGATGGTCGCTGTGCCGGGGGATGCCCCCGGTCTCCGGCTCGCGCTCCATGACCAGGACGTCGCCGTCCACCGCCGGGGCGAGCGCGGCGGCGGCCGTCAGTCCCGCCGGTCCACCGCCGATGACGGCCACGCGTACCCGCTCGGTCATTCCGTCTCCCCCTCGAAGATCTCGCGTACCCGGGCTCCGCAGAAGAAGCCCTGGCAGCGTCCGTTCATGGCTCTGGTGCGGCGGCGCAGGCCGTCCAGCCCGGCGGGCGGGATCACCGACGCCAGCGCGTCGCGGATCTCCCCCCGCGTCACCCGCTCGCAGAAACAGACGATGCGGCCGTACTCGGGGTCGGCGGCGATCGCGGCGGCGTCCTGGTACGGGCGCGCGAACGCCTCGCCCAGATTGGGCATGTGCGGCGGCGCGGGCAGACCGGCGCGCGCGGTGAGGTCGAGATGGCCGGCGAGCAGGTCCCCGGCGTGTTCGGCGATCGCCATGCCGGCGGTCAGGCCGGTGGAGCGGATGCCGCCGATCAGGAGGTAGCGCTGTGAGGCGTCGAGGTCGATGAGGTAGTCGTCGCGCCCGATCGAGGCCCGCAGGCCCGCGTACGTCGCGGTGACCTCTTCCTTCATCAGCCGGGGCATGAGCGCCGCGCCCTTCTCGCGCAGGAACGCCAGCCCCGCTTCGGAGGTGCCGGTGGCGCCGCGGTCGGTCAGGTCCTCGGCGGTCGGGCCGACCATGACGTTGCCGTAGATCGTGGGGCTGACGAGCACGCCCTTGCCCGCCGACGAGGGCACCGGCAGCACGATGCAGGGCGCCAGCGGCCGGGCGAGCTTGTCGAGGACCAGCAGTTCGCCGCGGCGCGGCGTGACCGTGAAGCGGTCGTGGCCGAAGAGGGTGTCGAGCGTGTCGGCGCCGAGTCCGGCGGCGTTGACCACCCAGCGGGCGGTGACCTCGCCCGCGGTGGTCGCCAGCCGGGTGGTGTCCGCGCCGACGTGGACCTCGGTGACGCGGTGGCCGCGCAGCAACGTCACGCCGCGGTCGACGGCGTCGGTGGCCAGGGCGAGGTTGGTGGTCCAGGTGCAGATGATGGACTCGCCGGGGACGGTCAGGCCGCCCAGCGCGCCGGGGCCGAGGGCGGGGACCCGGCGGTAGACCTCGGCCGCGTCGACGGTCTCGCAGGCGGTGTAGCCGTTGCGCTCGGCCTTGGCGCGCAGCTCGGGCAGGGCGTCGAGCTGTTCGGGGGTCCAGGCGACGAGCAGCGCTCCGGTACGTTCGACCGGGATCCCGGTGGCCTCCGCGTAGTCGCCGAGCAGGTCGTAGCCGCGGGCGACCAGGCGGGATTCCAGGGTGCCGGGTTTGGCGTCGAAGCCGGTGTGCAGGATGGCGGTGTTGGCCTTGCTGGTGCCGTCGCCCACGTCGTCGCGCGCCTCCAGGAGCGCCACTGACAGGGCGGTGCCGCTCAGCAGCCGCGCGATGGCCGAGCCGACGATGCCGCCGCCGATCACGGCCACATCGTAGGTACGGGGAGCGTTCACGAAATCTCCTTCGACAGCAATATGGCGGCCTGCCATCTCTCCAGGTACGAGGCGGCGCGAGCGGCGGGCCAGGCGGGCTCGTAGACGGCCGACGGCCGCCAGCCGCCGACCACCGTGGCCGCGTCCAGCGCGGGGTCGAGGGCCATCAGGGCGCAGGCGGCGGCGCCGAGCGGCGTCGCGTGCGGTGACGGGTAGACCTCCACGGGGAGCTGGGCGAGGTCGGCCTGCGCCTGCATGAGGACGCGCGAGCGGGTCAGTCCGCCGTCGACGCGCAGCCGGGACAGCGGCGCGCCGAGGTCCGCGCCGACCAGCGCGGTCAGCGCGGCGACCTGGGCGGCGACGCCCTCCAGGAGCGCCCGTACGAGGTGCCCGCGGCCGGTGCTGAGCGTCATGCCGGTGAACGAGGCGGTGGCGGCGGCGTCCCACCACGGCGCGGCCAGGCCGGCGAGCGCGGGCACGCACAGCACGCCGTCGCTGGAGGGTGCCGCGACGGCGTCGAGTTGTTCGGCGCCGGAGATGAGGCCGAGGTCGGCGAGCCAGCGTACGGCCGAGGCCGCGGTGTAGACCTGGCCGTCCACGCAGTAGCGGGTCTCCCCGCGCAGCCGCCAGGCGATCGACGTCGCCAGGCCCGACGTCGATCGAGAGGGGGACGTGCCGAGCTGGGCGAGCAGGAAGGCCCCGGTGCCGTAGGTGCACTTGGCGGTGCCCGTCTCCAGGCACGCCTCGGCCAGGAGCGCGGCCTGCTGGTCGACGATCAGGCCGGTCACCGGGATCTCCGGCCCGAAGGCGGTGGTCGTACCGACGACGGCGTCGCTGGCGACGATCTCGGGGAGCCGTTCGGCGCCGAGCCCGAAGACGTCGAGCAGCTCACCGCTCCACCGCCCGTCCGCCAGGCCGAGCAGCAGCGACCGGCTGGCGGTGGCGGCGTCGGTGACGAACGCCCCGCACAGCCGGTGCACCAGCCAGGTGTCGGTGGTCGTCACGACGCCTTCGGTGGTGAGCTCCTCACGGATCCAGCGCATCTTCGGCGCGGAGAAGTAGGGGTCGAGCACGAGGCCGGTGAGTGCGGCGACCCGGTCGGCGTACGGAGCCCGGGCCGCGCACAGCCGCTCGGCCCGGCGGTCCTGCCAGACGATGGCCGGAGTGAGCGGCTCGCCGGTGGCCGGGTCCCAGGCCAGGACGGTCTCGCCCTGGTTGGCCAGGGCGACGGCGTCCAGCGGCACGCCCGCCGCCGCGCCGGCCCGCCGTCCGGCGGTCAGGACGGAGTCGAGCAGGGCGCGCGGGTCCTGTTCGACGCCGCCGCCTTCCAGATAGCGCGGGCGTAGGGCCTCCTCGGCGATCGCCAGGACGGCCCGCCCCCGTCCACGACGATGGCCTTGGTCCCGGACGTCCCCTGGTCGATCGCGAGGATGTACATCGTCAGATCTGCTCCTTCTGCACGAAAGCCCCCTCTGGTATATACCATGTGGCTTAGACCACAAGGTATCGACCAAACGGGCTAGGGTGTCACCCATGGGGACGAAAGTTCACAAGGCCGCAACCTCGCCGCGTTACGTGACGATCGCCGCGGAGCTCCGCGACCGCATCACCGGGGAGAAGCTCGGCCCGCACACGCTCATGCCGTCAGAGCGGGAGCTCAGCGAGACTTACGGCGTCAGCCGGATGACGGCCCGGCAGGCCCTGGCGCTGCTGGAGAAGGAGGGGTACGTCTACCGGCGTCCGCCGCGCGGGACGTTCGTGGCCGAAGCGCGGGTGCCCTTCCACATCGGCAGCTTCTCCGACGAGATCATCCTGGCCGGACGGCGCCCATCGGCCCAGCTCATCTGGGCCGAGGAACGCCCGCCCAC
Organism: Nonomuraea sp. NPDC049028; assembly: GCF_043197735.1. Taxonomy (NCBI): domain Bacteria; kingdom Bacillati; phylum Actinomycetota; class Actinomycetes; order Streptosporangiales; family Streptosporangiaceae; genus Nonomuraea; species Nonomuraea sp. NPDC049028. The sequence continues at coordinate 230,273 of NZ_JBICTR010000004.1, forward strand.
CCCCTCAGCCCGCGAGGCGCTCGACCTGGCCGGCGACGAGACCGTGCACGCCCTGCACCGGCTGCGGTTCGCCGACGACGAGCCGATCGCGCTGGAGACCACCTACTTCCCCCACGCCCTCACGCCCGGACTGCTGGAGCAGCCCCTCACCGGGTCGCTCTGGCACATCCTGCGCACCCACTACCGCGTCGTACCGGCCGACGCCTCCGCCGTCATCGAGTCCATCGTCATCGACGACGCCTCCTGCGCCCGGCTGAAGATCCGCAGCGCCTCCAACGGGATCCTGCTGACCCGCCGCACCTACACTGCCGATGGGCGCTGCATCGAGTTCGCCCGCGACGTGTACCGCGCGGACCGGGCGTCGTTCAAGGTCGAGGCCCGGATTCCCGTACCGGTCGAAGACGCCTGAGCGCCGGCGAGGCCTCGTACGAGACGCCTTCAGCCCTGGGCCGAGAGCCAGGGCGGCGACGCCGCATCGGTGGCGGACGCGTGCAGGCGTCTCTGGATGGCGTTCCTGGCCCGCCGGTAGGCGACGGGATCGTCGTGCAACAGTGAGACGGCGTTGGCGGTCTCCATGAACGCGATCAGTTCGAAGGCGAGCTGATCGGGTTCGGTGTCCTCGGTGAGCTCTCCGAGCCCGCGCGCGTCGCCGACGGCGCTCGCGACCAGGAGGTTCCACTCGCGACCCGCGGCGGCGACGGTGTCCCGTACACGACCAGGGCGGGCGTCGAACTCGGCGGTGACCGTGAAGAAGAAGCACCCTCCGGGGAAGACCCGCCGCTCCGAGTAGCTCAGCCAGCGCTCGCACAACTGCCACACCCGCCCCAGGCCCGGCGGCACCGTCAGGGCGGGGTGGACGACCTCGCCGAGGTAGACACCCGTCGCGGCCCGGATCGTGGCGAGCTGGAGCTCTTCCTTGGAGCCGAAGTAGCCGAAGAGCCCGCTCTTGCTCACGCCGAGGTCGGCGGCCAGCCGCCCGATCGACAGGCCCTCCAGCCCGTCCTTGGAGGCGATGTCCGCCGCTCGGCGCAGGATCGCGTTCCGTGTCCCCTCGTCTCGTGGCCGGCCCGCCATTGCCGCTCCTTTCGCGCACGAACGTTCGGTCAATTATGCCGCACCGTGATACCGTCCCATCCAAGCACGAACGTTCGTGCTGAAAAAGGAGGTGTCATCAGCATGCTGAGAAGCCGTTGGACCTCGGGGCCGGCCGTGGACTTCGCCGGGCCCGTGCTGGTCGCGGTGACCGCGTACCAGGCCGACAGTGCACGCGACCTGCCCGGTATCTACCGGGCCGGGATCGCGCTGCGCCGAGTTTGGCCCCAGCTGGAGGGTGCGGTCGGGATGTGGCTGTGGACGCGACCGCTGGAGCTCAGGTGCGGCTCGGTGTCGATCTGGCAGGACGAGCAGGCCCTACGACGGTTCGTGGGGTGGCCGGAGCACGTCACGATCGTGCGGCGCTACCGCGGGCGGGGGCGGCTGACGTCCACCACCTGGAACGCCGCCGGCTTCGAGCCCGCGGCGATCTGGGCCGAGGCGCGGCCGCACCTGCGGCACAGAGCACCTGCCCAATAACCGTTCCTTCCGGGAGTCCCAGTGCTGAGATCTTTGTTCTATTCCGGTCCTCCGCTGGAGGTCCTGCATGAGCAGTACGCCAAGAATGACCGCATCGATGCCACCGCCCCCGTCCGGGCGGTCACCCGGGTCATCGTCGACACGGGCCCAGAGGTCGTGTGGAGCGTGCTGGCCGACCCGGAGGGCTGGTCGCGGATCGATCCGGCCATCGGCGACGTACGCCTGACGGCCGGGGTCGCCGTGGACGCGGCCTTCGCCTGGCGCAACGGCAAGGCGGCCATCGCCTCCAGGTTCGCGGTGGTCGTCCCCGGCCGGCAGCTGACCTGGACCGGGCTGTCCTTCGGCGCCAAGGCCGTGCACCGGCACGTGTTGACCCCGCTCGAGGACGGCTCCACCGAACTGATGGTCGCCGAATCCATGGCCGGGCCGCTGCTGGGGCTGTTCATGAACGGCCGCAAGCTCCAGGCCGCGCTGGACGGGTGGGCCGCCGGTATCAAACGGGTCGCCGAGGCCCGTAGCCGCGGCCCTCGGCTCGCCCCGGCCGACCCACAGTGAAATCCAGCTCGGCTACCGGCAGGGATCATCCGGCGCGGGGCCGCGCAACAGGGTCATGAGCTGGTCGTGCGCGATGCGGCGGTAGTCCTCCGACAGCGGGTCCACGCCGAGGATCGCCTTGACGTGGTCGGGCAGCGCGAGGGGTGCGAAGGTCAGCGCGTAAGCGAGCAGCATCACGAACTCCGGTGACGGCGCGTCGCTGATCTCCCCGTCGCGCTGCCGCCGGCGCAGCCGCTCGATGCCGTCGCGCAGCTGCTCGCGCTGGGCATTGGACATGCCGCCGCCCTCGCCGGGATCGTCGCCGAGTGCCTGCCAGAGCACCATGCGCGCCCATTGGGGCCGTTCGAGCGTGGCGTCGAGGACGGCGGCGAAGGAGTCGGCGAAGGAGGACTCCGGCGGCGGCAGCCCGGCCCCGGTCTCGGTCCACCGCCTGCGCAGCTCCGTCAGCAGTCCCTGCTTGCCGCCGAAGTGGTAGCTGATGAGCTGCTGATTGACCCCGGCCCTGGCCGCGATGGCCGCCGTGCGGGCTCCGGAGTAGCCCTTGGCCCCGAACTCCTCCAGCGCCGCCCGCAGGATCCGCTCCCGGGTCCGCTCCGCGGCGGTCCCCCGCTCGTCCTCGGTCACCGCACGTCGCCGCGTTGTCATGGCCGCCATCCTAGCGATTCAATCATTCAGTTGACAAAATTCATCTGAATGAGTGAGTCTTTGGCTCATGACACGACGCCCGATCTCGGCGGTCATCGGCGGGCTCATGGCGGGCATGTTCCTGTCCGCGCTCGACCAGACGATCGTCTCGACGTCCATGCGGACGATCGCCGACGACCTGCACGGCCTCAGCCATCAGGCGTGGGTCACGACCGCGTACCTGATCGCCTCCACGGTCACGATGCCGCTGTACGGGAAGCTGTCCGACCTGTACGGACGCAAGCCCCTCTACCTCACCGCCGTGGCCGTCTTCGTCGCCGGTTCGCTCCTGTGCGCGACGGCCACGTCGATGGGCGCGCTCGCCGCCTTCCGCGCGGTGCAGGGGCTGGGCGCGGGCGGGCTGATGTCACTGGCCTTCGCGATCTTGGCCGACCTGCTGCCGCCCCGCGAGCGGGCCCGCTACCAGGGCTGGTTCGTCGCCGTCTTCGGCCTGTCGAGCGTGCTTGCGGCCCGCTGTTGCTGGCGGCCGAGCAGGGCAGGACCTGGGGGTACGGCTCGCCGGCCGCGCTGACCTGTTACGCGCTGGGCCTGACGGGATTGGGGGCCTGGCTGCTGATCGAGCGGCGGATGGGAGAGGAAGCCCTGATCCCGCTGCGGCTGTTCCGAGCCGCCCCGTTCAGCCTCTCCGCTCTGGCCGGTGCGGCGCTCGGCGCCGCGATGCTGGGCACCATGATGACCCTGCCGCTGTACTACCAGATCGTCCGCGGCGCCTCCCCGACGCGCTCGGGCCTGATGATGCTGCCGCTGATGGCCGGGCTGGTGCTGGCCTCGGCGCTGTCCGGCCGGGTGATCGCGCGCAGCGGTCGCTACAAGGCCTTCTTCGTGACCGGTCTGGCGCTGGTCGCCGTGGCGGCCCTGGCTCTGTCACCGCTGCTCGACACCGACGTGCCGCTGATCGCGGTGATGGGCCTGGCCGCCGTGCTCGGTCTCGGACTCGGCTCGTCCATGCAGCCGCTGACGCTCGCCGTACAGGCCGCGGCCCCGGTGCGGGACATGGGCGTGGCCACCTCCGCGGCCACCTTCACCCGCCAGCTCGGCGGCACCGCCGGGATCGCGGGCTGCGTCGCGGTGGTGTTCGGCCGTACCGGCGAGATCGGCGACTCCTCCGCCATGACCGCCTCCTTCGCCGGCTCCTTCGCGGCAGCTGTACGCCCTGTCTTCCTGCTGGTCGCGATCCTCGCGGCGGCGGGCTTCCTGATGGCGCTCCTGATCAAGGAGCTGCCCTTGCACCCCACGACGGGCCCGCGGGCCCGCGCGACCGAAGGGATCACCCGATGAGCAAGGCCATCGTCTTCAACACCTACGGCGGCACCGACGTCCTGGAACTCGTGAACACCGAACCGCCCGTCCCGGGACCGGGCCAGGTGCGGCTGCGCGTACGGGCGGCCGGCGTCCAGCCGTTCGACAATCTCTTCCGCGACGGCTCCGCGGCGCGGTACGCGCCCGCCACCTTCCCCCAGCGCCTGGGCAACGAGGCGGCCGGGATCGTGGACGCGGTCGGACCCGGCGTCACGGACTTCGCCGTGGGCGACGAACTGCTCGGGCCCGTCACGCTCGCGGCGTTCGCCGAACACGCCGTGGCCGACACCGAGCAGCTCGTCCGCAGGCCCGAGTGGCTGCCGTGGGAGGAGGCGGGCGCTCTGTCGGCCTCCGGGCAGACCGCCCACACCGCGCTGCGCGAGCTGGGCGTGGGCGCGGGTGACACGGTCCTCATCCACGCCGCCGCCGGGGGCGTCGGCCACCTGGCGGCGCAGATCGCCATCGCGTGGGGCGCCAGGGTCATCGGTACGGCCGGCGCCGGCAACCACGACTTCCTGCGCACGCTCGGGGCCGAGCCGGTGACCTACGGGCCGGGGCTGGCCGAGCGGGTGCGCGAGCTGGGCGGCCGGGTGGACGCCGCGCTGGACTGCGTGGCCACGCCCGACTCGCTGGACGCCTCCGCCGAGCTGGTCAAGGACCCCGACCGGGTGGGCACGATCGCCTTCTCCCCGCTCGCCAACGAGCGCGGCGTCCGCCGGTTGGGCACCTCCCGTTCGGCCGAGCGCCTGGCCGAGTTGCTTGAGCTGGGTATCAGGGTGTCGGTGCAGGCGACGTACCCGCTGGAGCGGACGGCGGCGGCCTGCGAGGCGGTCGAGTCGGGACACGTGCGCGGCAAGGTGGTCGTCACGCCGTAGGACCTCTAGGGGCGCGGCTTTCGCGCGAGCTTCAGGCGCGCCCCCGTGTCCTGCGATCAACGCCCCCGGCGACCTCGGCGACCCCGGCGCGCTCGAGCGGGCCTGCACGGGGACGGACGCCGTCTTCGGCCTGTCGGTGCCGTTCGGCGAGGGCGGCATGGACGCGGAAGTGGCCCAGGTGACCGTCCTCGACATCGCGGGCATGGCCGTGTACGCCATCGAGCACCCCGCCGAACTCGTCGGCGAGCGCGTCGACCTCGCGTCCGACCGCGTGACCGGGGAGGAGGCCGCCCGATCTTGAGCGAGGTCCTCGGCCGGGACATCCCCTACCAGCAGCTGCCTCTGGACATGGTGCGCCAATGGGCCGGGGACGAGGTGGCCACCATGTTCGAGAGCTTCGAGAACAACACCGACTTCATCGACATCGAGGCGCTACGCGTCAGGTTCCCGGCCGTGCGCTGGCACAGTTACGCCGACTGGGCCAAAACGGTGGACTGGGAACGGGTTTTGGCGGGGTAACTTCAAGTCCGCCGCCCGCGTGGCGATTGGCGAACAGGGCGCATACGACGAATATTGATCGTCATGCGCGTCGACTTCGATCCTGCGGAAATGGGCGGGCCGGCTTTCTACAGGTTCCTGACCTCGGTCGTCGTCCCGCGCCCGATCGCGTGGGTCTCCACCGTCACGCCGGACGGAACCGTCGAGAACCTCGCCCCGCACTCGTTCTTCAGCATCGCCAGCACCGATCCGCCGATCGTGCAGTTCACCTCGATCGGCCGCAAGGATTCCCTGCGCAACGTGGAGGACACCGGCGAGTTCGTCATCAATTTCTCCGCCGAACCGCTGCTACAGCTCATCAACGCCACCGCGACCGACTTCCCTCGGACCTTCAGCGAATTCGACTACGCGGGAATCGAACGCGAACCCAGCCGTCATGTGCGGCCGCCCAGGGTGGCGGTCTCGCCCGTGGTCATGGAGTGCCGTTCGCACACGACTCTGCACATGGGCAACTCCACCCTGGTCTTCGGACGGGTGTTCCTCGCGGCGGTGCACGAGGACTACATCGTCGACGGCCGGCCCGACGCCGAGCGGCTGCGCCCGCTGACCAAGCTCGGCGGCGACGAGTGGGGGACGCTGGGCTCGATCCTGCACCTGAGCCGCATCCCTTACGAAGAGCCGGCGATGTGACACGGCTGTTTCGTGGTTCTCGTCTGGGTAGGGGCCGTAGGGTCTGACGGTTCTCATGAGGAGGAGAAATGCCTCGCGGATCGAGCCCGAAGCGGGAACGGCAATACGAGCACATCAAGGACAGCGCCAAGAAGCGGGGGGAAAGCAACAAGCGAGCGACCGAAATCGCCGCCCGTACCGTGAACAAGGAGCGGGCCAGGGCCGGTGAGTCCCGGACCGCGAGCCGTACATCCACCAAGGACATCTCGTCGAGCCGCCGGGGCGGGCTGCGCTCCCATTCCGGCGCGGGCGGTCGTACCAGGGATCAGCTGTACGCCGAAGCCAAGAGCCGCAACATCAAGGGCCGCTCGAAGATGAGCAAGGCACAGCTGGAGAAGGCCCTCAGCTGACCGGGTCGCACGGACGGCCGGGACCCTAGGGGTCCCGGCGACACAAGAGGCGAACATTGTAGAATATACGTCCGTATAATTGCGTGATGACCATCGTCGCGAGCCGCTACCGACTCCTGGCACCGCTCGGCCAGGGTGGCATGGGCACGGTCTGGCGGGCCGTGGACGAGCTGCTCCGGCAGGAGGTCGCGGTCAAGGAGGTGCGCCTGCCGCCGGAGCTCGACCACGCGGCCCGAGCCGAGCTCACCGAGCGCACGCTGAGAGAGGCCAGGGCGGCAGCGCGGCTGCGCTCACACCCCTCGATCGTCACCGTGCACGACGTGGTCATGGACGGCGGGCGGCCATGGATCGTGATGGAGCTGATCCACGGCCGCTCCCTCGATCAGATCGTGCGTACGGACGGCCCGCTGTCGCCGCGCCAGGCCGCCTGGGTGGGCCGGCATGTGCTCGACGCGCTCGGTGCCGCGCACGCGATGGGCGTGCTGCACCGCGACGTCAAGCCCGGCAACGTGCTGCTGACCGACGACGGCCGCGTACTGCTGACCGACTTCGGCATCGCCACGGTCGCCGGGGACGCCGCGCTGACCCAGACCGGCCTGCTCAACGGCTCGCCCGGCTACATCGCCCCAGAACGGTTACGTGGCGAGGACGACGGCCCCGCCGCCGACTTATGGTCACTCGGCGCCACGCTCTACACGGCGGTGGAGGGCAGCCCTGGGTTCTCCGGCCCCAACGCGGCCGCGGTCATGGCCGCCGTGCTGATGCGCGATCCCGCCCCCGCCAGGTTGGCGGGTCCGCTCGCGCCCCTGCTCGCGGCCTTGCTGGAGAAGGATCCCCAGCGGCGGTGTACAGCCGAGCAGATGGCCCGCTGGCTCCACGACATCGCCCAAGGCGACACCCCGTCCACGATCCCCACACCCCGCGAAGCCCCTGTGAAGCGCCGCCGTACCCTTGTCATGGCGGGCGCGCTGGCGCTGGCGGTGTGCGGCACGGCCGCCACGGCGATCTGGCTCAATCTGCCGCCCGCGACTCCGGACGCGCTCGCCGAGCCGTCATCGAAGTCCCCTGCGTCCGCGAAGCCGTCCCCGACGAAGAGCGCCGTGAAGCTGTTTCGCCAGTTGCCCGACGCCTGCAAGCTCCTGACCAACGTGCAGGCGCGCACGCTGCTCGGAGGCACGGCGCGACGCGACGTCCTGGGCACCACACGGTGCCAGTGGCACGGCACCGGCTACACCAGTGTGATGGTGACGACGTACCGTAACCCGACCGTCAAGAGCTGCGGGCTCAACCTCGATGGCATGGTCACCCTGGGGAAGGACGAGCGTGCGCGCCACCCCGGCACCAAGCTGCGCTCGGCGCGGGTCGTCGGCGACAGGACGGCCGCCTACACCCGCCGCGACCCCGATGTGGCCGCGGGCTTCCACAACACGCAGGTGTCGTTCTGCCTGGCCAACGTGCTGGCATACGTCAACTACCTGGGTCCACGGCCCGGCTACGGGACCGCCGACCAGGCGGCCAAGCACGTCGCCGCGGCGCTGAAGGCCCTCCGCTAGGTCAGGGGACCCGGCCGACGCCGCCCAGGATGCCGCCCTTCTCCAGCCCGGGGACGATGAACGGGTCGTCGTTGCGCCAGTCCTGTACCGGCACGACGCCGGGTTCGAGCAGCTCCAGCCCGTCGAAATAGGCGCGCACCATGTCGCGATCCCGCCAGTGCAGCGCGCCGGAGGTCGTCCGCCGGTAGACGTCCTCGGTCTCGATCCGCCGGTCGAGGGTGCTCTGGCCCTGCTCCACGTACGCGTGGGAGATGATCAGATGGCTCCCCGGCACCAGCGGCTCGCGCAGGGTCTGGACGATGCCGGCCACCTCGTCGTCACCGCTGAAGAAGTGGAACAGCGCGACGGCCAGGACCGCCACTGGCCGGCTGAAGTCGAGGTGCTGGGCGGCGGCGGCCAGCAGCCCCTTGGGGTCGTGCGCGTCGCCGTCGATGATCACCGTGTCGGGGTTGTCGGCCAGCAGCGCGCGGGCGTGGACCAGCACGATCGGGTCGTTGTCCGAGTAGACGACCTTGGCGTCGGGGATGATCCGGTGCGCGACCTGGTGCACGTTGTCCTGCGTGGGCAGGCCGGTGCCGATGTCGAGGAACTGCCGAACACCGGCCCTGGCGACCGTCTCCACGGCGCGGATCAGGAAACCGCGGTTCGCCCTGGCCATCTCCCGCACGTCCGCGCCGCCCGCGCGGCTCAGTTCGAGGACCCGCTCGGCCGCCTCGCGGTCCGCCGGGAAGTTGTCCTTCCCGCCGAGGAAATAGTCGTACATTCGGGCGACCGTGGGGACGGTCGGATCCATCTTCCCCGGAGGCCGCTCAGGCTCGGTCACGCTTCACCCTTCGTCATCTATGACGGCATCTTAGGGGGAAAATGCGGATATGTGATCAGGACGGGTCAGGTGCCCGGAATTCGCGACCGCCTACCGGCGGCACACCCGGGCGTCTCGGATGTCGGCCGGGAGTACGGGCTTGCCGTCCACCGGAGGTGTGGGACCGTCCGGCTCCGGCTGGATGCCGCCGGCGGCGATGCGGTCGAGGACGGCGAGCCCGGCGGCGTCCACCGTACCGAAGATCGTGTAGTTGGGCGCCAGCCCGGAATCACCGTAGACCAGGAAGAACTGGCTGCCGTTCGTGTTCGGGCCGGCGTTGGCCATGGCCAGCACCCCGCGCGCGTACGTCTTGCGCACCCCGGTCGAATCGCCCGGCCACGGCGGCAGGTCCGTGGGCAGCTCGTCCTTGTACTTGTAGCCCGGCCCGCCCTCACCGGTGAAACTGGGGTCGCCGCACTGCAACACCTTCAGCCGGTCATACGCGGTGAGCCGGTGGCACGACGTGGCGTCATAGAACCGGTGCTGGATCAGATGCACGAAGCTCTGCACCGTGCACGGCGCCTTGGCCGGATCGAGCGCGAGCCCGATGTCGCCGTGGTTGGTCCGGAGCACCGCGGAGACCGGACGCGTGGGCGTGCGGCGCGGGTCCGGCGGCAGCGGCACGTCACGCACGGCCGGGTCGTCGGGGGTCTCGGTGTACTGGCACGGCCCCTTGGTCGTTCGGGGCGGCTTGTCCAAGGCCGCCGCCGAGGCCGGCAGCGCACCGATCGCGATCAGCGAGCCTGTCGTGACCGCGGATAACGCGGCGCGGGCCGCGAGTCGTACCAATGCTCTGCCGGACATCTGTCCTCCACTGCGTGATGATCGCTGGGTTTCCTGAGGTCTAATCGATCTGACCAGCGCAGTCAAGGGTTCGGTACGAGCCTGTCCACCCTGGGGCGTCACTCGGCGACCGGCGTGATCGTCCCGATGCCGGTGGCGGCTTGCCGTACCAGATCCGCCAGCTCGGTCCTGGAGGTGATGCCCAGCTTGGGAAAGGCGCGATAGAGGTGGAAGCCGACGGTCCGCGGGCTGAGGAAGAGCTGGGCGGCGATCTCCCGGTTGGACGACCCCTGCGCGGCGAGGAACACCACGTGCCGCTCCTGCGGCGTCAGCCCGCGCAGCGCTTCCGGCAGCGGCTCCGCGGGGCTCGACTCCCCCGAGGCGCTCAGCTCGGCCGCGGCGCGCTCCGCCCAGGGGGTCGCGCCCAGCTGCTCGAACGCGGCGCGCGCGGCCCGCAGATGAGAGCGGGCTTCGGACCTGCGCCGGATACGGCGGAGCCACTGCCCGTAGGCGAGCTCGGTCCTGGCCCGCTGGAAGGCGGTCAGGGACGGGCCGTGCAGGTCGAGCGCGCCGAGGAAGAGCGGTTCCGCCTCGCCGTCCGGCGCGGTCAGCGCCCGGCAGCGCAGCGCCACCGCGCCCACCCAGCGCTGGCGCGTGTCCCCCGCCCACCGCTCCAGCACGGCGAGCGGCTCGACGGTGGCGCCGGGCAGGTCGGCCTGTACGGCCGCGTCCACCAGATCGGCCGCGCAGTGGACCGCGATCACCGGGTGGTGCGCGGGGCCCGCGACCACGCGCTCAAGGTGCGCCACAGCGGCGCCCGCCCGGCCCAGCCCCAGCTCCAGCAGGCCGAGCGCCCAGGTGGCCAGCGCCGCGCTGGCCGGCGCGTCGTGGTCGGCGCAGTAGTCCAGGCTCGATTCGGCGTAGGCCCGGCAGCGCTTCTCATCGCCGCTCAACGCGGCGATCAGCGCGACCAGGCCGCTCAGATGCCCGACTCGGTGAGTCTGGCCGAGGTCACCGGCGAGCTTCAGCCCCTCGGTGGCCAGTCTGAGCGCTTCGGCGATGCGGCCGCTCAGCATGAGGGCCTGGGCCTGGAGTTGCAGGGCGTACGGCAGGAGGCCCATCAGGTCCTGGTGGCGGCAGTCGGCCACCAGCGTGGAGGTCAGGCGCAACGCCGAGCCGGCGTCGGCGGCCATCAGGCCCAACGAGGTGGCGGTGATGGCTTGCTGGGTCGCCAGGGCGGGCGTGTGCTCGACCAGCTCACCGATGGCGGCGAAGCCGCTGAACGGGTCACCGGCCATGATCTTCGCCAGCGTGGGCAGCGACCGGGCCAGCGGAGCGGACCAGGTGGGCTGGGCGCCTGATCGCACGACCTGCGAAGAAGCTGGTGACGAGGCTTGCGCGGAAGCTCGTGAAGTCGCCGGTGCCGACCAGACGGCGGCGGCGATCTCGGCCGCGAGCCCCTCGTCGCCGCTGTAGCCGAACAGGCGGATCGCGTCGGCGATCATGACGATGGCCATGGCGTGGTCGTCGTCGCCGATCCTGGCCGCCGCGTCCAGCAGCATCCGCGCGGCCTTGGTCGGGGAGCCGATCTCGGACTCCACGGTGGCCAGCACTCGGGCGGCCGAGGCCAGCGTCGAGGGTTCGGCGCTCAGCTTGGTCGCGCACGTCGCCAGATCCGCCGCGCGGCGCAACTGACCGGCGTCGCACGCGGCGACCGCGGCGGCGGCATAGCGCCGGGCGCGGGGCTCGGGGTCGGTGGTCAGCTCGGCCGCGCGCTCCAGCGCCGACGACGTCCCGACGGCCTCCAGCTCACGCGCGATCTGCTCGTCCGGCCCCAGCACGGCGGCGGCGAGATGCCAGACCCGCCGCTCGGACGCCGTCTCAGCCAGGGCCCGGTGCGCGGCGATGCGGGCCGAGACCGGCGCGGACTGATAGGCGGCGACCAGGATCAGCAGGTGGCGAGAGGTGAGCTTGTCCGGCCGCACCTCCACCAGCCCGGCCGTCTCGGCGGGCTCCAGATCAGCCGGTGTCGCTCCGGTGGCGGCGAGCAGTTCGGGCAGGGAGGCCGCGGGGTCGGCGGCGGCCAGCAGGAGGAGGAAGCGAGTCCGGTCAGGCAGGGCCCGTAAGCACGCGCCGTACAACTGATCGGCCCGTCGCGAACGGCCGGCCCAGCCGGTGTGCAAGCCCAGCGGCGACAGCCTGCCCTCGACCTGGGCCGGGCTGATCCCCGCGGCAAGCTCGCGCAGGGCCAGCGGATTGCCGCGGGCGTCCTCGACGATCCGCTCACGCACCTGCGGGACGATGCCCGGCCGGCACTCGGCGACGATGTCCAGCGCCGCCTGCCTGTCGACACCGGGCAGGTCCAGCTCGTCGATCCCCTGGAGCGCGGGCACCTCGCCCTCGGCGGCCACCAGGATCACCACGCGCGCGGCGGCGAGGCGCCGGACGCAGAAGGACAGGACCGCCAGGCTCTCCCGGTCCAGCCAGTGCGCGTCGTCGATCAGGCAGAGGACGGGCCGCTTGCCCGCCAGGTGGCGCAGGAGGTTCCAGACAGGCAGGTACGGCGAGCGCGGCCAGGCGGGTTCGCCTACCGCGCGGATGCCGGGCGCAAGGCTCCACGGTTCCGGGTCGCCCTGGCGGTCGACGGCGTCGGGCACAGGGCTCCGCCGTTCCGGGTTGCCCAGGCGGTCGACGACATCGGGCACAAGGCTCCGCGGTTGCGGCTCGCCCAGCTGGTCGAGGACGTCGCGCTGCTGGGCGGGCAGGTGTTTCCAGCGCGGACGGGTGGTCGCCAGCAGCATGTGCAGGCCGCCGTACGGGAGGTGCGACTCCTCGGGGCTGCCGGAGGCGCGCAGCACGATTTGATCACTCGCGAGCTCGGCCGCGAAGGCGAGCAACACGCTCTTGCCCGCCCCTACTTCCCCGCGCACCATCAGGGCGCCGCTCTCACCAGCGAGAAGTCGCGTGATCCTGGCCTGCTCCGCGATGCGCCCGTGCAGCACCAGGCGAGAGTACCGGACTCGGAGTTGATCTCATACCTAACCCGGAGCATTCCGACATCCTCGAACCAGGTCATCCGTACAGATGTGGTGCGGATAGGCGGGGACTACGGTCGCCGCCGGAGGTCGGCATGAGGAATCGTTGGGCCACTCGTCTTTGCTCGGCACTGACAGTGACCACCCTTGTCATCAGCATGGCAGGTCAGGGAGCCCACGCGGCTGCCAAGGAGCCGACGCTCCCCGAGCAGCGTCTGGGCTCGGCGGCGAACCGCGCGCACCAGGTGGCGGCGGAGGCGACCCGGGCGCAGACCGAACTGCCGGAGAAGAAGGCCGCCAAGCTGCCCAAGGGGGTCGTGCCCCGGGAGGCCCAGCAGCCGCCCAAGCTGGTCTCCCATCTGTCGAACAAGACGCAGCGGGTGGGCAAGGCGACCGGCAAGCCGGGCAACGGGGAAGTGCACGGGTTCGACGCCAAGCAGAGCCGGGTGGCCCCCAAGCTGGGCGACGCGACGTCCAAGGTGTTCCAGAACCCAGATCAGACCTACACCGTGCGCACGTACTCCAGGCCAGTGCGATACCGGACGGCCACCGGTGAGTGGGCCGACATCGACCTCAACCTGACCGGCGCCAACGGACGCTGGCGGCCGGCGGCCAACGACGTCGCGGCCGAGCTGGCCGACGACGCCGCCGACCCCAGGCTCCAGTCGCTCACCTTGGACAACGAGCACAGCCTGTCCTTCGCCCTCCAAGGGGCAAAAAGCACAAAAGCCAATATTTCGGGAAATATCGCGAAGTACGGTGAGGTGCTGCCGGGGACGGACCTCCAGGTCGAGGCCGCCTGGAACGGGATCAAGGAGTCGCTCGTCCTGACCTCGCGCCAGGCCGCGACGGGCCCCTGGGACTTCCCCTTCCAGGCCAAGGGTCTGACGCCGCGAAGCACGCCGCAGGGCGTGGAGTTCGTCGACGAGCAGGGCGCGGTGCGCATCACCGTCCCCGCCGGATTCATGAGCGACGCCAAGGGCGCCCGCTCCGACGCGGTCCACTACACCCTCGTCGGCGACGTCCTGCGGGTCAGCGCCGACCAGAAGTGGCTGCGCGCCAAGGACCGCGCGTTCCCGGTGGTCATCGACCCTTCCTCCTATGTACGCACCACCAGCGGCGCCTCCTCCGACACCTACGTCGACAACCACTCCGGCGCCAATCACTCCGGCAGCGACCAGCTCCTGGTCGGCTCCCAGGACGGCACCAAGCGCAACAACGCCTACATCAACTTCAACCTCGCCTCCCAGATCCCCCACGCCTATGTGACCGGCGCCGCGCTCTTCCTCTACAACACCCTGTCGAACTCCTGCGCGGCCAACCCCGTCACGGTGAAGCAGATCACCAGCGGCTGGAACGTCGGCACGATCTCCTCCTATCCCGGCGTGAGTCTCGGCGACACCTGGGGGTCGGCCAGCTTCAGCGGCGGCGTGACCTGCGGCGGCGCCGGCTGGGCGTGGATCGGGATCAACAGCGCGGGCCTGTCGGCCCTGTCGGACTGGTCCAACGGCGCGGGCAACAACGGCCTGGCGCTGACCGCCGACAGCTTCAAGGAGTTCGCCAGCGCCAACTCGGCCAACCCGCCGTACCTGCAGGTGGACTACAGCCCCTGGCGGGCGCTGTACGCGATCGACTCCGGTGCCACGATCGACCCGCCGGTGACGGCCAACAGCTTCGGCAGGCTGCCCGTCACGGTGATCAACAACGGGATGAACTCCTGGTCTCCCGGCTCGGTGAAGCTGGGCTACAAGGTGTACACCCTCGGCGGCAGCTTCGTGGGCAGCTCCACCGCCGCCGCCACGCTGCCCGCCACGATCGGCAACAACGGCTCGGCGAAGGTGAGCGCCACGATCGACCCGCTCAACCCGGGCTCGTACCAGGTCTGCTGGGACATGGTGGCGAACGGGCAGTTCTTCTCCGACTGGGGCGTACCCGTCTGGTGCGTGAGCCTGAGCGTGATCAACGTGCCACCCCAGATCGACTCGATGTGGCCGGGCAGCGGGTACGTGGAGTCCACGCTGATGCCGGAGTTCACGGTCACCGGCCATGACCAGGACGAGTGGCCCGGCGGAGAGCTGAACTTCATCTTCAACATCTGCCTGGTCTCCGCCCCCAGCACGTGCCCGGCGACCGGCCTGATCAAGGGCGACTCCAACACCGGTGAGCAGACCGCGAACTGGACGGTGCCGCAGGGCAAGCTCAAATGGGGCGAGCAGTACATGTGGCAGGCCCTGGTCACCGACGGCAAGACCTCAAGCCCGGCGACCGGATGGAGCACCTTCCGCACGGTCGTGCCGCAGCCCCTGGTCTCCTCGCACGTCTCCGACAGCGCGGGCACGGCCGCCGTCAAGGGCATCGACCCGCTGACCGGCCAGTACGCGGCCACCACCACGGACGCGAGCCTGACCACCGCCGGTCCCGCGCTGGCGATCACCCGCTCGTACAGCAGCCTGAACTCCCGCTCGGGGCTGTTCGGCGTGGGCTGGACCACCGCCTACGACATGAAGATCGTCACCGACAGCGACCTGACGGGCAACGTCGTGGTCACCTACCCGGACGGGCGGCAGGCGCGCTTCGGCCGCAACTCCGACGGCACGTACGCGCCGCCCGAGGGCCGGTCGGTGAGCCTGGTGAAGGCCGATACGGCGTGGTTCCTGCGTGACAAGTCCGGCGGCGCGTACGTGTTCGACACGAACGGCCGGTTGACCGCGATCTACGACGACGACCAGCACGGTGAGTTCCTCACCTACAACGGCGACGGCACCCTGGCCAAGGTCGTGAACAAGGTCAGCGGCCGCGGCCTCTACTTCACCTGGACCAGCGGTGTGGTGACCTCGGTCGCCACCGATCCCGCCCAGGGCGCGCCCGCGTGGAGGTACGGCTACGGCTACGGCCTGCTCGCCCAGGTCTGCCCGCCGGGCACGACGACGGCCTGTACGAAGTACACCTACAAAATGCTGTCCCACCACCGGACGGCCGTCGTGGACGCCGCCCCCGCGATGTACTACCGGCTCCACCAGAGCACGACCAACGAGACCCAGATGTTCGTCGGCCAGGACGACGCGCAGGCGGTCAACCTGACCTACGGCGCGGCGGGCGCCCCGGCCGGGACCACGGACGGCTCGGCGACGTTCAACGGCACGAGCTCCTACGTGCGCATGCCGTACAACATCACCGACGACACCACCTACGCGGCGGTCGGGATGTGGTTCAAGACCACCAAGGCCGGCGTGCTGTACGGCGCGCAGATGAACACGCTGGAGGACTCCCGGGGCCCGCTCCCCTGGGGCTTCCTGCCGATGCTCTACGTCGGGACCGACGGGAAGCTGCACGGCCAGATGGCCGACGACGGCAGCTGCGGCTCGATGACGTCGACCGCGGCGGTGAGCGACGGGGCCTGGCACCATGTGGTGCTGACCGCGAGCGGAACCTGGCAGGGCATGTACCTGGACGGCGCGATCGTGGGCAGCCGCTTCAACCAGGTCAAGGCGACCCGTCTGCCGAACGCCAGCATCGGGGCGGGCTACGTGAACACCTCGGGCTGGTGCCCCGCCGCGCCCACGGACACGCGCGGCCACTTCACCGGCCAGATCGACGACCCCGCCTTCTACACCCACCCGCTCGGCCCCACGTCCGTCGCCGCCCAGTACGCGGCCGGGCAGTACACGGGCGCGCTGGAGACGGTCAAGCTGCCGTCGGGCAAGTTGCAGGCCACGCTCGCCTACGACACCCAGAGCGACCGCGTCGCCTCGATGACCGACGCCAACGGCGGGCAGTGGCGGGTCTACCCCGCCCAGACGCAGGCCAGCACGGAGTACTACCCGAACGCGGTCCTGAGCGCCCGGCCGCGCGAGTACTACCGCCTCGCCGAGTTCTCCGGCACCCGGGCGGCCAGCGCGGCCTACGGCGACGGGCGCGACACCGGCGCGACCTACCACAACGTCACCCTGGGCCAGAGCGCACCCATCGTCCTGGCCACCGGCGGCGACTCGGCCGCCGGGTTCAACGGCTCCAGCTCCTATCTGGAGCTGCCCGACGGCGAGATCAAGGGCGGCGGCGACCTGTCGGCGGAGCTGTGGTTCAAGACCGCCAAGCCCGGCGTCCTGCTCGCCTACCAGGCCCAGGCCATCACCGACCCGGCCGGGCCGCAGGCGAACTACACGCCCGCGCTGTACGTCGGGACGGACGGCAAGCTGCGCGGCCAGTTCTGGGACGGCGCCGCGGTCGCGCCGATCACCACGAGCGCGGCCGTGACCGACGCGAGCTGGCACCACGCCGTCCTGACGGCCTCCGGTGACACCCAGTGGCTCTGGCTGGACGGCGCGGTGGTCGGGACCAGGTCCAAGGGCCCGGTGTCCACGATCGCGCAGAACCATGTCTACGTCGGCGCCGGTTTCATCGCGGGCAACTGGCCCGCCAAGCCCTCGGACACGCTGGGCCACTTCAACGGCACCATCGACGAGGTGGCGATCTACTGGAACAGTCTGCACACCGACGCGATCCAGGCGCACTACAAGGACGTCGCCACGTTCGGCATCCCCGCCACCACCGTGCTCGCCGCCGACCCGCGCGGCAAGGCGATGGTCTACAGCTACGACCCGCAGCACGGCGGCCGGCCGACCTCGCTGTACGACGCCTCGGGCGGCACCACGCGCTACGGCTACGACCTCAACGGCAACCTGGCCACGGTGAGCGACCCGGACGGGCACACCACGCAGCTGTACAACGACGACCGCGGCAACCCGGTCATGAAGGTGACCTGCCGCGGACCGCGCTCCTGCCAGACCTCCTACTTCACCTACTACCTGGACGCCGGCGACCCGCTGAACCCCCGCAACGACAAGCTCACCGGCGCGTACGACGCCCGCGCCACCACAGGGAACGACGCGGCGCACCGCACCAGCTACACCTACGACATCTCGGGCGACCTGCTCAGCGTCACCACACCTCCCGTGGCCGGAGCCACCAACGGCGGCACCACCAAGTACGCCTACACCGATGGCGACGAGGCCGCCACCGACGGCGGCACCGTCCCGGACGGGCTGCTCGCCTCCACGACCACCCCTGGCGGCAGGACCACCCGCTACAGCTACCGCCAGAACGGCGACCTCGCCCAGGTGGTGGACGCGGCGGGGCTCACCACGAAGTACGACTACGACAGCGCCGGCCGCCCCATCTCCGAGACGAAGATCTCCGACACGTTCCCGAACGGCGTCAGCACCTCCATGGGCTACGACGCCCTCAACCACCTCACCGCCACCGTCGGCCCGGCGACCACGGACGTGATCAACGGCGTCAAGCACCTCCCGTGGGTCCTCTACACCTACGACGTGGACGGCAACGTCACCAAGGCCGAGCGGACGGACCCCACCGGCAAGGACGTCACCCGCACCACGGACTACACCTACGACGCCGCCGCCCGCGTCTCGTCCGTCAAGGACCCCGAGGGCAAGACCACCACCTACGGCTATGACGTCTACGGCAACCTCACCAGCACCGTGGACGCCACCGGCGCCGACTTCCGGCACACCTACGGACCGACCGGCCTGCCGCTGACCACGAGCCTGGCCAACTGGGTGGGCGACCCGCTGGACAACGACGCCCCCAAGGAACTGGTCCTCGAATCCCGCGCCTACGACCCGGCCGGGCGCCTGGCCACGGTCACCGACGCCATGGGCCGGACCACCCGCTACCGCTACTACGACGACAACCTGCTCGAATCGGTCTGGGCCGAGGGCTTCCACAACGCCGATGGAACCACCCGGGACATCCCGCTCCAGCAGAACACCTACGACAGCGCGGGCAACCTCATCAAGCGGGTCACCGGTAACGGCAAGAGCACGACCGCCTACACCGTGGACGCCGCCAACCGGGTCACCGAGGCGCTGCTGGACCCCGCCGGCATCAAGCGCAGGACCACGTACGGCTACGACGCCGACGGCGGTGTGGTCTCCCTGGTCCAGGCGCAGGACAGCGGCTACACCTGGACCGCGTTCGACCTCGACGCGCTGGGCCGGCCCCTGTCCCAGAAGGTCTGGGACGGCGACGAATGGCTCACGACGTCGTGGACCAGGGACCAGCGGGGCCTGCCGAAGACGATGACCGACCCCCGTGGCGCGGTGACCGACTACACCTATGACGAGGCGGGCCGGCTCACCACGACGAAGGCGCCGACGGTGGCCATCGAGCACTCGGGCGGCACGCCGTACAACGTCAGGCCGACGACGCGGGCCGGCTACAACAGCTTCGGCGACGTCGTGACGAGCGAGGACGCCGAGGGCTACCGGACCACGATCACCTACGACGGCATGAGCCGGCCGCGCGTCGTCACCCTGCCCTCGTACCGGCAGCTCGGCGCCGGTGCCACGGTGACGGCGGGCTCCACCACGACGTACGACGCGCTGGGCCGCGTGACGCACGTCGAGGACGCGCTCGGCCACGGCGACACCCACACCTACGACCAGCTGGGCAACCTGGTGGCTACCACCGACGCGGCGGGCAACCAGTCGCGCTCGGGCTTCGACGTGGCCGGGGAATGGCTCTGGACACGGGACCAGGCGGGCCGGGTGACCGGGGCGACGTACGACGACCTCGGTCGCCGGATCTCCGGCACCGCCGTCGACCGCACACCGGCCGCGGCGGGATACACCACCGCCTATGAGTACGACGACGCGGGGAACCTGACCTACGTCACCACACCGTCGGGCGCGCGCAGCCAGTACGGCTACAACGCGGCGGGCGAGGTCGTGGTCGACGTCAACCCGCTGGCCCAGGCCCACTGGTACACCCGCGACCACGCCGGCCGGGCGACCAAGATCGCCAACCCGGACGGCACCAGCAGCACGCTCACCTTCGACGGCGCCGGCCGGGCGACCGCGACGGCCGATTTCGACGCAGCGGGCAAGCAGCTGCGGTCCACGACGATCGGCTACGACGACGCGAGCAACCCGGTCACCGTCAGCAGACCCGGCGGCGGAGTCACCACCTACGACTACGACGCGCTGAACCGGCTGACCGGCCAGCACGAGAAGACCACGGCGACGCACACCATCAACACGACCTTCGGCTACGACGCGGTCGGCAACCGCACCCGCTTCACCGACGGCAACGGCAACGCGACCTCCTACGCCTTCAACCCGTGGAATCTCCAGGTGGCGATGTTCGTGCCGCCGACCACGGCCTACACCACGCTCGCCGACCGCCAGACGATCACCGACTACGACGCGGCCGCCCGCCCCGTCCAGGTCACCAAGCCGGGCGGGGTCACCATCGCCCGCACCTTCGACCCGCTGAACCGGCTCACCGCGGAGACCGGCGCGGGCGCCGAGACCACCACGACCGAGCACAGCTTCGGCTACGACACCGTGGGCCGGCTGACCTCGGCCGGGGGTAACACCTTCGGCTACGACGATCGCGATCATCTCGTCAGCACGGCGGGGCCGTCCGGCACGGCGTCCTTCACCTATGACGCCGACGGCCGCATGAAGACCCGTACCGACAAGGCGGGCACGGCCGCCTACGACTACGACGCGGGCAGCCGCCTCACCACGGTCCGCGACCCGCTCACCGGCGGCACCTCGATCTACTCCTACGACACGATGGACCAGCTCAAGGGCGTGGACTACGGCGGCGCCAAGCGCTCCTTCGACTACGACGCGCTGCACCGGCCCACCTCCGACACGCTCAAGACCACCGCGGGCACGGCGCTGGCCGGCATCACCTACGGCTACGACGACGCCGACCGGCTCACCACCAAGACCACGACCGGTACGGCGGGCGCCGCCGCCAACACCTACGGCTACGACCTGGCGGGCCGGCTGACGTCGTGGAACTCGGCCGCCTACGAGTACGACGACGCGGGCAACCGGACCAAGGCCGACGCGGCCGCCTCCGTCTACGACGCGCGCAACCAGCTGGTCTCCGACGGATCGGCCGGCTACGCCTACTCGGCGCGCGGCACCCTGAAGTCCAGGACGCCGAACGGCGGGAGCGCGAGCGCGACGAGCTACGACGCGTTCGACCGGATGATCACCGACGGCGCCTCGACCTACGCCTATGACGGGCTGGACCGGCTCGCGTCCGCCGCGGGCCGCACGTTCAGCTACTCCGGCCTGGGCAACACCCCGGCCGCGGCGGGTGCCGAGCTCTACGGCAGGGACCCGGCGGGTGACATCGTCTCCGTCGCGGGCCTGTACGCCTACACCGACCGGCACGGCGACCTCACCGCCACCTTCACCGGCGCGGGTGCGCTGACCGATTCGGCGGCCTACGACCCGTACGGAAAGGTCGTCGCGAACTCGGGCACCAAGCGGGACGTCGGCTACCAGGGCGGCTGGACCGACCCGGCCACCGGCAAGGTCAACATGGCCGCCCGCTGGTACGACCCCGGAACCGGCGCGTTCCCCAGCAGGGACACGCTCGACGTGAACCCGATGCCGTCGATGAAGGGCAACCGCTTCACCTACGCGGACGGTGACCCGCTCAACCAGGTGGACCCGACCGGTCACTTCGGCTGCCCCGCCTTCGTGTGCGGCACCGCCAAGCAGGCGATCAAGGTCGTCTATCGGGACATCGCCAGGCCGGCCTGGAGCGCGGCCGACTACGTCCTCACCGGTGGCGGGGAGTTCGGCGCGGCCGCGCGCGGCTCACGGTTCTGCGGTCCGGCCTGGCTCTACTGCCTCGCGGCGGCCGGCGTCACCGCCGGCGTGGCCTACTACGCGGCGAAGTGGTGGAAGAACAACTGGTGGAAGGGCTGGCCGGACGGCAGCGGGCCGTACATCCAGTATCCGGACGGCGGCGGCTCGCCCGGCAAGGGCAAGTCCGACGGCACGCCCGGCGACGACGGCGATCCCGGTGCCTCGCCCGGCAAGGGCACGAACGGCCCGCCCAAGGCGGATCCGCCGCCGCCTCCGCCGCCCACGCCCCAGGAGCTGGCCGACATCGCGGCGAAGACGCGCGCGACCAGGCCCGGCCCCATCGACCACGACCGGCTGCCCGGCCCGGCGGGCACCTCGCTCGCCGACGCGCTCGACAAGGGGCTCAACCACCGGGTCGACAACGCCATCGACAAGATCCTGGACAAGGTCGGCGTGGCCTTCACGCCGATCGAGGCCAGGGCCGGCGACGGGCAGCCCAACGGCGGCCTCGACCCAGCCCCGCACGTCGTCGGCCAGTGCTCGGGGGTGTTCGGCGCGGACGCGATGCAGGACTGCCGCGTCGACCCGGGCCCCGGCGTCCCGCCGGACCCGACGGTGCAACTGGCCCCCTGCCGTGGCGTGACGGGCGCCGGCGCCGCCTGCTCCTCCTCCGAGGAGACGGCGGCGGCCCTGGGGAGCGAAGGCGCCGGCTTCGGCGACGACTTCCTGACGCTGGCCCGCCGCCCCGGCGATCGGCCGAAGTGGAGCGAGAGGCTCCCGATGAACATGGACACGGTCCGGCGGGTGGCCCAGGACTGGGACATCCGGATCGACGACCTGGATATCAAGATCGACAAGGTGAAGGACGGGCTGGCCGGCGTGACCTTCCCCAACCAGACGGTCCTGCTGCGGCGAGCCGCCTTCCGCAGCGAGGAACTGCTGGCCCGTACCCTCGCCCACGAGCGGTTCCACGTGGAGGACATACGCGGGGGCGGCGACTTCCCGAAGACGCTGGAAGAGGCGCGACCATGGGAGGACCGGGCCTATGCCTTCGAGGACGACTGGTGGGACAACCATCCACGTAACCAGTAAGGGACCATAGGCGAAACGGCTCGAGCACCGAGGTGGCCCCAGTGTCGAACACTCATGACGAGGCGCTCCGATGGGAGAGCTGGCTGCGCGCTTATGAGCAGGCGCGGGACGAGCTGCCCGGACCGATCACCAGGCGTTGCCCGAACTGTGGACGGGCCTGCCTGCGCCTGGTGTATCGGCTCCGGATCCCCCACCTGCTCATCGGTGACGCCCACTTCTGGTGCGACCACTGCCTGCAGGGGCCGTACCTCGACCGCGTGGAGATCCCCGAAGCCGCCGCGGCGGCTTCGGGGGAGCAGGAGTATCAGCGGGTGAGACCCACGATCCCGAACTACGAGCTCATTCCCCCTGCGTGAGACGCCGTCAGCTGGGCTGCCACAGCTCGATCCGATTGCCCTCAGGATCGGTGACCCAGCCGAACCGGCCGACACCCTCCATGTCCTGAGTCTCCTTGGCCACGTCCGCGCCCTTGTCGCGCAATTGCGCGAGCATCGCGTCCAGGTCGCGAACCCGGAAATTGAGCATCGTCTGCTGGGCGCGGGAGCCGAAGTATTCGGTCTCGGACTCGAAAGTCGCGAACACCGTTTCCCCGGTCTGCTGACGCCACAGGCCGTTCTCATCGGCCTCCAAGCCCAGACAATCGCGATACCACGCGCCCAAGGCCATCGGATCGGCGGCCCGCAGGAAATATCCGCCGATTCCAAGCACACGTTCCATGCCGCTATCTTGCCAGGACCCGCCCGTCAACCTCTGTGTAGGATGACGACAAAGTCGCTAAATTCTGGCTGTTAAGGATCGGCACTCCGATGAGCGTTGATGAGACTCCCCGGACGCTGGCCGACAAGCTGAACCGGTTGTTCCAGACGGTCCGGCGCCAAGGTGAGGCCGAATACAGCAACGTCGCGGTCGCGGAGGCCATCAGCAAGGGCCAGGACGTACAGATCTCGCACACCTACATCTGGCAGTTGCGCACGGGCCGGCGGGTCAATCCCACGATCATGCACCTGACGGCGCTGGCCACGTTCTTCGGGGTGCCGGTCGCCTACTTCCTGGACGACGCGGAGACCGCCAAGATCGACAAGGATCTGGAGCTGCTGGCCGGCATGCGGAAGGCGGGTGTCACGCACATCGCCCTGCGCAGCGCCGAGCTGACCCAGGGCAGCCGCGCCGCCATCACCGAAATGGTCAATCAGCTCTGGAAGCTGGAGAATCCCTCCGATGAATGATCTCTTGGCGGCCGATCTTCGATATCCGCCGCCGGCCATGGCGCGCCTATCTTGATCGGCCTGGCCGTCGCCGGCTGGATCGCGGTGGGCATCAAGCTGTTCCACCTCCGCGCCAAACCCGGCTGCCGGTCGACGCGTTGGCTGTGTGCCGCGCTGCTGGCGCTCTCGGTGTCGATCTGCTTGCAGGACCAGACCGTCCACGAGGTCATCGACGGCCACACGGCGCTCAACACCGCGGGCACCCTTTCCAACTGCCTGACCTTGATCGCCGCGACATCCGGGCAATGCGCGTTCCTCCACATGGTCTATCCGGCGGAGCAGGCCATGCGGAGCGCCCGGCTACGTCTGCGGCAGCTGACCGGCGTCCTGGCACTGATCGGCGTTCTGCACGCGACGACCCCGTCGAACTACGCGGAGGCTCTGGCCAGTCAGGTGTTGGCCGTGCAGGTCCCGGTGATCTCGGCCGCCGCCTACGTCTATGTCGCCTATCTGGCGTTGACCGTCACCGAGATCGCGCGCGCCACGCACTACCGCGCGAGCGCCGCGAGAGGCTTCTCCCTCCGCAACGGCCTGCGACTGCTGTTGCTCGGTCTCGCCTGCACCATCGCCTACGCCGGGCTGCGGTTCGCCGCCATGTCCGCCCACCTTCTCGGATGGGCCGTGCCGTGGCTGTACGGCAACCTGATCGGCGATGTGTTCCGCCTCGCGATCCTGTTCGTCGTGGCCGGCATCCTGCTGCCCGTCACGGGCCCGCGACTGGGCCTGGACCATCTCGCGCGCTGGTGGTCGCTCGACCGCTCCTATCGCAAGCTCTTCCCGCTCTGGAAAGTGCTGTACGACGAATTCCCGGCCATCGCCCTCGATCCGCCGGGGACCCGGCACGTCGATTTCCGGGAACCGGAGCAGGCCCTGTACCGGCGGATCGTGGAAATCTGGGACGGCCGCCTGCTGCTCCTCCCCTATTTCGACCCACGCGTCGCCGAAACGCGAGAGGCGCGGGCCACCGGCCTGTCCGATGACGCGCGCGCGATCGCCGTCGAGGCCGCGCTGATCACCTCCGCCCTGCGCCGCAGCAGGCTCGGCGAGCGGCCGGACCCGCCCGGACCGGCGATCCCCGGCAACAGCCCGGCCGACCCTGACGCCGAACTCGACTGGCTGATCCGGTTGGCGGCGGCAGTCAGGGCCGACGAACGGCAGGCGAACCCGCTCAGCCTGCGGTCAACTGGTCTCCTTCCAGCGCGGCGCCGAGCCCTGCGAGGCTCTCGTACACGCTGATGCCCTCCGCGATGGCTTCGAGCTGGAAGACGCTCACCGACGTGGGCGGATAGCCGATGAGCTCGATGACGCGGCTCACCCGGGCGGGCCCGTCCATGGCCTCGGCGGAGTCCCAGAGGTAGACCGCCCCCCAGGTCTGGCGGGCGGGATTGGAGAACCACGCCTTCAACCGCATCCCCTCGAGCGTGGCGTAGGCGTCGACGGCGTAGTCCCGCAGGTAGTCGCGCAGGCTCTCCACGGTCTCCGCGGACCTGCTGAGATCCCAGGCGACGATCGATACGAACATGGCCGGCCCTTCTACGGGAACGCGTGCGGGTACGGGTTGACGTCCTGCGGCTCCAGGGGCCTATCTCGGTAGCCGAGCCGGTACGGCACCTCGTACAACCTCGGCAGACCGTCGACCCGCCGGTAGTCGTGGCCGAAGGTGACCGGCAGGGTGCCGGGGATGACGACCTTCACGCAGGCCAGGTCGGACACCTCGTGCTCGGGGGTCGTCTGATCCACCACGATGACGTCCGCACCGGTGACCAGGTAGCGGTCGACCAGCTCGATCAGATCGTCCCGGAGATCGGCGTTGCGGAGTCGCGCCGGCGACGGAAGGTCGTCGATGTGCCGCCGCCGTGGCGTCTCGGTCAGGAAGCGCAGCCGGTCGTACGTCCGGTGGTCGCCGTACAACAGGCGATGGTCCTCCATCTCCTTCACCAGCGACGAGTCGTCCACCATCCGGCCGGCCTCGTCCATGTGGTCGGGATAGCGCTTGATGAGGTCGGCGAGGAGCGGGCCGAGCTCGTTGAGCGCGTTCTCGATCGCGCGTTCCGGGACCGGGTGAGCGCCCGCCGAGCAGGCCGCCTTCGGGCGTTTCTCGTCGTCGCCGGGGTCGACGGCCATCGCCCAGACGCAGGGGATGCCCTGTTCGAGGGTGGTGTCGAAGAGCATCACCTGGTAGCCGCTCTCGGCCTCGATGGCTTCGATGATCAGCGGGATCATCGAGTCGCGGGCGGAGGTCACGTCGATCCGCGGGACCGGCATGCGCGCGTACCACGTCATCATGAAGGCGTCGCGCTCGGCCACTTCGAGGATCCCGTGGAAGACGGCCTCCTCCAGGCTGCCGCCCAGGGCGCAGCCGTTGGAGACCTCCTGGACGAACGGCGGGCGATCGGCGTCATGGTGGCGGGCCCGGTAGTAGGCGTAGGTCTCGGGGACCAGCACGGGAGCGCTGCGGGCGAAGGAGTACCCCCATACCCAGCGGCACACCTGCTCCTCGTCGAACGGACGGTACGGGAAACCGGGGAGCCGATGCCGCTCCGCCGGATAGAGGCCGAGCGTCCGGGGGTCGATCGCGTCGTGGCGGACTTCGGCGTAACCGGCCGACACCGTGGTGCGCTTTCCCCCGGGCTCCATGCCGCCGTGCCGTTCCAGCGTCTCCAGCATGGCGGTGACCTGACTGCCCTGGTAGTTACGGGTACGTCCGAAGCCGTACTCGGTGGAGCCCTGGCGCAGGCCCATGGGCGCCGCGGCGACCACGATGCCGCCTTCGGTGCTCTTGAGCACGGATCGGATGAGACCGCTCTCGCCGTCGACGTACCTGGCTTTGAGCGTGTCCACCTCGCCGGTCATCGAGCGGAGCCGGTAGACGTCCGGGGCCGGTTTGGGGCGGGACCGGAGGGAGATGTTCGCCCGCGACCGGTCGTCGGGCGGCAGCGTCCCGCAGGTGCCGCAGAGCGGGTCGGGCAGGAACGGGTGCGGCTCGACGGCCAGCGTCTCCAGATCCAGGTAGACGAAGGCGGACCTCGTGCGCGCGGTCTCCCGGTTTCTCGTGCGCGCGGTGACCACGGCTTCCCGGTTGACCAGCCGGGCGATCTCCTCGGTGACCAAGGTGGCGGCGAGGTCGGCCGCGAGTCCGGTGAGCCAGGCCGACGGCAGCGCGGACAGGGTGGCCCCCTGCTCTCGCCACACCGTCTCGTGCCCGTCTGGCTGGAGATGGGCCAGTCGCCGCCGGAACTCGCCGCAGTCCACGCAGCCCGGCAGCCCGGCCTCCTCCAGGGGACCGAGGACGACCCGCCCCAATTCAGCACGTACCGGCAACCAGGGCACGCCCGCCTCCCCGGCGGCGGCTCTGACCTCGGCATAGCCGGACAGGTCCCAGCGGTCATGGGCCACGACGGCCGCGACCGCGCCGGAGGTCACGAGGGGCGAGACGGAGGATCCGCCGCCGGACAGCGCCGCGACGATGCTCTCCGCGAGCAGCCCTTCACCGAGGACGGCGATCTCATGCATGGGTCAGCACCACGTGGACGGTGTACGGCATGATCGAATGAACCTCACGATCGTGGTCGAGGGGCACCGCCACCGGCGAGAGACCGCGTCTGACCAGCGCGGACACCAGACTCGCCGAGTCGGTACGGGAGGCGTCGGGCAGGCGGCGGATCGCCGAACCGCGCAGCTCGGACGGTATGCCCGGCGGCGCGGATGGTGCGTAGACGGGCTGGGCGTTCTGCCGCGCCTGGTAATGGAGGAGGGCCTGTTCGAGCGCGCCGGTCACGGCTTCGGCCGCCGACAAGCCACCGGCGTATCCGACAGGTATGTCACCCAGGTAACTCATGGCGGCCGGAATCTCCGCCGGCCCGGTGAGGTCGTAGCAGGTGACCGCCTCGCCCGTGGCCTGGATCATGGACCTGTACCGTTCGCCGCGCGGTGGAAGCCACCCGCTGTCCAGGTCGAACCGGGGCAACGGCGTCGTCCGGTGCTCCAGATCGGCGAGCGCCAGCCGTCCCGCCTGCTCGGCCAGCGCGACGTCGACGGCCTCCTGCCAGCTGTATCCGGCGGCGATGCCCGCAGTGGTTCCAGCAGTGATTCCTGCGGCAATGCCCGCAGTGACTCCCACAGTGGTTCCCGCGGCAATCCCCCCAGTGACTCCCACAGGGACTCCCCCGGCTATGCCCCCAGTGACTCCCACAGTCCGGCTCGGCGCCCGGCCGTCGGCCAGGCTCGTGCCGGACAGCACGGGGAAGGCGACGTCGGCGGCGACGACTAGCGTCCCGCCGTCGGCGAGCCGGTGGCCGAGGACGAACCCGCTGATCCTGCCGGCCCGCAGGTCCGCGAGCAGGACATCGGGGTCGGACTCCGGCGCGGCCAGCGGAGTGCGGCCGTCCGCCGAGAGCAGCCGGCGCGGATCCACCATCAGCGAGGCGTAGACGGCGAACGCCTTCAGGGCGGCCTGGTGGCGCGCGGACTCGAAGTCGAGACCCGTGCCGACGACCCTTGAGACAGCGCCACCGAGCAGCCCGACCGGGTCGGGCACCTCCACCTCGCTGACGTGCAGGGGAATCTGCGCGTAATCGCGTTCGGTCGGCTCCCCGAACACACCCAGGAGATCGTCGGCACACACCACCGCCCGCCGGGAGAACGCCTCCCGACCGAGAACCGCACCGTCGCGGGCCGGGTCAGCAGATCCGGAGAGCGCAGATCCGGAGAGCGCGGACCCGGGAAGCGCGGGTTCGGCCGACCGGGCGTAGGGGTGCGGGACGAAGGCATGTGACGTCCGGCGCAGCGTGGAAAGGTCGATCCTGGTCAGCCGGGCACGGCGGTCGTCCAGCAACCCGGTGGCGGTCCGAAAGGCCATTTGGACCAAGGCGGCGGCGATGGCGGCGGCCCGCGGCTCGTCGACAACCCCGGCGGCGGCCCCCGGCTCGGTGGCGGCGATGGGCGGGCGTGGCGCGGGCCGGGCGGCCACCCGGCGGCGGCCCGCCGTCCAGTTCGCCGCCGACCGCGTGCCAAGGTCCTCGGGGCCGAGCCAGACCTCAGCATCCAGCACGACCGCCTGCGCCAGGGGGATCCCCCGCTCCGCGCAGAGCCGGTCGAGCAGCCGTTCATGCGCCGCGTCGCCGGAGACGTGCAGAACGAGGTCCGCGCTGTCGAGCAGGGGCAGCAACCCCTCCTCGCTGAAGTCGGCGAGGAAGTGCCGCTCGACCGTCTGGTCAGGGGTACGCCGCCCGCGCTCGACCCATTCGACGGCCAAGTGCTCCAGGCTCGCCATCTTCACCAGGCGCGACCCCGTCCGTACGGCGGCACGCGCCACCCACGGCACCATGTCCCCCGCCCCCAGAACGAGCACCACTTTATCCCGATATGCCCGAAATATGCTGATAGGCGAGTCTCGGAAATGTCCGATGAAAGCCACCTCATGGCGATATTCCGGATATTCCAGGGCGGCCTCCGGACCCACAGCGCCGACGTCTCTCAACACGTCCCGCTCCGGCAGCGCGCCGACCTCTCTCACGACATCCCGCTCTACCAACGCAGTGAGCAGGCTCTCCACGGCGGCCCGGCGCTCGGGCGGCAGCTCCTCCGTCAGCTCGGCCAGCGTGTGCCGCCCGTCGAGGTAGGGCTTCAGCAGGTCGAACAGCGGGCCGACAGCTCGGCCCTTCAGATGGCTGGATCCCCGATACGTGAGCAGGTACATCCCCGCCGAATCCGGGGCATGGAACGCATCCGGGCGTAGCAGTAGGCCCACGTTCGTTTACTCCTGTTCCTCGTCGGCGGCCGGGCTCGGCCGGCTCCCGAGCATGAACTCGCCCACGCTGGCCTCGACCGCCGGATCGGCTCCCGTGGCCTCGTTGAAGGCCGGCGCGTCACCTCCGCCAAGCCCGGAGGCGGCCAGCCCCATCGCGGTCGCGACCAGGTACATGGTCTGGAAGAGCACCCCGACATGCTTGAGAATCAGGGCGTACGGCATCTCCTCGTACGTCCACATCACCCGCCCGAACCTGGCTGACACCACGATCAGGACCTGGGGCCACGTGGTGGTGGCTGCCGCCCGGCCCGCGGTCGAGAGCAGCCGCCCGACCGCCGGGCCGGGGTCGCTGACGAGGCGCAGCCGGTGCTCGTGCGCGTCGTAGTGGTACATGCCCGGCGCCAGGCCCGCGACATTCCGGACGACCGGGTACAACTCCAGCTCGTCGACCCCGCCACCGGCGGGACGGGGCGTGTCGACGTACTCCACGCCCTCCCACACGTTGACCCGGCGTACCCGGGCACATCGGTAGAGCAGCTCCGCGAGCTGATCGACCGTGATCGGGTGCTCGTCGTCGTGCTCGCGGATCGAGCGGCGCTCCTCGATGGCGTCGGTCAGCCCGAGGTCGCGTACGCGGATCTCGTCCAGGTCCGGTACCCGCAGGTCGATCGCGGCACCCGGATAGGGTTCCCGGCGCGCGGGGAGCGGCGGGAACTGCCCTTGTCCCCATTTCGTCCGGCCGAATCCGGCGTCGAAGTAGCCGCCGTTCCCGTTGCGGCTGCGCGAGTGGAACCACAGGTCGTGCGGTCGCCACTGGCGCAGTCGCCACTCGGACTCCGCGTCGCTCCCGGCGGGGATCGCGATGCCGGTCCAGCGCAGGTCCCGCAGCAGCCTGGCGATCAGCTCTTCGGGCAGCGGGCCCTTCAACGTGGCGGCCGAGAGTGGCCGCGCCATCTCCGTGAGCATGGCCGCGACTTCCGGGTCATGGATCAGCACCTGCGCCCACGAGGTCGGCGCCTCGGCGAGGATGTCCTCCCCCTCACGCCGGAACACCGCGAAACCGGACAGCCTCACCTCGTGGTCGATGTCCTGCTCCACGCCGGGGTCGGGCGCTCGGACGGGCTGCACCGTGTACAGCTGCCTGCCGAGATGGCTCAGCGTGGTCGTCACCCATCCCCCGCTCCGGAGGGCCCCGAGGAATTCCGGGTCGGACGCGCCGATCGCCGTCAGCTCCGACGGCGGGCACGGCCCCTCGGCCAGGCGACGCAGTACGGCCCGACCGCCCGCGCCCACCGGCCCGAACGACGCCACCCTCCGCCACAGATCATGACGGAACAGGTGCAGCTCGCCGTTCGCGCCCGTCGCGCTGTAGACCCCCGGCCGCAGCCGCAGATGTTCCTTGTACGCCGGAGCCTCGCCGCTCATGATCCATTTCCTTCCAGGTACGCCTCCACGGTGTTGGCGAGCAGATGACACAGGAGAAAGCGCTCGACCGGCACGAGGCCGAGCCGGGTCATGTGCAGATACGTGAGGTTGAGCATCAGCCTGTACAAAAGGAACTCGGGTGCGTCCCGGATCTCCGCCCACACCGGGTCGGCGTAACCCGCCCGATGAAAGGGACTCGACTCGGCCAGCTTCGACTCCTGCTCGGCGCTGACGGTCGGCACGACGAACGCGCCCTGTTCGAGGAGCCGCGCCCCCCGCCGTTGATACGGGACGAGCGCGGCCTCCCAGTCCGCCAGCAGCGCGGCGTCCACGTCGTCGCCGCCGAGCACCGCCCGCAGCTGGGCGAGGAGGGTCAGGCGGTGTTCGCCGTAGTAGCCGTCCCACATCGGCCTCATCCCGCGCGCTTCGGGAAAGGTCGACAGGAACGCCTCGGCGTGGGACCTGAAGGTGAAGTATCCCTGGGAGATGTCGGTGCCCGACAGGCGGTGCGCCGTCGCCACCATCAGCTTGAACGCCAGTTGCCGCCGTCGCGCGCCGCCCCCGGCCTCGGTCATCGCGAAGGCGAGGTCGGTGGTGTCGGCGTAGAAGTCCGCCACGAGGTCGGCCATGTGCGTCCCGCCCAGCACCTCTGTCCGGTCGTCGTACTCGGCGACGCGGAGGGTGTTGTCGGGAAACCACGGCGTCAGGGGGCCGGAGTCCCGTTCCAGCTCGGCCAGCCGCTGATGTGAGGAGAGCTCCTGCTGGGGGTCGAGCGGCAGCGATGAAGGGTGCTCGGCCAGGCAGTCGCCGATGATCTTTTCCGCGGCCGGCCGCACCACGTGCGTAAAGGTGTCGTGGTCGGTGCGGAAATTGAGCCGCAGGTGCGGTCCCTGCCGCCAGTGCCGGGTGTAGGAGAGCCCCGCCACCTGCCCGGCCAGCTCACGGAAGAGCGGGCGTACTCCGTGCAGGATCAACGGATCCTTGTCGTGGTCGTAGTAGCGGACGTGAATGCTGTTCCAGCGCACGGACTATCTCCCCTCCCCCGCGAGCACGGCCACCGCGTCCGCGCACAGCAGCCGGACGGCCCCCTCTTCCTGTACGGTCACGCCCAGCCGGTTGCAGACCAGGTGGGCGCAGATGTCGAGAACGGTGAGGACCTGCCGCGTCTTGACCGCGCCCTCCCCCTCCCAGCCTCGGGGCGGCGGCTCGAACCGGCCGGCGGCGGCCTCGGCGGCCAGCGCGTCACGGAGCGTGGACACCGATCGGGCCCACTCCGCCAGGGAGCCCGGCCCGGAGACGTGCTCCAGGTGCGTGGCGAGCCCTCTCATCCGGCGAGCGAGGCCGATGACGCGATCACGCTGACGCCCCGTCGGTTGCGCGGTCGGTTGCACGAGATCGGCGGTCATGTCGCCGCGCCGGTCCTGGTCGACGCTGACCCACGGCGCCAGCCGGACCACATCCCGCTCACCGCAGAACCAGGTGAGCAGGATCATCGCGGCTCCCGCCGTGGTGCGGTCCGCCGGCCGCAGGCCGTCGCGCAGCAGGCCGAGGGCGATGCGGCTGGACTCCGCGAAGTGCCGCTCCACCGCCTCCATCGAGGCCCCGGTGCCGTAGCGGTCGTGCTCACGCCGGTACGGGATGAACGCCACGGAATTGTTCGGGAAGAGCCGCTCGGTATGGCCGGGAAGTCCCTCCCACTGCGCCAGGGCTTCGCCTATGCCGGCATAGTCCCGCTGGCTCATGGAGCGACCCGCCGGATTCTCGGCGAGATACTTCTCGAACCGCTCCGCGATGACCCGTTCCACCTCGGCCCGGTGCGCGGGGTCGGCAGGCAGCGCACGGAAGCGCAGATGCGGTCCCCCGTCCCAGTACCTCAGGAAGAACGTGGCCTCCGCGAGCCCGCTCCCGGCCAGCTCGGCGATCAGCGGACCGGCCGCGTTCGTCAGCAGCGGGTCCAGGTTCTCGTGATAGAAGACGTGGGCGCTCACCCAGTCCGATTCATGCATGCCGGCCGTCCTGGTCAGAGATCTCGATGAGAAATTCGGTGACGCTGGGGTCATCGGGGTCCGGCCCCAGCGCGTCCTCGAAGTCGGGCAGCACCTCGTCGAAGATCACCATCGGCCCCGAACTCGCCAGCATCTTCTCGAAGGCCGTGACCAGGAACCAGTTGGCGAAGTCGACGTAGACGGGCTTGCGGGACTTGTCGAAAATCCACTGCGTCCAGTCCCCCGTCCCCTCGCCCGCGCCCCCGTCCGGGCGGGCGAAGCGGACGAAGGATCGCACCGGGATGTCGTGCTCGTGCAGCCAGGACGCCAGGCGCAGCAGATAGGCGGCGTCGGTCTCGCCCTTGGCCCGTTCCGGAAGCGTCTCCTTCGGCACGATCCAGCGGGCGCGCTGGATCACCACGCCGCCGATCTCCACGCGGGGATAGGCCACCAACGACGAGGGAAGGTCCAGATCGGCCGGATCCGCCAGCAGCGGAATGCTGGGATGTACGTAGTGCGTCTCTCCCGAGACCTGGATCAGCAGGCGAGCCGCCGGTGGGAGCAGCAGGTCGGACATCATGCCCAGATGCAGTGCGGACAGATCGGCGCCCAGCCGCTCCGAGACCACCTTGAGCAGGCCATTGCGCGGATCGAGGACCATCCCGAGGTCTCCCAGCGGGATGCGCTCCTCCGTGGGACGGCTGCTGACCGCGAACGGATAGTCGATCTCGTACGCCACGTGCGGCACGCGTCTGTTCAACGCCGAGGCGGCCACTCCGCCCAGTTCGGCGAGCACCCGGCCACTCGGCCGGTGCTCCGTGGCCCGGCTCTCGCCCGTGGCCTCCGCCATCAGGGCCAGCACCCGGCTCCGTCCACGGCCGTAACCGGTGTGCGCGGCGTTGAGCACCAGGCCGATCCCGCCGTGGCCGGGGACGACCTGCACATAGCAGGCGAGGGAGCGCGGCGGGACCACCCATGACGGCCAGTCGTCCGCCAGTTTCCTGATCAGCTCCGCGGGGACGCTCACGACACCGTCCCGCTCCGGCTGGGCGAGCACCGCCTGACGGGCCTCCCGCTGGATCGCGGCCAGCTCCCGCAGCCGCGGGAGCGGGCTCTCGGACAGCGCGCCGCCCGCCCCCATGGACGGGCCCATCAGCCGGGCGACCTCGCGCGCCGCGTCGCTCGGCTCGGCGGACTCGCCGTCCTGGGCGAGCACCTCCTGGAGCGCTCGGTGCAGGACGAGGAGGGGCACGTGGGCATCCGGGCCGAAGCGCTCGGAAAAGTAGGCGCCGAGGGCGATCCGGAACGGCAGCGTCAGGTCGAAGGCGCCCAGCCAGCGCCGTACCACGTCCAGATCCTCCAGAGCCGGACGCCATGCCGCCGACCCGGCCTCCGCCACCGAACCCGTGAAGACGGCGTTCTCGCGGAAGGTGTGCCGGCCCTGCC
The DNA here is from genome assembly GCF_043197735.1 of Nonomuraea sp. NPDC049028. NCBI lineage: Bacteria > Bacillati > Actinomycetota > Actinomycetes > Streptosporangiales > Streptosporangiaceae > Nonomuraea > Nonomuraea sp. NPDC049028. The sequence continues at coordinate 264,687 of NZ_JBICTR010000004.1, forward strand.
CGTCGAGCGCGGCCGGCTCGAAGCCGAGCGGTTCCGCCAGGTCGGTGAGCGCGGCTTCCAGTTCGTGCTGCCGCTTCCAGTGCCCCTCGACGTCGTCCACGACCACGGGCAGCCGCGCCTGCCGGCGTACCCGCCGCAACGCCTGGACGACGTCCGCGAACTCGGCTCCCCCATGGTCGGCGACCCATTCGGCCAGGTCGCCCAGCGGATCGGCCGACTGGTCGGCGACGGGGTGCTGCTCCTCCAGGAGCCCGGCCCGCACCAACGCCTGGAGGAACGCCTCGACCGGGGACTCGTCGGCGGCGCCGCCCGCCAGGCGGGAGCGGAGCTCGGCCAGCGTGGATCCCGGTCGGCGCGCCGCCAGGTTCAGGCATGCCTCGACCGCGGCGGTGGCCGGCAGGGTCACGATGGGTTCCTCGGCGGAGCGCCCGATGAAGCTGACGGTTCCGTCCCGGAAGGTCGCGCTCGGGTTGACCCGCAGGGCCAGGTGCCGGGCCAGGCGGGGATCGCGGGTGAGCGTCTCGCCGATCCGCTGGAGGAGGAAGGTGTGGATCTCGAGCACTCCATGGACCTCGGCGGGGGTGAACCGTACGGGTGACTCACCGTCCGCCCACGTCCCCGTGCCACTGGCCATGAAGGTGCCGTACGGGCTCGTCTTGGCGGCCGCTCTCGCCAGGTACTTCGCCAGGCGGGCCATGGACTGCCTGCGCGGTCGCCGCCGCGGGTCCGCCAGCCACTTGGCCAGCTCGCCGAACAGGGCCGGGCTGGCCTGGGACAGTGCCCGGCGGAAGCCCGGATGACCGGCCACGTCACGCAGGACGAGCTCCTTCTCCCGCAGTTCGGCGGCGAACACGTCGTCGAGCGCGCGTCGCTCCTCATCCAGGCGGTGCCTGGTGACGATCCAGGATTCGATCGCGTCGCCGATGTCGGCGGGGACGAGCGCGGCGACACGCGCGTTCCATTCGGTGTCGCGGGGCAGTCGTCGCTGGTGCAGCGCCCGGCGCAGGCCGACCAGAGCCGGCTTGGCCGTGCCGGGATCCAGCGCTCCGATCAGGGGATACAGTGCCTCCGCCAACGCCTCGCCGTCGCGCCGTAACGTGGCCGCCTGCCGGGCCAGCTCTTCCGCCCGGCCGTACGCGCTGTCGAGGCGCAGTCGCGACAACGCCGCCACAGGCACACCCGCGACCCGCACCACGACAGACGACTCCACGTGGGCGCCGCTCGTTAAGATCACCATTTCCTCCGGAAGCGCCAGAGCCGGGCCGCCCGCGCCACGCCGACGGCCCGGCCGGGAATCAGCTGCTGCTCGAGCTCGTCGACGACGTCGAGGTGCTGCAGACGCTCGGGCAGAGCACGGACGCGCCGTTCTCCGCCATCCCGTGGCCCGCGGTCAGCGACTCGATGGCGAGGCCGCTGTCGGCGAGGTCGAAAACGTCCATCGGCAGGTTCTTGAGGTCGAAGTCGAGCTTCTGGGAAACGCTCATTCTCTTTTCAGCCTTTCTCGGGAGAAAATCGCAGTACCCATAGCCGCGAATAATCCGCCAGGAAAACATGCGGCTAATGGCTTCCGACAGAAGGCTAATCCCGACGCACGGAGAACCGCCTTTCGCCGACCTGTCACCGACCTGTCGGCGCGCTGAAACGCTCCTTGGAAAGGGCCGCTCTCACCCGGTGGACGCGAGAACGGCCTCGATGTCGTGGGCTCGCGGGTCGGCCAGCCCGGTCATCAGGTCGAGCGCCGTCCGCAGGATGCCGCGGGCCAGCACGTCGTGGCCGGCCCCGTTGAGCGCGTGGCCGAGATCGGCGAGGGTGATCGCCTCCCAGCGCTGGTTCCTCGTACGGCGGAACAGGTCGATGGACTGACGGAAGGCGTGGACGGCCTCGCGGGTGTCGCCCGTCATGACGTAGGCGCGGCCCAGGTGGCGCAGGCACATCGCGTCGGAGGTGTACTCCCTGAGCCGCAGGTTGATCCGGTGCGCCTGCTTGAACGCCTTGACCGCGCATCGGTAATGGCCCGCCACGGTCTGCGCGATTCCGATGTTATCCAGGGCCAGGGCGATGCCACGGGGATATTCGTTGCGCACGTGCAGATCCAGCGCGCGCATCAAATGCCGCTGGGCTTTTTCGTATTCTCCGGCCTCGCCATATGTCATGCCGAGATTGCACAGCGCCATGGCCTCGCCGTACGGGCTCTTGCTCCGCTTGAAATGAATGAGCGCCTCGCGGAAATGCCGCTCCGCCAGATCGACGTCACCTCTGTCGGAGTAGATGCAGCCCACGGAGTTGAGGGTGTAGGCCTCGCCGATGGGCTCGCTCGCGGCCCGAGCCGCGCGTACCGCCGACTTCAGGCTGTCCAGGCCGTCGGACCACGGGATGCGCGCGTCGTAGAAGCTGGTCATGGCCATGGTCGTACGCCATGAGTAGTGCGCCCACCCGTTCGTGGCCGCCCACGACATCACCGCCCGGAGGGAGTCGTACTCCAGCTCCAGCCAGGCCATCGCCTCGTCGGCGTCGGCGAACGCGAGCGGGCGCCGGCGCGGCCGCAGCGGCGCGAGGAAGTCGCGGCGGCGGTACGGCACCAGGTGCCGGTCGGCGCTCACGGCGGCGAAGAGGTAGTGATCGAGGAATCGCCGTACGGCGGCCTGCCGCTCGCCGGGCGGCATGTGTAACCGCGCCTGATCGACGGCGTACAGCCGGATCAGGTCATGCAGCTGGTAGCGGCAGGGGCGGCGCTGTTCGACCAGATGGGCCGCCACGAGCTGGTCCAGGCCCCGCTTGACCTCGGCGGGCGGAAGGTCGACCAGCGCCTCGACCGTCTCCAGCGCGATGTCGCTGGCGGGGTGCAGGCCCAGCGCCTGAAACGTGGCGGCCGCCGCCGGGCTGAGCGCTCCGTAGGACCAGGACAGAACGGCGCGCAGGTCGATGTTCGGATCGTTCTCGCCGGTTCCCAGGTTGTCGAGGCGGGCCTTCTCGTCCGCCAGCCCGTCGACGACCTCGGCGAGCGTGGCGGCGCGCTGCGCGCGTTCGGCGATGATGGCCAGCGCGAGGGGCAGATGGTCACACAGCTCGACCAGCCGGGAGGCCGCCGCGGGCTCCCGGGCGACCCGCGAGGGGCCGACGGCCGCCGCCAGCAGCTCGACGGCCTGGGATTCCGGCATCGCGCCCAGCGTGACGCGGTGCGCGCCGTCCCGGATCGACAAAGACCGTAGCTGGTCGCGGCTGGTCACGATGACCAGGCCGCTGGCGCCCGGCAGGAGCGGGCGCACCTGGTCGGCGTTGCGGGCGTTGTCCAGCAGGATGAGCGCGTGCCGGTCGGCGAGGATGGTACGCAGTAACGCGCACCGCTCGTCCACGTCGACGGGGATGGCGTCGCTCTCCACGCCGAGACCGCGCAGCAGGCTCTCCGCCGCGGCGGCCGGGGTCATCGGCTCGCTCGGCCCGTAGCCGCGCAGGTTGAGGTAGAGCTGGGCGTCGGGGTAGTCATGGGCGACCCGGTGGGCCCAGTGCGCGGCCAGCGTCGTCTTGCCGGTCCCCGGAGCGCCGTCGATGGTCACGATGATCGGGGCGTTCGCGCCTCCCCCGCTCCGGCCCGATGCCGCCACGCCTGAGGGCAGCCGGTCCAGTGCCGCCAGTTCCTCCTCCCGGCCGGTGAAGCGGGCGATGCCGTGGGGCAGCTGCCGGGGGCTCGGCGTCCTTCGCCGGACGGCCGTGCCGACCGGGTGGTCGTCGGTGTCGCCCAGGAGCACCGTCTGGTGCAGCTGGACCAGTTCTTCGCTCGGGTCCAGGCCGAGCTCCTCGCGCAGCACCGTGCGTACGCGCTGGTAGGCGCTCAACGCCTCCGCCCGCCTGCCGCTGCGGTGCAGCACGGTGATCAGGCGCGTCCACAGCGGCTCGCGGGTCGGGTAACGCTTGGTCAGCTCCGTCAGCTCGGCGATGAGGCGCCCCGGCGGCTCGCTGGCCAGCTCCAGGTCGATCCGGCGTTCGGTGGCGCCGAACCACTCCTCGGTCAGGAGTGGTATCACCTCGTGTTCCAGCCAGGGCCCGCTGGCGTTGCCGAAGGGCTGACCGCGCCACAACCGCAGCGACTCGCGTAACAGGGCCATCTCCTCCTGCGCGGAGCCGGCGTCGTCGGCGCGGCGCACGAGGCCGCGGAATCGGTGCAGGTCCACCGCGTCGGGCTCGACCTGGAGCTGGTAGCCGTCCGGCTCGGTCTGGATGAGGTCCGCCCCGATCAGCCGCCGCAGCCTGGTTACATAGGTGTGCACCGCGCCGCGCGGCCAGCCCGGCCCCTCGCCCGGCCAGAGCCGCTCGGCGAGTGTAGACGTCGAGACCGACTGGCCGACCGACAGCAGCAGCGACGCGAGGACCGTCCGCAGCTGCCCGACGGGCACCGCCACCGCGCCCTGACCGACCCGCACCTCCCAAGGCCCCAGGACGCCGAAGCTGACATCGCCGCCATGTGCTTCCACAGCCGTTCCGGATGACGCGCCTGCCAATGCCTGACCTCCCACGGGGACGAGCTACGTTTGCCGAGGCATGGATGGTGGATAAACGGCAGTTGTGCGCCACGAGGCCGCGAAGCCGCCGCCCTATCAATCTAAGCTACGAAGGGCGCAGATGCGCTTAAACATCTGTTGAAGCATCGCGAGCGCTTATGATGTGGGTGTTGTGGCCGGTGCGCCCATGAGGAGGTTCGTGAGCGGCGAACGCCTGGAAGAGATCGTCGAGCGGTTCGAGATCACGCACCCGTTCGACATCGTGGAGTTCACCCACCAGGTGGCCCGGGCCCGGGAGCGCCGCATCGAGCTCAGGCCCGTCGACACCGCCGCGGACGGCCCCAGCGGCATGTGGCTGGCCACCGACACGGTCGACTACATCTGCTATGAGCAGCGGACCAGCCGCTCCCATCAGGAGCACATCATCCTGCACGAACTGGGCCACATGCTGTGCGAGCACGCTTCGGCGCCGATCGCCCCCGACGACCTGCTGCGCATCCTGCTGCCGACGCTGGACCCGGCCATGGTCCGCTCGGTGCTCGGCCGGACGACATACTCCGAGCCGCAGGAACACGAGGCCGAGCGGTTCGCGATGCTGGTGCTGCGACACGCCGGCCGTCTTCCCACGATGCGCAGGCCACCGCTCTCGGCCGAGGCGGCCGGGATCCATGACCGCATCCAGGCGGCACTGGCCCCGCGCACCAGGCCATCCTGACGTCCGCAGGACTTGGCGAGAAGGGATACCCCATGGTCGCGCCCGAGCGACGACGACGAGTGACCATTTCCGACGTGGCGAAACACGCCGGGGTCTCCAAGGCGGCGGTCTCGAAGGTCATCCGCAACGACTACGGGGTCAGCGAGGCCATGCGCGACCGCGTCCAGCGGGCCATCGAGGAGCTGGGCTACCGGCCCCAGGCCGCCGCGCGAGCGCTGCGCGGACGGGCGTACACCATCGGCGTGCTCCTGCGGCACATCGGGATCCCGTTCTACGCCGAGATCATGACCGGCCTGGTGGAGCACCTCGCGGAGTCCGGCTATCAGGCGATCATGATCCAGGGCGGCACCGAGGACAAGACCGAGGAACGAGCGATCGACGCCCTGATAGATCGGCAGGTGGACGGCATCCTCATGATCGCCCCGCTCGCCAGGCGCACCCGGCTGGAGCAGGTCGCCCGCGACATCCCCACCGTGGTGCTCGGCAGGCACGACCGGTCGCCGGCGTACGACTCGATCGTCGATGACGACCGGACCGGCTCCGAGCTCGTCATGGAGCACCTGATCGCACTCGGCCACCGGCGCATCGGGCACATCACCTTCCAGCAGGACCAGCGGCAGCCCGCCGACCAGGTGCCGCACATCAGGGCCGAGAGCTACGAGCGCGTGATGCGCGATCACGGCCTGGCCGAGGAGATCGCCGTGGTCGCGACCTCATATTCCGAGGAGGGCGGCCATCGCGGCGCCTACGAGTTGCTGAGCCGGTCGCCACGCCCCACCGCGATCTTCGCGGGCTCCGACGAGGCGGCTCTCGGCGTCCTGGCCGCCCTCCATGAGGTCGCTCTCTCCGTCCCCGGCGACGTCTCCGTCGCCGGCTACGACAACACCCGGCTGGCCGCCCACCCCAACATCGCGCTGACCACGGTCGATCAGGACGGAGCGGTCATGGGCCGGACGGCGGGACGACTGCTGCTGGAACGCATCGAAGGCCGCACGGCGGCGGTGCACTTCTCCGTCACGCCGACCTTGGTCGTCCGCCGCTCCACCGCGCCTCCCGGCGGCCCGGCCCAGGACTCGGCATCCGCATCCGGTCATGGGTCAAGCCCCTAGAGGCTGGGAGAAGTACGGCGGTCAACCATCCGTCACCTTGCGCAGCCGTTCCAGGGCGTCCGGGTCGTTCAGCGCCGAGCCCAGGGCGACACCCCGGCATCCGGCCGCCAGGAAAGCGGCGGCATTGGACGCGTCGATGCCCCCCGTCGCGACGAAGCTGACTCCGGGGAACGGCGCGAGCTGCGCCTTGATCCAATCGGCGCCGAGCTGCGCCGCGGGGAACGCCTTCAGCCACGTGAAGCCGCGGGCCAGCGCGGCGGCGATCTCCGTGGAGGTGGCCACACCCGGCAGGTGCGGCAGTCCGAGCCGCAGCGATTCCGTCGCGACCTCGGGATGCAGCCCTGGCGCGACCGTGAAGGCGACGCCCAGCTCGCTGACGGCCGCCAGCTGCTCGGCCGTGGTCACCGTGCCCGCGCCGACGCTCTTTCCGTTGGCCCTGGCCGCGTCCAGCGCCGCGCGCAGCGACGGGTAGGCGTCGGCCGTCTGCACGGGCACCTCGATGAGCTCGATGCCGGTCTCCCAGGCGCGCTCGCACATCCGCACGGTGGCCTCGGGGTCGAGGTTGCGGAAGATGCCGAGGACCGGGTTGCGGCCGAGGTGTCTGCCGAAGAACTCAGCGGCGTCCATGTTGGTCTCCTGTCCAGCCCAGAGTCTTGGAGATCTCGTGGGCCGCTTGGCGGAAGTCGTCGATGTGCGCACGTAGCTGCCCCAGCGGCGCGACCGCGCGCAGGGCGGTGATGGAGATGCCGTGGGTGACCTTGCCGCGGGCGTCGAACAGCGGCAGGGCCACGCAGTTGATGTAGTCCTCGTGCTCGCCGTCGTCCTCGGCCCAGCCCCGCTCCCTGGTGAGCGCGAGGTCGGCTTCGAAGGCGGCGGCGTCGGTGATGGTCGTGGGGGTGAAGCGGGTGAAGGCGGCGTGTTCCAGGACGCGGGCGCGGGTCCTGTCGTCCTGGTAGGCGAGGATGACCTTGGCGACGGCCGCGGTGTGCGCCTGGGCGGGCAGCCCGATGCGGGAGCCCATGGCCACGCTGCCCCGGCCGTCGATCTTGTCGACGTACACGACCTGGTCTCCGGCCAGCTCTCCGAGGTGGACCGTGTGGCCGTAGCGTTCGCTCAGGTCGTTCAGGATCGGGTGCGCGAGTGAGCGGGCCTCGACCTGGTCGAGGGCCAGCTGGCCGAGCGCGATGAGCTGGAAGCCCATGCCGTACATGCCGCCGGGGACGCGCCGCACGAAACCGCCCTCCTCCAGCGTCTGCAGCAGCCGCAGCGCGGTCGACTTGTGCACGCCGAGATGCTCGGCGATCTCACCGAGCGAGCGATGTCGTACGGAGACGAACCCGATGATGTCAATGGCACGAGCGACGGTCTGCGACATGGTGGTGCCCTCCTCCTGCTTCTGCGAGCAGCGAGACGACCTCGTCAGCGGGGGGAAGATCGGCCAGGTCGGCCGGGGACGTCAGCACCCGGGAGGCCGCGTAGTGCCCCAGGCGCAGCCGCGTGACCTCGTCGCGGCCGTCCAGGAAGCCGCTCAGCCACCCGGCCGCGAACGCGTCACCCGCGCCGACCGCGTCGATGACCTCGACCGGCAGGGACGGCGCCCGGTGCACCCCTGTCGGGGTGAAGCCGACCGCCTCGATCGCGGCGTCCTTGACGATCAGGTACGTGGGCCCGTCGAGCAGCGCACGCACGCTTTCGGCGTCCGTGGTGCCCCACAGGGCCGCCGCCTCGTCGCGGCCGACGAAGACGATGTCGGCCCGCTGCGCCAGCTCCAGCAGCACCGACGCGGCGTCGGCGCCGTCCCACAGGCGCGGCCGGTGGTTGACATCGAAGCTCACCACGGACGGCCGCAGCGGCCGGTCGAACACGATGTGCCGGGTCAGCTCCAGGCACTGCGGGGAGATCGCCGCGGTGATGCCGGAGATGTGCGTCACCCTCGCCGGCCACGCGGCCCAGCCCGCGACGTCGGCGGCGGTCATGACCGAGGCGGCCGAGCCACGCCGGTAGTAGTAGACGGCGGTGCCCGAGGCGGTCGGGTCCTTGAAGTACACGGCGGTGGGCCGCTCGTCGTCGCGGTGGACGAGGCCGACGTCCACGCCGCGGGCGCGGAGCGAGTCGACCACGAGGTCGCCGAGCGGATCGCGGCCGACCGCGCCGGCCCAGGCCGTGGTGTGGCCGAGCTGGGCGAGCAGCGCGGCGACGTTGGACTCCGCGCCGCCGGGGCGCAGGATGAAGCTACTGTCCGCGTCGAGGCGGCCGCCGGCGGTCGGGGTGACCATCACCATGGTCTCGCCGATCGCGAGCACGTCTGCGGGTCTCATCGGCCGGTCATCCCTCACAGGCGTCGGGGGTCAGCATCCGCGCCAGCTCCTGGCCGCTCAGGATCGCCAGATCGGACCCGCAGATGCCCACTCTCGACACCCTGACGAGCACCTGACCGCTCGCGATCTCCGGAGCCGGAACCTCTTCCTGGGCGAGCCGATCCACCCCCGCCCATGTGACTACCCGCATCGACCCTCCATGTTGCATTATCTGCAATGACTATGCTGCATTTGCAATATAGTCGACGCTTCCGCTTTCCTCGAAGGTGTGGAAGATGGAGATCATCCGGGTCGAAGCGCGGCACATGGCGCTGTGCGCCGTCCGAGGGTCCGGTCAGGCGCTCGATCAGTTCCAGTGGCCGGCCGCGGCGGTTTCGGTGACGTAGTCCTCGAAGGGCCTGGGCCGACGACCGAGAGCTCGTTCCACATCGTCGGAGACCTCAGCGCCCCGGCCGTCGCGGATGGCGACCAGGACGCCGGCGAGCAGCCGCGCGACCTCGGGCGGAACGCCGAAGGAGACCTGACGCTCGACGAAGACTTCGGGAGCGACGTCGACGTACCGGACCGTGCGCCCGGCTGCCTTGCCGATCAGGTCCGCCGCCTCACCGAAGCCGATCGCCCGCGGGCCGGTCAGCTGGTAGATGTGGCCATTGTGGCGGTCTTCCGTCAGCGCCGCCGCGGCGACCGCGGCGATGTCCTCGGCGTCGATGAACGGAACGCGCCCGTCGCCGGTGGGCAGGGCCAGGGTGCCCGCCATGACCCCTGGCAGCCAGGGACCTTCGCTGAAGTTCTGCGCGAACCAGTCCGGCCGCAGGATGGTCCAGTTCACACCGGAGCCGCGCACGGCCTGCTCGGCCGCTTCGAGGGGATGATCGTCGATCTGGTCGACGCCGGAGGCGGTCAGCAGCACCAGCCGCCGTACACCCGCGGCGACCGCTTCGGACACGAACCTGGGGATGCGCTCCCGGCCCTCGGCGCCGGTCTGCAGGCTGGGCTCCATGACGTAGGCCGCGGTGACGCCGTCGAGCGCGGGTGCCCAGGTCGCCGGGTCGCCCAGGTCGAGGCGGATGTCACCGGTGGCGCGTGACGCTGTGCGTACCGGCTGGCCGGCGGCCCGGAGGCGCTGGGCGATGCGGCGGCCGGTCTTCCCGTTGCCGCCGCCCAAGATGAGGATGTTCGTCATGTGCCTAGCGAACTCCAGGGAGGCCAAGACGGTCCATGGGAGAAAGTCCGCGATACCTTTGTGATCGTCTACGGTGGGCCCCATGGACGTCCTGAGCGATCTGCTGCATCGGGCCCGCGCCGGCAACGCGACGATCAGGCAGCTGATCCAGCGGCCACCGTGGTCGCTGACCTTCGCCGACGCTCCTCCGCTCACGATCGTGGCCACGCTCGGCGGCCACGCGTCGGTCCGCCTCGACGAGGCCGATGCCGCACCGGCGCTCCTGTCCGCGGGCGACCTCGCCCTCATCAGCGGCACCGGTCGTCACACGATCGCCGACGACCCGTCCACCCCGCCCCAGGTCATGCTGTACCAGGGCAGGAAACACCTTCTCGACGGGAGCGAAGTGCCGCCTGGGGCCCAGCGGAGGCTGGCTCCCCGCACCTACGGCGACGGTCTGCCCGGGGCCACGACCATGATCCGGGGCGGTTACGACCTCTATGGCGACGTGGGCGACCGCCTGCTGACCATGCTCCCGCCGCTCGCGGTCATCCCCGCCGGTCCCCGTACCCGGGCGGCGCTGGATCTGCTCGCCGCCGAGATCGCCCGCGAGGAACCCGGCCAGGACGCCGTCCTGGGCCGGCTGCTGGATCTGGTGCTCGTGCTGGCGCTGCGGGCCTGGTGCGCCACACCACAGGCGGCATCCCCCGCCTGGTATCGGGCGCTGACCGTGCCCGCCATCGGCGACGCGCTGCGCCTGCTCCACGAGGATCCCGCGCACCGGTGGACGGTCGCCGGGCTGGCCGCCAAGGTCGGCATGTCCCGCGCCGCCTTCGCCGCCCGCTTCACCGACCTGGTCGGCGAACCTCCGCTCACCTATCTCACCGGCTGGCGGATGACCTTGGGGTCGGACCTGCTCCGCGACACCGACATGAGCATCGCCGCGGTGGCTCGTGCGGTCGGGTACGAGGACCCGTTCGCCTTCAGCGTGGCCTTCAAGCGCGCCCGCGGCGTCAGCCCCTCTCTCTGGCGCCGAGCACGCTGATCCCGGGTCAACGCGGCGTAGTATCCCCGAGCGGGTTTGCCGAAGCGGCAACTCGATTCGCGGCGGCCTCACGGTCTCCCGGATGATTCCCGCGAAAGCCACCGGCCGGTGGTGGCACTCGGCCGGGGAGGATCCAAAGTCTTGGAAGATCGATGGTGCGACCCGCTTCGGACACGGAGCTCACAAGCCTTGGAGGATCGATGACGGAGCTTACACATCGGCTGGTCATGACGCGCGCCGGCCGCATCCATCTGGTGGAGCAGGGCTCCGGGCCGCTGGTGCTCTTGGTGCACGGCTTCCCTGAGTCCTGGTATTCCTGGCGCCACCAGCTGTCGGCGCTGGCCGCGGCCGGCTATCGGGCTGTCGCGATCGATGTTCGAGGCTATGGCCGCTCCTCCAAGCCTGCGGACATAGCCGCGTACCGGATGCTCGACCTGGTCGAGGACAACGTCGACGTGGTGCACGCCCTGGGCGAGCGGACGGCGGTGATCGTGGGCCACGACTGGGGCGCGCCCATCGCCGCCAACTCCGCCCTGGTCAGGCCGGACGTCTTCCGCGCGGTCGGGCTGCTCAGCGTGCCGTACACCCCGCGCGGCGGGCCGCGGCCCAGCGAGATGTTCGCGCGCATGGGCGGGGAAGAGGAGTTCTATGTCAGCTACTTCCAGGCGCCCGGCCGGGCCGAGGCGGAGATCGAGCCCGACGTCCGCGGCTGGCTCGCCGGCCTCTACGCCGCCCTGTCCGCCGACACCATGCCGCCCGCTGACGCCCCCCATCCGCTTCTCGTCTCCCGGGGCGGGACGCTGCGCGAGCGCTTCCCCACCGATCGGCTGCCCGCCTGGCTCAGTGAGGACGACCTCGACGTCTACGCCGCGGAGTTCGAACGGACCGGCATGAGCGGGGCGCTCAACCGCTACCGGAACATGGACCGGGACTGGGAAGACCTCGCCGGCTTCGACGGCGCCCCCATCACCCAGCCGTCCCTGTTCATCGGCGGCGCGCTGGACGCCTCCACCGCCACCTGGCTGGCCGGCGCCATCAAGGCGTTCCCGGCGACCCTGCCGGGCCTGCTCTCCTCACACATCCTCGACGGCTGCGGCCACTGGGTTCAGCAGGAACGCCCTGCGGAGGTCAACGAGATCCTGACCGGCTGGCTCGCCGGTCTGCCGGCCTGAAGCCGCAGACCGGGAGTTCCAACAATCGTGACTTTCGGCTATGAACATAAGTCAAACAGTGAGGTACCGGAGGGCCGCATAGGCAAGAATCGGCAAAGACCGTATTAGAGGAGGTTCTCCGTGCGCGCAGTTCTCACCGCCGTGCTCGCGACGCTCACCATGTTGGCCACCGTGGCCAGTTCGGCCAGCGCCGCACCATCCCAGTCATCCTTGCCCGGCGGGAAGGCCAACTTTGTGGTCTCGCAGGGCTTCCTGCGCGCCGGGTCCACCCAGAACTGGGTGCGTCTGGGAACGTACCAGTTCAAGTCCGGCGGCACCGTCAGCGCGAACACCTACCTCTGGTGGCAGCGCAACCCCGAGGGCAGGCAGAAAACCGGTGTCGTCCCGGATTCGAGCTGCGCGACCAAGGCGGGCGGCTCCAGCACCCGCGTACGCGCCTGCGACGTGCTGACCGCCGCCGGCTTCACCGGCGCCCCGGACGAATCCCGCACGGGAACGTACACCTTGACCGGCGACGTGCTGAGCATCAGGTGGAAGATCGCCCAGACCTGGACCGAGAAGTGGCGCGTGAAGCTGTCGCCTGACGGCAAGCTCGCCCAGCTGCAGTTCGCCGGCGGCAGCCTGGCCACCAACGGGTACGGCTACGGGAGCAACGCCTCGCTCACCACCCGCCGCGCGATGAGCTCCGTGCGAGCCTTCTCCGGAACACTCAAGCAGGACCTGGTCTCCTGGGCGGGCAACCGCATCGTGAAGTCGGACGGCCAGGTCTTCAAGCAGTCCTCTTTCCGCAACTGCGCCACGACGACCTGGTGCCTGACATACCTGCAGCCGTCGTCGCCGGGCGCCTGCCAGAAGTCCGGCGGCTGCCCCAACGTCGGCGGCGGCACCAAGGCGAACGTCAGCTCCATCCAGTACTACCTCGTCAAAGTCTCCAACCGCGATCGCCGCGACACCCTGTGGCACTGGTGCACTTGCCTGGCCATGGAAGCCAAGCAGTTCTGCTACTCGGGCAACTCCCACATCAAACCGCTTGAGCAGATCATCGACGACAGCGGCGCCTTCCGCGGCTGGGTGGGCGCCGAGGCGTCCTTCTACTCCGGGGTCAGGACCAAGGACATGATGGCCGTGTTCCGCGTCTCCGACTTCCGCTGACGCGGGCGCGCTGGCGGCGTTCGGCCCTCGCACAGGGTCAGCGCCGCCGGCGGGCCGCCGGGTCGGTGGCCGCCACGTCGAGTGGCGGCATCAGCCTCGTAGGTAGGTGACGACCGCGAGTACGCGGCGATGGTCATCTTCGGCCGGGGGCAGGTCGAGCTTGGTGAGGATATTGCCGATGTGCTTGCCCACGGCGGCCTCCGAGATGACCAGCTCCCGGGCGATCGCGGTGTTGGACCGCCCTTCGGCCATCAGGGCGAGCACCTCTCGTTCTCTCGGGCTGAGGCGCTCAAGCGGGCCGCGACGCCGCCGCAGCAGTTGCCTGACCACCTCCGGGTCCACGACGGTGCCGCCCGCCGCGACGGCGTGCAGGGCGTCGAAGAACTCCTCGATGTCGCCGATGCGGTCCTTGAGCAGGTAGCCGACCCCGGTGCCGTCTCCGGAGTCGAGCAGCTCGGAGGCGTAGGTCTGCTCGACGTACTGGCTGAGCACCAGGATGGCGAGGCTCGGGTCGGCGGTGCGCAGCGCGACGGCGGCGCGTAACCCCTCCTCGGAGAAACCTGGAGGCATCCGTACATCCGTCACGACGATGTCAGGCCGGTGCTCGGCGACGGCCGTGATCAAGGCGTCGGCGTCTCCGACGGAGGCGGCCACCTTGTGGCCGAACCGGGCCAGCAGCCCGGACAGCCCCTCGCGCAGCAGCACGCCGTCTTCGGCGACGACTATCTTGAGGGAACGTGCGACGCGCAAGGGATCTCCACCCGTAACAGGGTCGGGCCCCCGGTGGGGCTGGACAGCATCAGTCTGCCGTCGACCACGGAGACGCGGTCGGCCAGGCCCGCCAGCCCCGTACCGGCCGAGGCGTCGGCGCCGCCCACGCCGTCGTCCCGGATCTCCACCGTGAGCCGCCCGCCCTCGAACCGCCCGTCGACCGTGGCCCGCCGGGCCTCGCTGTGCTTGGCGACGTTGGCCAGCGCCTCGCAGACGACGAAGTAGGCGATCGACTCCACGGGCCCCGGCAGGCGCTCGGAGAACGCGACGGAGACCTCCACGGGCACCGGAGAGCGGTCGGCCACGTCCGCCAGCGCGGCGGGCAGACCTCGGTCGGTGAGGATGCGCGGGTGGATGCCCCTGATCAGGTCGCGGATCTCGGCCAGTGCCAGCTTCGCCTGCTTGTGCGCCTCGTCGACGAGCTCGGCGGCCTCCTCGCCGTCCGACATCTTCGCCAGGCCGAGCGTCATCGTCAACGACACGAGCCGCTGCTGAGCCCCGTCGTGCAGATCCCGCTCGATGCGCCGCCGCTCGGCCTCGAATGCCTCCACCAGGCGGGTACGGGAACGGGTGAGCTCGGCCAGTTGCTCGTCGTCTCGAGGAGTGAGGAGAAAACGGGCCAGCATGGCGTGGGCCAGCGCCAGCGCCGTCAGGGGATAGATGGTCAGGACCAGCACGACGACGCCCAGCACCGCCACGAGGAACGCCTGGGGATAGCCCTCGACGTGCCACAGCTTGAGCACGTTGATCGAACCCGTTTCACCGACGGCGAGCGGCGTGCAGATCATCACGACGGGCACCACCAGCCCGTAGAGCACGATGGCGAACTCGACCGGCCACAGCACCACGGCCAGGAGCCCGGTGTAGGCCAGCTCCCTCCAGGTGGCCTGCTCCCTGAAACGCAACTCCAGCCAGGCGCGCGGGCCGGGCCGGGCGGGCACGCGATGGGGAGTGGTGACCGGCTCCCCGTCGATGATCCGCAGGCGCCTGCGCTCCAGCGCGGCCACCGGTACGCCACCGAACCCGAGCGCCAGCACCACGGGGATGCCGATCAGCACCAGGTTCAGCACGGAACCGGTGACCAGCAAGCCCAGGCACAGCGCGAGCACGATCACGCCGACGCCCACCCCCGTGACGAGGTAGGCCATCGCGCGCCATGGCAAGGAGGAGAGGATCAGATCTCTCCGGGCGAGCGCCTGCCAGGCCTGTCGTGGTCGCACTCCCAAAAGATAAGGGGGTGGCGGGGCGCTTCCGATGGGCCCCGCACCACTTCGGAGGTATACCCAGCCCTACCTCGAAGACTAGGCCCTCTCTCCCTGCGCACTCGGCGTCGCCACCGCTGTCATTGCTCCATGAACGAGACAGCTGCCTTGCGGCCGGCAAGAGCTACCAACGGGGCCGCCGACCTGCGGGCCTTCATGTCGGTGGCCGTGCGCAACCAGGGTGTGGTGGGCGCCGTGGCGCCGAGTTCGCCGTCGCTCGCGCGGGCGCTCACGGCGGTGGTGCCGGCCTTGGGGACCCCGGTCGTGGTGGAGCTCGGCCCGGGTACGGGGTCGATCAGCGAGGCCATCCGGCGCAGGCTGCCGCCCGGCGCACGCCAGCTCGCGATCGACGTCGAGCCCTCAATGGTCGCCCACCTGCGCCGCGCCAAGCCGTGGCTGGAGGTGATCCACGGCGACGCGGTGGAGCTGGGCGCCCTTCTGGCGGCGGCCGGCGTGACGCGGGTCGACGCGGTGGTCAGCACGCTCCCGTGGTCACTGTTCCCGGGTCACCGCCAGGCGCGCATCCTGCACGAGATCGGTCGCGTGCTGGCTCCGGGCGCCGCCTTCACCACGGTGACCTACCTGTACGCCATGCCGCTCCCGAGGTCCAGGGCGTTCCGGCGGCGGCTCCGGTCCGCCTTCGAGGAGGTCTTGACCACCGGGCCGGTCTGGCGCAACCTCCCGCCCGGATTGACGTACGTGTGCCGGCGGCCGGTCCTCGATGTCTGAGCTGCTGGGGCAGCTTTCACCGCCGCTGGTGCTCATCGTCGGCTGGCTGCTCATCGTGGCTGAGGCCGGCCTGCTGATCGGGGTCTTCCTTCCGGGGACGAGCGTGCTCGTGGCCCTCGGCTATCTCTCTCATCTGGGTGTGGTGCCGCTGGGCACGACGGTCGCGGTGGCGGCGTTCGCGGCGATCACCGGTACGCAGCTGTCCTTCCTCATGGGACGGCGCCGCGCCTTAGGACGGGAGCGCGCCCTAGGAGGGCGGCGCATCTTGGGAAGGCGGCGCAACGGCCTGGCTCCAAGGCGGCTTGACGCTCTGGCGGGATTCTGGGAGCACGGCCGCCGCCTGCTGGTGCGGCGTGGGGTCTGGGCCGTCCTGGCCGGTCAATGGCTGGGCAGCGCCCGCACGCTGGTTCCCCGTCTCGCGGGATGGTCCGGCATGTCGTACCGGGCCTTCGCATGCGCGAGTCTGCCGGCCGCCGCCGCGTGGGCGGCGACGCTCGTGAGCCTGAGCCGCTTCCTGGCTCCGGAGGTCATCCACCGCATCACCGGCCATCTCGCACTGGCCGGCCCGTCGGCGGTCGCCCTGCTGCTGCTCGTCTTCTGGCTGAGACACCGCAGGCAGGCTCGCCACGAAGGCCGGTAACGCCGCCGCGCCCGGTCAGCGGGGTGGGTCGGCCGAGTCGTGGGCGGGCAGGGGCAGGGGCCGGTCGGTGAGGAAGGCCTGGAGAAGCCTGGTGTAGGCGGCGGGCTGGTCGCCCGCGATGGCGTGTCCCGCCCCCGCGATGGGCACGAGCGTCGAGCCAGGCAGCGTACGCCGATACTCGTACGTGCTCTCCCAGGGAATGAAGTCGCAGCTACCACGCATGATCAGCGCCTTCGTCCCGATCCGCCGAAGCTTGGGCCGGGGGTCGGGGACCTGGCGGAAGTCGTCGCTGGTGACCTGGTTGACGTAGAAGCCCTGGCGGTT
This sequence comes from Nonomuraea sp. NPDC049028, assembly GCF_043197735.1. Classification (NCBI taxonomy): domain Bacteria; kingdom Bacillati; phylum Actinomycetota; class Actinomycetes; order Streptosporangiales; family Streptosporangiaceae; genus Nonomuraea; species Nonomuraea sp. NPDC049028. The sequence goes on from NZ_JBICTR010000004.1 coordinate 281,582, forward strand.
GTGATGGGGCTCGCGTGAGGGAGTGCCGGGGCACGAGCCGGTGTCCTTGCTCACCAGAGCGAGCTCGTGGAAGCGCTCGTCCGCCTCCCGATCGCCGAGCAGGGCGTGCGCGGCCTCGGGGTTGATGCCCAGCAGGAGGAACGTGGTGAGCATCCGGGGTGATTCGGTCAGTTCGTCGTGGCGTTCCCGCTGCGCCGGAGTGAGTAGCTGCGAGAGATCGCGGTCGGGGTTCGCGCCCGGCCAGAGCGTGCCCGGCGAGGTGAAGACCACCTTGGCGACGTTACCGGGATGAGCGGCCAGGTATTGGGCCGCGAGCGACCCGCCCCACGACTGGCCGACGATGATGACCTTGTCCGCGCCGATGACGCGGCGGATCGCTTCGAGATCGGCGACGTGCCGGGCGACGGTGTAGCCCGTGACGTCGTCCAGCCTGGTGGAGCGTCCCGCGCCGAGCTGGTCGTAGGCGTACACGTCGAAACCCGCCGCGGCCAGGGCCTCGCCGCCCACCGGTATCCCCTCTCCTGGCGTACCTGGGCCGCCGTGGAGGAAGATCACTGGTGTCGGGCGAGGCTTGCCGGCCGCGGCGGCGTGGACGTACGCGATCCTGGACCCGGTCGGCAGATCCCAGAAACGGACGCCTCCGGGAGCCGGGGCGGTGCTCGGGACCGGGCCTGGCCGGAAGACGGTGGCCGCCGCGAGCCCGGCGATGACGGCCGTCAAGCCGATGGTGGCCGGCAGCGCGACCGTCCGGCTCCGGCGCGCGCCGAGCAGCTTGAGCGCCGGAGCGGCGAGCAGGAAACCGGTGCCGGCCATCGTCACCAGCCCAGCGGCCGCAAGTATCGGGATATGTGCGCTTATGGCGGCGGTGGCGAGGAAGCCGGCGGCCCCGGCGGGCGGCGCCACCACAAGAGCGGCCAAGAGGAGAGCGCCTCCGAGGAGGCGGCGCGGAAAGGTTCGTGCCATGGAGATCACGCTAGGAGCGGGAAGAGGCCGCTCCCTGGCCCTTCAGAACCGTTTTTCACCTGCCGGAACCCCGCTTCCCGGCGGATGCCGACCCCGCTTCCCGGCGGATGCCGCCCAGGCTTCCGAGCAGGTGGTTCAGACGGCTCCCGGCCGTAGTGGGACCCGCCTCCCGGGTCAGACGACCCCCGGCCGTACCAGGCCCGTCTCGTAGGCCATGATCGTGGCCTGAACCCGGTCGCGCACGCCGAGCTTGCCGAGTACGGCGGCGACGTGGTCCTTCACGGTCGCGGGGCTGAGGCCGAGCGCGAGCGCGACTTCGGCGTTGGTCAGGCCGCGCGCCACCCGCAGGAGCACCTCCGTCTCGCGGGGGGTGAGAACGGACAGCCGCCCGGCGTCGGCCGGACCCGGGCTGGTGGCGAAATGGTCGATCAGCCGCCGGGTCACGACCGGATCCAGCAGCGCGTCGCCTCCCGCGGCCACGCGTACCGCGTCGATCACCCGCTCGGGGTCGGTGTCCTTCAGCAGGAATCCGGCGGCACCGGCGCGCAAGGCCGCGAACACATAGTCGTCGAGATTGAACGTGGTCAGGACGACGACCCGCGTCGCCGGGACCTCGGCGGTGATCCTGGTGGTGGCGGCCAGTCCGTTCATGCCCGGCATCCGGATGTCCATGAGAGCGACGTCGGGTCGGAGCGAGGTCACGAGGGCCACGGCCGCTTCCCCGTCGGCCGCCTGGCCGACCACGGTCAGGTCTGGCTCGGCGTCCAGGAAGGCGCTGATCCCCGCCCGGACCACGGCCTGGTCGTCGGCGACCACCACTCTGATCATGTGGGGGACACCTCCGGCAGCCACACTCGTGCCGAGCCGTCGTCGGCGACGATGAGCGTACCGTCCGCGGCGTCGACCAGCGCGCGCAGTCGCCCCCCGCTCGTCGGTGACTGACCGGACACCGTGACACCCCCGTCGAGGAAGGTCACGGCGACGGCCGCGCCCTCGGCGAGCAGTTCCCTCGCGACCTGATAGGCGGTGACCTCGACGGCCGGATGCAGCGGCCTGCGGAGCCCGACGTAGCGGGCCGCGCCACCGCGTCGCGCGGTCAGGACGGCGATGCCGCTCACCGTGTGCGGCGGCTCGCCGCCATCGTCCCGCTCCTGCTCCATGAGCTCCCGTAGAGCGGTCAATCCGGCTCGGGCTTCGGCGAGCACGACGTCCAACCGCCCCGCCTTGGCTCCGTCGACCACCCGCTGCGCGTGCCGACGTGCCGTACTACGCAACCCACCGACGATTCGCCGCCGCTCGGCCGCCGCCGCCACGGCCGCCACGCGTTCGAGCAGGTCCCGCTCCCGCGTGACCGCCGTCCCGCGCCGTCTGCGGCGCGCCGCGACGAACCGCCCCAAGCCCCAGGCCGCCACAGCCGGTACGGCCAGCATGGCAGTCAGCACCAGCCACGCGGCCGGCCGATCGCCCGTGATGCCGTCCCCGCTGACGAGTGCCAAGCCGCCAACCCCGGCCATCACGATCGGCGCGGGCCAGTCCCGGGATTGTGTACGGGCGCCGATCGCGTACAGCAGCGCCAGTTCCATCCAGCAGCACCACAGGAACATGTCGCTGACCGGCGGTCCCGCCCACCCTGCCAGGTCGAGACACAGCCAGACCAGGACGGAGGCCAGCGTGACCGCCAGGCCGCGGCGGGACGCGTTCGTCCTCCACCCCAGGGGCAGCGCGTGCAGGGCGAACAGCAGCGCCAGCAGCAGGCCGGGGAGGGGCGTGGCGAAGGGGTCGAGGTCATCGCCGGGCAGCAGGTTCGCGCCCAGCGTCAGCGCGATCGCCAGGACGACCAGCGCTCCGTCGAGCGCCCTGGGCCCCCGCCAATCGGCCATCCGCCTCGCCCTGGCCATGACCGGCTCATCTGCCGCCGCATCTGCCGCCGCCTTCATGCGACGTCTCAGCCGTGGTCGCACATAGCTCACTCGTCGCGTAGGAACAGACGGGTCCAGGGGTACATCGGCCCGCACCTCCCAGCCGCTGTCCTTGAGCCCTGCCGAGAACGTGCCGCCGACGGAATGCACGGCGGAGCGCAGTCCGGCCAGCCCGTTGCCCGTCCCGAGGTCCGAGGCCGCCGCGTCACCACCCTCGTCGGTGACCGTGACGACCAGGTGTCCGGCCAGGATGTCAAGCCGAACCCGGGAAGCACCCGCGGCATATCGGGTCGCGTTCGTCAGCGCCTCGCGGACCACCCGGTAGGCGATGGAGATGACTTCCGGAGGCGCGCCAACGGCGGTGCGCCGATAGTCGAGGCCGATGTGCTCGGCGACGAGTACGTCGATGTCCTCCATGGTCATGGGTTCGACGGCAGCCATGGGTTCGACGGCCTCGCCAAGGCGATCCTGCTCCGTCGCGGCGCGATGCCCGGTCCCGGCGAGACGGTCCAGCTCCATCACAGCCTGGCGCCCGGCCTCGGCGGCGTGCCGGGTGGCGGCGGCGGCGAGTTCGGGATCGGTGAGCCGCGTGGCGGTGGCGGCCGACACCACGATGCCGGTGAGCCGATGCGCGGCCACGTCATGCAATTCCGCGATCAGCCGCCGCCGTTCCGCATCGGCGGCGAGGCGAGGCACCGACGCCGAGCCCGCGTGGTAGGCCGAGACAGCCGATCGGCCGGCTCCCCTCCGCCGTCGAGACCTCCCCATGACCCAGACCACCGCCGCCATGGCGGCCGCCTGGAACGCGACCCCGGCAACGATCTTCGCCCCTGCGCCGGCAGCGAGCGTCAGCGCGGCACCGACCAGCGTTACGGCGCAGGCTCCGACCGCGGCGACACCAGCCGTGCGATGCAGGGACAGCGCGTAGAGCGCCACCATCACGGTGACCATCCCTGACAGGACGCCACCGCCACCTGCGCTGATGCTCAATACCGCTGCCGCGAGCGTGCCCCCGAAGGCCCACACCGGCGTGATCCGGCGAAAGACGAGGGCGACGCAGGCGGCTCCCGAGCCCAGCATCGCGTACGTGGTCGCGAGAGGACTGTCCGCCGCGAGCGGCGACCCCGGCTCAGCCACCCACGTGAGCGCCGCCGGTAAGCGATGCGACACCGTCAGCGCTATCAGCGCGACGGCCAGGATCCCCGGCAGCAGCACGTCTCGCCACCCCGGCCGACCATCTCCCACAACGGCCCAGCCTACGATCTCGGCCGGCCCGAGGCGGCGGGCAGGCCGGCGCGAGGCAGCGCCTACGAGAAGAAGAGCGGCGCGTCACTGACCGTCGCCTCCACCGGAAACCTGGTCAGGAACGTGCCCAAGCCCCTGGTCAAGGTGCCGAATGACGCCACGGTCAAGGCGGACGCGGGCCTCTGACCTCGCCCGGAGCGGCCCGCGATCGGCGACCCGGTGACGGGGACGCGCTGAGCCCGCGACTATTCTCCGCTGCCAGGAATGACGAGGAGGAGGAACCACCGTGCCGCTACCCACGCAACCGCTGCGCAAGCTGGGTTTCCTGACGATCGGGCTGTTCGACGGTGACGACCCGCGCCCCGGCCACGAGTCGACGCTGCGGATCATCGAGCTGGGCGAGCGGCTGGGCTTCGACAGCGCGTGGGTGCGCCACCGTCACCTCCAGTACGGCATCTCCTCCCCCGTCGCCGTCCTGGCGGCGGCCTCCCAGCGCACCACCCGCATCGAGCTGGGCACCGCGGTCATCCCCCTCGGCTGGGAGAACCCGCTGCGGCTCGCCGAAGACCTGGCCACGGTGGACATCCTGGCCGGCGGCCGGCTCAACCCGGGCGTCAGCGTCGGCCCGCCGCTCCACTACGACCAGGTCAAGGACGCGCTCCACCCCGGCACCGCCGACCAGGAGGACTTCAGCTACGAACGGGTGCGGCGGCTGCTGGCCTTCGTCCGCGGCGAGCCGGCCACCGACTTCAGCGGCGTCGAGGGCTTCGAGGTCTTCTCCGATCGGGTCCAGCCCCACGCGCCCGGCCTGGGCGCCCGCATGTGGTACGGCGGCGCCAGCCTCCGCTCGGCCACCTGGGCGGGTGAGCACGCCATGAACTTCCTGACCAGCAGCGTCGTGAAGGCGGAGGAGTCGGCGGACTTCGCCGAGATCCAGCTCTCCCACGTACGGGCGTTCCGCGCGCGGCACCCCGAGGGCGAGCGGGCCCGCGTCTCCCAGGGCCTGGTCGTCATCCCCACGGACACGGCCACGCCGGAGCAGCGAGCCAGGTACCAGGCGTACGCCGACAAGCGCACGCCCCGCACCACCACGCCGCAGGGACCGGCCCGCATGATGTTCGCACCCGACCTCGTGGGCAGTTCCGCCGAGATCGCCGAGCGGCTGTACGCGCACGCCGCCTTCCGGGAGATCGACGAGGTGGCGTTCGCGCTGCCGTTCACCTTCGAGCACGACGATTACGTGCAGATCCTCACCGACATGGCCACGAAGCTGGGCCCCGAACTCGGCTGGCGGCCCGCCATGGACCGCGGCCCGCAGTGAGGCTTGGCCTGATACGAACGCCGCAAAACAGCACAGTCTGACAGTCGTGCTGGCTACTGTTTTCGGCATGCCGGAGTCTTTAGAACAACTGTCCTTTGACGCTGGTGACGGCCTCCCGCCGGCATCTCGCGATGAGATGGTGCCGGGATTGCGCTACATCGCCGACTGGCTTACTCCCGACGCCTGCGCGTCGTTGCTTTCATTCATCGACGCCGCCGAGTGGTCGGCACAACTGCGACGACGAGTGCAACACTACGGCCATCGCTACGACTACGGCCGTCGAAGTGTGGCGAGGAATCCCCTTGTTCCCGCCGCTCCACCGATTCCGGCATGGGCACAACAGCAGGCCATGCGCCTGGTCCGCGAAGGAATCATGGAAAGCGAAGCGAACCAAGTGATCATCAACGAGTATCAGCCGGGACAGGGCATCAGCCCACACGTCGACTGCGTGCCCTGCTTTGGCCCGGTCGTCGCCGCGATCTCTCTGGGCTCCGCTTGTGTCATGGACTTCACCCATCCTGCGGACGGCACGAAGGCGGCGATATCTCTCGCCCCCGGCAGCCTGTGCGTCATGTCAGGACCTGCCCGATACACCTGGCGTCACAGCATTGCCGCACGCAAGAGCGACCCCACTGCGGCAGGCCGCATGCCACGCACGCGACGCGTGTCAGTAACCTTCCGCACGGTCAATGACCCAGCGCTGTAACCGGGCTCTCGGGCTCCTTTCGGCCAAGGCCCATGCCCGTCAAACGGCGCTGGACATCGAGGCTCTCCCTGCCGTGGGGTGAGTCCCAGGCGCCCTGGAACGGCTCCACGTCTATGCGCTTGACGCCCTCCGCGCAAGCGAAGGCGCTATGGCGGTAGGTGGCGAAGTCGGTGGTGTCGCGGAAGGCGGGGTGCTGGTAGAGGTCGCGGGCGTAGGCCCACAGGTGGGTGAAGTCGGTCAGCCCGCGCTCGCTGATGCGGGCGGCGGGGTTGTCGGCGAGGTCGAATCGGGCCAGGGTGACCCACAGCCGTACATCGGCCTCGGTGATGGCGTCACCGAGAAGGAAGCGGCGGTCGGCCAGGCGCTCGTCGAGGCGTTCGAGGGCGGCGACGGTCTCACCGCGTAGCTGCTCGTAGGTCTCCTGCGTGGCCGCCCCCGCGATCTTGGGGGCCGCGGTGTTGACGTCGCGCAGGATCTGCTCGTTGAGCTCGTCGATCTCGGCGCGGGACTCGGCGGGGTAGAGCCGGACAGATGGATCGGCCCATTCCTCGAACTCCGTGGCCAGGTCGAGGGTGATGTCGGGGTAGTGGTTGCTGACGATTCGGCCGGTCACGCGGTCCCAGAGAGTAGGGACCGAGATGTGGCCGGCGAAGCCGGGCTCGCTCGCCTCATACGCCTGGGCGAGCAGCGTGAAACCGTTGACGGGGTCGGGGCCGCGACGCTCCCGGAAGGCCCAGCCGCGGGCGTCGCGCTCGTCGTCGACGTACGACAGCGACACCACGTCCTCAAGCCCCGCGAGCTTGCGGACGATGGCGGCGCGGTGCGCCCAGGGGCAGTGCCAAGCGTTGTAGATGTGGTAGCGGCCGGGCGCGGCCGGATAGCCGCTGGATCCGTCGGCGGTGATGCGCCCGTGGAAGGGGTAGAGCGCGCGAACTCCCTTGGGGGCGGCGTCGAGGCGGCCGGGGCCGTAGGGGCCATGGACCTGGACGTCCGCAGGGGTGGCGTAGGTCGGAGTGTGCTGTTTGGGGCCGCTCATGGGTGAGCCTCCAGGGTCGATCGCGCCGCTGCGGTAACAGGGCGGCATTTCATTAAATTCCTACCAACATTGCCGCTATGCCACACCGTTCAGCGGACCCGATGAGGTCCCCCGAGATGGCGCGGGCCGCCAGCCGAGCAGGGGTGCCAGCTCCTGAGCGCCGGCGGCGAGCAGCCGGACATGCTCGTCGAAGTCAGGCACGCCGGGGGCGAAGCTCACCAGCAGGTCGGTGATCTGCCGCAGTGCGGGATCGTCCGCCAGCTCGGCGGCCAGCTCCTGCGATGGGCCGAGCAGGGCGCGGTCGGCCTCCAGGTACTCCTCGACGCTGAGGCCCGCGACGTCGCGCCGAGAGGACAGCCAGCTCTGCCAGCGGCGAGCCCCGGGCGTGACCAGCCGGATGGCCTCCGCTCGGTCGGGGTGGGGATAGATGGCCCGGGAGACCTGCACCCGGGGCTGACGGGCCGCCGCGCGGTAGGCCGCGATCCACTCGGCCTGCTGCCGCTGTGCCTCGCGTACAGTGCTGCCCCGCCAGCCGGTGGCGCGGGAGAGCTGCAGCCCGTCACCGACGCGGCCGGCGGCGGCCGCTGCCGCATGAGCCAGCTCCGGGTCGCCGGTGGTCGCCTGCCACAGCCGTCGCCGCACACCGGCCCCGGGCGGGTGGAGCGCCTCGCCGAGGCTGTTGAGAGCGACACCCTCCAGCACCTCGTGGAGCCGCGCGACCGAGGCGTCGAAGAGCCGGTGCCTGTCGGCCAGGTCCTTGCCGAACGCCTCCCACGCTCCCGGGAAGGGACCCGAGCCCACCCCGAGCTCGAGCCGGCCGCCGCTGAGCTCGTCGAGCGTGGCCGCGTCCTCGGCGACCTTGAGGGGATCCTCCAGCGGGAGCACCAGCACGCCGGTCCCCAGCCGGATCCGGGTGGTGCGCTCGGCGATCGCGGCGAGCATGACCAGCGGCGCGGAGACGTGCTCATTGCCCTGCCGGAAGTGCCGGTGGATGACCCAGCCGGAGTCGTAGCCCAGTTCTTCGGCGGCCACGAACAGGTCGATCGCCTCCCGGTAGGCCCGCGCCGGCGGCAGGTCACTGTCGAGGTGCAGCAGGAAGCCCAGGCGGAACGGTCGGCCGTCCTCGACGCCGGCCCCTATCGACCCTGTCGTCTCGGAGTCCTTGACCCCAAAGTCCTTGACCCCAAAGTCCCTGATCCCAAAGTCGCTGATCTCAAAGTTCGTCATCTCAGAGCCTCAGTCCGGTTCCGTGCACGCCGTGCTCGTCGATCAGCGTCAGCTCCTCCTCCGTCAGGGGCGGGAAATCGAGCCCTTTGACGTTGTGGTCCAGCTGCCACGTCGAGCTGGCCCCGATGAGCGCCGAGGTCACCTGCGGCTGCCGCAGCACCCACTGCAGCGCGAGCTGCGCCAGCGACTGGCCGCGTTGTTCGGCGATCCGGTTGAGCGCGGCGACCCGCTGCCGGTAGACGTCGTCGATGACGTCGGGCGACAGGAACGTGCTGCTCTGGGCGCGAGCACCGGCCGGGATGCCGTCGAGGTACTTGTTCGTGAGCAGGCCCTGCGCCAGCGGCGAGTAGACGATCAGGCCGAACCCGTCCTCGGCGGCCAGTTTGAGCAGGCCGTTGAGCTCGGGCCGACGGTCGAAGATCGAATACCGCGGCTGGTGCGCCAGCAGCGGCACCCCCTCCCGACGCAGCAGCTCGGCCGCCTCGTGTGCCCGCTCGGGTGCGTAGTTGGACAGACCCACGTAGAGCGCCTTGCCCTGCCGCACCGCGCTGACGAGAGCGCCGACGGTCTCCTCCAGCGGCGTGGTCAGGTCGGGGCTGTGGCTGTAGAAGATGTCGACGTAGTCGGTACCGAGGTCGCGCAGGCTGTGCTCCAGCGAGGTGAGCAGCGACTTGCGCGAGCCGCCCTTGTGGTACGGGCTGGGGCCGATGGGGTTGCCGGCCTTGGTGGAAAGAAGGATTTCGTCCCGGTACGGGGCCAGGTCGCGCTTGAGCACCTTCCCGAAGAGCTGCTGCGCGGCGCGGTGCGGAGGGCCGTACCGGTCGGCGTTGTCGAAGTGGGTGATGCCCAGGTCGAAGGCGTGCAGCACGATCTCGCGCTGGGTCTCGTACGGGTGGTCGGTGCCGAACTTCTGCCACAGGCCGAAGGAGACGGCTGGCAGGTCGAGACCGGAGTTTCCAGCCCGCCGATACTCCAGGTTCTTGTAGCGATCTTCGGCCGCCGCGTAGGTCTGCTCAAAAGTTCCGTAGGTCATGACTGAACGCTCTTCGTGAGGTCGCGGCGGAGCGCGGCCGGCTGGAGTGACGGAGTGTCACGGCCGGTGTCGCGCTCGACGAAATGGGTGCCCGGGTCGACGATCTCGTCGATGCGGTCGAGGATGTCCGCGCCGAGCTCGACGGTCGCCGCCTTGAGATAGCCCTCCAGGTGCTCGAACGTGCGCGGGCCGATGATCACGCTGCTGACGGCGGGGTGGTTGAGCGCGAACGCCAGGGCCAGGTCGACCAGCGTCAGCCCGCTGTCCTCCGCGAGCCGGGCCAGCGCGTCGGCGGCGGCCAGCTTGCGCCCGTTGCTGTCGAGGTCGATGTCGAACCGGCCGGGGATGAGCCCGGCGCGCGCCGACTCGGGCTGCTCGCCGCCGACGCGGTACTTTCCGGACAGCCAACCGGCGGCCAGCGGGCCGTAGCTCAGAACGCCGATGCCGTACTTCCGTGTGACGGGAAAGACCTCCCGTTCGGCACTGCGGACCAGGAGGGAGTACGGCAGTTGCTCGGTGTGCGGGGCGATCAACCCGTGCTTCTCGGCCAGCCAGTGCGCCTCGACGAGCTGGTGGGCCGGGAAGACCGAGGTGCCGTAGTAGCGGATCTTGCCCTGGCGGATCAGATCGTCGAGCGTCCGCAGCGTCTCCAGCAGATCAGTGTGCGGGTCCGGACGATGCGCCTGGTAGAGGTCGAGGTGGTCGGTGCCGAGCCGGCGCAGGCTGTCCTCCACGGCGCGGATGATCCAGCGCCGGGAGTTGCCGGCGTGCTGGGGGTTGTCACCGATCTGCCCGTGGAACTTGGTGGCCAGGAAGAGGTCGTCACGGCGGCCCTTGATCGCCTTGGCGACGATCTCCTCCGACACGCCCTGGGCGTAGACGTCGGCGGTGTCGACGGCCGTGATGCCGGCGTCGAGGGCGGCGTGGATGATCCTGACGCTCTCGCCTTCCTCCTGCCACCGGCCGAAGTTCATGGTGCCGAGGGTGAGGGGACTGAGCAGGACACCGGTGCGGCCCAGTATGCGGTCGACCTTGACGGTCATCGGATTCCTTTCAGTCGGCTGCTCCAGGAGCGGCCGGTCTTTCGGTCGGGGTTCTGGAAGAGGCTGCCGGTCTTTCGGCCGGGCGTCCTAGAAGAGGCCGGTCGTGGGCGGAGCCTCGCCGGTCAGGTGATAAGCGCCCGCCACCGCGGCCTTCCACTGCCTGGGGTTGTGGTTGGCGACCGTGCGAGCGTTGCGCCAGTGCCGATCGAAGCCGAGCTCGCGGTTGGTGATGGAGCCTCCCGCGACGTCGAAGAGCAGTTCGGCGGCTCGCAGCGCGGACTCGATGGCGATCACACCGGTCTGCCCCACGGTGACCGCGGCCTCCGCACCGGCGCTACGCGCTTGCGCGCCGGTCAGGCCACGTACGCTCTCCAGCGCTTCGGCGGCGAGCAGCACCACCGACCGGGCGGCCTGGGCCCGTGCGGCGATCTCTCCCACGGTCTCGCGCACATACGGGTCCTCGACGCTCCTGTCCGCCGTACTGTGCTTGATCGGCCGGGCCTTCTCACGGGCGAACCAGATCGCGTCGTCGAGCGCCGCGGCGGCGATGCCCGCCTCGACCGCCGCCAGGTAGAGCTGGGCGAACGAGCCCAGCCACGGGTTGTCCAGCAGGGAGTTGTCGCGGGCTACGACCTCACTCTCGCGGACGCGCACGTTGACCAGCCGCGTGGTGCCGCTCGCGGTCAGCCGCTGGCCGATCGCGTCGAAGTCGTCGAGCCGCTGTACGCCCTGACGATCCACCGGCACCGTGAAGCCGAGCACGGTGCCGTCCTCCTTCTGGGCCAGGCCCGAGAACCACGAGGCGTACAGAGCGCCCGTCGAGTAGTACTTCTCGCCGTCGATGACGTACCCATCACCGTCACGCCGGATGGTGGTGTTGACGGACCCGTTGGCGCCGCCGGTGCGCTCGTTGGCGGTGCCGGCGAACAGGTCGCCGTCGCGCAGCCGCCGCAGGGTCAGCGCCCGGTGGGGCAGGTCGCGCCGGCTCGCCACCTGGTTGGCGGTGAGGAAGCTGCTGCGCAGCGCCTGCGCCACGTTGGAGTCGGCCCGGGCGATGGCGATGACCAGGTCGATCACGTCTCGCACCGAGCCGCCGGCGCCGCCGTCCTCCCTGGTGATGCCGACCAGCGTGATGCGGTGCTCGGCGAGCGCCCGGACGTCGTCGAACGCGTAGTCGCGGGCGAGCTCCCGCGCACGGGCTCCGGCGCGCAGGCGCCCCAGGATGGGTGCGACGGCCGCGCGAATGCCTTCGACGGTGTACCCGACTCCTGCTGGAGTCTCCGGCACGATGGAGTTCGGCACGATGGAGTTCGGCACGGTCGGCCCCGGAACGATGGCGCCTTCGAGGCCGGCGCGCTCGGCGGTCATGCCGCCACCGCCGCGAGCTCGGGCAGGCCCAGTGCGGACCGCAGGGTGGAGTGCGCGGATGTGGGATGCGCGGAGCCGACGGCCGTCAGCCTCGGCACCAGCGCCCGCAGTGTGGTGAGCGCCGCCGCGGCGCCGCCTGTGAGCACCAGCTCGAATCCGTCCAGCCGGTGCTCCGCGGCCCAGGCGAGAAGGTCGGCCGGGTCGTCCAGGGCTGCCTCGACCCGGCCGAGCAGTGCGACGTCCTCCCGGGACCGGCCGGCTCCCCGCAACGCCTTCGCCAGCGCGGCGTCCGCACCGGCGGCACGCTCCCGATCCACCACGACGACGTCTGCCGACTCAGCGACCGCCGTCGCGTCGAGAACTCCCAGGTCGGCGACGACGACCGGGCGTCCTTGCACCGACGACGGCCCATCCAGCGGCCCGGCGACCCGGTAGAAGGCGCCCTCGTGGCCGATCGGCTTGATCTGCGAATCCCGCACCACGATCCCGGCCTCCTGATCGCCGATCAGCGCTGTACGCGGGAAGGACTCCCACAACCGGGTCAGCACGTGGGCGTACTCCCTCCAGCGCCGGACGGGGTCGGACGCGCCGGGGTCAGGAGCGGTCGCCTCACTCACCTCATCGCCCCCGCCCGCCCGCAGCGCGACGCCGGCCCGGCCGCCGGTGGCCCGGTCGAGGGAGAGCACCCTGCGCGCGGCGTTGTACGGCGCGTTGTGGCTGGTCGGTACATCGGCGACATAACCGATGCCACTGTGGAGGCCGGCGAGGTAGGCGCCCACCACGGTCGGGTCGAGCGTGCGACCCGTGGCCCCATCATCAGCTGAACCGTCGGCGAGCCGGATCGCCGCGACCCCGAGCTCTTCGGCCACCGCCGCGATGACCACGGCGTCGGCGAGTGACACCAGCGCCGGGCCGGTCGGTGCCCCGACCGCGAGGGCGAGTTGGATGGTTGTGCTCATGAAAAGATCACCTTCGGTTGTGGAACAGGTCAGCGAGCCGCTTCAAGGGGACGGCCCTGGTAGGCCCCGGCCGGCGCCGTGGGCAGGCCGAGCCCGAGGTGGTCGCGGAGGGTCGTCCCGTCGTACTCGGTCCGGAACAGGCCACGACGCCGCAGCTCGGGAAGCACCTGCTCGGCGAAGTCGGCGAACCCCGACGGCAGCACGTCGGGCATCACGTTGAAGCCGTCCGCGGCCCCCTCGCGGTACCACCGCTCCATGTCGTCGGCGATCTGCTCCGGCGTGCCCACGACGATCCGGTGGCCACCGCCGCCGGACAGCTTCTTGAGCAACTGACCGAGTGTCGGCCGCTCCGTGTCGATGATCGCCTTGACGACCCGGTAGAAGGTCTGTGAACCACCGGCCTCGTCGGGATCGACGAGGAGCTCGGCCGGGATCGGCTCGTCATCGGGCAGCCCGTCGAGGGAGATCCCGAGCTGGGCGGCCAGCCGGCCGCGGGCATAGGCGTCGGGCAGGATCTCGTCCAGCAGTTCGCGCCGGGCCTTGGCCTCGGCCTCGGTGCTGCCTACGACGGTGGACAGTCCGGGCAGGACGACGATCTCGTCAGGGCGTCGCCCGAACTCGGCCGCGCCGGCGCGGATCTCGGTGCGGAACGCGCGGGCGTGGTCGAGATCCTGGTCGGCGGAGAAGATCACCTCACCGATCCGCGAGGCCAGCCGGCGGCCGTCGCTGGAGCCACCGGCCTGGACCACGACCGGTCTGCCCTGCGGGGAGACGAGCTCGGTCCGGCCCGCCCAGCCGGTGACGACCTGCTCGGTGAACTCGGCGGCGCGGCGGTAGCGTAGCGCGTGCTCGGGCTCGCCGGTCCGGCCGAAGTTGCGCGCCGCCACGGGCCCGGCGGTGGTCACCACGTTCCAGCCGAAGCGGCCCCCGCTGATGTGGTCGAGGTCGCCGAGCCGGCGCGCGAGCTCCACCGGGTCGTTGTAGGACGACGACAACGTCCCGATCAGCCCGATTCGCTCGGTCTGGGCGGCGATCCGCGCCAGTACCGTCGTAGGCTCCAGGTTGTTGGCAGTGCGGTGTCTGATGTTCGGGTCGAGCGACGGGCCGTCCGCCAGGAAGACCGCGTCGAGCTTGGCCTCCTCGGCTTTCCGCGCGATCGAGGTGTAGTGCTCGATCGTGTAGCTGGCGGTGCCGTCGGTGCCCGGGAACCGCCACGAGCCGCCGAAGACGCCCGCGTTGAGGATGTTGACGTTGATGTGCAGCACGATCTCTCCCTGACGTGCGACCTACCGTGCGACTTGACCTGCGACTTGATGCGCCACTTGATGCGCGCCTTGATGTGCGAGGGCGAGCCGGGCTCCCGGGATCGCCTCCAGCAGCTCCCGGGTGTACGGGTGCCGCGGTGCGTGGAACACCTGCTCGACGGGACCGGTCTCGACCACGGCGCCGTCCTTCATCACCGTGACGTCGTCGGCGATGAGGCGTACGACGCCGAGGTCGTGGGTGACGAACACGTAGCTGAGCCCGAACTCCGCCTGCAGATCGACCAGTAACCGCAGGATCTGGGCCTGGACCGACACGTCGAGCGCGCTCACCGCCTCGTCGAGTACGAGGATCTCGGGGTTGAGCGCGAGCGCCCGCGCGATCGCCACCCGCTGCCGCTGACCGCCGGACAGCTGGCTCGGGAGCCGATCCAGATAGCTCTCGTCCAGTGCCACCGCGTTCAGCAGCTCCACCACCCGGGCCGTCCGCTCCTGCCCGAAGGCGCGCAACGGCTCTGCGATGATCTTGCCCACCGTGAACCGCGGGTCGAGCGAGGTGAACGGGTTCTGGAACACGAACTGCAGGTCCCGGCGGAGCTCCCGCAGCTCCCTGTGGCGCAGGCCGGTCAGCTCCCGGTCGCCGACGTGCACTGTGCCGCTGTCGGCGGAGGTGAAGCGGACCAGGATGCTCGCCAGCGTGGACTTGCCCGCTCCCGACTCGCCGACGATGGCGTGCGTGGTGCCCTTGCGTACGACCAGGTCGGCGCCGTCCAGTGCGCGCAGCTCACGCCGCCCGCCCCGGCCGCGCAGGTGGTAGGTCTTGGTGAGCGCGTGTGCCCGCAGCGCCACCGGCGCGGCGTCGAGGACCGGCCGCGGGCCTGACCTCGGCTCCAGCCGACCGGCGTGCCGCGCGGGAGCCGCGTCGAGCAGCCGGCGGGTGTAGTCGTCGGTGGCGTGCTCCAGCACCTGGTGTACCGGGCCCTCCTCCACGATCTCGCCGTCGCGCATGACCAGGATCCGGTCGGAGCGGTCCAGCGCGACGCCGAGATCATGGGTGACCAGGAGAATGCCGATGCCGAGCTCCTCGCGCAGCCGTACCAGGTGGTCAAGGATGACCTTCTGGACGGTGACGTCGAGCGCGCTGGTGGGCTCGTCGGCCACGATGATCTTCGGCTGGCCCGCCAGCGCGATCGCGATGAGCGCCCGCTGCTTCATGCCGCCGCTGAGTTCGTGAGGGTACTGGTGGAACACCCGCTCGGCGTCCTTGAGGCCCGCGGTGCGCAGACTTTCCAGCGCGTGCTGAGCCGCGTCCCCGGCCGCGCGCTGGTTGAACCGGACCGCCTCGGTCACCTGCTTGCCGATCTTCTTGACCGGGTTGAGCGAGGTGTTGGGGTCTTGGGGGATGAAGCCCACATAGTTGCCCCGCACCCGCGCCATTCGCTGGTCGTTCCAGCCGGTGACCTCGACGCCCGAGTAGGCGATCGAGCCGGCGCGGATCCGCGCGGCGGCCGGCAGCAGGCCGAGCGCGCCCTGGACCAGCGTGGTCTTGCCCGAGCCGGACTCTCCCACGAGTGAGACGAACTCCCCCGGCTCCACATGGAGGCCGGCGCCGCGGACAGCGGGCGTCCACTGACGGTGCCCCGTCCGATAGTCGATCGCGAGGCCGGTGATCCGCAGCAGCGGGTCCTTGGACGGATCGGTCATCGGCGGTGTTCCTTCCGGTACGAGGTGCTGATGCGGTGGGTGGCGATGACGACGATCGCGAGCGCCACGCCGGGCAGGATCGACGCCCATGGGTGCACCGCGACGTAGTCGCGGCCCTCGGCCACCAGCAGGCCCCATTCCGGCTGCGGCGGAGGTGCGCCGTAGCCGAGGAAGCCGAGCGAGGCGACGGCGAGCACGGCCGTTCCGACCTCGAGCGCCGCCAGTGCGATCACCGAGCTGAGCGCATTGGGTACGACGTGCCGGAGCATCACGCCCAGCCGGCCGACCCCGAGGCCGTACGCCGCCTTGACGTAGTCCTGGGACACGACCGCGAGCACCTGCGCCCTCATCACCCGCGCGAACGACGCGATGGACGAGATGCCGACCGCCAGGGCGATATTCTGAGTGGAGTAGCCCAGGACCGAGACCACCACCATCGCGAGCAGCAGGCTGGGGATCGCCAGGAACACGTCGATCACCCGCATGATGGCGGTGTCGACACCCCCTCTGGCGAAGCCCGCGACCAGCCCGACCGCCGTGCCGACGCCGAAGGCGATGAGGACGGCCAGCAGGGTCGCGGTCAGGGTCGTATGCGCCCCGTACACACTGCGGGCGAACAGGTCCCGGCCCAGCCGGTCGGTGCCGAACCAGTGCTCCGCGCTCGGCGGTGCGAAGCTCGCGGCGGGGTCGCCGTCATAGGGACTGTACGAGGTGAACAGGCCAGGGACGACAGCCCAGCCGATCACGACCAGCACGATGATCCACGAGGCCACGAGGGCCGGCTGCCGCGCGAGCTCACCGAAACGCTGGATGGCGCCGGGCCGGCCGTTCGTGGCGAGTGCGACGGTCATGAGATCCTCCTCACGTGGCAGCCAGGGTGGCCCGCAGCCGCGGGTCCAGCAGGGGGTAGATCAGATCGACGGTCAGGTTGATCAACGCGAAGCCCGCCGCCACGAGCACGACGATCCCCTGCACCAGCGGGACGTCCAGCGTGTTGATCGCGGCCTGCGTCATCCGGCCGATGCCCTTGCGGGCGAAGACGGTCTCGGTGATGACCGACCCGGCGATCAGGTTGCCGAACGTGATGCCGGCGATGGTGAGCGCCGGCAGACTGGCGTTGCGGAAGACGTCGCGGATGATGATGCCGCCGCGTGTGGCGCCCTTCGCTCGGCTCGTCGTGACATACCCGGCGTGGAGTTCGGTCGCGAAGCTGCGGACGAGGAGCTGCGCGATCGGACCGGAGACCGGGACGGCCAGCGTGATCAGCGGCAGGACGACACTCTTCGCACCGCTGTCGCCGAAGGCCGGGAACCAGCCCAGCCGGAACGAGAAGATCTGCAGCACCAGGATTCCGGACAGGAAGACCGGCACCGAGACCGCGCCCGACGGCAGTGCCTCGACCAGGTTGCGCAACCATTCACGGCGGGTCGCGGTCGCGGCGAGCGCGATCACGAAGCCGATCAGCACCGCCAGCGCGAGGGCGCCGGACGCCAGGACGAGGGTGCTCGGGAGCGCGTCGAGGATCGTGGCGGTGACCGATCGCCCCGACTGCACCGAGTCGCCGAAGTCGCCGGTCAACGCGTGACCCAGCCGGGCGAGGTACTGCAGGAGCACCGGCCGGTCGAAGCCGTAGCTCGCCGCCACCTGCTCGCGGACCTCCGGTGGGATGCTGTTGATCTCGGCGGGGTCGAAGAGCAGGTCCGCCGGGTCGGCCGGCAGCACGAACAGCAGGACGAAGGTCAGGGTGAACGCGGCCCACACCACGAACAGGGCGCGACCGGCCTTCAGTACCAGGTAGCGGGCCATCGTCACTTCCCGTTGCTCTTCCACGCGTCCACGAAGTGGTTGCGTGACTGGGCGTCGAAGACGATCCCGTGGACGTAGGCGGCGTGGGCGATCACCTGCGCCGGGTTGTAGACCGGGTTGACCAGCGCGTACTTGTCGAGCAAGAGGTCCTGCGCCGCCTTGGCGTACTGCTTGCGCGTGGCCGGGTCGAGCGTGAGGTCGAGCTTGCCCACGGTCCGCGTGACCTCGTCCACGTCGATCCCCGAGGAGTCCTTCGTGAGGTAGGTGACGTTGCCGAGCAGCGGGCTGTACTGAAGGTTGAGGACCGCCGGGTCGTTACGCGAGCGGTTGGACGCGGTGACGTTCCAGTCGGTCTTCGCCTTGGCCAGGCCGGCCGTGTAGTCAGGGATCGGGACGACCGTGAGCCGCAGGTCGACCCCGATCTTCTTCAGGTCCTGCTGGATCGACTCGTACGCCGGCTTGTTCACCACCAGGTTGCTGATGCCGAGCAGCTTGACCACGAGCGGCTTGCCGTCCTTGACCCGGATCCCGTCCGGGCCCTCCTTCCAGCCGGCCTCCTCCAGGAGGCGCTTCGCCTTCTCTGGGTCGTACTTCAGGACCGAGCCGCTGTAGTCGGCGTACCCGGTGACCGACGGCTCCAGGACCGAGGTCGCGACGGAGTAGGAGTCGGTGAGCACCGTCTTCTTGATCGCCTCACGGTCCCAGCCGAGCTGGATCGCCTTGCGGACCGCGATGTCGCTGGTCGGGAACAGCTGGGAGTTGAAGTTGAACAGGATGGCAGTGCCTGAGACGGCCCGATGGATGATCGTGAAACCCTGGTCGGCCAGTGACTTCTCGTCCGTGGTGCCCACGTCGAGGGTGGCGTCGATCGCGCCGGAGGCCAGCGAGCCGGTCCGGACGCTGGCCTCCGGAATCGTGTTGAACACGATCTTGTCCAGGTACGCCTCACTCTTGTGCCCGAGCGACGGCGGGGACCAGTTGTAGCCCTTGCGCTTGACCAGGACGGTCTTGACCTGCGGTTCCCACGACTCGTACACGAACGGGCCGGTGCCGATCACCTTCTTCGGGTCGGTCCGCTCCTTCGCGCTCAGCCGCAGCGTCGAGAGCGACAGGAAGCCGGGCTGCGCGTTGGCGGTGAAGGAGGAGGCCTGCAGGAAGCTCGCGAGCGGCTGCTTGAACCGCACGACGGCGGTGTAGCGGTCGGGAGTCTTCGTCTCGATGTACCCGGACAGCAGGGCGGCGCCGTTGGGGTTGATGCCCAGCTTCTCGTCGCCGTGCACGTACTGGTCGAAGTTGGCCTTGACCACTTCGGCGTCGAACGGGGTGCCGTCGCTGAAGGTGACGTCCTCGCGCAGGTGGAAGGTGAACTCGGTCAGGTCCTTGTTGTACTCCCACGACCGCGCCAGCCACGGCGTGATCTCACCGGTCTTCGGGTCCTGCCAGGTCAGCTTGTCGGTGATGTTGTTGCCGATGAGCGACTCAGCGTAGTTGGTGCCCCATTGCGGGTCCGGGCTGCGCTGGTAGTCGATCAGCGCGAACTGCAGCGTGCCGCCGCCGACGGGTGCGTTGGCGGTGGCGTTGCCGCCGCCGGAGCCGTCGCCCCGGGTGAGGGCGAAGCCGGTGCCGGCGATGAGGAGGACGGCGACGACGGCGGCGATCCAGGGCCACTTCTTGCGTCCCGGCGCGGAGCGTTCGATGGAACTGCGAAGGTCGGACATGAGCTTTCCTCGTACTTGATGCTCGGTGGGCAAAGGGTGCGAAAGCCGGTCAGCGCTGACACAGCGCGCCGGCGAAGAAAGCGAAGTCGATCTCGCGCCTGGAGTACCGAAGTGGCCTGAACACAATCTACACTTTACCTACATGAACAGTAGGTTTTTAGGTGATCTGAGTCACAGAAGGAGAGTCCCCGATGAGCGTCCACTTCCTCTGGTACATCCCGAACCAGGGCCGACCCGGGCACCGGGGCGACGACGTCGTCGCGAACCACAACAGCCTGGAGACCCTCACCGGCCAGGCGAAAGCCCTGGAGAAGCACGGGTGGGGCGGGGCGCTCATCGGCACCGGCTGGGGTCGGCCCGACACTTTCACGGTCGCCGCCGCCCTGGCCGCGCAGACGACGACGTTCCAGCCGCTGATCGCGATCCGGCCCGGTTACTGGCGGCCGGCCAACTTCGCCGCCGCCGCCGCGACCCTGGACCATCTCACCGAGGGCCGCGTGCTGGTCAACATCGTGTCGGGCAAGGACAACCTGGCGGCCTACGGTGACAGCGAAGGCGACCAGGCTCACCGCTACGCCCGTACGAAGGAGTTCATCCAGATCGTGCGCCGGCTGTGGACCGAGGAGAACGTCACCTACCAGGGCGAGCATTTCAGGGTCACCGATTCCACGGCGGTGCCGCGGCCGGTCGTCCGGGGCGAACGCACGCACCCCCGGCTCTACTTCGGCGGCGCCTCCGAAGCCGCGGAGAACGTGGCCGCCACCGAGGCCGACGTCCAGCTCTTCTGGGGCGAGCCCCTCGACGGCGTCGCCGCGCGGATCGAGCGGCTCAAGCGGCTCAGCGAGCGACTCGACCGCGAACACCCTCCGCTGGAGTTCGGGCTGCGGATCACCACCCTGGTACGCGACACCACCGAACAGGCCTGGGCCGACGCCGAGGCCAAGGTCGCGGAGATGGCGAAGGGGAGCATCTCCCGTGACCCCAACCGGCACGCCGCCGTCGGTCAGCAGCGCCTGCTCGACCTGGCCGCGCGGGGAGAGGTGCTCGACGACAACCTCTACACCGCCCCCGGCAAGTTCGGCGGCGGCGGCGCGGGCACCACCTGGCTGGTCGGCTCGGCCGAGGACGTGGCCAAGTCGCTGCGCAAATACCAGGCGCTCGGCATCACCCACTTCGTCCTGTCCGACACCCCCTATCTGCCGGAGATCAAACGGCAGGGTGAGCAACTCCTGCCGCTGCTCCGCGAACGGTCGACAAGGTAACGCCGAGCGTCCGCAGCAGCTCGGTCCGGAGTTCGGTGGCGCTCCTGCCCGCGTCGAGCCGCTGTTCGGCCGCGATCCTGCCCTGGTCCAGCACGAGAACGCGGTCGGCCAGCGCGATCGCCTCATCCACGTCGTGGGTGACGAGGAGGACGGCGGGGCGGTGCTGCTCGACCAGGCGGCGCAGCAGGCCGTGCATCTTGAGCCTGGTCAGAGCGTCGAGCGCGCCGAACGGTTCGTCGGCGAGCAGCAGCCGGGGCTCCCGTACGAGGGATCGCGCCAGTGCCACGCGCTGCTGCTCGCCCCCGGACAGCTCGTTCGGCCAAGCGCGTTCCCGCCCGGCCAGACCCACCTCCCGCAGGCTCTCCCTGCCCCTTTCCGCGGCGCCGTTCAGGCCGAGGATGACGTTGTCGAGCACCCGCTGCCAGGGCAGCAGCCTGGCGTCCTGGAAGACGACCGACACCTGCGCGGGCACCTCGACCAGCCCGTCCCCGGCCACGTCGCCGTCCAGCCCGGCCAGGGCGCGCAACAGCGTGCTCTTGCCGGATCCGCTCTGCCCCAGGAGGGCCACGAACTCCCCCAGCGCGATCTCCAGGTCCAGGCCGTCCAGGATGGTGCGGGCGCCGTAACGACGGGTCAGGGCCTGTACGCGGATCAGCTCGCCAACGTCCGTCGCCATGACAGTGCCCTCCTCTCCACCAGCCGGACCGCGGCGTCGGAGAAGAGCCCGAGCAGGCCGTACACGACGATGCCGACGAGGATGACGTCCGTCTGCCCGTACGTACGCGCCAGGTCCATCATGTAGCCGATGCCGCTGCTGGAGTTGACGAGCTCGGCCACGACCAGGAACAGCCAGGCCGTCGTGACCGCGAACCGCAGGCCGAGCAGGAATCCCGGCAGCGCGCCCGGCAGGACCACCTTCCGCACGAACGCGCCGCGCCCGAGATCGACCGTCTCGGCGAGCTCGACGTAACGGCTGTCGATGCCGCGCAGCCCGTTGTGGGTGTGGATGTAGATGGGTACGAGCACGCCGACGGCGATGAGGGTCACCTTCATCCCCTCGCCGATGCCCAGCCACAGGACCAGCAGCGGCATCAGTGCGAGCGCGGGGATGGCCCGCTTGATCTGGATGGGCCCGTCGATCACCGCCTCGCCCCAGCGGTTCAGCCCGGACACCAGCGCGAGCAGCGTCCCGAGCGGCACGCCGATGGCCAGCCCGGCTCCGACGCGCTGGACCGACGCCAGCAGGTTGTCCTGGAGACGGCCGGTCTCGACCAGGTCGGCCGCCGTGGTGAGCACCATCCACGGCGCGGACAGGAACCGGGGATCCAGCCGGCCCGATGCCGAGGACGCCGCCCATAACGCGAGCAGGAGCACCGGCCCCACCAGGAACCCGAACTTGATCGGGCGGCCGGGCCGCAGGCGGCGCCGGTTCCTGGCGCGGGCGACCGTGGCGCGGCGGGAGGTGACGAGCGTCATCACGCACCGCCCTTGATCGCGTCCGCGCCGACCGCCTGGTAGCGCAGGTCGTAGAGGTCCTGGGCCTTCAGCGGTGGGTTCCCGGTCTCCTTGGCCAGGATGTCGATCGTCTCCTGGTGCCGGGCGATGGCCTGCGACCAGTCGGCGGGGATGTCGGGCTCGCCCGCCAGATCGACCAGGTACTGGCCGTCGGCGGCGGTGAGACCCTGGTCCTTCACGTAGTAGCCCTCGATCCACTCCTTTGGATGCTGGTAGACCCAGATCGAGGCCCTGGCCCACGCCGCGACGTACTCGCGGATCGCGGCGGCCTTGGCCGGGTCCCGCAGCGTGACCGTCCGCACGTACAGGTGGGCCGGATCGTCGCGCAGCCCGTGGCGGAGAGTCGTCGCGCCGTCCTTGCCGAACTTGGCCGCGTATCGCTTGATGTTGACGCCGCCGATCGGGGCCACGTCCACCTGCTTGGCGGCCAGGGCGTTGGGATAGACGTCGCCGGTGCTCGGCAGCTCGACCAGCGTGACGTTCGCTTTGGTGAGCCCTGCCTGCTTCAGCACTTTGAGCACCAGCGCGCCCTGCGCCTGGCCTGGACTGTAGGCGATCTTCTTGCCCCGCAGATCGGCGAGGGTCTTCACGCTCACGCCCGGCGCGATGCCCAGCTCGTACGTGGGATGCTTCAGCGGATCCTTGCGGAACTTCGAAGCCACGATCTTCACCGGCAGGCCGGTCCAGGTGGCGTGGATGGGCGGAATCTCCGCCACCGCGCCCACATCCAGCGCGCCGGCCCGGAACGCCTCGCTCGTCTGCGGGCCACCGCTGATGTTGGCCCACTCGATGTCGAACGAGAACTTGTCGATCTCACCGGACAACTGCAGCGCCACCTTCGTCTGCGGATCTCCGACGATCAGCTTGGTGCCCTTGGGGACGGAGTTCGGCAGCGGCGCGTCCGTCGCGAGCGCCGCCGCGGGTCGTTCCGGCTCGCCGCCCTGGGCACACCCGGTCAGCGCGACGAGCAGGAACGCGGCGAGCGCGGGTCTCAAGAGGGAGGAAACAGGCATACGACATGCCCTTCAGATGCGGAGGGATCAAGAGCCTGCTCTCACCATAAGCACGCCCTCAGGCTAAAGCAACATTCCCTACAGGTTATACATGAATTTCCGCATTCCCTATTGCATGTGTGGGGAATGTCGCGGAAGATCTGGGCTGTGAAGAGCAGTGAGCTTCTGGTGGCTCGCCTCCACGTCGATCTCAGGCGGCAGGCGAGCGCGCTCTGTGCCATGCGGTGACCTCAGGGTCCCGCACCCCCGTCTCCCCTTTTCACACTCCACGATCCGAGGAGCGCTTCAGCATGCCCATTCTCACGATCAAGCGCGTAGCCGGGTACATCGGTGCCGAGATCAGCGGCATCGACCTGGCCCACCCCCTGGACCCCTCCACAGTGGCGGAGATCCGTCAGGCACTGCTCGCCCACAAGGTCGTCTTCTTCCGCGGCCAGACCCTCGACCACGCCGGGCAGATCGCCTTCGCCCGCCAGTTCGGGGAGCTGACACACGCCCACCCGCACGAGGACGCCCCACCGGAGGACTTCCCGCAGATCCTCACCATCGATCCACGCCGCTACGAGGAGCGGTACGGCCCTGGATACCGCCAGCTCTCCCGCAAGCGTCGCTACTCCTACAACGCCGGCTGGCACACCGACGTCACCGCCGCCGTCAACCCGCCCGCCGCCTCGATCCTGCGGGCCGAGACCGTGCCGGAGTTCGGCGGCGACACCCAGTGGACCAACCTGGTCGCCGCGTACGAAGGCTTGTCCGAGCCGCTGCGGGCCTTCGTGGACGAACTACGCGCCGAGCACCGCTTCCTGGCCGGGTACCAGCCGGCCGAACAGGACGGCAAGCTCGTCAAGCGGATCAACGACAACCTGCTGGTGTCGGTACACCCGGTGGTGCGGGTGCACCCGGAGACGGGCGAGCGCGCGCTGTTCGTCAACCCGGGGTTCACCGATCACATCGTCGGCCTGTCCGCGCCGGAGAGCCGACGCGTCCTGGGCCTGCTCTATGAGCAGATCACCCGGCCTGAGTACACGGTCCGCTTCCGCTGGCAGCCGGGCAGCATCGCGTTCTGGGACAACCGGGCCACCGCCCACCTGGCCCCGTCGGACCTCGACCACCTCGACGTCCAGCGGACGCTGCACCGGGTCACACTGATCGGTGACCGCCCGGTCGGGCCGAGCGGCTTCGTCTCCGAGATCGTCGCCGGGCGGGAGTTCAGGGCCGAATCCCTCGTCATCGCCTGACGACCCGACAGGGCCGAATCCCTCGTCGTCGTCTGGCGACCCGAGAGCGTGCGGGCGGCGCCGGGGATCGACCGCCCGCACCCCCATTCGCGGGCAGGGACGCCTCAAGCCTTTCAGCGCACCGTTGAGACCAGGCCGGGTGGGCTTCGGCCAGCTCTCTTTCATGGCTGTATTCGGCCACCAGCACAGCCACGTCCTCAGGCAAGTCGAGAACTAACTCCACGCCGGGGGTGTTCTCAGGCCACTCAGAAGATCGTGGAAAGCGCGCTCGTCTGAGTGGCGCGCCGGCGCATCACCCGCCGTCGACGTGGGCGCCCACGGGGCGCCCTCGCCTTCGTGATCAGTTGCCGCGAAGCACCGTCGTGGCCTTGTTACCGGCATAGTCCTCCAGGATGGCGACCACCTTGCTGGTGGCGCCGGACATGGTCACCGTCTCCGCGGCACGCGTGGTGCGGCCACGGATGATGTACGGCTTGGCATCCGAGCCGTACGTCGTCGTGAACGACTTCGCCTGGCCGTCCTCAAGGATGGTCAGGGTGTGCCAGTCCGGAAGCGTCGGCCGGGAGAACGTGAAGGTGTTCCCGTTGATCGCCACCGCCGAGGCCGGGTAGGGGCTGATCTCGGTGTCGGCGAACGTCCCGCGTACCCCGGTGACCGTGCCCGTTCCCGCCCGCAGGGTCAGGAGGTAGCCGTCGCCGTTGACGGGTACGCCGGTCAGCGTCGTGCTCGAGCTCGTTCCGGGGACTTGGACCTCCTTGGTGTACGGGTGGGCGGTGTCGAGGCTTTGGACCTTCAGCGTGATGGGCTGCCCGCTCGCCGGAGGCGTCCAGGTGGCCGTCAGCGTGCCGTCCGGCTTCGCCGACGCCTGCGCCTTGCCCGGTGCCGTGGACAGGTCGAACGACGTGGTCGCGGCCGGGCTCTCCGACCCGTCCGGGCCGACCGCCACCAGCTTGATCGTGCCCGACGTGGCCGTGAAGCGCTTGACGTAGTAGACGTCGTCGTAGGCGCCGCCGAGATAGGTGTCGTCCAGGTAGACGTCGTAGCGGCGTACCTTGTCGTAGGCGGAGCGCTTCCAGGACAGGAACAGTTCGCCGGTCGCGGGGAGCAGCTGGGTGATGCGCAGGTCCTGCGGCGCGGCGGGGGTGTGGTTCGTGCCGTCGCGCAGGGCCAGTGCGCCGAGGTTGACCTGGTATCCCGTGATGGGGCGGGCGCCGGCGGCGACGATCAGGCCGAGCGCGGCCACCTTCTGACCGGCGTACGCCGACAGGTCAGCCGACCGGGTCGTCCAGCCCGTGGTGCGCCGGCCCGAGCCGGCCAGCGGGACCTGGATCACCTTGGCCGGATCGGAGGCGAGGACCAGGCCGAGCCGGAGTTCGCCCCACTCCTGCTGATTGGACAGCCGGCCCTTGGTCCAGGTGGACAGGCCGTGGCCGGTGTTGAAGGAGGTGGCGAACGTGGTGCCGCCGATGACGGAGCGTTCGGCGACGTACTTGGAGATTCCCTTCCAGGTGACCTCCGGCGTGGTGGTGCCGGCGGAGGAGCCGGCATCCGGCGACCCGCTGGGCGGCGGCCGACGACGCGACCTACCCGATCACGCTCGACATCGACTTCGGCCGCGGCCACCACCTTCGACGAGGTGGACCTCGACGAGTACACCGACTCAGGCACCAACCCGCGCGTCCAGACCTTCGAAGTGCGGCGATGGGACGCCGGGACCGGTGCCTGGGTGACGTTCGCGAGCCGGGCCAACGGCATCGGATACGACCTGGCCGTGACCGGTTTCGGCAGCGTCACGGCCTCCCGGCTCCGGGTGGCGCTCATCGGGAAGGTGCCGACGGAGGTGTATACCCCGACGCTGACCGAGATCGCCGTTCACCGGGCTGGCGAGTAGGTCTGATCGCTAATGTACCGAGATGAGTGAAGCGTTCCCCAGGCATGTGCTGTGCGTACTCGGCTCCGGGCTGGCCCTTTCCGAGATGGAACGGATCGCGTCCGGCTTCGGCGGGTTTGTCCTCGACCGTGAGTACTCCGAGGCCGAACCCGACCCCCGGATGCCGGAGGCGTTCGAGGCCAGCATGGCGGCGGCCTCGTTCGACGAGGCGGACTGGGCCGCGGTCGAGTCGCACGACACGGTCGGCTATCTGCTGTCCATGCCGATGATGCGGGAGCTGGCGTTCGACACGTCCCGGCGGCTGCTGGCGGTGACGGCCGCGCTCCTGCGGTCCGGCGCCACGGCGGTGAAGAACGAGAGCAGCGGGATCACGCACGGCCGGGACCGGTGGCTCGCACTGGCGGACCAAGCGGCCGACATCCGGGAGGAGAGCCTGGCCGATCGAGCGGCCATCGCCACGCCCGAGGGCCTGGCCGACATCACGGACGAGGGCCTGGCCGACGTCACGGATGAAGGCCTGGCCGGCGCGCTCGTCGCCGCCTGGGTGAAGCGGCCGATCTACGACGGCCAGGTGCTCTACAGCTGCGGCATGCACCTGCTCGGCGCGCCCGAGGTGGAGATCGAGGTCGGTGCGGTGCCGCCGGCGAAGGACGAGCTGCCTGAGCTGGTCGCGCACCTGGACACGCTGGCGATCTACCTGCTGACCGATCCGCGCGCGGCGGAGATCGAGGACGGCGCCGGGTTCCGGATGGCCGAGGACGCGCCCCGCCGGCTGCTGCGCACCGGCACCTGCGACCGTTACGACGAGGACGATCTGTTCTTCAACCCGTACGGATACGTCCGGCTGACCCATGCGCGCTGACGGGCCGCCCGCGTCACAGGTGATGGACGCGCGCGGCCCGCGACGCGAGCGTCAGGTGCCGATGTTCGCCTGGGGTCCCGCGTAGGTCCTGAGCAGGGACGGGACATCGGCGGCCGGGTCGAGGGTGTAGGAGTAGAAGGACCCGGGGTTGAAGGCCGAGCCGGTGGTGGTGCTCAGCCCGTTTCCGCTGGTGGCGGCGAAACCGTCGGCGGTGCTCGGCCAGGTACGGGCGGCGCTCACTGGGTCGAAGGCCCCTCCGTCGGCGGCAGGGGAGGTCGCTTGAGCGGGCGCGGCGGCCACCCCGAGCGCGGCCAGGACGGTCAGCATGGTGAGTGTTGCACGGAAGTTCATGATCGTCCTTCAGGAGATGGGGTTCCAGCCGTCGGAGCCGGCCAGGTACTTCTGGGGCGTGTAGTTCGCGGCCTGGGCGTCGCTGTACTGCGGCCGGTTGGCGTTCGAGCCGGCGCCCGAGCCGGTGTTCCGGTACTCGAAGAAGCGGGCGTTCTTCCATGAGTTGCCGGACATGTCGGTCCACGGCTGGGCGGTTTTGATCACCGAGCTGAGCGTGGACTCCCGGTAGAGCACCTGGGCATTGGGCCGCCAGGGACGGCCCAGCGTGGTGGTCCCGGCCGAGGACCCTCCGGAGATCCGCGACTTGTAGAACAGGAAGCCGTAGGTCTTGGCCGCGTCGGTGCTCGCGGCCGTGATCGGGCCGCCGGTGCTGCGTTTCTCGTAGACGTCGCAGTTGTCGAAGACGATGGTGCCGCCGCCGAAGACGAAGTCGACGGTGCCCTCGACGTAGGAACCGGCGACGTAGGCGCGGGCCGCGTTGTTGACCAGGAAGGTGTCCTGGTCGCCGAGCAGGCGTACGTTGCGCAGGACCGCGCGGTCGGCGTTCAGGTTGAGCGCGACCGCCTGGTGGCCGGTGACGTTCGGGTTCTCGTCGAAGTCGTTGGAGATCGTCAGGTTGGTGGCGATGAAGTCGTGGCCGTCGACGAACGCGGTGGCGCTGTTGAATGTCCCGTACTGGCCCGCATAGTGATTGTTAACGATCACAGTCTGGGCCGCCGAAGAACCGAGTCCTTGGAGCGTGATGTACGGCTTGTTCGAGGGGACCCGGACGATCTCGCGATACGACCCGGCCGCGATGGTGATCGTCACCCGGCCGGCGTTGCCCGCGGGCACGGCGTCGATGGCGGCCTGCACGGTCCGGTAGGTGCCGGAGCCGTCCGCCGCCACGGTGGGCTTGGCCAGGGAATCGAAGGTGTCGGTGTCGGCCGCCGCCTGCGGTACGGCTCCGCACACCATCGCCGTGGCCGCCAGCAAGGCGGCGCCTGCATGCTTGCGTACGAACATGTCGCGTTCCCCTTCCTCTCGTCGTCACCGAGGAAGAGGCACCTTGACCGGGAAGTCAACTCAACAAGGGCAGGCGAGTCGAAATCCCAAGGTCACGCGTGAAGCTTTCAGGCGGGGAGCGGTAGTGGCGCGGACGCCTCGGCGATCAGCTGCCGGGTCGACGGGGTCACGACGGGTCCTTGATCTCGCAGATCACCGCGCCTGCCGCGACCGTGGCGCCCACCTGGGCGGACATCCCCACCACGGTGCCGTCCTTGTGGGCGGTGAGCGGCTGCTCCATCTTCATGGCCTCCAGGACCACGATGGTGTCGCCCTCGCGCACGGTGTCGCCGTCGGCGGCCACCAGCTTGACGATGGTGCCCTGCATCGGGCTGACCAGGGCGTCTCCGCTGGGCGCGGACCGTACGGCGCTCGCGCCTCGGCGCCGGGGGGCGGCGCCCCTGGGCGGGCCGGCGCTCCGCGAACCGCCGAGCCCGGCGGGCAGGACGACTTCCAGGCGCTTGCCCGCCACCTCGACGGTGATCCGGTCCCGCTCCACCGGTTCCGCCGTGGCGGCCGGTCCGGCGTAGGGGGTGAGGTGGTTGTCGAACTCGGTCTCGATCCAGCGGGTGTGGACGGTGAACGGCTCGGCGGTGAACGCCGGATCGTCCACGACCGCCCGGTGGAAGGGCAGCGCGGTGGGCATGCCGTCGACCTCGAACTCGGCCAACGCCCGGCGGGCGCGCTGGAGCGCCTGCTCGCGGGTGGCGCCGGTGACGATCAGCTTGGCGACCAGGGAGTCGAAGGAGCCGGGCACGGTCTCGCCCTGCTCGTAGCCGCCGTCGAGACGGACGCCGGGGCCTGAGGGGGCGTGCCAGCGGGTGATCGTGCCGGGGGCGGGCAGGAAGCCGCGGCCGGGGTCCTCGGCGTTGATCCGGAACTCGATCGAGTGGCCGCGAGCCGGCGGGTCGTCGTAGCCCAGCGGCTCGCCGTCGGCGACGCGGAACATCTCGCGTACGAGGTCGATGCCGGTGACCTCCTCGCTGACCGGGTGCTCGACCTGCAGGCGGGTGTTGACCTCCAGGAAGGAGATCGTGCCGTCCTGGCCGACGAGGAACTCGCAGGTCCCGGCGCCGACGTAGCCGGCCTCGCGCAGGATGGCCTTGGAGCTGTCGCGCAGCAGGGCCTCCTGCTCCGCGGTGAGGAACGGCGCGGGCGCCTCTTCGACCAGTTTCTGGTGGCGGCGCTGGAGCGAGCAGTCGCGGGTGCTGACCACGACCACGCCGCCGTGGGCGTCGGCCAGGCACTGGGTCTCGACGTGGCGGGGCCGGTCGAGGTAGCGCTCGACGAAGCACTCACCCCGCCCGAAGGCCGCCACCGCCTCGCGGACCGCACTGTCGTACAGGTCGGGGATCTCCTCCAGGGTGCGGGCGACCTTGAGGCCGCGCCCGCCACCGCCGAACGCCGCCTTGATGGCGATCGGCAGGCCATGCTCCCGCGCGAACGCCAGCACCTCGTCCGCCCCGGACACCGGGTCGGCCGTTCCGGCCACCAGCGGCGCCCCTACCTTCTGGGCGATGTGCCGGGCCTCCACCTTGTCGCCGAGGGCGGTGATCGCCACCGGGGGCGGGCCGATCCAGACCAGCCCGGCGTCGATGACCGCCTGGGCGAAGGCGGCGTTCTCCGCCAGAAAGCCATAACCGGGATGTACGGCATCGGCGCCCGACCGCGCCGCCACCTCGATGATCTTGTCGATCGACAGGTACGTCTCCCCCGGCGTGGCGCCGTCCAGCGCGTACGCCTCGTCGGCCATGCGGGCGTGCAGCGCGTCGCGGTCGGGATCGGCGTAGACGGCCACGCAGCCGATGCCGGCGTCCCGGCAGGCGCGGACGATGCGGACGGCGATCTCGCCGCGGTTGGCGATCAGCACTTTGCGCAGGCTCACAGGTGTCCTCCCAGGTTCCAGCTCGACTCCCGCCAGCCGCGCTGGCCTGGCACGAGGGGACGGCGCAGCACGCGCCGTGGGCGGGTGACGGCGGGTCGCGGAGCGTCGGCCGCCGGCCGCACCAGGCGCAGGGCCACGACCAGGGCGGCGAGCTCCTCCGGCGTCGGAGCACCCTTCACCACGCGCAACTCGACTTCGGGCGCCCGCTCGACGTCCTCGATCCCGGCTGCCCGCTCGACGTCCTCGATGTTGCTCACAGCGGTATGTTCCCGTGCTTCTTGGGCGGCAGGGCGTCGCGCTTGCCGCGCAGCAGCCGCAGCGCCCTGGTGACCTCGCGGCGGGTCTCGCTCGGCCGGATGACGGCGTCCACGTAGCCGCGTTCGGCCGCCAGGTATGGAGTCGCGAGGGTGTCCTCGTACTCGTGGACCAGCTCGGCGCGCAGCGCGTCGGGGTCGTCGGCGGCGGCCAGGCGTTTGCGGTGCAGGATGTTGACCGCGCCCTGGGCGCCCATGACCGCGATCTGGGCGGTGGACCAGGCCAGGTTGACGTCGGCGCCCAGGTGTTTGGAGCCCATCACGTCGTACGCGCCGCCGTAGGCCTTGCGGGTGATGACGGTGACGAGCGGGACGGTGGCCTCGCCGTAGGCGTACAGGAGTTTGGCGCCGCGCCGGATGATGCCGTTCCACTCTTGGTCGGTGCCGGGCAGGAAGCCGGGCACGTCCACCAGCGTGAGCACCGGGACGCTGAAGGCATCGCAGGTGCGTACGAACCGGGCGGCCTTCTCGGAGGCGTCGATGTCGAGCGTCCCGGCCAGCCGCATCGGCTGGTTGGCCACCACACCGACCGGCCGCCCCTCGATCCGGCCGAAGCCGACCACGATGTTGGGCGCGAACAGCCTCTGCACCTCCAGGAACTCGCCGTCGTCCAGCAGCGCGCCGATCACCTCGTGCATGTCGTACGGCTGGTTCGGCGAGTCCGGAACCAGCACGTCCAGCGCCAGGTCGTCGGCGGAAGGCTCCAGGTCCGCCTCGAACACCGGGTGCGGCGGCTCGTCGAGGTTGTTGTCCGGCAGGTACGACAGCAACGCCCGGACGTAGTCCAGCGCGTCGTCCTCGTCGTGCGCCAGATAGTGCGCGACGCCGCTGCGGCTGTTGTGCACCCGCCCGCCGCCGAGCTCCTCGAACGTGACGTCCTCGCCGGTCACGGTCTTGATCACGTCGGGGCCCGTGACGAACATGTGCGAGGACTCGTCCACCATGACCGTGAAGTCGGTGAGCGCCGGCGAGTACACGTGACCGCCCGCGCAGGCGCCCATGATGAGGGAGATCTGCGGGATCACGCCGGAGGCGCGGATGTTGCGGCGGAAGATCTCGCCGTACAGCCCGAGCGAGACCACACCCTCCTGGATGCGCGCCCCGGCGCCCTCGTTGATGCCGACGATCGGGCACCCGTTGCGCATCGCCAGGTCCATGACCTTGCAGATCTTCTGCCCGTACACCTCACCCAGACTGCCGCCCGCGACCGTGAAGTCCTGCGAGAACACGCACACCTGGCGGCCGTCCACCGTCCCGTACCCGGTCACCACGCCGTCGCCGTAACCGAGCGAACCCTTCATGAGGGCGTCCAGTTCGACGAACGAGCCGTCGTCCAGCAGCCGCTCGATCCGCTCGCGGGCGGTCAGCCTGCCCTTGGCGTGCTGCTTGGTCGCCGCCCGCGCCTCGGCGACGTGGACGGCCTCGTCGAGCCGCTCCTTCAGGCGGGCGAGGCTGCTCGCGGTGTCAGGTGGTCTCATCCATCACCGTCCATGGGACTGAGTTTCATAAGTACGGTACTGAGTTTCGTACGTTTTGGACACCCCTGAATCCGGAAGAATGGCCCCTGTGCCGAACCCGAGCATCAGCCACCGCCTGGCCGAAGCCGCCGTCGCCCTGTTCGACGAGAACGGCTACGACGCCACGACCGTGGACGACATCGCCGCCCGGGCGGGCGTGAGCCGCAGCACGTTCTTCCGCCATTACCACTCCAAGGAAGACGCGATCTTCCCCGACCACGACGCGCTGCTGGCCAAGATCGACACCCGCCTGCGCGCCTCCGCCGCCGACACCGCGATCGTGGCCATCACCGACGCCGTACGCCTGGTGCTCGCCCACTACGTCGACGACGCCGAGGTGTCGCTGCGCCGCTACCGCCTGGTCCGGGAGGTGCCCGCGCTGCGCGACCGGGAGATCGCCAGCGTGGCCCGCTACCAGCGGCTGTTCCGGGAGTTCGTCGGCGAATGGCTCGGCGACTCGCCCGACGCCGGACTGCGGGCCGAGCTCATGGCCGCCTCCGTCGTGGCGGCGCACAACCAGGTCCTGCGCGGCTGGCTGCGGGCAGGCGGCGCCTACGATCCCTTCGGGCTCCTGGACCACGCTCTCGGCTACGTCATCGCCACATTCCGCCACCTGGAGCAGCCCCAGGAGAAGGGCGAGCAGGTGGTGGTGGCCACCTTCAGCCGCTCGGCCTCGCCACGGGCCGTCATGGACGCCATCCAAGCCCACCTCGAGACCCGCTGAGGCGACCTATCGCTCACCTGCGGGCAGGGCCGGCTCTTCTGCGGGCAGGTCGGAGTCGTGGAGCGTGGCCACGGCCGCGCGGATCTCCGCCTCCGGTGTGCCCGCCGGTGGATGAAGGTGCACCTGGTCGACCAGCATCCGCCGCTGCTCGTCGACGGAGCCTTCCGGTGCGTACACGTGCGCGAAGCCGGGACAGTGGACGCTCACCTCTGACCGGTCACGGCCGCCCAGCTCCAGGCCCTCCTCCAGAGCCGGCAGGGTGACCTCGCGGAAATACCGTTCGGTGCTGAAGCCGTGCGGTATCAGCCCGTCCGCCACCTCACCGGCCAGCCGCGTCATGGCCGGGCCGACCGCGGCCAGGTGGATCGGCGGGTTGTCGTGACCGTGCGGCGCCGGGCGGAAGGTCGCCGTCATGAGCGTGTGCCGGTAGTACTCCCCCATGTGCCGCACCTCCTCGCCCTTGTTCCAGTCGTTCCAGATCGCGCGCAGGGCGGTGATGTACTCCCGCATCCGGGTCACCGGTTTGCCCCACTCCATGCTGAAGCGGCGGGTGATGTGGGGCTTGGTCTGGGTGCCGAGGCCGAGGAGGAAGCGCCCGCCGGAGAGCGCCTGAAGATCGTTGGTGACGTACGCCATTGCCATCGGCGTGCGCGCGAAGGCGACCGCGATGCCCGTCGCGAGCCGTACCCGGCTGGTCGCCTGGGCGGCCAGCGCCAGTGGCAGAAAGGGATCGTGATCGACCTCGGTGGTGGTGACGACGTCGAAGCCGGTCTCCTCGGCCCATCCGGCGAACCGCGCTACCTCTGACGACGGCGGGCCGCCGACGTGCACACCTACCTTCACCTGTACTCCTTACGTTGCTGGGTTGTTGATGTAGGCATCGCGCAGCTTGCGGCGTTGCAGCTTGCCCGTCTCGGTCCGCGGGAAGTCGGCGCGGAACTCGTACCGGCGCGGGATCTTGAACGAGGCCAGGAGCTCGGCGCAGTGCGCGCGGAGTTCGGCGGCCAGCTCGTCACCGGGCACCGCGCCGGCGGCCGGTTGAACGACCGCGAGCACGCTCTGACCCCAGTCCGGATCCGGCACGCCGATGACCGCGACGTCGGCGACGGCGGGATGCGTGATCAGGGCCTGCTCGATCTCGGCCGGATAGATGTTCACGCCGCCGGAGATGATCAGGTCCGTCCGCCGGTCCAGCAGGAACAGGTAACCGTCCTCATCGAAGTAGCCGTAGTCGCCGGCGGTGGCCAGGTCGCCCCGCCGCGCGGCCGCGGTCTTGTCCGAGTCGTTGTTGTACTCGAAGGCCGGCCGCCGCCCCGGCGTGCCGAAGTAGATCGTGCCCGCCTCCCCGACAGGCACCTCCTTGCCGTCCTCGTCGAGGATCTTCACGTCTGTGTTCGGCACCGGCCGTCCCACGGTGCCGGGCTTGCGCAGCCACTCCCGGGGGCTCACCAGGGAGACGCTGCCCTCGGTGGATCCCAGGTACTCCCACACCCGCGGGCCCAGCCACTCCATCATCTGCTGCTTGATCGGCACCGGGCACGGCGCCCCCGCGTGGATGACCGCCTCCAGGCTGGACAGGTCGTACGCGGACCGCACCTCCTCCGGCAGGCGCAGCAGGCGGTGGAAGTGCGTGGGAACCATGTGCACGCTGGTCACCCGATACTGCTCCACGGCCCGCAGCACACCCTCGGCATCGAACCTGTCCTGGAGCACCACCGTGTGGCCGAGGTGCAGGAAGCCGGAGGCGTGGCCGCCGGGCGCGGCGTGGTAGATCGGCGAGCACACCAGGTGCGCCCCCTCGGCCACGGTGACCTCGTAGCGGGAGACAAAGGCCGCGTACGACGTGATCGCCGCCTCCGGCAGGATGTCCGGCAGCGCGAACCGTACGCCCTTGGGGCTGCCCGTGGTGCCCGAGGTATAGCCCATGACGGACCCGAGCCGGCGCTGCGGCGGCGCGTCGGACGGCTCGCCCGCACCCAGCTCCGGGTAGGGCCGCCAGCCGTCCACCGCGCCGCCGACCACGAACCGGTGCTCCGGCAGCGACTCCGGCGGCAGCGTCGCCGCCTGCTCGGCGTCCATGACCACGACCTTGGCCCCGGAGTCGTGGATGATGTACCGCATCTCGGCCGGGGCCAGCCGCCAGTTCACCGGGACCAGGAACATCCCGACCTGCCCCAGGGCCAGCGACAGCTCCAGATACTCGTGACCGTTGTGCACCGCCACCGCCACGGCGTCACCCGCCGTGAGGCCGTGCGACCGCAGGGCGCGCGAGACGCGGTTGACCCGCGCCAGCAGTTCGCCGGAGGTGAGAGCCGATCCGTCCGGATCGATGATGGCCACCCGGCCGGGGTCGGCGGCGGCGATCTCGTAGAAGCCGATGGGTGCCGTGGGCGATGGGGTGGTACTCGATTGAGTATCAGGGGACATAGCGCTTCCCTCTCCTGTCGGCATGAAGGGGCCTAAGGTGATGCTCGGCTCACTTGGGGATTTGTGCCATGAAGAGCGATGGCGGAAGGCCGTCGGCCTTGGGGCGGAACGACGTCGCGACCTTGGCCGCGAGGTCCTGGAGGTCCCACGGGCCGTCCGAGGCGATGGTCTCGATGACCTCGGGGGTGTTCCACAACCTGACCTCGTAGCCGGCGGCGCCGAGCGTACGCCCCGAAAGCCAGTCCGACTCGGTGGAGGCGAGGTAGGTGACGATCGGCCCGATGTTGTCCGGCGACATGACCTCCGCGAGGCCGGAATCGTCGCCGAGCTTCTTGTCGTCCGGGACGGTGGCGGTCAGGCGGGTGGCGGCGCCGGGGGCGATGGCGTTCGCGGTCACGCCGTACCGGGCCAGGCCGTTGGCGAGTGAGGCGGTCAGGCCGATGATGCCCATCTTCGCGGCGGCGTAGTTGGGCTGGCCCGGGGAGCCCTGGAGCGCCGAGTCCGAGGTGAAGTTGATGACGCGGTAGTGGCCGTCCGGGTTGCGCTGCCCGCGCCAGTACGCGGCCGCGGGCTTGATCGTGCTGTAGTGGCCGCGCAGGTGTACCCGGATGACCGCGTCCCAGTCCTCCTCGGGCAGATTGAAGATCATCTTGTCGCGGAGGATGCCGGCGACGTTGACGACGATGTCGAGCCCGCCGTAGTTCTCCACGGCCAGGTCGACCAGGCGCCGGCCGGTCGCGGTCTCGGCGATGTCGCCGGCGTCGGCGACGGCCTGGCCGCCGAGGTCGTTGATCTCCTTGGCGATGTCCTGTACGGGACCGGCGTCGCCGCCCGTGCCGTCCGGGCCGGCGCCGAGGTCGTTGAGCACGAGCTTCGCGCCCTGGGCGGCGAACATCCGGCCGATGGAGGCGCCGATGCCGCGGCCCGCGCCGGTGATGATGGCGATCCTGCCGTCGAGAGCTCCCATGGAATGCCCTTCCTGTGTGCGCAGCGGTCGTTAGGACTGTTCAGTGGGGATCGGTTCCGTCAGGTAGGCGGGCATCGAGAGGGTGAGCATCATGGAGACGACCATGCCGCCGAAGGCCAGCACCGCGACGATCCGGCCGGGGCTGCTCGCGTTCGTGAGAGTCACGGGCTGGGGGCCATGTGTGTGCTCCTTCCGGGAGGCCGCGTCAGGGCCGTATCCGTGAGCCGATCAAGCCGTTGGCGCGCTGATCCGCACGCTAATACAGACGAACTTGGTCTGTAAATAGCCGCTCAACAAGTGACCAATCACGAACAGGCCAGACACCCCAGGACGGTCAGACGCTCTGGGATGGCCGGTCAGACGTCTTGGACTGCTGACCGGTAGCCGACGGCCGACAGCACGAAGTCGACGGTCTCCTCGGCGAACTTCTCCTTGCGCTTGATCAGCGCGGGCATCTGGCTGGCCGGTGTCGACAGAACGTGGTTGGTCAGAATGCCCGCGACCGCGTCCAGCACCCGAGCCGGGGACGTCCCCGCCGGAAGTTCGCCCCGGTCGATGCCGCTCACCACGATGGCGCGGCCCTCCTTGATGCGCTCTCGCTGGAGCCGCTCCAGCGCATGACCGAACAGCTCCGGATAGACCTTGGCCTCGATCTGCGCCCGCAGGATGACCAGGCCCCGTCGATCGAAGTAGCCGTTGAGGATGTTCACCGCCATGACGACCAGGTCCTCCCGCAGCAGCCCCGACCGCTTCGGGGCATTCGGGCCAGGGTCGGGGTGCATGGCCGTCAACGCGTCGACGATCAGCTTCTCCTTGCTGCCCCACCTGCTGTAGAGGGCCGCCTTCCCCACTCGCGCCCGCCGCGCCACCACGTCCAGGCTGAACCCCGCCCAGCCCACCTCGCCGTACAGGTCGAGCGCCGCGGCATGGACCCGCGCTTCGAGGTCCGGGTCCGGCGGGCGACCTCGTCCACTCATGGACTCAGTGTGCCAGACGATCATGCACCCCAGAACGACCCCCCGACGGCCGCACGCTCCCCGACCACGGCCCGCACCACACACGGCGCCATCCGCGCCCGACCCGCACCACACGCGACGGCCCGCCGGAACGCGCCGGTCGAGAGCGCGCACAGGGGCACCCCACTCCCGCCATCCTCTACAGCCTGTAGAGTATCCGCGATATTCGGGCGAAAGGGTGGAAAATGCTGGGTTGGTTCCGGGTCGTGGCGGTGGCCGAGGCATGCTCGTGGGCAGGGCTGCTGGTCGGGATGTTCTTCAAGTACGTGACCGCGACCGGCGAACTCGGTGTGAAGGTGTTCGGGCCGATCCACGGAGCGCTGTTCGTGCTGTACGTGATCGGAGTCCTGCTCTCGGCGCGCGAGGCGGGCTGGAGCCGGGGCGCGGTGGTGCTGGGCCTGGCGTGCGCGGTCCCGCCGTTCTGCTCCCTGTGGTTCGAACGGCGGATGGCGGCGCGCGCGGCGGCCGACCAGCCCGCCTGAGGGAAGCCACCGCGGGTGCCGTTCGCGCCGACAGCGGTCACGTTCGGCGCGCGTGCGCCGCGCCGAACGCCGGCCGGGCCGGGCTACAACGCCTGGACCAGGGCCACGATCACCGAGGTCAGCGCGATCGGCCCCATCACGGCCACCGACACCACGGTCGCACTGCGGCCGGGCAGGAAGCGGGCGAGGATGTCCGAGGCGGCCCACCGCACCGTCCCCGAGCCGGGCAGCACGAACAGCCCCAGCGTGAACGCGCCGGCGGCCAAGGACTCCGCGTGTCCCACGCTCAACCGGCCGGCCATGTGCAGGAAAGTCGCGGCGGCGATGCCGAACGCCAGCGACAGGAGCATGTGACCCCCCGCCACGAGCGCCTCCCTGGAAAACGTCCGCTCGTTCTCGCCCAAGAAGTATTCGGCCACGCGCAGCGCAAGCGTGAGCGCCGCCGCCAGCAGCCCCATGGCGACCGGCATGACGACGGTCAACGCCATCAGCGTCACGACCGCGAGCACCCCGACGAACCCGCTACCGGCCAAGAACCGCTGGAGGTCGAAGGGCTCCTTGGGAGCCGGGGCCGGGCGGCGCTCCTCCGGCTGATCGGTGTGGACGGTCGGCGCCGGGGCGGGTACGTACGGCGGCTGCTCCTGGCGCCTCGCGGCGTAGTCGACCGGCGGGAGCAGGTCGGAGACGGCGTCCATGGTGAGCGTGCTGTCTCCGCGCCCCTTGGCCTCACCCAGGCGGGCCGCCGGCGGACGATCTCGGTGCCATTCGGCCTGAGCCGGGCGGCCCGCCGGATCGAGCGCCCTGGCCATCCGCAGCAGCTCCCGCGCGCTGGGCCGGGCCGCCGGATCGACCTGCAGCGCCCGGCCGAGCCAGTCCCGCAGCCACACCGGTGCCTTGTCGAGCTGCACCCGCCCTTCCATGGTGTTGAAGCAGACCGTCTCGAACGCCCCCGTCCCGAACGGCGGCAGCCCTGTGGCGGCGAAGAACACCGTCGAGGCGAGCGCGTGCACATCGGCCGCCTGGGTGATCTGCGAGTCGCGGATGATCTCCGGCGCCAGATAGCCCGGCGTCCCCACGAACATGCCCGTCAGCGTGAGCCGGGTCGCGTTCACCAGATGCGCGATGCCGAAGTCGATGACCAGCGGCTCGCCGCCGACCAGCATGACGTTGGACGGTTTGAGGTCCCGATGGATCACACCGGCCGCGTGCACGTCCACCAGCGCCTGGCACAGCCCCTGGGCGAGCCTGATGACCTCGCGCGCCTCCATCGGACCCTGGGACAGCACGGTGTCCTCCAGCGTGCGGCCCGCGGCGAAACGGGTCACCACATATGGCCGGCCGCCCGTCAGCTCGGCGTCGATCACCTCGGCGACGTACGGGCTGCGCACCCGCCGCATGGTCTCCACCTCGCGGACCAGCCGGTCACGGGCCTTGAGGTCGGCGGCCACGTGCTGGTGCAGCACCTTGATCGCGACTTTGCGGCCCGCGCCGTCGAGACCGAGGTGGACGACCCCCATGCCGCCCTCACCGATCTTCTCGATCATCCGATAAGGGCCGAGCTGCTCCTGAGCCTGAGTGCCCATTCCCGACGTCATCCTCCGTGATCCCCCCGGCACGCCGCGCATCCATATGCCCTGGCTCGGACATTCTGCCTCAGCGATTTCCCCGAGATGCACAGTAAGCGAAGATCGATGCTCCTCTGCCCCAAGCGACTTCTCCGCGCGACAGAGCGCCTCAGCCCATGGTCTGCCGATCGGGTTCGATGAGCGCGACGACTCGCTCCACATCGCGCGTGTAGGGGCCGCCGATGTACTTCGTCGAGATCCGGTCGACGATCTCCCAGGCGGCGTCGCCCTCGATCCACTCGACGACCCTGCCGCGGACGATGACCGGCTGGAACGGGTTGTCGGGCGGCGTCAGGGAGAGCGCGACCCGGGGATCGCGCCGCAGGTTGCGGGCCTTCTGGGAGTCCGGGCCTGTCATGATCGCGACTTGCTCGCCGTACGTGCCGACCCAGACCGGAACGGAGTGAGGGGCACCGTCAGGGAGGACGGTGGCGAGGTGGGCGAGCGAGGTGCCGTCGAGCACGTGGCGTACGTCGGGCTTGAGCATGGTGACCATCTCCTAGCGGCGGCCTTTGGGTTCCTTGAAGAGACTCCATGACCGTAACACTCGAAGTTCCCTAAGGGAACCCCAATTGCTAGACTCCACTCATGCAACGCACGAACTTCAGGGAGATGGCCTGCTCCATCGCACGCACCCTCGACGTGATCGGGGAGCCGTGGTCGCCGTTGATCCTGCGTGACGTGTGGGCCGGGGTGAGCAGGTTCGACCAGATCCAGGCCGACCTCGGGATCTCCCGCAAGGTGCTGACCGAGCGGCTCAACCACCTCGTCGACCAGGGCGTGCTGGAGCGCCACGCCTACGACATGCGACCGCGCTATGAGTATCACCTGACGGCGAAGGGCAGCGAGCTCGTCGACCTGCTCATGGTCATGGCCGGCTGGGGGGACAGGTGGCTCGCGGGTGAGGCCGGCCCGCCGGTGCTCTACCGCCATCACGCGTGCGGTGAGATCAGCAGCGTCGACCTGCGCTGCGCCCACTGCGGCGAGCCGATGCACGCGGGTGACGTCGACCTGCTGCCCGGCCCCGGCGCGGCCGGGTGACCGACTTCTTCCAGGAACCCGGCAGGTCAGTAGAACTCGACCGTGTCGACGACGTTCACGAGCGGATGCCCGTCGAGCAGCCGCGTGGCATTGTCGGCGAACAGCTCGACGACGGCCGCCTCCTCGTCCACGGCGAGGGCCGCGGTATGCGGGCTGATCAGGACGTTCGGCATGGTCCAGAGCGAGCTCTCGGCGGGCAGCGGCTCGACCTCGAACACATCGAGGGCGGCGAAACCGATCCGCCCGTCCTCCAGCGCCGCGATGAGCGCCGATTCGTCGACCACGGTGCCTCGGCCCACATTCACAAATGTGGCACCGGGTTTGACTCGGGCCAGTAGTCGTTCGCCGACGAGTCCTTTTGTCAGATCGGTGCCCGGCAGCGCGCACACGATCGCATCCATGTCTCCGATGACATCAGTCAATTCATCGACGTTCACAAATCTGTCGACATCGGGGTGCTCGGCATCGGCGCGCCGCGAGGTGGCCGTAACGCTCATGCCCAGCGCCGAGAGAGATCGAGCAACGGCCCGGCCGATTCCGCCGAAGCCAAGAATCAGCACCTTTTGCCGGGAGATCTGCCGCGACATCCA
This sequence comes from Nonomuraea sp. NPDC049028, assembly GCF_043197735.1. Taxonomy (NCBI): domain Bacteria; kingdom Bacillati; phylum Actinomycetota; class Actinomycetes; order Streptosporangiales; family Streptosporangiaceae; genus Nonomuraea; species Nonomuraea sp. NPDC049028. The sequence goes on from NZ_JBICTR010000004.1 coordinate 322,656, forward strand.
CCGCTCGCTCCAGCGACGCTGGCTTTTCAATTGCAGCAGCCGGGGAAGGTCCTTGGCACCACTGAGAATACCCAGCACCACGAACTCCGACAGCGGCGATCCATGCACGCCGGCGGAGGTGGTGAAGGTGACTCTCTCGAGGTGTGACGGGCTCAGCCCGGCCCTCCCGACCTGCTGACCGCCGCCGGCCGACGTCGCGTGCACCCAGCGAAGACGTGGGTTCGACCGCACCGCACGGCCCAGCGCCGCGGCATCGACGTCAGGGATCCCGAGCAGCGCGTCGGCTGAATCGAGGAGGGCTTCGAATTCCGCCTGCTGTTCGGGGGTCCGCCGAAATTCGGGGTCGCCGGAGAAATCCGCCCTGTGCCGTATGGGGGGAAGAAGGGAAAGATCATTGAGCAGCGTCACGCGGGGTTCGCGCTCTATGATGCGCTGGTAGGACTCCTCGTGCAGAGGATTGGCAACAACTACTCGAAGGCGTTTCTGGCCGGGCAAAAGTCGTTCCTCGTTCAGTTTTTCGTCATCACTAAATGCGCCTGTCAGCTCTCGACGAAGAGCCGTTGCGCACGCTTCCAAGCCTCTACGGAAGTCGCCATGTGCACCTTCATCGCATGCCGCGCCTGATCAGGGTCGCGTTGCTCGATCGCGCGCAGAATCTCCGTGTGCTCCTCCAGCGCCAGTGAGATCGCGCCAGGAAGACGATCAGTAAGCTGACGCGCGTTCAGGAGCAGGTCACCCACGCCTTCGAGCACGTTGCGGAACGCCACGTTGTGACTGGCGACCGCCAGCGCCGCGTGAAAGGCGACATCGGCGCGGTAGGCACCGTGGCCGTCCCGGTGGGCGCGCTCGTAGTCCTGCAGGGCGAGGCCGATCGCTTCAAGGTCGGCGGGCGTCGCCTCGGTCGCCGCACGCTCGGCGATCGCCGTCTCCAGAACGCGCCGCAGTTCATAGATGTCCCCAACGGCCTCCCCCGCCAGTAATGCCGAGATGGCCGCGGACTCGACGGCCTCGTCCACCGGTACGGAGGTCACCCTCGCCCCGACGCGTGGGCGGACATCGAGGTACCCCATGGTCACGAGCGACTGAACCGCCTCCCGGACGGTGTTGCGGCCAACCCCGTAAGCCGCCATGAGCTCCTTCTCGTTCGGCACCTTCGAGCCCGGTGGCAGCTGACCGCTCTTGATCTTGAACAGGAGATCGTCGGCGATCGAGGCCGACAGGTTCCTCCTGGTCGCCTTGACATGAGGTTCGATCATGTGCTCTACTCCATTCATCCTACAAATGGGATTAATCGGAATACTAGCGAGATTCCGACATATCAGCAAATCCCCGCTGACTTGATTTGTGGCGCTCCGACGACACACCTCACAAGCAACCAGAGAAAGCACAATGATGTTGACAGGTGAACGACGTCTGTTCCGTGCCGTTTCGGTGATCGGGGCGGTCTCAGCGCTGGCCGTAGCGCTCACAGCGTGTTCCGACTCCCAGAAGTCGGAGACCACCAGTGCGCCGCTCGATTCCGCGCAGGCCAAGTCGGCGAAGGGAAATATCTCGGTCTGCGGGCCAACGGACTCGTCGGGCGTCTGGAAGGCGACGATGGCGGCCTTCAATAAGGAGCACCCGGAGGCATCGGCCAATTACGTGGAGCTGGGAGCGTCGGCCGACGACCAGCTTCAGCAGATCACGCAGCGAATGCAGACGAAGTCCACCCAGTGCGATGTCGTCCGGCTGGATGTCGTTTGGACGGCACAGCTGGCCGCTCAGGGATGGCTCGCGGACATGAGCAACGTCATCAAGTCCAAGCTGGACAAGCTCATCCCCTCCACGGCCGGCACCCTGCTCTACAAGGACAAATACTGGGGCGTCCCGTTCTATTCGAATACGGGCCTGCTCTTTTACCGCACCGACCAGGTCAAGCCTCCGAAGACCTGGCAGGAGCTCTACTCCTACGGTGAGGCGGACCCCAAGAAGGGATTCCTCTACCAGGCGTCGCAGAGCGAGTCGCTCACCGTCAGCTTCCTTGAGCAGCTGTACAGCGCGGGCGGCGAGGTGCTGAACGACAAGGGCGAGGTCGCCATCAACTCGCCGAAGACGGTCGAGGTGCTGACGTTCATGCAGAACGGCATCACCAAGGGCGCCGCGCCGAAGACCGTGCTGACGTACGACGAGGACGCCACCCGCCTCGCGTTCGAAGGCGGCGCCGGGGCGACGATGCGTAACTACCCCTACGCCTATGCCGCCGGTCAGAAGTCGGCGATCGCCGGCAAGTTCGCCGTGATGCCGCTGCCCGCATGGCAGACGGCGGGCGAGGGCGTCGGCGTGCTCGGCGGCAGCAACGTCGCCGTCAGCGCGTTCTCCAAGAACCAGGCGGGCGCTCTCGCGATGATCGACTTCATGACCAGCGACAACTGGCAGGAGCAGATCGCCGTCAAGAACTCGCTCGCTCCCGCCGTCGCGGCGGCCTACACCTCCGAGCCCGTCAAGAAGGCTCTGCCGTTCTCGGACGTACTGCTGAAGGCGCTGACGAACGCGAAGTCCCGGCCGGTGTCGCCCGTCTACCCGCAGATCTCGCAGGCGATCTACCAGACTGTGGGCAAGGTGCTCTCCGGAGAGCTGGCTCCGCAGCAGGGAGCCTCCCAGATGGCAGACAAGGTCGCCAGCGCACTGAAGACGTTCTGATAGCGATGCTGTTCTCCCGATCCTCGAGGCACCTCTCCGAATCGAACGAGAGGCGCCTCGCAGGCCGTATGGTCGCGCCCGCCCTCATCCTCATGGCCGGCGTCGCCGGCTACCCCGTCCTCTACGCGATCTGGCTTTCGCTGCACCAGTACAGCGTCATCACCCCCGGGCTCTCCCGGTCCGTCGGCCTCGGAAACTACATAGCGCAGCTCACCTCGCCGGTGTGGTGGAAAGCCGTCGGCAACACCTTCCTTTTCACCCTCATCTCGGTTCCGCTTGAGCTGGCCATCGGCATCGGAATGGCGCTCATGCTGAACGTCGCGTTTCGGTTCAGGACGCTGCTGCGCAGCATCGTGTTGCTGCCGTACGCGATTCTGACCGTCGTGAGCGCCATTACCTGGCGGACCATCTTCGACCCGGACCTGGGTCTCGTGTCCACCTTGCTCAGCTCCCTCGGTGCCACCGACTCCGGCGTGGTCTGGCTGGGTCAGAGCGGATACGCGATGGCGGTGGTGATCCTGGCGGACGTCTGGAAGACGGCGCCCTTCGTCGCGCTCCTCGTGCTCGCCGGGCTCCAGGTCATTCCCGCGGATCTGCGCGAGGCCTCGCAGATCGACGGCGCCGGCGCTTTCCGGCACTTCCTGAGCATCACGCTGCCCCTGCTCTGGCCGGCGATCGCATTGGCGATGATTTTCCGGACGCTCGACGCGCTGCGCGTTTTCGACCTGCCGTTCGTGCTGACGCGTGGCGCGTACGGCACGGAGACGATGTCCGTCCTGGCCTATCAGACCTTGCGCGGCAACCAGCTGATCGGCGAAGGATCCGCGGTGTCGATCCTCACCTTCGCCATCGTCATGCTCGTGTCCTTCATCTATATCCGCTTCGCCGGCGGCAACATCCGTTCGGTCGCCAAGGGAGGCTCGCGATGACCAAGGCGAACCCCGGCCGGCGGCGGCCACGACGGCGCGGCGCGGAGCACAACCCGCTGTTCTGGTGTGCCGTCATCGTCGTCATGGTCTTCTCGCTCGTGCCGCTCTATTGGCTCATCAACACCTCGTTGAAGTCAGGGCCCGATCTCTCCACGGCGAGTCTCACCCCGCCGCACCCCACTCTCGGGAATTACCTGGCGATCCTCGGCGACAGCCATTTCCTGGGCGCCCTGGTCAATTCCGTCATCGTGGCATCGACGACGACCATCCTCGCGCTCGCCGTCGCGTCGTTCGCCGCGTATCCCCTTGCCCGGCTCAGGATGCGCGGCAAGTTCCTCATCCTGAGCATCGTGCTCTCAGTGACGACTTTCCCAGGCATCGCGATCGCCGCGCCGATGTTCTCCCTGTGGAACGATCTGGGGCTCTACAACACGCTCGTCGGGCTGATCATCCCCTATCTGACGTTCACGTTGCCGCTGTCGATCTACACCCTCGTGTCCTTCTTCAAAGAGATCCCCGTGGAGCTCGAAGAGGCGGCCTACATCGACGGCACCTCCCCTTTCCAGGCGTACTACAAGGTCATCCTGCCGCTCGCCGCCCCCGGCATCGCCACCGTGGGAATCCTCGCCTTCATCTTCGCCTGGAACGAGTTCCTGCTCGCGGCCACGCTGACCTACAGCCCCGAGGCGCGTACGGTTCCGGTCGCCATCGCGTTCTTCACGGGCGCGAGCGAGTACGAGCAGCCGCTCGGCACGATCAGCGCCGCGTCCGTGATCATCTCCATCCCGCTCGTCCTCCTGGTGCTGGTCTTCCAGAAGAAGATCGTCTCCGGCCTCACCGCGGGGGCGGTGAAGGGATGACCACCCAGGAACCAGGACAGTGGTGGCGCGAAGGAGCCTTCTACCAGGTGTACGTGCCGTCGTTCCAGGATGGCGACGGCGACGGGTTCGGCGATCTGCGGGGCGTGGAGCAGCGCCTCGACTACATCGCGGCACTCGGCGTGACCGCGATCTGGCTGAGCCCGATCTACGCTTCGCCGCTGCTGGACTTCGGCTACGATGTGTCCGGATACACGGAGGTCGGGGCGGTGTTCGGCGATCTGGCGACCTTCGAGCGGGTCGTTCGGGGGGCGCACGAGCGAGGGCTGCGTGTCGTACTCGACTACGTGCCCCAGCACACCTCCAGCGAGCATCCATGGTTCCGTGACGCCCTGTCGAGTCGCGACAGCGCGCACCGGGACTGGTATCTCTGGCACGACCCGAAGCCGGACGGCGGCCCGCCCAACAACTGGGCCTCCGCGTTCGGCGGCTCCTCCTGGACCTTCCACGAGCCGACCGGACAGTACTACTACCACGCGCATCTGCCGGAGCAACCGAGCCTGAACTGGCGCAACCCGGACGTCAAACAAGCGATGTTCGACGTGATGAGGTTCTGGCTCGACCGTGGGGTCGACGGGTTCCGCGTGGACGCGGTGTGGCGGCTCATCAAGGACGCGCTGCTTCGCGACAATCCGATGGATGACGGCGGCGAGTCGTTCGAGATCGGCGGCGCGGCGGCCCATACGACGGTGCGGCAGATTCAGAAGTACACCGCCGACCAACCCGAACTCCCGGGCCTCCTCACGGCGATGCACGCGGTCACCGAGGACTATGCCGACCGGATGCTGATGGGTGAGCTCCATCTCAAACTCGAACGCGTCGCCGCGCTCGGGTCGCGAGGACTGGACATCGCGATGAACTTCTCCCTCATCGACACCCCCTGGAACGGCGTCGACCTGGCAGAGCTCATTCAGCGCTATTACGCCGCGCTCCCGGCCGGCTCACACCCCAACTGGGTGCTGAGCAATCACGACCGCTCTCGTCTGGCCAGTCGAATCGGAAGGAAACGCGTACCCGGCGCACTGACCCTGCTGCTCACCCTCAAGGGAACGCCGACGCTCTATTACGGCGACGAACTCGGCCTCCCCGATTCCCCCGTCGACAGCGAGCACGCCCGCGACTGCGCCGAACTACGCGCGCCCGGTCTCGGCCTCGGCCGTGACCCGCAGCGGATGCCCATGCCGTGGCAAGAAAAGCCGGCGCACGCCGGATTCGGTCCCGATGACGTCGAGACTTGGCTGCCCATACCTTCGTGGGCGGGAGAGTTCAGCGTCGAGAGCCAGGAATTCGACCCCGGCTCGGTCCTCTCCCTCGTCAAAGAACTCCTGTCGCTCCGGAAAGAGCTGGCCGTACTGCGCGAAGGCAGTATCACCGTGTTGTCCGCCCACCCGGACCATCTCGTCTATCGCCGGGGTGACGGCGAAGACGCGGTTCTCATCGCGGTGAATCTTTCCGACCGTGACCAGAGAATCGCGTTTCCTGGATCCACGAGCACGCTTTGGTCCTCGCACGCGACCGTCGACGAGCGAGACCAGCCGACCGACGCGGTCACCCTCGCGCCTTTCGAGGCACGGCTCCTTACCGGGTCTCAGGGGAATGGTTTCGCATCCGCCGTACAACGAGCAGTCCACCGACGCCCGGAATGACGGCGCGCCAGCGGACGCCCGACGGGAGGGCGGCCGGGGCCAGCAGAGCGGTCACGACGATCACGAGGTAGGCCGTGCCGTGGAGCGGGCCGACCAGCGTCGCGACCGCCGGCGTGTGCGTGGTGAGCAGGTTGCCCAGCAGGATCACCAGCGAGACCAGCTCCACGGCCGCGGCGAGCCGCAACGTACGCAGGAGGGTCATGCGGCTGTGGCCAAGCCGGGGCGGACGATCATCAGCACGACGACGGTCGCCCACAGCAGGTTTTGACGTGCTCCTCGCCCTGGAGAGGCGAGGATTCCCGTGCTGCTTACGCAGCAGTCCATGCCGCATAAGCAGCACGAACTGTGGAACAGGATGCTTGACGCTTCACCGACCCGCCTACCGGCAAGTCTCCACGTCCTGTCACCGCCCGCCCGGCGGCCTCGTCGAACCGATGAATCCAGAAAGTGATCTCACGGCCAACTTGGTTATCGCTTGCCAGTTCGATCACGGAAACCTTACCGTAAGCGATTGAGACGTCGCAATCAGTTCCGATCACTGCGTCGGCGCGTCACCGATAGCCGAACCCACAGCAACGGGTGCGTAGCGGGAAACAGGCTGGCCGCGATGGCCGATCCGCCGACGAACACAATGCCGGCGAGTACGTGTATCGACAGCAACAGACCTTCCATGGACGCTCCCTCATAGCCTTCAGGTAGCCTGAAGGCTAGCACGAAAGCTTCAGGCAGACTGAAGGCTGTTTGGGCGGCCTGTGCTACAAAGCCGCGCGAACAGTCAGCGCACGAACAGTCAGTCAGTGGCGCTCGAAGGAGTTAGCGGGCCCCGAAGCTGTTAGCGACCCTCGGTGCGGTCAGCGGGCCTCGAAGGCGGCGCGGACGGCGTCGGCGATCTGCCGCTGGATCGGGTCGGACTCGGGGCCGAACAGGTGCTCATCGACTCCGGCCACCGCCTCTTTGGCCGCCTCGAGGAGGCGCGCACCGTCAGGCGTGAGCTCGATCGTCGAGGCGGAGCCGGCGCGGGCGACACTGTCACTCACGAGCCCAGCGGCGGCGAGCGCCTTCACCGCGCTGTGGGCGCTCTGCACCGTGGTCCCCGACATCCGCGCCAGATCGCTGAACGACACTCCGGGCACACCGGCGATGTGACCCAGCAGCCCGAGCTTGCTGACCGTGAGGTCGAGCGCGGCCAGAGCGGCGTTGAGCTCGGCCTCGATCCGGCGCGCCAGAGTCAGCAGCACGACGGAGACACTGGTCACGGGCGGACCGGGACGGCCGTTCTCGGTGGTCATCCCTCCAGTTTCCCGCACCCTGGAAGGCCGCACCGACACAGTAGGGCTCGCGCCGGCTGACGATCGTGTCCACGCTGAGCCGGCGGGAGTCGTCGGCCAAGCTTCGTCGGGCGTTCCCCCTGCCGTCACAGATGATCGGCAGCCTGGTGCGCGGCAGGAGAGGCGCCCGTCTTGGACGGGACGTACGTCCTCTCGCGTTCGACCGCAGGAACAGGACGACTGACGATGATCGGATTGCGTGCCGCCGCGGCGGCCGTCGCTCTCACCCTGGCCGCCGCGGCCTGTCCCGGACCGGCCGCCGCCGATCCCGGGCTCGACCGGCACGGCCGCCGTACGTTCGACCTCCAAGCCCACCGGGGCGGCCTGGGCCTGGTGGTGGAGAGCACGCTCGCGTCCTTCGCCAACGGGCTGCAGGTCGGCGTGAGCACGCTCGAACTGGACATCCAAATCACCGAGGACGGCAAGGCAGTCGTCACGCACGACCGGCGGGTGGACGCCCGCAAGTGCCAGGACACCGGCCCGGTCACTCCCGGCGATCCGGAGTACCCGTACGTCGGCAAGTACCTGAACACGCTCACTTTCGCCCAGGTGCAGACCCTGGACTGCGGGTCCCGGACGCTACCGGACTTCCCCGGGCAACGGCCGTCGCCGGGTGCTCGCATGCCGCTGCTGAGCCAGGTGTTCGACCTGGTCAAGCGTTACCGTGCGAACGACGTGAAGCTGAACGTGGAGACCAAGGTGGAGGCCGGCGCGCCGAGCGAGACCGCGCCCCGCGAGCAGTTCGTACGGGTGGCGGTCGAGGAGATCCGGCGCGCCCACATGCTGCGGCAGGTGACGATCCAGAGCTTCGACTGGGGTTCGCTCATGCTGATGCGCCGGGTCGAGCCACGCCTTCCCCTGGTGGCGTTGACGAACATCGACTTCCTGCAGACCGGCAAGCCCGGCGCCTCCCCGTGGCTGGGCGGGATCGACATCGACGACTTCGGCGGCGACCCGCTCAGGGCCGTCAAGTCGTTCGGCGCCGGCGCGTTCTCGCCCGTGCACGGCAGCCCGCAGAACGGCAAGGTGACCGATCCCGGCTACCAGGCCTACGTCACCCGGGCGATGGTCGACCAGGCGCACCGCCTCGGCCTCAAGGTGATCCCGTGGACGATCGACGACGAGGCCACCATCAACAAGCTCATCGACGACGGGGTCGACGGCATCATCACCGACTACCCCGACCGCCTGCGCACCGTGCTGGAGACGCGCGGCTTCACACTGCCGCGGCAATACGCCGAGCCACGCGCCTGACCGTGCTCATCGCGGTCATGACGAGGAGTATGTGCCCCGCGCGCCACCTTCCGTCAGTCCTCGCCGTGATAGGCGCGCAGTTCGCGGCGCGCCTGGCGACGGCTACGGCGACGTCCTTCGCGCCGGAAGAAGTACCACTCCCGGCCGCCGTCGCCACCACCGCAGTCGAACCAGTAGTGATCGCTGGCCCGCCAGTAACAGCCGCTTGTACGGTGGCTCAGGGACGCGCTGACGGCGGTGATCTCGTCGGGGAGCGTGCATGGCCCGAACCGGTGATCGTGGATGGGCAGACAGGTCACCATCGGCTCGTCGGCGATCCGCACCCACCAGGGCCGGGTCTTGTCGGTCTTGCTCATACGGTCACCTTTCGGCTCCGTGACACCCCGGGATGGGGCTGTCATAAGACCGGATGCACCGTGATCACCTCCGACTTGACGCACGCCATATCAGGGCAGAAAGCAACATTGACCCGATTCCAACATCACCACGAAGCCTAGCCAACAGAACATCTCAGCTGGATCTTCGAGGCCGCAGGCCAGGCAGCCTGGCCAACAGGAATCTCAGCGGCGGCGGGCGGGGCTGGTTCTGTAGGTTGATGGCGACATGGACCGGCCTTCGGGGAGACTCAGTGCGAGATGGGCAGCGGATGATCCAGCCGATCGATTTCGACCGGCCGGGCGACCTGGTCACGGGACTGTACGACGCGTTCGTGGCCGGCAACGGCGACGACCACGGCCCCGTACCCTCCCTGCCCTGGTTCTCCTACGTCGTCACTACGGGCGGGGCGGGCGGGCGGTCCGAGGCGTGGGTGGCGGCCGAGGGCGGCAGGGTGGTCGGCGGGTACGCGCTGGCACTGCCCGAGGACGACAACACCCACGTGGGCCGGCTGTTCACCCTCGTGGTGCGGCCGGAGCGGCGCGGCCGGGGCCTGGGCTCGGCGCTGTTCGAGCATGCCCTTGAGCGGCTGCGCGCCCACGGTCGGACGCTGGTCCTGACCGCGACGCCCGACACCGGCTCGGGCGCCCGCTTCGCCGCCGCGCGCGGGATGACGCTCTCGCTCACGGAGGCCCGCCGCACGCTCGACCTGCGTACGGCCGACTGGGCAGCGCTGGAGCGGATGCGGCCCGAGGTGGCCGGCTACCATCTGGAGCGCTGGGTCGGCCCGGCCGGCCCCGAGTTGCTGCAGGACCTGGCCACGCTGATGGGCGGCATGAACGACGCCCCGCGCGACGCGGACATCGAGGCCGCGAACTTCTCCGTCGACCGCGTGCGCAGCCGCGAGCAGGCCCTTCCGGTCATCGGCCGCATTCCGTACACCATGATCGCCAGGCGCACGTCCGACGGCGCCCCCGCCGGCTACACGCGCATCCTGGTCGACGAGGACCGCTCCGACAGCTGGGGCTATCAGGGGGACACGACCGTGCTGCGCGAGCACCGGGGCCACCGCCTGGGCCTGCTTCTCAAGATCGGCAACCTGCTCTGGCTGCGTGAGCGGGAGCCCCACATCGAGCGCGTCATCACGTGGAACGCCGTCTCCAACGCCCACATGCTGGCCATCAACGAGGCCATGGGGTTCGAGTTCTTCGACGAGCAGAGAGAGTGGCGGTTAGAGATTTAAGCGCTCCGGAAGGAGGCGCGATAGGCGTGCGGGGTCACGCCGACGACGCGCTTGAAGCGCTCCCGGAAGGCGGTGGGCGAACCGAACCCGGCCTGCGTCGCGATGCGCTCGACGCCGTGGCCGGTGGTCTCCAGTAGGAACTGCGCCCGGCGTACGCGGGCTCGTAGGAGCCACTGCAGCGGAGTGGTGCCGGTCTGCTCCCGGAAGCGGCGGCTGAAGGTCCGCTCGCTGAGCCCGCCGCGCCTGGCCATCTCCGCCAGGGTCACCTCCTGGGCGAGGTTGTCCTCGATCCACGACAGTACGGGCTCCAGCAGCGAGCCCTGGGGCACCGGCGGCTGAGCGTGCGTGATGAACTGCGCCTGTCCGCCCTCTCGTTCCAGCGGCATCACCGACAGCCGGGCCGAGTCGGCGGCGATCGCCGAGCCGAAGTCCCGCCGGATGAGGTGCAGGCACAGGTCCAGGCCGGCCGCGGCGCCGGCCGAGGTCAGGATCTGGCCGTTGTCGACGTACAGCACGTCCGGCCGTACATCCACCCGTGGAAACAGCTCGGCCAGCCGGTGGGCCGCGATCCAGTGCGTGGTCGCGCGCAGCCCGTCGAGCAGCCCGGCCGCGGCGAGGGTGAACGCCCCCGCGCAGATGGAGGCGATCCTGGTTCCCGCGGCCGCCGCCGCGCGCAGGGCGTCGAGTACTTCCCGGTCCGGCGGGGCGGCCTGTTCCGAGCAACCGGGCACGACGATCGTGTCCGCCTCCCGCAGCGCCTCCAGTCCGTACGGAGCGAGGAGCGTGAACGTGTCGCTGGCCACCTGCGGCGTCGCCGCGCAGACCAGGACCCGGTACGGGCGGCGCCCGTCCGCCAGGCGGGCCCGCCCGAACACCTCGATCGGGGTCGCCATGTCGGCCGCCACCACATGGTCCAGCGCCAGGACCGCCACCGTGTGCATAGGGACACGGTAGGCCACGCTGGATGGCGGGAAGCCGTTGGAAATTGTCGATTCAGCCCATGGGGCCTAGGGGGCGAGCCGATCTAGCCTGGCGCTGCCTTCGACTTCGACTCGCATGTTCGCAGAACGGATCACCACTCTTCATGTCCATCCTCATGCCGATCCTGATCGGTCTGATCGCCGTCTCCCTCATCTCCCTGATCCCCGAGCCGCATCGGCGCCGCGCGAATGCCGTGGCGGTCGCCGGCGCGGGCGCCGCCTATCTCAGCGGTGGCGGGCTCGGTTACTGGGAGTTCGTGCTGCCGGTCGTCATGTCGTACGTCGCCTACCGGGGGCTGGAAAGCTGGACGTTCATCGGCATCGGCTGGCTGCTCCACACCGCCTGGGACGTACTGCACCATCTCCAGGGCAGCCCCCTGCTCCCCTTCGCCGCGGACTCCTCCTTCGGCTGCGCCATCTGCGACCCGGTGATAGCGCTTTGGTGCTTCGCGGGCGGGCCTTCGGTCTTCGGCTGGCTCCGCACCCGCCTGTCCCGTCGGTCTGCGGCTCCGCTCTCCTCCCCCGACGGACGTCAACAGGCGTAAGAGCGCAGCTCTCAACGCGTGCTCAACACATACTCAACACGCGCCGCCTTACCTTCCCATTCGGAAGCAGACCCCCGTCTCATCCCGAAAAGGCAGGTAATCATGCGTCTCGCAAGCATCTCCCTCGCCCTCGCCACCACCGCCTCCAGTTTGGCCCTGGCGACGGCACCGGCCGTCGCGGCCCCGGCCGCGCACAGTGAAGTCTCGACCCGCGCGACGAGCGCAGCGGCAATGGCCAGCTGGCACACCCAACGGCACGAGTCGTTGGGCCCAAGCAAGGGGTACTTCTCGAGCGCGACCTGGAACCGGCCCTCGGGCGTCCGGGTGATGCAGGTCAAGGCCCGCTGCTGGGGCAACGACTCGCAGTTGGAGGTCAGACTCTGGTTCCTGCGCAACTGGGGCGGCGGCGAGAAGGTCGCCAAGTACGGCAAGTGGGCCTGCAACGGCAAGTACGGCATCGTCCGCATCAACAACGCCGGGCATTCGACGTACTGGGCGGCCTTCTCCCTCAGCAAGAAGCACACCGTCGAGTACTGGGTGCAGTACTACAAGTAACCCACCAGGGGCTCGAAGCGGGGCAGCCGCTCCCTTAGATCACGAGGTTCCGTAGCCAGGCGTCAAGTACGGCGAAGTCCTCGTGGGTGAGACCGTTCGCGGAGTCGACGCGGTGAAGAAGGGCCGGTCCGCGATGGTGTCTGGCGACCCATGTCCGATCGAGGTCGGTGATCTCGTCGTCGACCCAGACGAACGGACGGCCGGCGGCGGCCTCGACGAGCGCCTGCGTTTTCCAGTGCAGCACACCGTGGTCGTCTTCCTCAGGGGCGTCCGGGAGGTCGGCCACCGGGAGCTCCGGCAGGCCGAGCAGCGGAGCGATCACCTCGTTGGCGTCGTGCATCCACGCCGTGGCCCAGACGAGCTCGCAGGACAGCGCCAGCAGCCGCGGGCCATGCGCGAGATCGATCTTCGCCAGCTGCGGATTGGCCGCGTCCTGCCAGGCCGCCCACTCATCGAGGGCTGACGGGAGCCGGCCGCCGCCATAAGGCAGGAGCGTCCCGTCGACGTCCAGGAACAGCAGTGGGCGCTGGACATGATCGGTCATGGCCGCACGATATCGGCCGGATCGCCATCGAGGGGTGTCGCGCGTGCTTTGAGTCGGGACCGACAGCGGCTAACGGCCGACTTCAGGCGCGGGCGGCTGCTCGGCAGGGAACAAGATCGCGCTGAGGAGGTACGCCGTGCGGTCTGGCGTGGGTGTGTTGGCCAGCCGGTCGCGCAGCACCACGAGCAGATCGGCCAGCATTTCAGCGAGCTCGTCCGGGCTCAGCCAGACGGTGCCCTGCCGGTAGGAGACCGAGTCGGCCTCCGGGCTGGCGCCGTCGCGATCCAGGTAGGCGTTGAACTCGGCGATCAGGACGGCCATGGCCGCGGCGAATCCCCGGCGGTGGTCGTCGAGCGACATCGTGGCGGCCTCGCCGGCGCCGATCCTGGGCCGGTCCTGACGCAGCCGGTAGCGGCGCTCGACGGCGCCGCGTACTCGCTGCTCGCCGTCCACTTCCAGGAACCCTCCCTCGGTCAGCTGGGCGACCTGCCGGTACATCGTGATCTTCGGCACCTCGGGCATGCGGGCGCACATTTGCGCGATCGTCAGCGCGCCCGCTGCGGACAGGGCGTGCACGATGCGCAGCCGCACCGGGTGCAACAGCTGCTCGACAGGATCCATGGCTCAACGATTTCATATGAGATACCGTTATCCAAAATGAAAACGTTGCGCTCGGAGGAGGAGCCATGCGAGACGCCACCGGACAGCTGGTGCCCGTCAACGGCCGGACCGTCTATGTCGAGAAGTCCGGCCAGGGACAGGACTGGGTGGTCTTCGAGGCGGGCAGCGGATGTGGCCGGACCTGTTGGGACCCGGTGCTGCCGCCGCTGGCCGGCAAGGCGCGGCTGGTGACCTACGACCGCGCCGGGCGCGCGCTCAGCGGCCGTACCACCCAGCAGCTCAGCATCGACGACCTGGCCGCCGACCTGGTCGCGATGACCGAGGCCGTCGTCCCGGGCGAGTTCGTGCTCGTCGCGCACAGCATGGGCGGGCTGGTCGCCCGCCGCGCCGCCGAGCGCCTGGGATCCCGGCTGCGGGGGCTCCTGCTGGTCGACCCCACACCGGAGACCTCACCGGTGTACGACACGTGGGACCAGACCACCAAGAAGATCGACCGCATGCTGGCCGTGACGCAGGCGCTCAGCCGCTTCCGCCCCTTGGCGCGGCTGTTCAGCGGTAATGTCCGGCCCTTGTTCTCCGCCGACACCTATGAGGCCATGCTCGCCGAGAACTTCACCCCCGCCGGGACCGCTCAGACCCGCAGGGAGATGCAGGCGGTGGCCGCCGCCATCCCGCGGTTCCGCGCCCACCCGCCCCAGCTCCCGAAATGCCCGACGATCGTGCTGTCGGCGGCGCGCGCCGCCAAAGGGCGGGAGCGCCAGAACGCCGCCATCCGCGAGCACCAGCGGCGGTACGCCGAGACTCTGCCCGACGGGCGTTACGAAGTCGTCGACTCGGCGCACTTGATCCAGGCCGAGCAACCGCACCTCGTCGCCGACCGGATAGGCCGGCTTCTCAGCCGTAGCTCCTGATCACCCGCCCGCTTGCCTGATCGACGATCTGCTCTGGCGCTTCCACGTACGCCATGCTCGCCGCAATAGGGTCCAGCTCAAACCATACGGTCCGGCCGAACAAGTGCCTTCTGACACCCCATTTCGTCGCCACGGCCGCCAAGATTTGCAGCCCACGCCCGCCGGTCTCGTTCGCGTCGTCGTTGCGGAGCCGCGGCCCCGACCACCAGCCCTGGTCCCTGACCTCAACACGGATCCGGCCGCCGCTGCCGCGCCACATGCGGACGCGAAAAGCTCCATTTCTCCAGCGGCCGGAAATAGTATGCCTTATTGCGTTGGTGGCGATTTCGGTGACCAGAAGCCGTACGTTATCCAGAAGATTCGCATCGTCGGCGGCTTCAGGCAGCTCCCTGACCAGCCAGCTAGCGGCATAAATCCGCACTCATACGCAGCGCGGCGCTCCCCGAGTATCTGTCAGTGCAGCGAATCAAGGAGAGAGTGGCAGCGTGGAGTTGAATGAGGAAGTTATCAAGGAGATCGCAAACCCAATCGGATGGATCACCGCCTCGAGCGGTCAAGGCGGCGATTGCCTGGAAGCCAAGCATCTGTCCGACGGCCGCGTCGCCCTGCGCGACACTGAGCAACCAGACGCCGAGCCCTGGGTAGTCCGCCGAGCCGTCTGGGACAAGTTCGTAGCGGGCGCGAAGAACGGGATCTTCGACTTCTAGCGCCATCAACCATGCGGCCCTCGACAAATCCATCGGGGGCCGCACACGTTGGTCAAACCCCCGCATGGGCCGGATGTCAGCGTTTGGTGTCGGCGTGTGCGGTGGCTTGCTCCTGGGTGGCTGCCCAGCTCGCCAGGAGCTGCAGGGCGTCCGCGGCCGGTGTGCCGGGGTCGGCGCTGTAGACGGTGATGGACAGCCCTTCGTCGCCGGGCAGGTCCAGGGACTCGTGCCTCAGCTCCATCGCGCCGACCACCGGGTGGTGGAAGCGTTTGGTTCCTCTGGTGTAGACGTGCACGTTGTGGGCGCCCCACAGGGTGCGGAAGGCGTCGCTGCGGGTGGACAGCTCGCCGATCAGGTTCGACAGTTCTCGGTCGTAGGGGTTCTTGGCGGCTTCGACCCGCAGGACGCCGACGCCGTCGCGGGCGACGCGTTCCCATTCGGGGTAGAACGTTCTGGCCCGGGGGTCGAGGAAGACGAACCGGCAGCAGTTGGCCGGCTCCTGTTCGAAGCACTGACAGTGCAGGGCGCGGGCCAATGGGTTGGCCGCCAGGATGTCCATGCGGTTGTTGCGCAGGTAGGCCGGCTGGTCGTGCAGGCCTTCGATGATGCGCAGCACGCTGGGCCGCACGGTGGCCTGTTTGGGGCGGGGCCGCTCGTGGAGGGGCCGGGCGTTGGCGGCGTGCGCCAGGGCGTACAGGTGGTCCCGTTCGGTGTCGTCCAGGCGCAATGCCCGGACGAGGGCGTTGAGCACGCTGTCGGAGACCCCGCCGAGGTTGCCGCGTTCCAGGCGTGTGTAGTACTCGACGCTGACCCCGGCCAGCGTCGCGACCTCGCCTCGGCGCAGGCCGGGCACGCGCCTCTGCCCGTACGCGGGCAGGCCCGCCTCCTCCGGCGTGATCTTGTCGCGGCGGGATCTCAGGAAAGTGCTGACCTCGGCCCGGTTGTCCATAACCTCAGCATAGGAAGGATGCACCGGCCGGTGAGGGCGCGTGAGAGTCCCTGCCAGTACCCCCCACAGAGGTCCCCTCGGCATGGGACGCGCATCACAGGGACGCGTTCGGCTTCTCGGCGTACGGCGTGGAAACCCCTGCGGGGGAACCTGCCTCCTTCAGTCGGCCGCGGGTAAGCGCCCACCCCACGAGGCCGAGAAGGGCGACGGCCATGATCGCCGCCCAGCCGGCGACCAGCGACAGTGCCAGCACGGCCAGGGCGGCACCGGTGGCGGGAACCGACCATCCCCGATCGTGCAGGACGCCGGCTCGCCGGGCGGCGAAAGCGCCGGCCACTCCGGCCAGGCCCAGCAGGCCGATCTGGCCGGCCGAGTAGGAGAACGGCGCCGCTGTCAGCAGGTAGGTCAGTGACGTCCAGAACAACGAGAACACCGCGAAGCTCGCGGCGCAGATGACCAGAGTCGGGAGCGCTGCGCGGTGGCGTACCACGGTGGTGAAGACCGACCCCAGAAGGCGCGGGTAGGGAACGGGTTGGCGTGGTTCGAGGGGCGGGATGACCTTACGGAGCACGACGGCGAGGACGAGCGTCGCCGCGGCCGCGATCACGAAGATCGCCCGCCAGCCGAGCAGGTCCGCGACGAAGCCGACCATTCTCGTGCCCAGGACCGCGATCTTCATGATCTTCTCCCCTTCAGTCGAATGGCGTGTGGTGGAGCGCCGACCGGCGTCCCCGCGTCCATGGCCAGGCAGAGCCGACCACTGACTATGCGACGCAAAAACAGCTGTGACCTGGGAGTCTCCGCTGTGAGGGGTACTGGCAGAAACCCCCAGCGCCCAAGACGGGGCTCCAGGTAAACCCGGCTCCCGGTCGAGAGGGCCCGCGAAGGGGGTCCCTGGCAGTACCCCCCTGCCTCGCGGTAGGACCCGCCATCCGGCGTTAGAGTCGGAAACAGATCACTCGTGGGCGCAAAGCCGCAGGCCAGAAGAGTCGGCCCATACCTTCCGGGCGACGCGTCGAAGGTGACGACAGCTGCCAGGCCGCCGACCCGCGTCGCGTCATGGCCGCGACCCGAGCACACATCCAGGAGGACCCGTGACCGCCTCGTACAGCAGGACACTCGCACCCGGGGTCGACATCCCGCTCCTCGGGTTCGGCACCTACCTCATCCCCGACGCGGAGGCCGCCGACGCCGTCGAGGCGGCGCTGCGCGCCGGCTACCGCCACATCGACACCGCGGAGGTCTACCAGAACGAACGCGGCGTCGGTGAGGGCCTTCGCCGCGGCATGGCCGCCGAGGGGCTCACCCGCGACGACCTGTTCATCACGACCAAGCTGTGGCCGGGAGACGGAGACGAGTCCTTCAAGTCGACGCAGCAGGCCGTCGACGCCTTCGAGGAGAGTCTCCAGAGGCTAGGCCTCGGCCACGTCGACCTGTACCTGATCCACGCGCCGTTCAACCGGACGCAGCGGCTGGAGCAGTGGCGTGCGCTGGTCGAGCTGTACGAGAAGCACAAGGCGCGGGCGATCGGCGTGTCCAACTTCAGCGCCGCGCACATCGAGGAACTGACGGCGGCGGGTCTCCCCTTGCCACACGCGAACCAGATCGAACTGCACCCGTGGTCTCAGAAGCCCGAACTCGTGCGCTTTCTCGACGAGAACGGCATCGTTCCCATCGCCTACAGCAGCTTGGTGCCCCTCTCGACCTGGCGGACCGCCCCGGGCCATCACAGTGGCAAGACGGATGAGATGCGGGCCGACAGCGCCAGTGGCGATTCGCCGTTCAAGGCCCTTGCCGCCAAGTACGGGGTTACCGAGGCGCGGCTGTTGCTGCGGTGGGGCGTCCAGAACGGGTACCCGGTCCTGCCCAAGAGCATCAACCCCGCGCGTATGCGGGAGAACGCTGACTTGTTCTCGTTCGCGATCGACGACGAGGACATGCGGGCCATCACCGCGATGGACCGCGGCCAGGGCGTCGCGTGGGGATCATCCGACCCCACGCACGCCACCTGATCGCCGCGCTCGACCGCCTCCCGGCTGGTCCACGGCGTGGCCTCCCGCAAACCGGGAATGTCGGGCAGTAGCGCGCCGCTTCCGGTCGCGATGACCACCGCATGCCGGGCCGTCAGCGTGATGGGGACGCCGTCGTCGCCGGTCACCTCGACCACGCCCGCGGACACGATCCGGCCCTGGCCACGGTGCAGGGCGATCCCGGCCGAATCGAGCCAGCCGACCTGACCGTCGTCCTTTCAGTGCGAGGCGAAACCATCCCGCCGGCCCAGCACCGCGGCCGCGTCGAGACCACCGGTCACCGCCTCGCGCGCACCCGGCACCTGACGCGCCGCCCGTAACGCCGCCGCGCTGCGCAGCAACGCCTTGGTCGGCATGCAGGCCCAGTAGGAGCATTCCCCGCCGACGAGCTCGCGCTCGACGATGGCGGCGCTCAGACCGCCCCGCACCACCCGGTCGGCGGCGTTCTCCCCGACCGGACCGGCCCCGATGACGACGACGTCGTACGTTTTGCCGTCCACCTCAGTTCCCCTTCGCGGCGCGACCGAGGCGGAGGGCCGAGATGAGGAAGAAGATGCCGCCGGGGACGGCGTAGCCGGCCGCGTTGGTCAGCGTCGGGTTGGCCGCGGCGGCGCCGACGACGAACGACGCACCGGCGAGTACGGAGACGCCGCCGCTGATGATCATCGGCCACTGGCCGCCCATCTCGCGTCGGGTGACACCCACGATCAACTGGACCAGCCCGGCAATGACCGCCCAGGCGCCCCACACGCGCAGCACCGCCGGGATGCCGGACGCGCAGGCGATGGCCACACCGATGGCGGTGATCAGGCTGACGGCGACGTTCACGTACAGCAGGGCAGGTGATCCGGTGGCGCGCGACGCGCGGGCGTCGATGACGGCGGCGGCCACGTCGAACAGCGGGTAGAGCACGAGCAGGGTGACCGCCAGCGGGCCCAGGTTCGAGGCGGTCGTGAACATCGCGAGGGCCCAGACGATGGCGAACGCGAACCGGACGAAGTACAGCCGCCGTAGCGCGGACGCGGTCCCGGAAATACCGGGCGACGCGGCGATGGTGCTCATGATGATCCTCTCGGTGGATGAGTGATGAGGAGAGCGCTTCAGCGCCTTCAGCTAGACCGAACGTTCTATCTCGGCACAGCATGGCAATCTGCGGCGCGGACTGTCAAGACCGAACGTTCTATCCGCTAGGCTGGCGGCATGCCCACCTCATCCGAAGGCCGGCCGTCCGAAGCGCGGTCCCGGCTGCTCAACACGGCCACCCGGCTCTTCTACGCGGAGGGCATCCACTCCGTCGGCATCGATCGCATCGTCGCGGAAGCGCAGGTGACGCGGGCCACCCTCTACCGGCACTTCCCCGGCAAGGAAGACCTTGTCCTCGCCTACCTGAACGAGGTCGACCGGGCCATGCGGGGGCAGGCGGACGAGGCCGTCGCCGCCGGGCTACCGGCCGCCGGCACCATCCAGGCCCTCAGCGAGTCCATCGCCCAAGGCATCCGGTCCGCCGGCTTCCGGGGATGCGCCTTCCTCAACGCCGCCGCCGAGTACCCCGACCCGGAGTCCCCGGTGCACAAGGCCGTGCTCGCCCACCGCCAATGGTTCCTGGGAACCGTCACGGAGCTGCTGACCAAGATCCAGGAGACCGGCGCCGAGCCCGCCGCCCGCCACTTCGTGATGATGCGCGACGGCGCCATGGCCGCCGGCTGCCTGTTCGACCCGGAGTTGATCTGCGAGACGTTCCTGCACGGAGTCGAGAGACTTCTGAAGGTCTATGCCGCCACCGACTACAGCGACCCGGCGGGAGCCTGAGAGGGACGGCTTGTCACCGGAAATTCCGCCGTTATTGGCCCATAGCTAGATTTCGGTCATTACCATAATTGCCGCGGTGATCATCGGTGAGAGTCTCCGGTACAGATGCCGCAGGGAGTTTCAACGTGCGGAAGATCGCAGCCACCACCCTCGCCATCCTCGCCGGAACCGGAGCCGGAACCGGAGCCGGAGCTGGAGCCGGCACAGCTCCAGCGGCAGCAGCAGCCGAATCCGCACCCGACCGGTCCCAGGTCGTCATCATCGGCCACCGCGGCGCGGCGGGCCACCGCCCCGAGCACACGCAGGGCGGCTATGAGCTGGCCGTGGCCATGGGTGCCGACTGGATCGAGCCCGACCTGGTGCCGACCAAGGACCACAAGCTGGTCGTCAGGCACGAGAACGAGATCTCCGGCACCACCGACGTGTCGCTGCGCCCCGAGTTCGCCGCGCGCAAGACCACCAAGGTCGTCGACGGCCGCAACGTGACCGGGTGGTTCACCGAGGACTTCACCCTGGCCGAGCTGAAGACGCTGCGCGCGGTCGAGCGGCTGCCCGCGATCCGCCAGCGCAACACCGTGTACAACGGCTACTACCAGGTGCTCACCTTCCAGGAGGTGCTCGACCTGGCCAAGCGGCTCTCGCGCCAGTACGGCAAGCAGGTCGGAGTATTTCCCGAGACCAAGCACCCGACCTACTTCAGGTCGATCGGGCTGCCGCTGGAGGAGCCGCTGATCGAGACCGTCAAGCGCAACGGGCTCAACCGGCCGAACAGCCCGGTCGTGGTCCAGTCGTTCGAGCCGTCCAGCCTGAAGCGGGTGGCGAAGGAGCTCCGCGTGCCGCTGTGGCAGGCCCTGGGCACCACCGGCCAGCCGTACGACCTGACCGCCGCCGGAGACCCGACGACCTACGCGGACATGATGAAGCCCGAAGGGCTGGCGAAGATCGCGCAGTACGCGAAGTGGATCGGGCCGGACAAGTCATCGGCGCTCCCGCTCAACCCGGACGGCAGCTCGGGCACCCCGACGACGCTGGTGTCCGACGCGCACAAGGCCGGGTTGAAGATCGGCGTGTACACCTTCCGCAGCGAGAACCAGTACCTGCCCCTGCAGCTGCGTCGCGGCCAGACCCCGACGGACCACGGTGACGCGCTGGCGGAGTACCGGGCGCACATAGACCTGGGCGTGGACGCCTTCGTCACCGACTATCCCGACGCCGCCGCCCTGGCGAAGGCGGAGCAGGGCAGGCCGCGCGAGCAGGTACAGCCGAAGCAGTTCGACAACGGCCTGCCGGAAGAAGGACAGGAGTAGACAAGGTCAGGGGCCGACGTGCACGTACGCCGCCCAGAAGATCGGAAACCCCGGACGGCGGCGCCGCAGCGAGCGTACGGCCAGGTGCAGCGCCGTGGCCGCCGCGTCGGGGTGCGGCTCGCGGGTGCCGCCCGCGGTCAGCACGGTGTAGACCTCCTCCGCGACGGCCGGCGCGTGCAGGTCGCTGATCGGCCACAGCGAGCCGATCACGTGCGGGAACCCGGCGAGCTGGACCGACGCCGCGATGCTGACCGCCTCGTCGGTCAGGACGTCGCCGCCGCGCGAGGTCTCGCAGCCGCTGAGGAAGGCCAGCTCGGCCCGGTCGAGGCGGCGGGCCGCCAGATCCCGTACGGTCAGCGGCGGGCCGGGCAACAGCAGCCGGCCGCTGGAGGGGTCGGTGGGCTCCTGCACGGCATGGCAGGCGAAGTGGACCCAGGCGCTCTCGTCCAGCGCGGCGAGCACCCGGTCGCGGGTGGCGTCGGCGCCGGTCAGCACCAGCCGCCGCGGTAGGTGCCGGCGTACGGCCCGCAACTCCTGTTCCACGCCCTTCAGTACGGCCGCCCCGTCCATGGCGGGGACGCCGACGAGCAGTACCTGCCGGTCGGCGGTCGGCCCGGTCTGCTCGCGGGCGTGCCGCAGGGCCCGCAGAGTGGGGGTGTAGCTGGAGATGACCAGGTCGGGCGCCCGACCGGCGGCGTGCAGCGGCAGCAGGGTCAGCGGGCCGGTGGGGCACCACCACATCCTGGACGGCGGTTCGCCGAGCGCGTCCAGCACCGGGCCGGTGATGTGCTCCCAGAGCCAGTCGAGGCAGGTCATGACCGCTTCGTTGGCCCTCGTGTCCACCGCCGCCGCGAACGCCGCGGCCCGTTCCTCGACCTGTGCGGCGGTGATGTCCAGTGGCACGACGCGAATGCCCTCGGGCGTGACGAGGAGCGCGTCGCAGCCGTAGCGGCTGACGTTCACGACCGCGACGGGCCCGGCGTCGGCGGCCCGTAGCAGGCTCCCGTGGCGCGGCGGGCGTAAGAACCCGGCGAAGCCCGGCAGCGCCCTGATCTCGGCGAGGATCTCCTCGCGGCGCCGCCGCAACGTGTGACGCTGATCGAGGAGGCGTTCCCGGTCGAAGGCGGGCGCGTCGGACCCGGCCACCGGCACGTCGACCAGGTCCATGCGCTCGGCGGCGTCGATGGCGTCCTGTACCTCGGCAAGCCGGTCGGCCAGCTCGGGCGCGGCGGCGTGCAGGACGTCGCGGGAGCTGCGGTTGTCGATGACCTGGGTGAGCATGACGCCTCTGCCCTGCTCCAGCAGCTCCAGGGCGGTGCCCGGGTCGGCCGCCCGGATCGCGGCCGCCGCCGCGTCGCGGGCCAGCCCCTCGTAGTCCCGCAGTACGCGCTCCTGGTCGTCGCGGCCGAGCCCGCGCCAGGCCGCCTCGTCCAGCGCGGCGACCGCCGTGGCGAACCCCTTGACCGCCTCCTCGACCAGCCCCGCCTCCATGGCGAACTCGCCCCACCGCTGCCCGACGGTGACCCGCCAGTCCGCCGACGCCGTCTCAACCCGGGCGGCCTCGCGGTAGCGGGCGAGCGCCTCATCGCGCGGCGCGGGCGCGCCGGTCATCTCCCACTGGTCGGTGAGCGTCCCCGCCAGGTGGTACAGCGCGATCGAGGCGGCCGGGGCGCCGGGTTCGCAGGTCGCCACGGCGGTCCGCATCGTACGCAGAGCCCTCCTGAGATCCCCGCCCCGTCCGGTCATCGCGTAGCGCTTGCGCAGGGCACCCCCGAGCTGGCTGTACGCGACCGGGCCACCCGGCGGCTTGGCCCTGATGGCCTCGGTGAGCTGCTCGATGGCCTCGTCCAGGTCGGGGATCTGCTCGACGGCGCCCTTGGGGGCCGGCTCCCCCAGCGCCTCCGCGATCATCGCGGACAGTGTGGCCCGGCTGATCTGTGGCGACAGAGCCCTGATCAGCAGGGCGCCGCCCAGGTTGACGGTCGCGCGGGTGCGCATCGCAGTCCCGGGCACGGAGGCGGCCTTGGCCTGGCGGAACATGTCGATCGACTCGTCGAGGCCGTCGCCCGTCTGCAGGAGCACCATGCCGAAGGTGTTGAGGACGCCGGGCCGCTGGATGTTGCCGGGCTGCACCGTACGGACGGCTTCGCGCATCCGCTCGACGGCCTCAAGCAACGCCGGCGTATGACCGGTGTACTTGTACCGCTCCGCCAGCACGGCGGCGAGATTACCGAGATAGCTGGGGCGGTAGGGGCTGGTCAGCGGCGTGGCGGCCACGGCGTCACGCAGGACGGAGGCGGCCTCCTCCGCGTCCTCGCTCCGGCGGGTCCGCTCGTAGCGCTGCGCCAGCGCGCCGCCCAGGTTGGCCAGGATCAGGGCGTAGTTGCGGTGCTCGGGGGCCGTTATGGAGCTGGCCGCGCGGTGGCTTTTCACCGCTTCGTCCAGCTCCGCCAGCTTGCCGGTGAGCTCGTACCGGAAGAAGAGCGCCGATCCCAGTCCGGTCAGCGCCATCGCGCGCTCCGGATGCTGCGGCGAGTCCTTGAGCGCCCGCCGGTAGCAGTCGATGGAGTCGTCGAGCACCTTCGGACCGCCACCGAACCGGAACTTCAACATCAGCGCATTGCCCAGATCCGAGCGGTACATCCCGACATGCGGGTCGGTGGGACTGACGAGCGCCACCCCTCGGCTCAGGACGTCGATCATCTCGTCGAGGTCGTCGACGGTGCCACTGAACTCCATGCGCAGGCCCAGCACCGCGCCCAGCGAGATCAGCAGTTGCGGCAGCTCGGGGTGGCCCGGTGGCGCCTGGGCCACGGCCTGATGGAGCATCTCCACCGCCTGGTCGGCGCGGTCCAGGGCGCCGGAGGTGCGGACGTCCTCGATGAGCATGCCGCCCATGCCCGCGAGGTAGCGCGAGCGGCCGTCGGGGCCGAGGAACGCATCGCCGACGGCCTCGTTCCGCAGCTGCTCCATCATCTCGGGGGTGATGACCGGGATCTCGTCCGCCGCCATGATGGCGCCCAGCAGGACCATGATCTCCTGCTTGACCGGCTCGGACGCCTCGGCGTAGCGGGCGCGCACCTCGTCGAGGGCCGCCTTCAGCTCCTCGGCCCTGGCCGGGTCCTCGTGGGCGACGAGCACCAAGGCGTTGGCGAGCTTGGCCAGCCGCCACAGGTACCTGTCGGTCGACCGGTCGGTGGCGTGCACCGACTGGCGCAGCAGATCGATCCCGCGGCGCAGGTGCTCGCGGTCGCCGGTCCGCATGTGGCTGAGCATGAAGGCCATGCCGTGGTTGGCCAGCACCAGCGGCCGGTCCTGGAGCTGACCGCGGAGCGCCACCTCGTACAGCTCCAGGGCTTCCCCCAGCTCCCCTCCACCACTCGCCTTCACGTGGTTGCCGAGCACGCCCGCCAGCGCCGCCTGGGCCTCGGCCAGCTCCGGCCGCCCGGCCAGGGCCGCCACGGCGCGGCGGTGCAGGTCGATGGCCTGGACCAGGTCCTGCTCGTCTCGAAGCCAGTCGTAGCGCATGCTCAGGGCGTTGCCGTACTCGCTGAGCAGCATCGGGTCCGAGTCGCGCGCCACCGCCTCGCGGTATCCGGCCAGCCCGTCCTCCAGGGCCTTGGTGTCGCCGGTCAGCAGGTATCGGTTGATGAGCTCGGCCGGGTTCATCGGCTCCTCCGCCATCTGACGACGCCGAACGCGGTCACCCCGAAGGCCGTCAGTGCCAGGGCGGCCACGATGAAGGGCTTCACGGAATCGGGTAGGGGGACGCGGTAGTTCAGGGACTGCACCGCGGTCAGCATCATGATCAGGCTGCCGATGACGGCGGTGCTCAGGACGCCGAAGCGTTCCCAGCGGCGCTCGGTCTTCTCCGCCCGCAGCTGCAGCCGCTCGGCCAGCACGATGTCGGCGATCGCGGTGATCTCACGGGCCCGCTCCCGGGCCGCCTCGGCGTAGGCGAGGTCGTCGTCGAGGCGCCGCAGGAACCACTCGGTCAACGCCAGGTCGTCCTCGAGCCCCTGCGCCCGCATGTTGTGCAGCGCGATCTCCACGCTCCGCCGCATTTCGCGCAGCCGGGTCGCGGCCCAGATCAGCCCCGCCGCCGCCGTCTGCCGCTCGGTCAGCTCGCGCCGCGCAGACGTCAGACCGTCGCCCCCGAGCAGCGCCATCGTCGCGTCGACCTGCTCGTCGACCCGGCTGCGCGCCGCCCGCATGCTCGCTCCGTCCGCGTAGACGCGCAGGTAGTAGCGGACCTTGGCGGCGTGCATCAGGTAACGGGTGAACGGCGCCATCCGGTCATCACCCGCCGTCCACGCCCACGCGTCCAGGCGGGTCTCCAGCCTGCGCGGCGCGATGACCGCGAACACGCGCCGGCTCCGCGCGTCCTCCTCATGGCCGACCTCCCACAGAGCCAGGCCGTCTCTGGTGGTCATCCGGCTCGTGCTGTACGGCTGCGGTGTTGTGTACGGCTGCGGCAGGGCGGCCACGATCCGATCCGCCCGCCTCGTACGGCCGTAGGCGACGAACAACCGGCACTCACCGAGAGCCCACTCACCGATGTCCTCACCGGCGCATCCGGCCCAGAGGGCGTCGAGCTCCTTCCAGGAACCGCCCGTCAACGCCACGCTCAGGCAGCGCATGTCGTGTTCCAGTCGCAGCACCGCCTGACGCAGCGGCAGGCCCCGCGCCGTCCGGACCTCGACCGTGCCCACGGTCGTGGCCGGCATGTGCAACCGGTCGCCGAGCGCGTCCCACACCTGGCGCAGCCGCCGCTCGCCCGCGACCGCCTCCGGCCCGGCGGCGGCCACGAACACGTGGACGATCAGCCCTGGGGCGGCAGGCTCACCCGGCCTCATCGGCCCGGTCCGCGACGGGGGCCGACAGGCTGTGGATCAGCTCGTTGACGCGCTCGCGGGTCTGATCGGGCATCGGAGCCACCGGTTCCTCGGGGTATTTGGTGATGATCCGCATGGGCCCGGCCAGCTCCAGGTGGCCGATCTCGGCGTCCGGGTCGGCCGACGCCGCGAGTCTGGTCACGGCCGCGTCCACGTTCGCCCACTTCGCCGCGGGCAACTCCCAGCCGAGCGCCTCGCGCAGCACTGCCACGGCCTCATCGTGCACGCCGAACCTCCCGTCGGGCGATTCCCGACTCAAGTGTGCATGCCCGCCTGTGATCACGACCAGCGATCACACCAACACGATGCGATAACAAGGGGGCGTTCGCGACGTTGATCCCTTGCGACCTGCGGCGTCCGCGTGGCCGCTGGATTCGCCCGCGAAGACGCCCCGGTCTCCAGCGAGACCGGGGCGTCTTAGCCTGTGCGCTTTGGTGCCTCAGGGCCCCCGACTGAGGCATGTCGAGATTATTCCTTTACGTCCGTTTTGTACAGCTTTTCGTAGATGGGACCCGCTGGAGCGCCCTCAGCGCCGCCCGTCCCGGCAGTGCGGCTCCCCTTCCGGCGCGGGGAGCGCGTTCTCCAGGAAATCCCTGGTCGACGTGGTGTAGGCCGAGCAGAGAAGCTTGCCGAAGCGCGTCGCCTTGCCGTCGCCGAGACGCCGGGTACGAACGCCCATGGCATGCACGCTGCGTTCCACCGCCACGCTGGAGACCGCGACGATCGTGTCACCACGCCGGTCGACCCAGCGGAACGCCTCCCAGAGCAGCGCGCGGGCGCGGGGGCCGAAACCCGCCACCACGCCACGGGACCAGGCTCGAGCGGTGGCCAGGCGGCTGAGCTCCCAGATGGCCGGATCGTGCGGAGCCGGGTCACCACATAACGCCTCGGGGAAGACATCGCGGAGCATGTAAGGGCCATCGGTGGGCAGCAGGCGGCAGCACCCCGTGATCTCCCGGCAGCGTTCCGCATAACTGATCACATAGACCGGATCGCAGTCGTCGAAGGAATCGCGTTCCCTTCCGTGGAGGCTGTGGACGTCCCAGCGAAGGCGTTCGTGGAACACCTCGTGACGCAGCCGGAACATACCGTCGAGCAGCCATGCCGGCAGTTCGCCCGCACGGCCGGTGGCGATCTGTTGCGTGCATTCCCCCACCGACGGATCGTCCATGTGCACCCTCCGCGAAAGAAGCGACTCCTGGTGATCGCTTTTCTTTCCGTCATTCGCGGAATCGCGGTTTCCGGATGGCACTCAGCGCAATCGCCGGCGGCCCGTCAGAGCACTGAAAGCGCATTGCAGGCGGCGTGCCTGTCAATGGTTACGCATCCGGTTCACGCCGTCACCAAGGAGATCCGATGAACCGCACCGTCCGTACCATGCTCGGAGTCGCCGCCACCGCAGGCATCGTCGCCCTGGGCGTCCCGGCCTTCACCGGCGCCGCGAATGCGTCGACCACGTCCACCACATCCGCCACCTCGTCCGCCGGTCTCAGGCAGGGTCAGTCCTTCCTGTTCAATTACACCTTCAACGGCCATCTCAAGGTCGCCGGCGGCAATTTCACCGTCGATCACCGGGTCTACCTGGTCGTCAAGTTCAACACCGGCCGGGTGGCGTTCTCCAAGTGGGAGATCGCCCGGACACACCCCATCACTCCCGGCGGGGCCATTTATGTGGAGACGACGATCGCGGCGCCCTGCGCGCCGGGCAACAACGGCTACGCCCGCGCCTATGACGAGGCCACCAGGACCTGGTCTCCGAAGCTGCCGGTGACCATCTGCCAGCGGATCGACTGACCTTCGCCAGACCGGCCGGGTACCCTGAGTGACGATCAACGACTCAGGGTAAAGAGCGGAGCGACAGTCCCCCCCGGCCATGGAGTTATGCATGGAACGTACGGTTCTCGCCGCAGTCGCCGAGCGCCCCGACGCCGACACGGCACTCGCCGAGCAGATCCGCCGCGTCGGCGCGGCGATGGACGACCTCGGCGTCCAGGTGCGCTGGACGCATCGCACGCAGGACGCGCTGGCGGTGATCGGCTCGGACGCCTCGCTGTCCGGGATGCTGGCCGACTGGGACGCACCCGGCGCCGATCAGGTGCTGGGCGCGGTCACCCAGCGCTTCCGCGGCCTGCCGGTCTTCCTCATGACCGCCGAACAGGAGCTCCCCCTATGGGTGTACGAGGTCATCCAGGGCTACGTGTTCCCGCTTGAGGACACCCCCGACTTCATCGCCGGCCGCATCGCGCACGCCGCCGAGGAGTACGCCGAGCGGATCCTGCCACCGTTCTTCCGCGCGCTGCGCAAGCTGCAGGACCACCACCAGTACTCCTGGCACACCCCGGCGCACGCGGGCGGCGTCGCGTTCCTGAAGTCGCCGGTCGGGCGGGCGTTCTTCGACTTCTACGGCGAGCGCCTGCTGCGCACCGACCTGTCCATCTCCGTCCCCGAACTCGGCTCACCGCTGGACCACACCGGTCCGATCGGCGAGGCCGAACGCAACGCCGCCCGCGTCTTCGGCGCCGACCGCACCTTCTTCGTGATGAACGGCAACGCCACCGCCAACCGCATCGTCGGCCACCACGCCATCGCCCGCGACGAGACTGCCCTGGTGGACCGCAACTGCCACAAATCCCTCCAGCACGCGCTGACCATCAGCGGCGCCCGCCCCGTCTACCTGGTGCCAGAACGCAACGGCCTCGGCCTGGCCGGCCCCATTCCGCCCGCCGCGCTGCAGGCCGACGCCCTGCGTGCCCGCCTGGCCGGCCACCCGCTCGCGCGGACCGATCCGGCCTACGCCGTGATCACCAACTCCACGTACGACGGGCTCTGCTACGACGCCGTACGGGTGGCCGAGCTGCTGAGCGAGAGCGTCCCCCGCGTGCACTTCGACGAGGCGTGGTTCGCCTACGCCCGCTTCAACCCCCTGTACGCCCGCCGCTACGGCATGGCCGTGGACGAGCGGACGCTGCCGGGGCCGCGGCGCCCCACCGTGTTCGCCACCCAGTCCACGCACAAACTCCTGGCCGCTCTGTCGCAGTCGGCGATGCTGCACGTCCGGTCGGCCGATCGCGCCCCGGTGGACTACGAGCGGCTCAACGAGACGTACCTGATGCACTGCTCCACCTCGCCGCTCTACCCGATGATCGCCTCGCTGGACGTGGCGGCGGGGATGATGGACGGTCCGGCCGGGCCGTACCTGACGGGCGAGGCCGTCACCGAGGCGGTACGGTTCCGGCAGGCCATGGTCCGGCTGGCCGCCCGCATCCGGGAGGACGGCCGGCGGCCGGACTGGTACTTCGGCGTCTGGCAACCCACGCACGTCACCGACCCCCACACCGGCCGGCCCGTCTCCTTCGCCGAAGCCGATCCCGTCCTGCTGAGCACCGATCCGGCGTGCTGGACGCTGGAGCCCGGCGCCGCCTGGCACGGCTTCCAGGGCCTGACCGACGGCTACTGCCTGCTCGACCCCATCAAGGTGACGATCACCTGCCCCGGCGCCGACGCCGCCGAAGGCACGCTCGACTGGGGCATTCCCGCTCGGATCGTCGCCACCTACCTGCGGGAGCGCGGCATCGCCGTGGAGAAGACGGGGGATCACACGCTGCTGGTGCTGTTCTCCATGGGCATCACCAAGGGCAAGTGGGGCACGCTGATCGACGCGCTCACCGACTTCAAACGCGCCTACGACGACGACCTGCCCCTGGCCGAGGTGCTACCGGGCTTCGGCCCGCCGGCCACCACGCTGCGCCGCTTCTGCTCCGACGTACACGACAAGCTCCGCGCCCTCGAGCTCGGCGCGCTCCTCGACCAGATCTTCACCACCCTTCCCCAGCCCGTCCGCACCCCGGCCGACAGCTATCAGGCCCTGATCCGCTCACGCACCGAACGCGTCCCGCTCGCCGACCTGCCCGGCCGCATCTCGGCCGCCACGGTCGTGGTCACGCCGCCGGGGATCCCCATGCTGATGCCCGGGGAGGCGACCGGGCCCGCCGACGGCCCGCTGATGGCGTACCTGCACGCCCTGGAGGACTTCGACCGCTCCTTCCCGGACCTGGCCACCGACATCCACGGCGCGCACCGCGGCGACGACGGCAGCTACCACGTCGAAGTCGAACGCTGAGGAGCGGTCACCGGCGGGGCCGGCGCCGGTGAGGTTCAGCCTTCGTGGAGCCTGGCCAGCTCCCCGGCCTCGACGGGGTGCAACGAGCGCAGCACGGCGAGCAGCTCTTTCTCGCTCATCGTCAGGCCCTCGATCCGCACCAAGTCGTCGCCGTACCAGGCGAAGATGATCTTATGGGTGACACTGGGAACGAGCCATACCCCCGGTGACACCTGCCGGCACTTGTCCGCCTCCGGGAGGTAGTAGTTCAGCGCGGCAGAGTCGCAGGCGCCTTTGGGACTATCCGTGCTCCCTGACTCGACGGCGACGTCAACCCGCGAGACCAAGCCATCGCGGGCGTACCTGAGCTCCAGCCGCCCTTCCACGCCCTCCAGGGACCAGAGCTGGTAATCCGGCAGCGTGGGCGCGACGAGCGGGACCCCGGCGCGGGTCAGTCTGTGGGCGCGCGCCGAGTCGGCGAGCACGTCCTGTGCCGACCACACGGCCAGGTACGCCACGGCGACGCCCGCGACCGTCAGGACGCGGAGCCCCCGGTGCACCGGCATGACCAGACCGCCCGCGGCCAGGTAGGCGGTCGCGCCCAGAGCCACGAGGGACAGGCCCATCTGCCAGTCACCCGAGTCCATGGTCTCGGTGGCATGTACGAGGGGGAGGGCGAGGAGGAGGAACGCCACTATGGCGGCCGGACCCACCAGGCCCACCCCCCACCAGCGCGGCAGACCGCCCCACCAGGACAGGAAGAACCCCAGGCCGGAGGACAGGACGACCGTCATCATCAGGTCGAGCGGCCCAAGGTCGTCTCCCCGCCAGCAGAGGAGGACGAACTGGGCCAGTCCGACCACTGCCCCTACGAGCGCGGCCCGCAGTGATGCGTTCATGTTCCGATCATGTCGAAAGAACTGCGTCCATGGCGGAAATCAGGCGATTTGGTGCGGCGACCACAGCCGCCCGCCTGCGGCCACCGGCGCGCCCACGGATCCTGGCGGGCGACTTCAATACCACGCCGGACCATGCCTGCGCGTTTTTTAAACAGTCCCGCACAGCCGCGCCGCCTACCACTCTGAAACATCTTCACATTACCCGAACAGAATTATCCGCGAAGGTGCCACATAATCACTACATTTCCACCACACAGACACTGCCACCAGCGCTGATACATATCATTCGACGCACAGGAACTTTTCAGGAATCGCCTTCCAGACGTGGGTTCGTACGCAATTTGAACATCGAATTAAACATCCGTCCAGACCCTTGTTGAGCGAGTTTCCATCATTTACCGTCCAGGGGATCAATTCGCTCGCTAAATGAGGAGGACCGGTTGCGTCGATTAACATTCACCGTCGCCGTCGCGGCAGTGCTACTCCCCCTGCTCTCCCCGACGGCGTCCGCCGTCACCGCCACCACCAGCGCCACCAATGAGGCGGACCCGGACAACGTCCAGCAGGTCGGTCCGGGGCTGTACTTCACCGACACCGACACCTTCAAGATCAGCGATACCGACGTACCGGCCGGGGCGATCGGCCGCTCGCACGGCGTGGCCACCGGAGGCGGCGACCTGGCCCGACCGCAGTCGGCCCTGGCCTCCCGCCCCGAGATGGCGGTGTTCGGGCCCGGCTGGACGGCGGAGTTCCTCGGCGGGATGGTCGACCGGAAACTGGAGACCCAGAACGGCGCCATCGTCGTCACCGAACTCGACGGCGGCACCACCTCCCGCTACGACCTCAAGAGCAGCATCTCCTTCCCCGACGGTGGCGGCGTCCAGCGCTACGAGACCACCGACGGCTACAAGATCACCGAAACGACCCGGTGGGACACCGCCGCCGGAGCGATGCGTACCTCCATCACCGAAACCATCGCGATGGACAAGGGCGCCACAGAAGCCGGCGACGACACCTTCACCCAGAGCAACGCCGACCTCAGCCTCACCTATACCTGGAGCAAGATCGACGGCCTGCAGGGCACCGACACCTGGCGCGCGACCAGCACCGGCAACACCGCGTACGGCACCTCATCGGTGACCTACGACCCCCAGGGCCGCATCAGCACCATCAAGGAACCGGCCGGCGGCGAAACCCCCGAGGAAACCCTCACCATCCACTACGCCGCCACGACCACGGCCACCGCCGCCTCCTTCGGCGACTTCGCGGGCCGGCTCAAAGACATCACCCTCAAGTCCGGCTCGTCCACCCCGCAGACCGTGGCCCAGTACGGATACGACGCCAACGGCCTGCTGCGCACCGTGGCCGACCCCGGCCTGAGCAGTTCCCCCGCCGCCACCTATGGCTACGACCAGCTCGGCCGCCTGAACTCCATCGACTCCCCCACCGACGGCAGCTGGCAACTGGCCTTCGCCAACGGCACCGCCGCCCCCACGGCGACCGCCACCGGCACCGCCCAGCCGACTCCCGGCGACCCGATGCAAGGGGCGACCGGCATCAACGACCCCAACGCCACCGAGCCGTCCCCGGGCGACTTCCTGCCCGGCGACATCTCCAACCCCCAGGCGTACCCGTCGTACTGCAACGACGCCTGGAAGTGGCTGTACTACCAGCGGGCCGGCTGTTCGTCCTGGGTCGCGCACAATGGCTGGCACAAGCCGCTGTGGAAGAAGCTCCCCAGCAAGCGCTATGTCGTCGGCATCACCTTCGACCACTGCACCAACGCCCCCGACCGGCCGACGGGCTTCGACTTCCGGCCCGCCTGCGACATGCACGACTACGGGTACGGCCTGATCGGCAACACCTACAAGCACTACAAGTACTACCTCGACAGGTACCGCAAGTCCCAGGTGGACGACGTCTTCTACAGCACGCTCAAGAACTGGACCTGCAACGCCTACTTCGTCCTCGTCCGCCCTGCTTGCCGGAGATGGGCCTTCATCTACCGCCAGGGGGTTCGCCTCGGCAATCCCAAGAACGGTGCTGACAAGACCTGACCCGCAGCACACTCTGATCTGAGAAGGCCGGCCGGATGGCGTGATCGCTCGCCATCCGGCCTCCCTTCGTCATATGACCGCCTTGATCCCTGTGACGGCCCATCGTGGCTGAGGGCTTTGGGGATGTACCCCCTCCGGGGAGCGAAGAAATGGTCCGCCGTAGCCGGGGCCCTGGGAGGGATACACACCTCCGGGAACGTCACTCCAGCCGGGCCGCGGCCTCCAGTGGCTCGGACGAACGGAGGAAGCGCAGGTCCTTCATGACCAGGGCTGCATCGGTGGCGCCGCCGCGGCGGAGGGCCGGGGTCAGCGCTTCCAGGTCGGACCAGCGGGACGGGCGGAGGTGGACGCGGTAGCCGTCTCCGGCGGGCTCCAGGGTGAGGGCTTCGCCGATGGTGAGCCCGCTCTCCGGGAGGTGGGCCGCGGTCGCTCCGGCGGCTCGTTCCAGGGCGGTGACCGAGGTGACCCCGGCGGCGATGGGCAGGGTCGTGTCCGGGCCGGTGACGTGTTCGTGCAGGTCACGCAGGCGGGCGGCGGCGGTCGTACGGGCGGGATGGTCCTTGGGCAGGCGGTCGGCCAGGAGCCTCGCAGCGCGGGCGATGTGACCCAGCGGCGGTACGGACGCACGCTCGCCGAGCAGGGCGATCAGCGCCTCCAGGGCGTCCTCGGCGCCGGAGGCGAGGATGGCCCACTGCGCGGTGGTGAGCGGGGTGAGCCTCGGGTGGCGTTCCGTCCAGTACGCGACCGCCCGGTTGAGGTCGGGGCCCTTACGCCAGAGCTCGGCGGGGTCGTCGGGCATGAGCAGCTCGACGACTTCGACGGCCTCGTCGGTGGTGGTGAGCGCCTCCAGGGAGAGCGCGGCGATGCGCAATGCATTCTCGGTGAGGTTGAGTTCGCGGGCGCGGGCGGTGTCGCCCTCACGGAAGGCGGCGACGCGGCCCCGTGCCCAGCCGTCCGGCCAGGAGAGCGTGCGGGCCGAGGTGGAGAGCAAGATCAGGCACTGGGCCGGTGACAGGCCGGTGGCCTTGGCGAACGCCCGTACGGTCGCCTCCCGGTCCACGGGCGGCGGGCCGTTCTCGGCGATCTGGTCGAGCGCCCGCCGGAGCCGGTCCGGGTCGCCCCAGCCACGGCAGGTCCGCAGCTCGACGGCGCGGTTGCGGGTGAACAGGAGCGGGTCGGGGCCGTCCGGGGTGTAGAGGAGCGCCGTGACCACGTACCCCCACCCCACCTTCTCGTAGTCGGCGACGGCGGCGGCCGCGATGGGGCCGTAGCCCGAGCGGATCCGCCCGAGTTCGTACTCCGGGCGCAGCCGGGCGACATGCCAGGTGCCGTCGGTACGGAGGAGTTCGGGGACGGCGGCAAGTTCCAGAAGTCGCGCGCGCCCGCCGCCGTTGCCCCACGCGGCCTCCAGGACGGCGGCGCCGAGGCGGCCCAGCGTGTTCTCGATCCCCTTGACGGTGGAGGCGGCGAATGTCGCGATCGTCTTGTCGTACGGCACATCGACGGCGGTACGGGTGAAGTGGACGATCCTCTCGTACGCGGACTCAGGCCCCGGATCGTCCGGCTCGGGGGGCTTCTCGGGCTGGACGGCGGGTGCCGCGGCGGCGGGCGCCGGGCGCAGGTGGGGTGGCGGGGTCAGCGCCAGGCGCTCCAGCAGGGCGAACGCGCGCTCGCGGCATTCGACGGCCGTCCACACCAGGAACGTGACGCCCTTCCAGAGCGACTCGTCGGTGATTTCCGGCAGGAGCGGGCGGAGCCGTCCCGCCAGTTCCTCGCGGGCGGCCTCCTTCTCCTGGTACCGACCCTCGGGGTCCAGCACTCGCATGAGGTCGGCGGCGAGCGCGGCGTCCGCGACGTCGATCAGGGCCTGCGCCTTCTTCTCGTCGACGGCGCGCAGCGCCCTGGATCCTTCGGGGTCGCGCGGCCGCATCGCCGACCACCGGCCGGGAGGCGCGACCAGGTGGGTCCCGGACGCGTAGCGGCGGTGCGCGACCGCGCTGATGTTCTCGGCGCCGTCGTGCTCGGGCACCCTGCCCCAGCCGCGGACGTAGCGGCCGATGGTCCGCCCGGCCGGGTCCCGCAGCTCGATGATCCGCCCCTTGCCGCGCCACACGGTGGCCTCAGCGCCACCGGGGAAGGCGACCCGTTCGCCGTCGGCCGGTACGACGCGGCGGGCGGCGGGGTGCGCGCTGCCGTGCGGGCAGTGCGGGCCGCCGTGGTCAAGTACGGTCACCAGGCCGTTCACGGCGATCAGGCAGCGGTCGTAGAGGTCGCGCGCTTCGTTCCGTTCGTGGGACCGGCTGGAGATGTCCTCGTACGCGCCGAAGCCGTGGGACGGGCCGACTCCATCCGGTGTGACGACGGAGGCGCGGAACTTGTGCCCCCAGAGCCGGCCGGACTCGATCAGGAGCAGAGCGGTGCCGCTCTCCTCCAGGTAGTCGGTGATGGTGTTGACGTGGCCGGGGACGAAGGCGGGCAACTCCAGTTCGTCGAGGACGCCGCCGCTCAGCGTGGCGGCCAGGGCCCGGGCCGGGTCCGTCCCGGTCGCGATCGTCCGGACGCTGTCCAGGAGGGGGCCGGGGACTCCGGCGATGGTGAACCGTTCGGCGTCGCACAGTGCGGCGTGCGCGTCCGGAAGCCCTTGATCGGGGACCCGCTCGGCATGCTCGGCCAGGATGGCGGCGACGATCCGCGCCGTTCCCGGTGTCGCGGTCAGCGCCCGTACGGTCTCGGGGGCGGTCTGCTCCGGGACGGCCGGCTCGGTGACGTTGAGCTGGTTGGTCACGTTGCCCACGATCGCGTCGCGCAGCAGCGGAGCCCAGTCCGGGTCGGCGGCGACGGCGGCCAGGTCCGTGCCCGCTCCGGAGGCGAGCCGGTCGTACAGCTTGAACGTGTGCAGCAACCGGGGCCGCGCGAGCGGGACGCCGCGGTCCAGGAGGAGGTCGAGGAGCGGGAGGTCGGCGGCGGTCCCCTCCCAGCGGTTGACCTCGTCCTCGTCCACTCCCAGTACCGCCTCATGGCCGTCGCAGGTGAGGCCCTCCGCGCGCAGCCGCGTACCGGCGTCGTGCAGGAGGTCGCCGAGACCGGCGACGGGGAGTGCGAGCCCCGCGTACAGCTTCAGGAAGCGGCCGAGCCAGACCTTCGCCGCCGCCCCCGTCAGCCCGGGGGACGTGGTGAACGGGGCGGTCAGGCCCACGCCAGCGAGGTTGCCGAGCAGGAGCGACACTGCCGCGCTCTTCGCCTTGGGGGTGTCCTCGGCGGGCAGCGGCAGGACGCCGAGGAGCGCGCGGCCGATGCCCGCGTCCGCCCGTGCCATCGGGCCGAGCAACGGAAGGACGAACGTCCAGAAGGCCTGCGGTGCCGACTCCATGCAGCCGCTGTCCAGCAGGGCCCGTACGGCGCGTTCGTCCTCGGGCCCGCCGAGCGCGTGCCCGGCGGCCTTCGCCAGTGCCGCCCAGCCGTCGGCCAGGGCCAGCGCGCCGTCCGCACCGTCCGGGACTTCCTCGCACCACTCGGTGAGCAGGCTGCGGTGCCAGCGGTACGCGCCGGGGGCGGGATGGCGGGCGGCGAGCCGCTTGCCGTGCTTCTTGAGTGTGGCCGTTCCGGCGGCGTCCGGTCCCGCATCGAGGTGCGCCGCGACGAGCGCGGCCTCGTCGACCGGCAGTGCGTGCGCGCCCTCGGCGGCGCGGGCCTTCTCGAAGAAGGCGGCGGCGAAGCGGGCGCTGCCCGCGGCGGCCAGGATCCGCGCGCACTCCTCGTAGAACGGCGGCAGCAGCTCGGGCGCGTGCGTCTCCAGGTCGTCGCCGGTACGGGTGAGCGCGGTGCGTGCGAGGCCGGGCTTGCGGGCGGCCAGGCCGCGGGCGGCCCGCAGGTCGGTGTGCGCGGCCAGGATGCGGGCGCGGTGCGCCGGGTACCGGTGCAGGGCGGACGCGAGGAAGCCGAGCGGGCCCGCGTGCACCGTGCCGACGCCGGTCTCCGCCACCGGGTCCAGGTCGTACAGCGACTTCTCGGCCTTGTCGCCGTCGACGGCCGCGCGCCGGACGAGTTCGACGACCGGCTCGTCCAGGACGGAGTGTTCGTAGCGGATAGCGACGCACGTGTCCTCGTCGGAGCCGGCGGGCGGGCTCGGCAGCACCGCCCCGGCGCGCAGCAGCACGTCGCGGGTCGGGGCGGCGATGCCGGAGGGCACCACGGTGCCGGGCTCGCCTTGGTGGGCGTCGCAGTAGCGGGAGTACGCCTCGGCTGCCTCCACCATCGGCTCCGTCTCCTCCACGGTGCGGTCCGCGTACAGAGCCATGAGCATGCGGATGCCCTCGGACCAGGCGATGTCGCCGATCTCCCGGCCGCCCGCGGTGAAGCTCAGCTCGTCCATGTAGGCCGGGCTCATCGGCCCGCTCCAGTGCAGGTCGATCTCGATGCCGAGCGGCTCGGGCGCGTGCACGGTGAACCGCGCCTCGTCCCCCTTGATGCGCCCGCCCAGCTCGTGCACGCGGCGCTCGAACACGGCGCCGCTCTCGTACCAGGCATTCATGTATCCGAAGGTGTTGACCACGCCGAACGTACGATCCATGCTCGCGGGACGCGTCCACACCTCGCGGCGGACCTGCTCGACAACCTGCGTGAGGCCCCGTCCCCGCCAGATGGGCAGCTCGTCGCCGAGCAGCAGCGGGTGCGGGATCGCGAAGGCGTCCGCGCCCGTCCACGCGCCCTCGCGCAGGAGCGCACAGCGGGCGAGGTCGGGCGTGCCGTCGACGATCGGGGCGATGACCAGGTCAGTGAGCGTCTCGCGCCACACCGGGTCGTCCCACACGGCCGCGAACACCGCGGCCGGGACGGGCAGCGACCGTACCATCCAGGACTCGACCCGGTCGTGCACCGCCCGCGCGTGCTCACCGAGCCGGTCGCAGAGGGCGGCGAGCCGTACCGCGATCGGATCCTTCCTGACGTTGGCGGGCACCTTGGCCAGCACGCGGCCCGCGGCCGTCCGGCAGGCGAGCACCGGCCGCCGCGTCCCCTCGACGGTGAGCTCGTGGCCCGTCGCAATCCCGATCCATCTCATGGCGCCATTCTTGATCATCCCTAGGACATTCCGCTGTTGATCTCCCGGAGCAGCAGCGGGGTCTCTCGGAAGGGAAGGGACCCTCTCCGAGGAGCGGAAGAACGGATACCTGGCGCGCGTTCGTGGACGCCGATCAGGGATTGACCGGGCGGAAAACATGATTCATAGTCACGTTATCCCGCTCGATCAGGAAGGATGGTGAGACAGAGCCGTGCGACTGTTACGTCATGTGGCTGCCCGCCTCGTTGGCAAGGTCCGAGTCAGCGGCAGATACATCTACTGGCCCTACCACCACGGTAAGTAAGTAAGCCCAGCCAGTTGGACACGGCACGCCCACCAGGGCCTCGCGGTCACTGGCTGATGGGCAATGCGGTCGACTACGACAAGGACCGCATCTCTTTTCTCCGCCGCCATCATCATGACTACGGCGACGTGTTCTCCTTCGACGACCGGGTCGTCTTCACCATCGACCCCCGGCTCACCCATCAGGTTCTGACGGCCACCAACCGCGACTACGTCACGGAGTTGGCACCGTTCGCCGGCTCGTCGGCGCTGCACGGCGCCGCCGAGATGATCAACCCGTGGATGGGGGCGCGCCGCGCGGTGCGCCCCGCTCTCGGCGATGACGCGGTGGCGGGCATGGACGGCCGGATCGTCGCGATCCTGGACGCCGTACTCGACGCGACGGCGGGCCGTACGGTCGACGTGCTGCCGGTGATGCTCGACTTCGCCGGGCAGGTCGTGGCCGATCTGTGCCTCGGCGAGGACGCCGCGGGCATCCCCGAGCTGCTCGCGGCCAACCACGCGGCGTTGCTCCCGTTCGAGAGCGCCGAGTTCCAGCTTCCCGCGTGGGTACCGTCGCCGCGCAACCGCCGGTTCTTCCGTGTCCACCGCCGCACGGTCGAGGCGTTGACCCGGTTGGTCTCCGCCAGACGCGCCGAGCCCGCCCGGCGACGGCATCGGGACCTGCTCGACGTCCTGCTCGGAATCCCGCACGGCTCCCATCCGGCAACCACCGAAGACCCGGCTACCACCGAGAACTCGGCAATGGGCGACAAGTCGGTGGTGACCACTCTGTGGAGCATCCTGGTCGGTGGGCACGGCGTGCCCGCTGCGGCGTTGACCTCCATAGTCCGTGAGCTCGCGATCCGCCCACGTCTGGCCGCCGCCCTCGCGGAGGAGGCAGGCGCGTCGGTGGGGGCCGGATGCCCGTGTGCTCGTCTTCCGCTGGCCGAGGCGGTGGTCAAAGAGACTCTTCGGCTGACTCCCCCTGCCTGGATGATGACCCGGGTCGCGCGCACCGCCGTCACGTTCGGCGAGTGGCGGTTGCGGCCGGGAGATGAGGTGCTGACCACCCCGTACCTGATCCATCGCGACCCTCGCTGGTGGTCTCACCCGGACGAGTTCGATCCGTCTCGATGGGACACCGCCCGCCCGGCGCCCGGGACCTACATACCGTTCGGCGCCGGGCCTCGCTACTGTCTCGGCTCGGCCGCGGCGATGCGTCAGCTCACCCTCGCCACGTCCCGTATCGCCCAGCGTTTTCACGTACACGCGCCGAACGCGGAGGCCGCGGAACCCGAGTTCTGCGGGCGCCTCGCACCGGCGGGCCTGCGCGCCGCGTTCCTCCCGGCCGACCTGCGCGCCGAATTCCGCCCGAACCGGCCTTAAGCCTTCCGACCGGCTTTGAGCTTTCCGACCGGCTTTGTACCTTGACGAGTCAGGTGTCTATGGGGCGCGCGAGGCCGCGTTCTTCGCGGCGGAGCGTTCGAAGGAGGACCCTGGCGGAGCCAGCTCGGGCGTGGCGGAGTCCGTCACGGCCGGTTGCTCTTCGGTCTGCCGCTCCGGCGAACCGGTGGTGTCCACGGCTGTCTGCTGTTCGACCTGCCGCGCCGGCGAGCTGGCGGTGTCCACGGTCGGCTCGCTTCTCGCGGAGCGCTCGAAGAAGCGCAGCAGCTCCACGGGTAGCGGCATGACCAGCGTGGAGGTCTTCTCGGCCGCCACCTCCACCACGGTCTGCAGCAGCCGCAGCTGTAGCGCGCCGGGCGCCTCGGTCATGATGGCCGCGGCGTCGGAGAGTTTCCGCGCGGCCTGGAACTCCCCGTCCGCGGTGATCACCCGGGCCCTGCGTTCCCGCTCGGCCTCGGCCTGGCGGGCGATGGATCGCTTCATGCCCTCGGGCAGATGGACGTCCTTGATCTCCACGCGGTCGATGTGGATGCCCCAGCCGAGCGCCGGGCTGTCGATCATCAGCGCCAGGCCCTTGTTCAGCTGCTCACGGTTGGACAGCAGGTCGTCCAGATCGCTCTTGCCGATGATCGAGCGCAGTGAGGTCTGCGCCACCTGCTCGATCGCGAACAGATAGTCCTGCACCGCGATGGCAGCCCGCAGCGGCTCCACGACGCGGAAATAGGCGACGGCGTCGACCTGAACGGAGACGTTGTCACGGGTGATGCCCTCCTGTGTGGGCACCGGCATCGTGACAATCTGTACGTTCACCTTCTTCATCCGATCCACGGCCGGAATGAGGAACGTGATTCCAGGCGGGCGGACCTCCCGCTGAGCCCTGCCGAGGCGGAAGACCACACCGCGCTCCACCTGGTTGACGACCCTGATGGCGCTGACGGCCACCCAGACCGTCAACAGGACGATCAGCCCGAGCACGATATTGATGATCATGGCGTGCCCCTTCCAGCTCAAGGCTAGATCCGGGGACGCACCTGTCAGGCAAGGAAGGCGTCAAGTCCTGGTCAACGGCACGAACAAAGCTCAGAGCCGGCTCGCCCGCGCGTCGTGGTGGAGCAGGTCGGCCAGGCGGCGGATGTCGGCACGGATCGCCCGCCTCAGCAGCCACCCCAGCACCGGCTCCAGCAGCCTCTCAGAGGCGGCGCGCGGGGCGACGCGTACGTGGAAGGCGAAGCGGCACCGGTCCTTGCCGAGTGACACGACGCTCCTGCCGCCTTCGGCGTCGATCCCCGAGGTGGTGCGCCAGTCGAACGAGCGCCCTGGCTCGACCCCGGTGACCTCCCCTCCGTTGCGGTAGGTCCGGCCCGCGAACCGCATCACCTCGGCGGTGGTCGTGCCCACCCGGACGATCCCGCCGGGGCGCGGAGCCATCGTCTCGACGCCCTTGCGCCAGCGCGGGTCCTGCCCGTAGTCGGCGACGACCGCCCACACGGCCGCGGCCGGGCGGGAGATCTCGCCGTGCTCTCGCACTTCGATCACCCGGTGATGATACGGCGGCGGCGGAGCCCGAGGAGGGTGACGGCGCGCAGTCGTCGCTCTCCTCGGGCGTCACCTATGGCTCAGTTCGTCCGGCTCAGTTCGGCGGGATCATTCCGTTCTTGGAGACCGGTACGGCCAGCTGCACGGCGCCGGTCACCATGGCGTTCTCGGCCGGCAGGTTCGCCAGCACCGGGTTGAGGTGTTTCAGGGTCAGCGACACCGGCGTGATGGTCGAGGCGGTGATGTCGAACTTCTCCAGGTCGACCCACCGCACGATGTTCATCACGTCCGCCGGAATGTCGTCACCGGACTTCTGCACCGGCACGCAGAGCTGGCGGGCGGCGGTGACCCGGGCGTCCGAAGGCGGGATCTGGTTGGTCAGGACAGGGTTGAGCTGGGTGAGGACAAGGCCGACGTTCATGGCCGGGTTCGGGGTGTGGGCGTAGCACAGCAGGTCGATGTGGGAGATGAGCCGTACGACGTCCGGGGCGGGCACCACGCCGTTCTTGGAGACCGGGACGCACAGATGCTGGGGTACGTTCAGGACGACCCCGATGCCCGGTACGTTCTGCAGCACCGGGTTGAGGTGGCGCAGCGCCAGGTTCAGGTTGAGCGAGGGGCCGGTGACCCGGTAGCACGACAGGTCGACGAACCTGATGAAATCGAGGACGCCCGGCGGCGGGATCACGTTGTTCTTGGCCACCGGGACGCACAGTTGCTCGCGCTGTCCGAGCGTGACCTGGAGGTTCGGCTGATTGGCGAGTACGGGGTTGAGGTGCCGCAGCTTCAGGGTGGTGGCGGGCGGTTGGTACGGGGTGGTTTTGAAGCATTCCAGGTCGAGGTTCGTCACGAATGCATTCGGCGTCGGCAGGGCCAGGGCCTGCGCGGGCGGCGCGACGAGGAAGGCCACGACGAACAGGGCGAGGCCGGCGGCCAAGAGACGTCGTACGAGGTTTTTCGCGCGGCGTTGTGGTGCGACCGTTCCGTCCATAAATAGCGCTCCATTCCGGTAGACGGTGCCTCGACTGTGCGCCCGCGCGACCGGCCCAACAAGGCTCGTGACCGCTTTTTGCCATAATGGTGAAACGACCGGGGAAGATGAAAAGACCGGCCCATTTTCGGCCAGAAATATCCGGCCTATTCTTCGCGTATTCAATAGCACCCGCGAATCAGCTAAGCGGCCGACCGACCTTGCGGAGCACCACGCCGAGCAAGCGGTCCGTCGTCAGATATCCGGAGCGGCGGGAGTCGTACGAACGGTCCGCGTTGTCCCCCAGCACGACCAGGTGCCCGGCTGGCACGTGAGTACCCGGCGCGGTCCGCAGCGCGGGCACCGTGTCCCTCGGTATCGGGTCACCCGGGACGGCCGCGATTCGCTTCACGATCCAGCCCGTGCCCGTCTCGTCCGCGAGCGACCCGCCCACCGCTCCAGCGCGCGACCCTCTCGCCACTCCCGCGAGCACCACGACCTGCCCCGTACGCAGTGAACGGGGTGATGCCCGCCGGACGACCAGGCGCTCACCCGGCCGATACGTCGGCAGCATGCTCTCCCCATGAACGGTCACCACCACATACCGCCTGCGCAGCCACAGGATGCCGAGCACCACTACGGCGACGCCGGCCAGCGCGCCGATCAACGCGCCGCTCCCGTCGGGTGAACCTCATCCCGAGAGCTCGGGTGGGCGTCGTCAGGAGAGCTCGGGTGAACCTCATCCCGAAAAGTCGAGTCGACCTCGTCCCGGTAACCGGTGGCCTGCCGGCTGAACAGCCGCGCGTACGTTCCCCCGTCCGCCAGCAGGGCGGCGTGCGTGCCCTCCTCGGTGACCACGCCGTCGGCCAGCACCACGATCAGGTCGGCGTCGCGGACCGCGCCGAGGCGATGGGAGATCACCACGCTGGTGCGCCCGGCCCGCAGGCTGGCGAGCTGGCTGTGCACCTCGTACTCGGCCTCGGGA
The DNA here is from genome assembly GCF_043197735.1 of Nonomuraea sp. NPDC049028. NCBI lineage: Bacteria > Bacillati > Actinomycetota > Actinomycetes > Streptosporangiales > Streptosporangiaceae > Nonomuraea > Nonomuraea sp. NPDC049028. The sequence goes on from NZ_JBICTR010000004.1 coordinate 366,135, forward strand.
TCCAGCCCGGCGCTGGGCTCGTCGAGGATCATCAGATCGCGGTCGCGGCGCAGGAACGCCCGCGCCAGCGCCACCCGCTGCCACTGCCCGCCCGACAGCAGCACGCCCGCCCCCTCCTCGCCTTCCTCCTCCGGGGTGAATTGGCGGCTCAGGAGCGTGCCATAGCCGTGCGGCAGCGCCGCGACGGTGTCGTGGACGCCGGCGTCGCGTGCCGCGCGTTCGACGCGCGTCCGGTCCTCGGTGGCGGCCGGGTCGCCCAGCGCGATGTTGTCGGTCGCCGTCATCTCGTAGGCCACGAAGTCCTGGAAGACCGCGCCGATCCGGGCGCGCAGCGCCTCCGGCGCAACGTCGCGGAGGTCCACGCCGTCCCACAGGATCGCGCCGCGCGTCGGGTCGTAGAAGCGGCACAGCAACTTCACCAGCGTGCTCTTGCCACCGCCGTTGCGGCCGACCAGCGCGACCGTCCGGCCGTGCGGGATGAACAGGTTGACGCCGCGCAGCACCCACGGATGGTCATCGCTGTACCTGAACCAGACGTCGCGCAGTTCGATGCCCCGGCGCAGCGGCGCGAGCGGCCTGGGCTCGCCCGGCGCCGGCAGGTCGGGGCCCGCGGTCACGATCGTGACGTGATGGTGGAACGTCAACAGCTGTTCGTAGGCCATCACGCCGGCCGACACCATGACGTTCAGCGCGGCCTGCACACCGGCGACGGCCGCCACGAACATCGACACGTCGCCCACGCTGAGCTGCCCGCGACCCGCCGCGAGGATGGTCCAGACGAGTCCCACGCCGGCCACGGCCGCCGACGTGCCCGACAGGCTCGCCTGTACGAGGAACTCCCGCCGGTCCATCCGCCGGCGAGCCACGTTGGCGGTCCGCAGCTCGGCCAGCATGCGCAGGCGCAGGAACGCGCCGAGGTCGAACAGGCGGATCTCCTTGGCGGCGTCCGCGGTCGACATCAGGTGCGCGTAGAACAGCTCCCGCCGCTCGGCCGGCCCGATCCGCCACATCATCGCGACCCGCTGCCGCGACAGCCGCAGCTCGATGAGCAGCGCTGGTACGGCCGACAGCAGGACCAGGACGGTGAACGCGGGACTGATCAACGCCAGGGAGCCGACGAACCCGACCACGGTCACCGTGCTGCGCGCGGCGGAGCACGCGGTGTCCACGAGCCTGCCCGGGTTGCTCGCGCTCTGCTGGGCCAGGCGCAGCCGGTCGAGGAAGGCGGGGCTCTCGAACGGGGCCAGTCCCGTGAAGCGGGTCACCGCCGCGAACAGCTCGTCCTTGGCGCGCTGTGCCGCCCGGCGGTCCACCTCGGCCCGCAGATAGTGCGCGGCGTGCGTGGCCGCCACGGCGGCCGTCGTCACGACGGCGATCGTCACCGCCAGGCCGAGCAGCACGGTGGTCCGCCGGTCAGCCAGGCCGTCCAGCACGGCCTTCGTCAGCCAGGCCAGGGCGATCGGGGCGACCGCGCCCACGAGCGTGACCGCCAGATATCCGAGGACATGGGCCGACGCCGAGCGCCACACCATCCCGGCGGCGCGCAGCCCGCATCCCGCCAGGACCCGGGGCGCCGGCGCCGTCCCCGGCTGGCGACTGCTCACGCGGGCTGCTCTTCGGCCTGCCGCTCCGACGAACCAGCGGTGTCCACTGCCGACGACGCGCCAGGCAGCCGAGAGATCCGGGGTGCCCTGGCAAGCAGCTTGCCGCCCTCGGCCACCTGGAAGAAGGTCGGGAACGACTGGACCCGGAACGCGTTGGCGACCCCCGAAGGCGCCTCCTCCACGACCACCTGGGCGACGGGCGACAGCTTGGTGACCAAGGACGCGGGATCACCCGAGCGTCCGTCGACCACCGCGAGCACCCGCGACCGGTCCTGGCCCGCCGCCCAGGAGGCCACCTCGGGAAGCTGCTCGTGGCAGCCTTGGCAGTCCGGCGACATGAACGCGACGACCGTCCCCTCGGGCAGGAGGTCGCGCGTGACGCGGGTGCCGTCCACGGTCGTCGCGTCGAAGTCACCGACGACCTCTCCGACGGGCAGACCGTCGCCCGCTCCGGCCAGGACTCCCGTGCCGACGGCTTCGTACAGCGCGTCGATCAGCTTCGTCTGCTCCCGGAGCCGCCGGATGACGCCGAGGGTCAGCAGCAGGTCCAGCAGACACAGGGCGCCGACGAGGACCACGATGGCGATCAGGTAAGGCACTAGACATCTCCGTGTCGAAAGCTCATGAGGGTGTGCCCGGCCGCGGCCGACCACCGCCGGGCACCGGTCATCGCGGCGTACTCGTCACCGTGAAGGCCCGCGCGCTACCTGAGCGGGCTCGGGGACGAGTGGTTACGAGCAGAAGACGACGCTCTTGCAACCGCCGCACGACACGTGACCGTTCGGGTAGTAGCAGCAGTACTTCGCGGTGAATGCGGGGAACTTGCAGCACTCATAGGCGCAGTCGGCAGCCCGGGCCACGGTGTGGGGCGCGACCAGCTCAAGGAGCCGGTCGGCCATTCTGGTCACGACGCGCATCGAACCTCCATATCGGCGGCGGTCCCGGCGGGCCATCGCCCGGCCGGCACGGCGGAGCACGGCCGGCCCACGCCGACCGTCCCGCCGCGCCTCGCAGCCTGCACCCGGGCTCTGAGCGATTTCTCAACGAATTCTTAACGGCCTACCGAGAACGGGCTCACCCCTCCTGGTCGTGGGCCGCGATGCGGGCGCGTACCTTGTCGGCCTGCGCGTCGCCGAGGGCGTCGTAGCATTCCGCCGCCCGCTTCCAGGCGTCGAGCGCGGCGGCGGTGTCGTCGGCCCGCAGGTGCGTCTCGCCCAGCCGGACCAGCGTCTCGGCGGCCGGGTGGAGGTCGTCGCAGCCGCGCAGCAACTCCACCGCCCGCTCGTAGGACGCCACGGCCTGCGCGAAGTCGCCCTTGGCCGCCAGTACGACGGCGATGCTGTCCCAGGTGTGGCCCTCGCCCTGGGCGTACCCGAACTCGGCCAGGATGCGCTGGGCCCGGCGGCAGTCGGCCAGCGCCTGGTCGTACTCGCCGACCTGGGCCCGCAACCAGCCCGCGTTGTTCAACGCCCGCGCCTCGCCGATGGCATCGCTGGCCTGCCGGAACAGCTCCCGCGCGCGCAGCGTGTGGCCCAGTTGTCCGGCGGGTCGCACCCGGTTCAGCGAGACCGTCAGGCCCAGGTGGACGTGCGCCTCCAGGACCGGCTCGTCGAGGTCGCGATGCAGCTCGATCGCCCGCTGGAAGTGCTCGATGGCCGCCAGGTCGCGGCCGAGCCTGACGTGGGCGCGCGCGACGCAGTTGTGGCACCGGGCCTGGGCCAGCCGGTCGCCGAGCCGCTCGGCCGCGTCCAACGCCACCGCCTGAACGCCCAGCACCTGCTCCCATGGGCCGCGGCGCTGCATGAACTCCGAGAACGCCCACGCCAGCTGCCAGACGTGCCGGTCCAGCCCGGCCTCGGTCGCCTCCGTCAGCAACGCGGGCAGTGCCACGGACTCGTCGGCGTACCAGCGCAGGGCCTCCGCCTGATCGGCGAACCGCTCCGTCACGACACCGCGCGCCCGTGGTTCCAGCTGGAGTTTCTCGCGGTGCGGGTAGCAGACCTCGCTGGCCGCGCACGCCGAATGCAGGTAGTGGTCCAGCAGCCGCCTCGTCGTCCCCCGCCGTACCGTCCGGCTGTCGGCGGCCCGCTCCTGCTCCGACGCGTACACGCGCAGCAGGTCGTGCAGGTGCAGGCGGCCGGGCGCGCGGAGGTCGACCAGGTTGGCGCGGTCGAGCCGCGCGGCCAGCTCCCGGGTGCGGTCCACCGGCAGGGCGGCCAGGCTCGCCGCCGCGGCGAGCGACACGTGCGGCCCGGGGTGGCGACCGAGGCGCCGGAACAGCCGGATCGCGGGCTCGGGCAGGTCCCGGTACGAGCGCCCGAACACTCCGCGCAGGTCGATCGCCGGGTCGCTGTGGGCGAACGGCTCCAGATCGGCGCCGGGCCGCGCGAGGTCCGCGGCGACCTCGGCCAGCGGCAGGTCGGTGTGCCGCGCCAGCTGCGCCGCGACGATCGCCAGGGCCAGCGGCAGCCGGCCGCACCGGCGAATGATCAGCGCGATGGCCTCGGGCTCCGCCGCCAGCCTGGGCTCGCCCAGCCGCGCCGCCAGCAGGCGGTAGGCGTCGTCGTCCGGCAGGACGTCCAGGCGTACCAGGGAGGCACCTGAGGTGACCGCCAGGCCGGTCAGCTCGGCCCGGCTGGTGATCAGCGTCAGGCACCCCGGCGCGCCGGCCAGCAGCGGGCGTACCTGCTCGGCGCCACGAGCGTCGTCGAGCACCACGAGGACCCGCCGGGAGGCCAGCAGGCTGCGGTAGAGCCCGATCCGGGCCTCGACGTCCGACGGGATCTGGGCTTCCGGGACCGCGAGCGCGCCGAGGAACCGGGGCAGCACCACGGCCGCGTCGGCCGGGTCGACCGTGCTGAGGTCGGCGTACAGCTGCCCGTCCGGGAAGCGGTCGCGATTGAGGTGCGCCCAGCGCAGCGCGAGCGACGACTTGCCCACTCCGGGCGGTCCCGAGATCGCGCAGACCGCCGCGCTCGCCGGCCGGTCGCCGGTCGCGGCCTCGGCCAGCCGGTCCAGCTCCGCCGCCCGCCCGACGAAGCCCCTCAGGTCGACCGGCAGCTGGGCCGGGACCACGTGCGTGGTCTCGGCCACGTCGCCGGAGCGCAGCAGCATCCGGTGGACGCGCCGTAATGCCGTACCGGGCTCGACGCCCAGCTCGTCGGCGAGCGTCCGGCGTACCCGGGCGAAGTGCGCCAGCGCCTCGGCGGTCCGCCCCCACGTGTGCAGCGCCTCGATCAGCGCGGCCGCCAGGAGTTCGTCCAGCGGGTGTTCGTCGGCCAGCGGCGTCAGGGCCGCCACGGCGGCCGCGGCGTCGCGGCCGGTCACCGTACGCGCCCACCGCAGCATGGTCGCCTTGCGCTCGTCGCGCAGCCGGTGGCGGGCACGCTCGGCCCATTCGCCGGGCAGCCCGGTCAGCGGGTCGCCGCGCCACAGCGCAAGAGCCTCGCCCAGCAGCGGCGCCGGGTCCGGCTCGGCCATCGCCTGATAGGCGAGGCTCCGGCAGCGCGACACGTCCACCGCGGACTCGTCCACGTCGAGCAGGTAGCCGCCGGTCCGCTGGACGACGGCGCCGTCACCGGCCAGTACGTCGCGGCGGATGCGAGTGATGATGGTGTACAGGGTGCGCCGCGCGCCGGGCGGAACCTGCTCGCCCCAGACCCGGGCGAGGAGCGTCTCGACGGACACGACCCGGCCGACCTCCCACGCGAGCGCGGCCAGTGCGAGCGCGACCTGCGGCGGCCGTACGGGGTTGGTCTGGCCCGAACGCTCCACCTCGACGGGTCCGAGCAACCGAATCAGCACGACGGTCTACTTCCTGCTCGTGGATCTTCGAGCGTAACGAGTCCCCTCTTGCTGGATCCGCTCGCCCGTGGCTACCTTGTGATCATGCAGTACGTCGACGTGGCGAGCAGACTGCTGCTGCTCACGATGTTCACGCTCGCGCTGGTGGGCAAGGTCTCCAGCCGCCGGGCCTGGGACGAGTTCGTCGTGTCGGTCGGCGCGATGGGGCTGGTCGGCGGCGTGAAGGTCCCGGCGGCGGTCGCCACGGTGGTGGCGGAGGGCGGGGTCATCGTGCTGGCCGCGGTTCCCCTTCGCTGGGCCGGATCGGCGTCGTTCGTCCTCGCGGCCGGGCTGCTCGGGTGTCTGGCCGTCGCCGTCGCGCTGGTCGTCCGGAGGGGCAACAAGGTGGCCTGCCGCTGCTTCGGCCCCACCCAGACGCCGTTGGGCGTAGAACACGTGGTGCGCAACGTCGTGCTCGTCGTGATCGCCCTGCTCGGGCTGGCGGGGTCGCTGGTGAGCGGTTCCTTCGACCCGGCGCTCAGCGTGGTGGTCGGCGTCTTCGGCGCTGTTCTGGGGCTGCTGTTCGCCCGATGGGACGATCTCGTCTCGTTGCTGGCGCCGTCGTGATCAGTGCGGGTGATTGATCGCCGGGGTCCGTCGCTACTCTGAGCGAGATGGACATCCAGCAGCTCCGTTACTTCGTGGCCGTGGCCGGGGAGCTCCACTTCGGGCGCGCCGCCGAACGGCTGCACGTGACGTCGTCCCCGCTCAGCCGCCGCATCCGGGAGCTGGAGAAGGAGCTCGGCAAGGATCTGTTCGACCGGGGCTACCACCAGGTCGAGCTGACCGCCTTCGGGCGGGCGTTCCTGGAGCCGGCCCGCGACGTGCTGGCCCGCTTCGACGCGCTGGCGGACCTCGCGGCCGGGCCCGCCGTCGTCGCCCCGGCCGTGCGGGTGGGGGCCACGCCGCTCGCCCCCACCCAGGTCCTGGATCTGGTGCTGGAGACGTTCGCGCGGGTGAGTCCCGGGATCGAGCTGCCGGTGAGCCTGGAGCCGTCGGCGGGGCTGCTCGCCCTGCTGGCGGCGCACCGGCTGGACATCGCTGTCGTCCACCTGCCCGTGGACGCCCCCGGCCTCGACAGCCTGGCCCTCGCCGAATACAGCTTCGCCATCGCCATGCGGGCCGACGACCCGCTGGCCGGCCGGGCCCGGCTCACGCTCCGCGACCTGGCCGACCGGCAGATGCTGCTCACCTCGTTCAAGGTGCACCCGCTGGTGATGAAGGGGTTGCGCGACCATCTGCGCGAGGGCGGGGTCACCCGGATCCGGGAGATGCCGCACAGTGACGTCGTACAGATCGCCGCGCACATCACCCACTCGCGCGCTCTGTCCCTGATCACGCCCAACACGATCGCGGGCCGCGTCCTGACCGAGTCCGGGCTCGTCCTCGTGCCGCTGGACGACCCGGACCTGCACTTCCGGCTCGGCGTGGTCTGGCCCGCGGGCGCGACGGATCGCGGCGGCCCGCTCGCGAGCGTCATCACCGCCCTGCGCGAACGCGCCGCCGACCCGCTCACCATCCTCTGACCGGACCTCGGCCGGGCCGGTGCCCGGTCAGAGCGGCAGCGGGATGCGATCGACGAACCAGTACAGGCTGACCGCCACGATGGGGACCGACAGCGCGACCACCCCCCAGCGGGCGGCGGGCGTGCGGCGCAGCAGCACCAGCAGCGGAAAGAGCACCGCGATGATCGCGAGCTGCGCGGCCTCGATGCCGAGGTTGAAGCTCAGCAGCGACAGGAGCAACTCCCACGATCCGCTCTGGTCGATGTCCAGCGCGCCCGCGAAGCCGAGCCCGTGCACCAGCCCGAAGGCGAACACGATGGGCAGCCGCCATCTGCCCAGCCGGTCCTCGCCCCGGCCCAGGAGGTTGGCGAGGGCCACGACGATGATCGAGCCCGCGATGATCGGCTCGACGATCTGGCCGGGAACGTCCACGACCCCCATCGCCGCCAGCAGGAACGTGATGCTGTGGGCGGCGGTGAAGGCGGAGGCCGTGATGACGACGTCCCGCAGGCGGCGCGCGCCGATGAGCAGCGCGAGCAGGAAGAGGACGTGGTCCAGGCCGAACAGCAGGTGCTCGGCGCCGAGCAGGAAGAACTCGCCGATCTGGTTCGGCGCCGGATGCTCGCCGACCCGCAGCGTCGGGTTCTGCGCGGCCAGGACGGCCGAGCCCTTCTCGCCGTCGACGTCGTAGCGGACGATGGTCTTCGTACTGTGGACGAAGCTCTCGGCGTCGGGGAACAGCGCGCTGGAGATCGCGTGCGCTCCCCCGCCGTCGCCCTGGCAGGCGTAGGCGTAGGTCAGCACGGCGAAGGCCACTTTGTCGCGCAGGCGTATGTCCGCCGCGCCCACCTGCGTGGGCGCGCATGGTTTGTCGTCGTACGCCACGTCGAAGCGGCGCGTGACGTACGTGGTCACGGCGTCGCGGTTGATCGTGAGCTGGCGGAGCTGCTCGGCCCGTTCCTTCGCCTCGTACGCCTCCGCGTAGAGCCAGGCCGACTTCATGAGCAGGTCGTACTCGAGGTCGAGCACGACTTTGACGTTCGTCCCCGTGCCGGTCACCTCGGCCTGGGCGGTCGTCGTGACGTCGTGCGCCGCCGCCGGGGCGGGACGCGCCAGGCCGGCCAGCACGCCACCGAGGACGACGGCGAGGACGAGCGTGGCCAACCGCCGCATATGGGGCATGTCTCGTGTCTCCAAGAGGGGGATGCCGCCCCGGACCAGGTCCGGGGCGGCGGCTGGATCAGCGGTTGAACCAGTGGTACAGGGGCGAGTCAGGTCCCCACTTGCCCGGACGGCCGTCCTTGTCCTTCGTGACGAAGACGCTCGGCTCGGAGGCGGTCACACCGCCGCCTGCCGAACGTGCCGTGACGAACCAGGCGTAGGCCGTGTCGTCCTTGAGCCGGTCCCAGGTGACCGAGGCCACCTCGCCCGACGTCACCGTGCTCTTGCCGATGATCCGACTGGGCTTGTAGAGCGCCAGGGAGTCGGTCTGGAAGCTCGTCGTACGGGAGGTGAGATCGACCGGCAGCACCATGTTGTCCTCCTTGCCGTTGTAGCGGCGCAGCGGATCGAACTCGGTGGCGCCGAAGTCGTTGAGCAGCGGCGAGTAGGTGTCCACGCTCAGCTCCGCCCGCTTGACGTTGAACGACAGCAGCCGGAAGAAGCTCGCGCCGAACTGAAGCTGGTCGTCCGGCTTGTACCCGCCGATCTCGGTGAGCCCGAGACGGTCGGCCGAGACCGTGTAGAACTGGTAGTCCGCCAGCAGCTCGACAACGCCGTTGCCGACCTGGCCCACCTTCGGCTTCACGTTGGTGCCCACGCCGTGCTCGTGACCGGCGAGGATCAGGAAGACGTTCGGGTTCTTCTCGACCACGGTCTTGTACAGCATCGAGCCGTCGGGCGCGGAGAATCCGGCGCCGCGCCCGTCGGGGTTGGTGCTCGGCACGAGGTAGTCGTGGGAGAGCAGGATGCCATTGCGGCCCGGGAACTTCTTGAAGATGGAGTCGGCCCATTCGGCCTCGTCCCTCGTCACGCCGTACGACAGGCCGACCACGACGAAGTCCAGCCCACCGGCGGAGAACAGGTCGTAGTGGTTCTGGTTGTCGCCCTCCTTCCACGGCCCGCCGTACTTGGCGTGCTGCCAGCCCTGGGAGGCGTCCTGGTACCGGTTGGGGCCGTAGTACTTGTTGTAGATGGCCTCCGGTCCCTCCTCGGTGCCCGACTGGTTGTCGTGGTTGCCGGCGATCACGCCGTTGGGGATGTTCGCCTCGTCCAGCACGCGCTGCTGCTTCGACGACACCTCGAACTCGCCCACGACCTGCTTCTGCGTGGCCTCGTCGGCGGGCTTGCGGATGTTGTTCTCGATGATGTCGCCGGTGTGCGCGACGTACGAGATCTTGCGCTGGTCCTTGTTCGCCTTGATCCAGTCGACGATGCCGGAGTAGGCGCGCTCCCACACCGCGCGCTCCTCGGGCGTCTCCTGTTCCACCGCGCCCTCGGAGATGTACTGGGTGTCGGTGAAGTGGACCATCGAGAAGTCGTAGGTGGCGGGGTCGGCGAAGCCGTTGGGGTCGCCGGGCTCGATGTCGTCGGCGAACGGGTCCTCACCGGTCACCATGACGTGGACCTGCCGCTTGTCGATGTACTTGGTGTCGACCACGGCCGTGAGTGCGGTCTTGCCCGTGGCGGCGCCGCGGGCGCTCGTCAGCAGGTCCCACGCCTTGTCCTTGGTGTTCCACACCCGCAGCGCGACCAGGCGCTCGGGGTCGATGACGCCCTCCCACCGCAGGACCGGCGAGTCCACGTGCCCCTCGACCTGGACGTCGAACCGCTGGTACGTGACGTCCTGGCCGGTGGGCGCGTCCAGTGTCTTGCCGTCGGCCGGGTCGAGCCCGTCCGTCCTGACGCGCTTCTCACCCGGAACCTGCAGGGTCGTGGGAAGGGTCTGGGTCGTGCCCTGGTACGCCTGGTCCGGCGCCAGGATCTTGGCCTCCGAGAACGTAGCCGTCAACCGGCCGCCATCGGGCTCGGCGACCTTCGCCGAGAGCTTGACCGGATCCGACACGTCGACACTTCCCAGCGCCGGGGTCAGCTCGGCGGGGACGTCCGGGATGCCCGCGGACTCGAAGACGACCTCGCGGACCGCGGTGTTGCCGAGGCCGTCGGCGCCGGTCACGGCCAGCGTGTGCTTGCCGGCTCGAAGACCGGGCCCCACCTTGGCGCCCAGTTCGATCGGCTGGCCGTCGAGCTTGACGTCCGGCCCGGACACGACGGCCGAGGCGTCCTCGAGCTTGACGTCCAGGATCACCGAGGCGGTGATCTTCTCGTTCGCGGCCGGGACGCTCTTGGCGACCTTCGGCGCCGAGTTGTCCGTGACCAGCAGGCGCGTGGCGGCCTTGCCCGCGGCCGAGGTGGCCTCCAGCGTGTGCTTGCCGTCCTTGATGGCCTTGGTGTCGAGGTCGGCGCGCAGGCCGCGGGCCTGGGCGTCCACGAGGAACTCCAGGTCGATCTCGGTCAGCGGGTTCACGTTGTCGCCGCAGTTGCCGTCGCCCATGCCGTACGAGGTCTTGACCATCTGGCCGGTCGCCGTGCCGCCCACCGGGGTGAGGGCGATGTTCGAGATCGCGAAGTCGTCGCGGTTGCTGCCGCACGAGGTCGGGAAGGTGCCGGCCACGAAGTCGATGGTGTTCCAGCCGGGCACCAGGAACTCGTTCGGGATCGTGAAATCGACGCGGCGGCTGACGAAGTCGCCGTCGAGCACGACCTTCTGGCCGTTGACGAGCAGGTAGTTCTGGTAGCGCGCCTCGATCGAGTTGGTGCCCACGTTGAAGCTGAGGGTCGCGTCGCCCGAGCCGAGCGTCTCGATGACGTGCACCGCCGGGGCGTCGATCGTGTAGCGCAGCTCGGCCTCGCGCAGGGCGCTCTGGTTGCTGCCGCAGGTGCCGTCGCCCATCTCGTACGACGGCTTGATGTCCTGGCCCTTCACGGTGGCGCCGTCCAGGGCGAGGTCCAGGTTGGTGATCGTGAAGTCGTCGCGGCCGTTGCCGCAGGTCTCCTTGTAGTCGCCGGTGACGAGCTTGATCGTGTTGTCGCCGGGGACCAGGAACCTGGCCGGGACCGCGACGGTCACCCGCTGGTTCACCCAGGAGCCGCCCAGGTCGACGCGCTTGCCGTTGACGAGCAGGAAGTTGTCGTACTTGTCGTCGATCGAGTCCGCGCCCACGTCGAAACTGAGCTTCGCGGCGCCGTTGCCGAGCGTGGCCTTCGTGACGGGCTCGGCGCCGTCGACGGTGAGCGACTTGACGCCGCCCTCGCCGGTGGCCGGGACGTTCGCGAAGACCGGCTTGGTGCCCGCCACGAGCGTGCCGTCCGTGGGCATCAGCCGCGGCGCGCCGGCCGGGGCGTTGTTCACGGTCACCGTGTTCTTGACGCTCGCCCCGGCCGCGGTCGTGGCGGTGATGGCGTGCTCGCCGTTGGCCAGCGTCGTCGTGTCCACCTCCGCCGCGAGACCGGTGGTGCCCTGCGGGTCGGCCTGGACGAAGAACTTGAGCGTGGCCCGCTTCAGCAGCGAGGTGTTCGTGCCGCAGCTGCCGTCGCCGAAGGACAGGGTGTACGGGTTGTCCTCGCCGTCCGCGACCTCGCCGAGCAGTTCGAGGCCCACGTCGGACAGCACGAAGTCGTCGTAGTTGGTGCCGCAGGAGGACTGGACGGTGCCGACGACGATCTCAACGGTGTTCTCGCCCTTGACGAGCTGCTCGTTGGGGATGTCGATGGTGGCTCGTTCGTTCACGTAGTCGCCGATGTCGCTGCGGTGCGCGCCGTTGACGAGGATGTAGCTGTGGTACTGCGCCTCCGTGGAGTTGGAGCCCACGTCGAAGCGGAGTTTGGAGACGCCCACGGTCTTGGTGGCGTTGACGGCGGCGCCGTCGATGGCGAGTTTCGTGACGCTGTCTCCGGCCGCGACCGGGGTCGCGGCGACCTTCACCTTGCCCTCGAGGTAGGACCCGCTGATGGGAGTGAGCGTCGGAGGGCTCTGGGAAGTGGTCGGCGTCGGGGTGGGCCGTCCTCGGTCCGTTTCCGCCGGGCCCGGGTCGGCGTATGCCGCTGTCACGAGGCTGCTCACGAGTAGCGCCACGGCCGTGCCGACGGCGGCCAGGCGCCCCCGGCTCCGTACGCCGTCGAATAAATGTCTTGCTGCTGGCCGCATCAGGCGCAGTCCCTTCACTTGCATGCACGCACGGGCAACCGGCCAAGCCGGTTGCCCTCGAGCGGACACGTTGGAGGGCCCGTGTGAACGTTGTGCAGAGAGAGGCTGACGGGAAGAAGAACTGTGCGTGCTCGCTGCCGCCGCCATCGGCCATGACCTGGTCGATCACCCGCTTCTACAAGGCTCACGCGCCGTGCTCGGACGGCGCGTGAGCCTTGCCTTGTAGAGGCGGGGCGGCTTACCAGTCGCCCTTGTAGAGCTGGCCGCGTACCGCGCCGCCCGGGAACGCGGCGGTGTGCAGGTTCGCGTACCAGTTCTTGGGCTTCTTCCAGATGCGGCGGGCCACCGCTGTAGAGGTGGTCGTGCTGCCGGCGATGCCGTTGACGCTGGCGGGCAGGCCCTTCTCGGCGGCGAAGAAGGGCACGACCACCGGCCCGTTCTTGCCCTTCGGGGCGCGGTGGATGTGCGCGCCGACCGGTGGCCCGACCCCCGCCCACGCGGCGGCGAACCACACCCGGTTGCCCTCCGGCTGGACCAGCCAACCGGCGCGTCCGTCGCGGTCGCCGACCTTCATGCCGGGTGCCGGTATCTCCTGGCGCCCGTCGGCCCGTGTGGTGAGCGTGGCGCCGAACCCGTGCGACAGCACCGACTCCAGCTCCACCGGGCGGATCCGGTACAGCTGGGCCCGTACGGCGCCGCCGCCGAACTCGGCGTTGTGCAGGTTGGCGTACCACTTGCCGGGATGGCTGACGATGCGGCTGAGCAGAGCGCCGTCCTGCACCTGGACCGTGCCCTTGACGGCGTGGAACGTGTTGGGCAGCGCCTCGACGAAGAACGGGACCCTGACGTCGCCGTTCTCACCCGCCTCGCCGCGGTGGATGTGGAACCCGCTGGGCGCGTCTACTTTGCTCCACCGGACGGCGTAGTCGACCCGGTTGCCATGGATGCGGAACACGGCGAGCGCGCTTCCGTCCGCGTCACCTACCTTCATGCCCTGGGCGGGCACTTCGTTCGCGCCTTTGAGCGACGCGGCCAGGTAAACGGGGGTGGTCGCTTGTGCGGAAATCGGGTTGAGCGAAGTGGCGATCAGTACGAGGGAGGCAGCAAGGCCGGGGACAATGAGGGTGCGCATGTTCATGATTACCCTTTCCGTTCTCTCTCGGCCTGGTACGGCTGCCTCCCTTGTGGGGTTCAACTGCGGATAAATGCGCATTCTCGGTGATATGCGGAAAAGATGGCATCGCAGTGGTGCTGACCTGAGGAAACATGGCGCCGAGCCGCGCCCGCCCGGACGGCCGGCTCAGTCCTGGCCCGCCACGTAGACGTCGCCGTCGGCCACGGTGACCTCGCGGGCGCTCGACGCTCCGGTGGCCAGGATCCTGGCCGGGTCACGGAAGCGGGTGATGAGCTCGATCCGCTGGACCGGCTTGGGAGTGGGGATCACTGCCTCGGGCGTCCACCGCCGGCCGTGCTCCAGCCGATGGGTCGCGATGCCGGACTGCCCGTCTACCGTCGTGTAGACCCGCCACGTGTCCGGCCCGATCTGCTCCATCTCCCTCGTACGCAGCCCGGTGGCCACCTCGCTGGTCTGCCAGCCGCGTGGCGTCCACACCGAGGCGAAGTCGTGGAATCCGAGGGCGGCGTCCCTGGTGAACCAGACCACGAACGGCCGGCCGTTCCGCAGCCAGCCGACCAGCTGGATGTAGTCGGGCGAGACGACGTCGGCCGGGCGCTCAAGTGGCGTCACCGCCACCTTGCAGGGCCCCTCCATCTCGTCGTTGGTCAGCTGCGGCCCGAGGTCGGTGCCGTCGGCGGCGTGGAAGGTCAGCGCGTTGGGGTCGAACCAGGCGTAGTGGATGTCCTTGTGGTAGTAGTCGTGCCGGTGCTGGTCCGGACCGCCGCCGGCCAGCGTCCACACCAGGTGCACGCGCTCGGGCCACCGCTGGTACCTCAGCTGCCCGACGTAGATCTCGTTGAGGTTGTCCGCCCTGTCGGTCGAGCCGAGCACGTACGGCAGGCCAGTGAGCTGCTTGGAGCTCTGCCAGGTGACCCCGTGGTCGGTGGACCTCATGAACAGCATCGGCCGGTTGTCCGTCGGCGCGCTCGGATCCACGGTCCGGGTGGTCTCCCGGAAGAACACGAACAGGTGCCCGTTGGCCGCCTTGAACGGCATCGGATAGCTGGCCGCCGCGCCCTCCGCGACGACCCGGGAGCTCCACTCGCCGTCGATGGTGTGCGGCTGCGGGGACCTGGCGACCACGGTCTCGCCGTTGTGCATCCCGACGACCACCACGAGATGCCCATCGTCGGCCTGCACCATGGTCGGGTAGTTGTGGGAGTCGCCCCGCCCGTCGATGATCTTCAGCGGCGCCGACCAGCGGCCGTGGCGGAACGCCTGGACGTAGCTGTCCTCGTTCGTCCCGCCCCAGGAGACGAACGTCGTCCCCGCCTTCGGATCGTGGACTCCCCCCGCGACGGGCCGCCGGTCGGTCCTCGCCGCCACGCCGGTCGCGGCCGTCATGACCCGGAAAGTCACCGCCCGTGCCGCCGACGCCGGTCCGGGTAAGCCGCCGGCCAGCAGTGCGCTCCCGGCCAGGACGCCCCCGGCCTTCAGCAGGTCTCGCCGATCCATAGGGTGCCCCTCATCGTGAATAGATCGGATGTGTTAGGCACCAATGACGGTATTTCTGGGGTGGAGTACGGTCAAGGCCCTGTAAAGATCCGAGTTTCTGGCTTCTGCAACCGCTTGCCGGGCTAGTGAAGCGCGTTCATGGTCGGCCAGGGACGCGAGCTTGGGCGCCCGCGTCCCTGGCCGCTGTTTCCCCAACGGGCACATCGGCCGGGGTGCCCGTGCTGTTCCTCAGCCTCAGCGGGCGCAGGTCGTCAAGCCGGGGCGCCAGCGGCAGGCGATGGCGGCGAACCCGCCCTCTGCCTTGACCTCCACGGGCAGCGTGCCGCCCTGCACCACGTGTGCCTCACGGACGAGCCCGTCGGCGCCGTCGCCGGTCACCTCGACCAGCCACCGGCCTCGCAGGAAGCCCGTCGGCACCTGCAGCGTCCGGGCCGCCCCGGAGACTCCGGCGCCGATGAACCAGCGGTCGCCGCTACGCCGGGCCATCACCGTGTGGTCGGCCGGCTTGCCGGACAGCAGCCGCGTCTCGTCCCACACCGTGGGCACCTGGTCGAGGAAGCGCTCCGCCTCGGGCCGCGCCCGGTACGCCTCCAGCGACCCGGCCAGGTTCTCCAGCCCCGACTCGAACACCACCGACAGCGCCAGCTCATGCGCGTCGGAAGTGGGCCGGCTGGGGCGCTGGAAGGCCATCGGCGTGTAGTCCATCGAGCCGATCTCGTTCCTCGTGTACGGCAGGGCCGCCAGGTGGCTGGTGGTCAGGTTCGACGACTTCTCCGCCCCGTGCACGCCTTCCATGCTCATGACCTGGGGCCACGTACGGTTGATCCCCTTGGGCACGGTCGAGCCGTGGAAGTTGACCATGAGCTGGTTGTCGGCCAGGTCGCGCAGCGTCCCGTCGTACCACTGCAGCCGCTCCTGCGCCTCGGAGTCGATGAAGTCCAGCTTGACACCCTTGACACCCCATTGACGCAGCAATCCGAAGCGCTGAACGCGCTTGTCGTGGGTGTCGAAGTCGGAGAATCGCAGCCAGGTCATGATGCCGACGCCGCGCGCCTTTCCGTACTCGACGAGCTCGGGTATCCAGGTGAATTCAGCCGTCCGATCCGTCCAGGCCCGCTCGCCGGTGACCGGATCGTCGTACCAGCCGGCGTCCACCAGCACGTACGGCCAGCGGTGTTGCGCGGCGTAGTCGACGAACTCCTTCTGCTGCTCAAGGCTCTGCTGCACGCTCCGGCCACCGGCCAGCCAGCTCCACAGCACCTTGCCCGGCTTGATCCACGAGGTGTCGGCGACCTGGGATCCGGGCGCGAGGTCGTCGACGAGGGTGGACTCGGTGACGGTCGCGAGGTCGCCCGTGACCATGACCCGCCAGGGCGTGGTCAGGCCGTGGTCGTAGGGGACCCGCGCGTCCCAGAGGGCGATCTTGTAGGTGCCCTGGTCGCTTACCAGGCGGGGACCCGTGTAGGAGCCGTTCAGCGCCGATTCGGCCAGCAGGAGGTAGTTCTGGCCCACTCCGAACAGGGCGGGCATCTGGTATTCGGCCGGGGGGACGTCGGCGTACTGGATGAACGGGTTCTCGTAGTCGCGGCGGTGGCCGGCCAGCCAGGCGGTGGACCCGGCGGGGACGGCGAACGCCGACGCCTCGCTGAGGACGGCGCCCGCGCCGGGCAGTTCGTAGCGGTAGGCGACGCCGTCGCGGGCGGCCCTGACGACCAGGTCGAGCTTGGCATCTCCACGGGTGAAGCGGAAGCGGGTCTCGTTCATCACGGACAGGCGATTGAGGCGCTTGCCGGCCGTGGTGGTGTACTTCTCGACGACCACGCGGCCGGAACGGCCGGTCAGGCTCAGGCCGGTGGTGAGGTCGGCCTGTTCCGTGGTGACGCCGAGCGGGCTGGGTTCGAGTACGGTCGCGCCGTCTCGCGACACGGCCACGGACGGACGGCCCTGTGCGTCGAGGTGGACGGTGGCGACGGGCCCGCCTGTGGGGGCCTTGACGGTCCAGGTGTCGGTGGGGGTGGTGGTGGGAACGGTGAGCAATCCGGCCAGCAGTGTGCCGGTGATGACCCAGTGCAACTGGTGCCTCCCGAGAGGGCTGGGGTGTGCAACCGATTGTACTGGTAATTAACTTCCTCAAGAATTGAATTGTCCAGCGGTGACGTCGCCGCGCCTTTCGGGGCTGTGGGTCAGCACATGGTCCACGAGGTCGACTTGGTGCGCTGTGTCGGCGAGGTGAGCCGGAAGACGACCGTGTGCTTGGTACCGAGCTCGGGGGTGATCTGCTTCTTCGACCCGAAATAGTCGCTTCGGCCGTAGGACGGGATCCGCCTGGAGCCGCTCTCGATCACCTGACCGTCGACGAGCCACTGGTAGGAGAACGGGGCGCCCATCTCCGAGGAGTCAATGCCGATGCCGAAGCCCAGCGAGCCCCTGTAGCAGGTGATCCCCTCGTCGTTGATCTTCGACGAGCCGGCGACCCGCACGTAGGCGAGGCTGAAGGAGGCGGCCTTGGTCTTCTTGGTCGCGGTCGGCGACGGTCGGGTTGTCGTCGGTTTCTTCGTCGCCGTGTTCGTGGGTGTGTTCGTAGGCCTCGGCGTGTTCTTGGGCGTGTTCTTGGGGGTAGAGCGGACGGGCGTGCGCTCCTGCGACGGCTCGGGGGTGGAGGGCGAGTGCGTGGGCTTGGGAGTGATCGGCGAGGTCTGCGTTTTCTTGGGCGCGGCGGTCTTTTTGTGCTTGGTCGTGGTGGCGGAGGGGGACGGCTCGCTGGAGTTCGCGGCCAGAGCCGATAGAGCGGCGCCCCCGTTCAGCGGGCCTTTCCAGACGACGACGCCGGCCGTCAGACACACGGCTACCACTCCGGAGACACCAGCGACCAGCGGAAAGCGACGACGCGGCCGCGCGGGACGCTGACCGCCAACTGCCGGAACGTGCCCCGGAGCGGGTGGGGCGTACCCAGGGCCTGGCGGGGCGTACCCCGGACCGGGCGGAATGTGCCCAGGGCCAGGCGGGGCGTGCTGAGGCGCTGGCGGCAGGTGCCGGTTTCCGGCGCTGTTGGCACCGCCGAGCAGGCGTAGCAGGACGTCCTGCATCTGTGGGCGGGCGGCCGGGTCCTTGGCCAGGCAGGTGTACACGACCGAGCGCAGCGGCTCCGGCAGGTCGCCCAGGAAGGGCTCCTGGCTCAGGATGCGGTTGATGACCGCGGGCAGCGAATCCTCGCCGAACGGCGGCGTGCCCGTCGCCGCGTACACCATGACCGAAGCCCAGGCGAAGACGTCCGCCGCCGGGCCGACGTACGCGCCCGCCAACTGCTCGGGGGCCATGTACGCGGGCGTCCCGACGACGCTGCTGGTGACGGTGACGGCGGAGTCGGCGACGCGGGCGAGGCCGAAGTCGACGACGCGCGGCCCGTCGCGGCCGAGCAGCACGTTGGCGGGCTTGAAGTCGCGGTGCACGATGCCCGCCTGGTGGATGGCGACCAGCGCGGTGGCCGTGCTGACCGCCAGGCGCTGCAGGTCGCCGCCGCTATGGCGGCCCGCCTGGTGCAGGGAGGGACCTTCGACGTACTCGCTGACGATGTACGGACGGCCGCCCATCGACGCGTCGAGCACCTGGGCGATGCAGAACGGCTCCACGCGCCGGGCCGCGGCGATCTCCTTGGCGAAGCGGTCGTCGCCGCCGACCGACTGCCGCAGCACCTTGACGGCCACCGGCCGACCGTCCGGGGCCTGACCTAGGTAGACGATGCCCTGGCCGCCCTCACCGAGACGCCCGACGATCCGGTAGGCCGCGATCACCTCGGGGTCGCCGGGGTGCAGCGGTTCGGCATTCGGCATGAGTGGAGTGACTCCTGTGACGGCCGGAACGGACCCCATGCACCTTAACGGGATAGATCCCGATTTTCAGGCACGTTACGCGATCTCCACCGCAGGGTCGTGGAGGCGGTAGACGCGGGTGGCCGTCGCGGCGAACACGTCCCGGATCTCCTCGGCGGATCGCTCCGAGAGCACGTCCTGCCAGGTAGAGAGCAGGGTGGGCAGGTCGGTCCAGAGCTTCTCGATCGGGAAGTTGCTGCCCCACATGCACCGCCCGGAGCCGAACAGCTCCAGGCACGTGGCCGCCACCCGCTCGATCAGCGACCGGTCCACCCGGTGCACGAAGGTGCCCTGGCCGGTGAGCTTCACCACGACATTGGGCCGCTCGGCCAGCAGCCTCAGGCCACGGGTCCACTCCGCGACGGCCGGCGGCTCGGCGCTCACCGGCATACCGGCGTGGACCAGCACGAACGTCACGTCCGGGAAGTCAGACACGAGGGCCGCGACATCGGCCATCTGGGCGGGGAACACCTGCAGCTCGAACAGCCAGCCCAGGTCGGCGAGCACGCCGATGTTGCGCCGGAAGACGGGATCCTTCATGCGGTCGGGGGCGGCGGCGAAGCGGAACTCCGGCCGTTCGTGCCAGTGCAGTTGCAGCCGAGTGCCGCGCACGAGCGAGGTCACGGCGGCCTGACGGCGCAGCACGTCGGCCGCGCCCTCGTCGAACAGGTCTGCCGAACCCACCACGGCGGTGGGCCAGCCGGTCTCGGCGTGTACGTCACGCAGCCACCGCACCTCGTCCACGGAGCGGTCGAGCGCCCAGTTGGCCTGGACGTAGACCGCCGAGGTGATGCCGCAGGCGGTGGCCTCCCCGACGTACTCGGAAGCGGGGTAGTCGCGGCGGATCGGCTCGTACGGGCCGAAGATGCGCGGCACCATCTCCCCCTGGAGCCAGGGCAGGTCGGCGGCCCGCCAGATGTGGTGATGCGCGTCCACGATTCCGGCCAAAACTATTCCGTCCAAAACTAATCCGTCCAAAACTTACGCTCCCATGGGTCGTGGGGTGGACCAGCGCCGCGCCGCAGTGTGGCGGGGGCCGGACAGGACGGCGGGGAGGCGGCGTACCTCCTCCAATGCGGTGGGCAGATCGCGTACGCCGCCGAGGTGGTCCAGGCTCGGGAGCTGGGCGGCCATGGCGCGCGTGGCGGGGCGGTAGGTCGGTGAGCAGGCCAGCGGGGACCACCAGACGAGCCGGTGGCCGAGCCGCGACAGACGGGCCGTGGCGCGCACCATGGGGACGCAGTCGCCGCGTTCGAGCCCGTCGGACAGCACGATCACGAGCGCGCCCCGGGCCAGCGCCGCGAAGCGCGGGTTGCCCAGGAAACGCGCCAGCGCCGCGCCGATCGCCGTACCGCCGTCCGCGTCCGTGACCAGCCCCGACACGGCCCGCAGCGCCTGATCGGCGTGCGGGTGCGACAGCGCGGCGGTGATCCGGGTGAGCCGGGTGCCGAAGGTGAACACCTCCGTACGGGCCGGCGCCGCGCGCAGCGCGGTGTGCGCGACGCGGAGCAGGTCCGGGGTGTGCAGCCGCAGTGAACCGGAGACGTCCACCAGGATCAGCAGGCGGCGCGGACGCGGTGGGCGGGCGAGGCGGCGCAGCTCGATGATCTCCCCGTCGTGGCGATGGGCGCGCCGCCACGCGTGCCGCACGTCCAGCCGGTCCCCCGACCGGGCCGGGCGGCGCCGCCGTGACGGCGTGGCGGGCAGTACGGCGGGCCAGGCGGCTTCGAGCGTGCGCATGAGCGCGTGCCGCTGTTCGCCGGTCCGGCCGAACTCGCGCGTGCCGTAGGTGCTCAGGGTGCTGGCCTCGATGCCGTCGCCCGGCCGTACCTCACGTGGCGGGTCGTCCTCGCCGGGTCCACCGGGGGACGGCGCCTCGCCGTCGTCGCCTTCGGGCGGCAGGTCTTCCCCGCCGGGTCCGCCCTGCCGGAACCAGGCGTTGAAGACCCGGTCGAAGGCGGGCAGGTCGCCCACGTCCTGGAGCAGGGTGATCCGGGCGTACCAGTACAGCGTGGTCAGGTCGGGCGGCGGGGACTCGGCGATCGACCGGAGCAGGTCCGCGCGCTTGGTCGGCGCGGCGGGCACGCCCGCGCCGCGCAACGCGGTGAGAAACCCCCAGAGATGGTCCGCGGCGGGGGTCAGGTCAGGCATCGTCGAACACCTCCTCCGCGTGCGCGAGGAGCAGCCGGGTGTCCTCCTCGTCCTTGATCAGCAGGCCGAGTGCCCGGCGCAGCGCCACGGGCCACGGGCTGCCGCCGTCGGCCAGCGCCAGGGCGCCTCGTGCCCACTCCACCGACTCGGCGATGCCGGGCCGCTTGAGCAGCGGCAGCCGGCGTACGCGCTGCACCGCCCGTACGAGCCCTTCCGCCGCCCGCTCCTCGAGCCCGGGGACGGCCGCGCGCAGGATCGCCCGTTCGCGGTCCGGCTCGGGGAAGGCGATCCAGTGGTAGAGGCAGCGCCGCTTGAGCGCGTCGTGCAGCTCGCGCGTGCGGTTGGAGGTCAGCACGACGATCGGCGGCGTACGCGCCCGTACCGTGCCCAGCTCCGGGATCGTGATCTGGAAGTCGCCCAGGAACTCCAGCAGGAACGCCTCGAACTCGCTGTCGGCCCGGTCGATCTCGTCGATCAGCAGCACCGCGCCCCGCTCGGCCTGTACGGCGCGCAGCAGCGGCCGGCGCAGCAGGAACTCCTCTCTGTACAGGTCGCCGACGTCCTGGCCGCGGCTCTCGGCCACCCGGACCTGGAGGAGTTGCTTGGGGTAGTCCCACTCGTACAGCGCCTGGCCGGAGTCCAGCCCCTCGAAGCACTGCAGGCGGATCAGGTCCAGGCCGGTGACGCGAGAGAGCACCGCGGCGACCTCGGTCTTGCCGACGCCCGGCTCGCCCTCCAGCAGGAGCGGCCGGCCCAGCCGCAACGCCAGGTGGATGGCCGTGCACAGCCCCTCGTCGGCGAAGTAGCCCGCCCCCTCCAGCGCGGCGGCCAGCTCGGGCTCGCGCCAGAGCCCGGCGGCGGTCACAACTGGGCGTGCTCGGTGGTCAACAGGTGGACGCGCTGGGAGGTGTGCGCGGCGGCGTCGGCCGCGGCCGCCTTGCCGTCCTCGGAGCCGAACGCGGCGGCGCGGGCGTCCTCGTCGTCGAAGTACAGCTCGTTCACCGAGTCGTACGCCCCGCCGTCGCCGGTGGTGACGCTGACCGTGTACTTGCGCAGGCCGGGCAGCCTCTTGGCGAACTCCACGTGGTCCTCCACCACCCACTTGGCGAACTCCTCATGGGACAGGCCCTCGGCCCGCTTGAGCAGGGAGACTACTTTCAGCATGATTCCTCCACTTTCAGGCGCAGGGCGTCGAGCCCGCGCAGGACGCGTTCGGGGGTGAACGGCATCGACTCCAGGCGCACGCCGCAGGCGTCGAAGATCGCGTTGGCGATGGCCGGGATCGGGGCGTTCGCCGTCATCTCGCCGATCCCCTTCGCGCCGTACGGGCCGTTTCCGGCCGGGCGCTCGAGGAACAGGCTGTGCTGTACGGGAATGTCGGCGGGGCCGGGCATCAGGTACCCGGCGAAGTCGCGCGGCCCGTGGTCGCGCGACGGGTAATAAGGCTCGGTGGTCTCGAACAGGGCGTGCGACACGCCCATCCAGGCCCCGCCCTCCACCTGCTGCGTCGCCATGGCCGGGTTGAGCGCCCGGCCGATCTCGTACGCGTTGTACAGCTCCAGCACCTCGACCACCCCGGTCTCATCGTCGACCTCGACGACGGCGGCCGTACACGCGTGCGCCTGGCAGGAGTCGGGGTCCATCTCCCCCGTCTCGGGCACCGGCGCGCTCGGCTCCTTGAGGTAGATGCCGCGGCCGGAGATCGTCCGCCCGTGCTTGAAGTGCGCGGCCAGCGCCAGGTCGGTGATGTGGATGCGCTTCTCCTCCGCGCCCTTGAGCCGGATGAAGCCGGTGCCGTCGGTCTCCAGGTCGGCGGCGTCGACCTCCAGTTCCTCGGCGGCGACCTCCAGCATCACGCCGCGCGCCTCGGCGGCGGCCATGATGACGGCGTTGCCGACGCGGTGGGTGCCGCGGCTGGCGAAGGTACCCATGCAGTGCGGGCCGGTGTCGGTGTCGGCGGTGTCGACGAGGACGTTCTCGATCGGCAGGCCGAGCGTCTCGGCGGCGCACTGGGCGGCGATCGTCTTGATGCCCTGGCCCAGGTCCACCGAGGACAGCGAGATCACGAACGTGCCCGTGGTCGTGGCATGGATCAGCGCCTGCGAGGGGTCACCGCCCAGGTTCATACCGGTCGGGTAGTTGACCGACGCGTACCCGCGCCCGCGCAGCAGCGCCATCGCTACAGCCCCTCTCGGGTCGTGTCTCGGGTCGTGTCTCGGGTCGTGGAGGACATGCGGCGGTACGCCTCCGGCAGCTCGTGCCCGGCCATCTCCGCCGCCTTCTGGATCACCTCGACCAGGGCCGTACCCTCGGCGACCTTGCGGTGGGCCTTGATGTCCCCGTCGCGGTAGGCGTTGAGCAGGCGCAGCCGCAGCGGGTCCAGGTCCAGCGCGCGGGCGATCCGGTCCATCTGCGACTCCAGCGCGAAGTCGGCGATGGTCACGCCGAACCCGCGCATGGCGCTGGAGGGCGTGCGGTTGGTGAAGACGCAATGGCAGTCGGCCCACACGTTCGGGATCGAGTAGGGGCCGGGCAGGTGCGCGGCGGCCTTGGTGGTGCCGTACGGGGTGTGGCGGGCGTACGCGCCGGCGTCGACGTACAGCGTGACCTTGCGGCCGATGATCCGGCCGTCGGCCATCACCGCGTCCTTGATGTAGATGCGCTCGGCCGCGCGCGGCGAGGAGACCTGCATCTCCTCGGCCCGGTCGTACACGAACTTGACCGGCCGGTCGGCCGCCATCGCGGCCACGCACGCGACCGGCTCGACCACCACGTCCACCTTGCCGCCGAAGCCGCCGCCGACCGTACCCCCGACGATGCGTAGCTTGTTGAACGGCGTCTCCAGGATCAGCGCGGTGTTGTCCAGGGTGAAGAAGCACGCCTGGGTGTCGGAGTGGATGCGCAGCCGCCCGTCGGCCTGCGGGACCACGACGCACCCGGTGGTCTCGGTGGGAGCCTGCTCGATCGGCGCGGACTGGTAGCGCCACTCGAAGACGTGATCGGCCCGCGCGAACGCCGCCTCCACGTCACCGAACCGGATCCGCCGGCAGTGGTGGCCCTCGTAAATGAAGTGGTTCTGCCCGTGGTACTCGTTGACCAGCGGCGCGCCCTCCTTCAACGCCTCCTCGACGTCGAAGACCGGCGGCAGGTCCTCGTAGGCGACCCTGATCCTGGCCGCACCCTCCAGCGCGGCCGCCTCGGTCTCGGCGACCACGGCGCAGATGGGCTCGCCGAGGTAGCGCACCTTGTCCACGGCCAGGATGGGCTCGTCATCGGGTCCGACGCCGATCAGTTTGAGCGGGGTGTAGAGGTTGTTCGGGATGTCGGCGTGGGTGAGGATCCGCAGGACACCGGGCACGGCCAGGGCCTCGGTCAGGTCCACGTCCAGGATCCTGGCGTGGTGCCGGTCGGAGCGGTGCATCTTGAGGTGGGCGAGCCGCGCCGGGGCCACGTCCTCGAAGAACTCGGTACGGCCGGTGACGTGGCCGCGCGCGTCGGACCGCTGGACCACCGAGCCGATCACGGTGAAATCGCCGCCACCGTCCACCTCGGTGCGCGCGGCGGCCCGCTCGTCGGCGAACGTGCTGGTGTCGATGGGAGCGAGCCGGTACGCGGGGGCGAGCCGGTCCGTCATCGTGCCACCACCTCCTCCTTTTGCTGGGGCTGGGCGCGCCGACGCCTGGCCGCCTCCAGGATGGCGATCACGATGGGCCGGTATCCGGTGCACCGGCAGACGTTGCCCGAGATCGCCTCCACGACGTCCTCCTCGCTCGGGTCGGGATCCCGTTCGAGCAGCGCCTCGGCGACCATGATCATGCCGGCCGTACAGAAGCCGCACTGAGTGGCGAAGCAGTCGACGAAGGCGCTCTGCACCTCGTCCAGCTCACCACCGGTGGCAACCCCCTCCAGCGTGCGGACCTCGCGGCCGGCGACGGTCTCCACCGCGACCAGGCAGGCCACCTCGGGCCGACCGTCGACCAGGACGGTGCAGGTACCGCAGGCGCCCTGCGAACAGCCGCGCTTGGCCGCGGTGAGGCCCAGCGACTCACGCAGACTCGCGAGCAGCGTGGCCCCTGGCGCGGCGATGAACTCCCGCTGCTCACCGTTGACGACGAGCGAGACGATCTGTGACGGCACGGTCCACCTCTTTCTGTCGTGTCACGAACCACCCGGGAACCATCGCGGTCACCGCACCACGGGAGGGATGAACGCGCGCCGCAGATGCACGGGCAGCACCCGCCTCCGGTACCACGCACTGGCGTAAGCGTCATCGAAGGGGTCGATGTCACCACGGGCGGCCGCCTCACCCGCCTCGGTGAGGACCTCGTGGGTCAGCGGACGCCCCCGCAGCAGGCGCTCGGCCGACGCCGCACGCACCGGACGCGGGGCGACACCGCCAAGCGCGATCGTGGCGGAGGTGACCACGCCATCGGAGGCGACCAGGCCGTCGGAGGTCCCCACGCCATCGGAGGTGACCGCGCCGTCGGCGGTACGGGTCACAGAGGCGACGGTCACGATCGCCGCCGAGTTGAGGCGGCGGCGCATGGCCTTGTGGTAGTACCAGGTGCCCGGTTCGGGCACCGTGGCCCGTACCGCCACGACGACCTCACCCGAGCCGACCCCGGAGCCCAGCATGTCGGCCACCGGCACGTCGCGCCGCCCGTCCGGCCCGGCGATCTCGCAGGTCGCGTCGAGGGCGAGCAGGCACACGGCCAGATCGCCGTACGGCTGCGCGACGAACAGGTTGCCACCCACGGTGGCCTGGTTGCGGATGGTCGGAGAGGCGATCGTCCGCAGCGCGGGGCGCAGGAAGGCGAGCCCGGGATGTTCGCCGACGGCGGCGAGGGTGGCCGCCGCCCCGATCCTGGCCACCCCGTCGCGTACCTCGACGCCGTCCAGCCCCGCCCGGCGCAGGCTGACCAGCTCGGTCGCGGGCGCGGCCCCGCTGTTGACCAGCGGCATCACGACGGTGCCGCCACCCATGATCCAGCCACCCCGTGCCGAGCAGGCGACCACGGCCTCGGCGGACTCCGGCATATGCACCGCCTGGATCACCATGTCGCGGCCCTCCCAGCCCTCGGTGTGTAATTATCGATAATTGATTATCGAGACATCCTCAGTCAAGACGGCTATCGATAATCGGTAGGATCACTCCATGGCTGATGAGCCCTCCAAGCTGCCGCGTCTCACGCTGGCCCGGCAGATCCGTGACTCGCTGGTCGGCAGGATCGTGTCCGGCCAGTTCAGGCCCGGCGAGCGGCTGGTGGAGACCCGGCTCGCGGCGACCTACGGCACCAGTCAGGCGCCCGTACGCGAGGCGCTGCGCGAGCTTGAGGTGATGCGACTGGTGGAGACCCAGCCGCGCCGCGGCACCTTCGTCCGGCCCTTCGTCCAGGAGACGCTACGCGAGAGCTACGTCGTACGGGCGGCGCTGGAGGAGACGGCCACCCGGCTCGCCCTGCTGGCCGGGACCATGCCGGTGGAGGCGCTGCGTACGGACGTGGCGGCGATGCGGGCCGCCGCCGAGAGCGGTGACGGCGAGGCGTCGGCGCGGTCCAGCGTGTCCTTCCACCGGCGCATCGTCGAAGCCGCGCACAACGAGCTGCTCAAACTCTCATGGGAAGGCCTGCAGATCGAGGCACGCACCTCGGTCACAATGGTCGCCACCGAGGTCGACCTGCACGACATCGTCCGCGACCACACCGACCTGCTGGCCACGATCGAGGACGGCGACCTGGAGACCGCGTGCCGGCACGCCCGCGACCACCAGTGGCACTACGCCGACCTCCCGCACGACGCCCACGGCCGCACCCGCGACTCCGCCGCCGGCTGACCACCCCGACCTCCGGCACGACTCTCATTCGCCGACCAAGAGTTGGAAGACCCGTGGCTGGAAGTCCAAGGCCCGCGTGCTCCAGATCGCAGCCCGGTGCTGGCCTCGCAAGCGAGGGCGGTTCGACAACTCAGCCGGCGGGGAAGCGAGTCACCGGCTATGGGATTGGATGGGTAGGGGACTTCGAGTCCAGCGCGGGTCGACGGCGTAGTCCTCGATCGTTGACATAGCCACCAGGAATCGGTTCTTGCGGCGGATTTTGAGCCATTCGGCGAGCCATGGCTTCCCCTCGACGACCCAGTGATAGGGGTCGTCGATGCCGGAGTCGGGATCCATGATGATGGCGCCTGGCTTCAGCGTTTCCAGGTCCCGCTGCGTGTCGCGGAGGTGGCGAATTCGATCTCCACGGCGCCGCACTCCAAACCCGGCAGGTCGCCGGCGTCATAGGTGCGCGCGGGGTCTCCCGGGGCCGGTTTCCCGCGCAGCTTTCGCCAGTCGTCCCTGTTCATAGGGGTGTAGTCGCACTTGGGGAACCGGTCGAGGAAGCCGTTCACCTCTCCATCCCAGACATACGCCCGTTGCTGGATGAGGCTGCAGATCGACAGGAAGTCCTCGGTGTTCATCGCGTCGTCGTTACCTCGCCTGCATCGGTCGATGGTCAGACGGCTGATCTCCTTGGTCACGCCGGCGGTGCGTCTGGCCTGGTCGAGCCGGGCCGCGACAGTACGCCGGGCGGCATCCCTGCGCTTGGCCACGTTCCCATCGGACGGATCGAGAGTGCGCGACGGTGAGTAGGCGCAGGCCGAGAGTCCCTCGATGGCCAATGCCGCCGTCACGAGCGCTATCACGAGACGCCTGGACCTTCGAGACAGGAGCCGGGCCATCGAGGCTCCCTTCGGCCGGAGGTTTCTGCCGCCACATCGCCAATGACTGGATGCAGTCCGGAGCCAGCCTGTTGACCTCCTCAACTGCCCCGCCACGGCGCTGATCATTTCAAATGGTGATCAACATGACAAGTAAGGCCGTTAGGCTACTCCGGCCCCCTACTCAGAGCGCGGAAAGCCCCCGATGCGCGTATTGAAGTTCTTCTGGTCGGCAGCGGTGGCGCTGTCTCTGTGGAAACTGCTGGTCGTACCACTGCTCACTGAAACGGTGATGGTCACCTGCAGCAGTGCCGGGCCGATGGACTGGCCCCAGCCCGTTCCGGCGGCCCAGGTGGCCGGTGTCCTCGGTGACTGGGTCGTCTGGCTCCAGCCCGTACTGCTGGCGCTGACCGCGTGCTGGGCAATCCGGTCGCGGCCACGGCGCGGTCCCGACGCGAGCCGGGGCAGTTCCTTGCTCCCCGTCACGCTGGGACTGGTGGTCGCTCTGCTCCCCGCCGCGCTGGACGAGGCCGAGGACCGGTTGTCTCCTGACCTGCCCTTCATGTGGCAGGAGTG
This sequence comes from Nonomuraea sp. NPDC049028, assembly GCF_043197735.1. Classification (NCBI taxonomy): domain Bacteria; kingdom Bacillati; phylum Actinomycetota; class Actinomycetes; order Streptosporangiales; family Streptosporangiaceae; genus Nonomuraea; species Nonomuraea sp. NPDC049028. The sequence goes on from NZ_JBICTR010000004.1 coordinate 394,217, forward strand.
CCTGCACGCGCAGGTGCCGCCGTCGTCCTTCGTGGCGGCGCGCCTGATCCTGGCCTGGCTGCTCTCCCCCGCCGCCATGGTGCTGCTGGCCGGGATCGCGGGCATTCGGCCGCGTCTGACCGAGTTGCGCGCCGCCGGGCTGGCGGTGGCGGCCGTCGTACTGGCCGCGTTCCTGGCCGCCGTGCTGATCGGGCTGCCGGTCAACGCCGACGGCACTCCGCGGTACGCGCTGGCCGGCGTGGGCCGGCCGTACGTGCTCGATCTGGAGTCCGGTGAGCCGGTGAGCCTGCTGCCCCAGGCGACGCCCACCTACGCTCAGTACGATCGCATCGTCCGCGACACCGAACCCGGCCACTACGTGGCGGCGCTCACCAGCCCGTCCGGCCGCTACTCCCGCCTCTACCGGCTGTCCATGGGCGGCGACGGCCGGATCACGGTCGGCGAGCGGCTCACCCCCACCCTCGAAGGCATGGTCAACGGTCTGGCCGTCTCCGCCGAGGGCCGCATCGCCTACGGGCGGATGACCGACAAAGCCAGCTTCGCGGGCACCCTGGAACGCGAATGGCCGGTCAGCGGCTATGGCCTCCAGTGGCTGGACGCCCGGATCCTCGTGCTCCCCGGCCACAGCGTCCCGGCCGGCGCCGTGGCCACGATCGACGTGGGCACGGGCGCGATCGGGGAGGTCGCCGCGCCGGCCGAGCACGAGTACACCCGTCCGCTCCTTCCCCTGCCAGGCGGGCGGCAACTGCGCGCGCTCGGCTGGCCGACTCGCACGCTCGTCCTGCATGAGGGGACGCGGTTGGTCAGGAAGGTCCTGGACTTGGACTGCGGCCACATCCAATCGCTGGCGCTCGACCCGACCGGCCACAACGTGCTGGTCGGCGTCGACCGGGAGGCAGCGGAGATGGACCGGTCGCCGCTGGCCGGACTGCCTCCGTGCGGCGGCGCCCGCTCGCAACTGCTGCGCCTCGACCTCGAAACCGGTCACACCCAGGTGGTGCCCGGCGAGCAGGACCCCTTCGTCCAGGCATGGTGACAAAGATGCCCCAGAACCCGTTGCGGGCGCCGCTCTAGTGGCTGGTGTCGTCGTAGGTGAAGGAGACGAATCCGAGGGAGTCAAGGCGTCCCTGGTGCTCCGTCGAGAGCCCGGCCAGGGCCATGGTCGCGCCCGGAGCGGCGGCGACGTGCTCCTGTGAGGTGACGAGGGCGGTGATGCCGGTGGAATCCCAGAACGTCATGCCGCTCAGGTCCAGGACCAGCCGGAGGGGCTTGGTCGTCGAGATCAGGTCCTCGACGGTGGCGATGACGTCCGGAGCCGTCCGCTGGTCGAGGTCGCCCACCAGGCTCAGTGTGGTACGGCCGTTCTGGGATTGGCGGGTCAGCTTGAAGGCCGGGCGGAGCGGACTGGGCAGCGCGAAACCCACGGTGACGACGGTGCCGCCGGGGCCATGCCTCACGGTGTGGAAGTCGCTGAGGAAGCGGGCCATCCACAGCCCGTGCCCGAACTGGTACGGCCATCCAGGAGTCCCCTGCTCCGGGTGAGCGGCGCCGCTGTCGACGACCTCACAGCGCAGCATGCCGTCCGCGACCTCCAAGCGTACCCATCCGCTCCCGGAGCCGTGCAGGATGACATTGCTGGCCAGCTCGTGCCCGATGAGGACCACGTCCGAGGTTCGGCCCTCGGGCAGCCCCGCCTGGCTCGCGTGCGCCTCCAATGTCGCCCGCAGCGCATAGAGCGAGTCGCGGTCGAAGGGCTGGTCCAGGAGTACGGCCGACTCGACCGGCCCCTCCCCATCTCGCTGACTCTCCAGACGACGCCGGCCCTCCACCTCGCCGGAGGGCGACGCCCGACGGTCAGGTGGCCGGTTACCCATCATGAGTGGCCACCAAGCTGAGTCCGGGCACCGCGGAAGCGCCGAGCAGGGCGAATCGCGGGTGGATGGCAGGGCTGCAGCGCAGTGTCGCTTTGCGAGGCGTGGGCAGGCTGCGGACGGCGTCAATGATCATACGAGCGCTGGACAGGTCGATGAAGGAGAGCTCGGCCATATTAACCGTGATGTCGTCATCGACCCGGATCGTTTCGCTCAAGGCCAGCCTGAGCGCGTCTTCGGCCGACCGGTCGAGCTGCCCGGCCAGCCGTATGCCCGGCGGGGCGTACTGGCGGCAGATACGCAGCAGCGCGTCGTGATGATAGGTGGCCGCGGCGACCGTATGGGTGTGATAGCCCGAGACCGAGGCGAGGGTGATCGGGTCGAAGCGTTCGCGGTCATACTGGCACAGGACCGCCGCGCCGCCGCGCGCCAGCGTCGCCGCGATCTCCTCCTCGAAGGCCGGCAACTGCTCGATGCCGCTCACCGGCGTTAAGGCCCAGCTCATGTCGAGCGCCACACGCAGTCCGGGGTAACCCTCGCGCGCCGTGCGTACCATCTGATCGCGCAGCCACCGCGTGGCGTGCTCCGCGGTGAACGCCTGCCCGTCCAGCAGCCCGTCTTTGCAGGTCATGACCATCATTCGCCCAGCCGTCGTTGCCTCCCGCGCGACCACTCCCCGCCGGCCCAGCTCCGCCAGGCTGCGCTCCGGCTCCTCTGCCAGCCAGACGACGCGCTGCCCCTCGGCCAGTCCGTCCCGTACGAAGGCGGTGGTGAGGTCGAGCAACTCCTCATGCTCCCCGAACGTCAGGCAGGCATGATCGTTGATGGTCAGATCCGTGATCTGCGTTTCAGCACCGACCGTCACCCATGCCACCTTCCCGATCGCGGCCACCTCCCGGAGCACGCACCGTTGCGAAACTTAGAGTAGTGACCAGCAGACCGTAAGGCATTCGGGGTGCCGCCCGTAACTCTTCCCCGCCCCATCTGCCCGATGAGCGCCCTCGTAATCCGTGGATCGCGGATTCAGGTGCCACCCGTACCACTCTGACGTGCTGTTTCTCGGCTCAGGCCGCCGACCGGCAGCGAGTCTATGACTCCCTGTTGTGGGGGCGGCAGAGCGGCCACCCGCTGTGGGGACGGTCGAGCGGCCGCCCGCTGTGGGGGCAGCCGAGCGGCCGCTCGCAGCGGGTACGGCAGGGTGGCCGCCACTATGGGGCACCGGCCGGCAGCGGCGGGACCGCGTTCCGTGCCCGCTCAAGGGCCTGGTCGGGCCACCACTGGCCGGCGGCCGGGGTGACGATGCCGTACGCCGGATCCGCGGGTCCCGAGGTGCCCCGTGTGCACTGGCCGTTGGAGAATCCCGGGCTGTTGAGCCACAGCGACGCGTCGGCCAGTGGGCTGCCGGTGTCGGCGGTCGGCCGGGCTCCCGCGCCCCTGCCCGGAGGGTTGCACCATTCGTCCGGTGCCGGGAACCGCCCGGCCGGCGGTTGCCACTCGCCCGTACCGTTCCGGCTGGTGTCGACGACGAAGTGCGGCAGGCCGGGCGTGTCGTCCGGCACGGCGGCGAGGGCCGCGTCGGCGCACGAGGCCGTCCGCGACGCCGCCCTCAGGTAGACACATCTGGACAGCTGCGCGGCGTACGCGAGCGAGCGGGCGGTCGGGCGGTAACCGACCGCGTTGACGTAGAAGCCGTCGGCGCGGACCGCCCCCGCGTTGACCAGCCGGTCGGCGATCTGCGTGAACGCCGGCCACCCCGCCAGCCCGCCGTCGAGGTAGACGGCGGTGCCGGCCAGGCCGGTGAGGGTCTCCACGGCGTACGAGAGGTCGGCGTACCGCTGGACGGCGGCGGTCTCCCCGCCCTGCGGGCACTCCGTGCTGCCGGGCAGCCGGGCCAGGGCGCTGGGCTCCAGGGCGACGACGGCGGGCCGGTTTCCGATGCCCTCGGCCACGGCGTCGATCCAGGTGCGGTAGGTGCCGGTGTTCGGGGCGCCGCCGTTCCAGCAGTCACGTCCCGGGATGTTGTTGGTGACGAACACCGGCACCGTCCCCTGCCGGTCCGCCTGGGTGACCGTTTCGCGGACCGTACGGGAGATGTCGGCGGGCGAGCCGCCGCTGAGCCAGATGGCCTGGGGGACCTCCGACAGGGCCCGCATCAGCGCGGCGTCGGCTGTTCTGCCCTGTGCCGACCAGGTCCGCGCCTGTCGGGCCGCGTCGGTGTCCGGCTGCACGTAGAAGCGGACGCCGGCGGCGCGCAGGGGGTTCTGGCCGGGGAGTTTCCGCCACCGCGTGCCCGCGTCCTGCGCCACGTCGGGGTTTCCGGCGGGCCGCGCGGCCAGGCCGGGAAGCAACGGGTCTCGGTGGGTGATCGCCAGGGAGGTGAAGACGGCTCCCGCCGTCACCAGGGCGAGGGCGGCGGCGCCCCACACCCACCGTCGTCTCGACACCCGCCGTCGCGATGTGGCCCTGCGGCGTCGTCGCTGGTCCTTGCCCGCCCTGGCACCTACGCCGCCGCCTGACTCAGGGGTGGTCGGCTGGCTCCTAGAATCGCCGTCCGGCGGCTCGGCCCCTGCTCCGGATGGCGTGCTCGGAGGCTCGGGGTCGGGCGCGCCGACCGGAGCCTCACGCGCGGGGGCAGGTGGTCGTGCGGCGCCGAGGCGGGGTTCGGTCGCGAGCATGTCGGCCGGGGTCGGAGCCGGGACGGCGGTGGGCGGGACGGCGGTGGGCGGGACGGCGGTGGGCGGGAGGCGTCTCGTCGGGCCTTCGGCGAACGCGTCCACGAGCTCCGCCGCCGTGGGCCGCGCCGCCGGGTCCTTGCTCAGCGCCCTCGGCACCAGGTCCCCGAGAACCCCCTCCAGCTTGGGCAGTACGGGATCGTCGTGGACCACCCGGTAGAGCACCTCGTGCCCCGCCCCGTAGCCGAACGGCGGCTGCCCGCAGGCCGCGAAGACCACGACCCCGCCCCAGGCGAAGACGTCGGAGGCCGTCGCGAGCGGCAGCCCCCGTACCTGCTCCGGAGACATGTACGCCGGCGTGCCCATCCTGGTGACGGAGAGTGTGGTGGAGTCGGCCGCGAAGGCGAGGCCGAAGTCGATGACCTTCGGGCCCGCAGGGGACAGCAGCACGTTGGACGGTTTGAGGTCCCGGTGAACGACGCCCGCCGCGTGGATCGCCCCCAGCGCGACCGCCATGCTCATGGCGAGCCCTTCGAGCTCCGAGCCCACCATCGGGCCCCACTCCTTGACCGCGCTGTACAGCGTCGGCCCCGGCACGTACTCGGTCACCACATAGGCCAGGTCGCCGTCCAGATCGGCCTCGAGCACGGGAGCCGTGGAGAAGCGGGCGACCCGCTGCGCGGTGGCGACCTCGCGGCGGAAGCGCCGGCGGAACTCCGGGTCGCCGGCGAGGTGCCGGTGAATGACCTTGATCGCCACCAGCGTCCGCGCCCCGCCCTCGGCGAGGTAGACCACGCCCATCCCGCCCGCACCGAGCCGGCGGATGATGCGATGGCCGCCGACCAGCCGGGGATCACCGCCGATCGTCCCGTCCACCGTGTCGCCGCGCTTGGTGCCGTGTGCCATCGCCTGCCCATCTAGAAGACGCCAGGTCCTGTCCAGAAAGGCGCCAGGTCCTGCTGACGCCTGCAGGCAACAGGGCTTTCCGCTCCAGACAGTCGTCAGAAGGTACGGCTCCCACGGCACCCGGGTTCAGGCACGCCGCGGACCGCCGAAATACGGCAACCCGTGAATCGGGCATTAACCTGCCCCGATGATCCGTTACGTATCGTGAGATCCACTCTGACGACGAGGCGGGGAGTTGTGATGCCCGATACGACGATTGATGTCGCGGCGCTGAAGCGGCGCATGGGCCGAGTAGGGGTCTGGAACAGCACACTGGGCGGCGAATCGGCCTCATTCGAGCGCGACGCGGCCGCCGAGATCGAGAGCCTGGGCTACGGGACCCTGTGGGTGGGTGAAGGGCCGAAGGCCAAGGAGGCGCTGGTCCATTCGGCGATCCTGTTGAGCGGGACGCGGCAGATGATGATCGCCACCGGCATCGCCAACATCTGGGCCCGGGACGCCACCGCCATTGCGACCGGGGCCAACGCCCTCGCGGAGGCGTACGACGGCCGGTTCGTGCTCGGTCTCGGCGTGAGCCACGCGCCCTTGGTGTCGGCGCGAGGCCACGACTACAGCAAGCCGGTGTCCGCGATGCGCGCGTACCTCGATGCCATGGACGCGTCGGAGTACGGCGGCCCCCTGCCGGAGCCGGCGCCGCGGCTGCTGGCCGCGCTACGACCCAAGATGCTGGATCTGGCCGCGAAGCGTGCCCAGGGCGCGCACCCCTATTTCGTCACCCCTGAGCACACCGCGCGCGCCCGCGCGGTCCTCGGCCCCGATCCGGTGCTGGCGCCGGAGCAGACGGTCCTGCTCGACACCGACCCGGAGCGGGCCCGGCGGACCGCCCGCGGTTTCACGAAGCACTACCTCGCGCTGCCCAACTACGCCAACAACCTGCGCGAGCTGGGCTGGGACGACAAGGACTTCGCCGACGGCGGCAGCGACGCCCTGGTCGACGCCATCGTGGCCTGGGGCGACCCGGAGACGATCATCGAGCGGGTACGGGCCCACCTCGACGCCGGCGCGGACCACGTCTGCATCCAGCCGCTCGCCGAGACCAGCGGCGAACTGCTGGAACACCTGCGCATCCTGGCCCAGAGCGACGTGGTCTCAAGCTGATACCTGCCCAAAGCGACGTGGTCTCGAGCTGACGCCTCGCGCCGCGGGCTCGCCGCCGCCCAGGACGCCTCACGCCGCGGGCTCCCCCTCCCCCAGGACGCATCGGACGCGGTGCTCCTCGCCGTAGGTGGGGATCTGGCCGGCGCACGCGTCGGCGGCGTACGGGCAGCGGTTGCGGAACAGGCACCCATCGGCGACGGGCGGGCCGCTCCTGCGCTCCTGCCGGGCGGGCCGCCCGTCCTCGTGCGCCGCCCAGGGGTCGGGGGCGGCCTCGGCCAGCAGCCGGGTGTACGGGTGCCGCGGCGCGAGGATGACGTCGTCGGCCGGGCCGCGCTCGACGATCTGCCCCCGGTACATGACCATGATGTCGCGGGCGAAGTAGCGCGCGGTTGCCAGGTCGTGCGTGACATAGAGGACGGCCAGCTCCTCCTCCCGCTTGAGCCGGTCGATCAGGTTGAGGATCTCCAGCCTGATCGACACGTCCAGCATCGAGACCGGCTCGTCGGCCAGCAGTACCTTGGGGCGCGGTGCCAGCGCGCGGGCGATGGCCACCCGCTGCCGCTGGCCGCCGGACAGCTCGTGCGGATACCTGCGGGCGTAGGCGGCGGGCAGGTTGACCCGCTCCAGCAGTTCCTCGGCCGTGCCCGGTGTCTTGTGGATCTCCAGGGGGCGGCGGAGGTGGTAGCCGATCGTGTGGGCCGGGTTGAGCGACGCGAACGGGTCCTGGAAGACCATCTGTACGTCTTTGCGGTAGTTCGAGGTCTCCAACCGGATCTCGCCCGAGGTGGGCTTGGCGAGCCTGGCCAGCATGCGGGCGATCGTGGACTTGCCGCTGCCGCTCTCCCCCACCAGCGCGGTGGTCTCGCCGGAGCGCAGCTCGAAGGAGACGTCGTCGACCGCCCGGAGGTGCTCCTTCCTGGACAGCCTGAAGGTCTTGCTCAGGTGGCTGACCGTCATCGAGGTCATGAGATCACCTCATGGTCGGCGTGGTCGAAGCGGCGTTCCCGCAGGCGCCGGTCGGGGCGGGCGGGGTGCAGCCTGCGGTCGTACTGGAGGCAGGCCACCAGCGAGTCCTGGATCGAGTCCAGCTCGGGCTCGTGGGTGTGGCAGCCCTCGAACGCGTACGGGCAGCGGGGCGCGAACGAGCAGCCCGCCAGCTCCTTCGACAGGTCGGGCGGGCTGCCGGGGATGCCGTGCAGCGCCTGGCGTTCGCCGCGCAGGCTGGGGAAGGAGTTGAGCAGGCCGACCGTGTACGGGTGGCGGGGCTGGATGAGGGTGTCCTTGCTGGTGCCGTACTCGACGATGCGGCCGCCGTACATGATCGCGAGATGATCGCTGATCTCCAGCAGCAGCGACAGATCGTGGGTGATGAAGACGACGGCGAAGCCGAACATCTCCCGCAGCCGGTCGATCTCCTCCAGGATGTCGCGCTGCACCACCACGTCCAGCGCCGTCGTGGGCTCGTCCAGGACGACCACGTCGGGGTTGAGCGCCATCGCCATCGCGATCAGCACCCGCTGGCGCATGCCGCCCGACAGTTCGTGCGGGTAGGCGCCGATGCGTCCCGGATCGATGCCGACCAGTTCCAGGAGCTCACGGGAGCGCTCCTCCCGCTCGCGCCTGGACATCGACGGCTCATGGGTGGTGAACACGTCGTGGAGCTGGCGCCGGACGCTGAGCACGGGATTGAGGGCGTTCATGGCGCTTTGGAAGACCATGGCCACCCGCCGCCACCGGAAGCGCCGCAGTTCCTCGCCCTCCAGGGCCAGCACGTCGATGGGGTCGCCGTCCTTGGGGTGGAAGACGACCTCGCCGGAGGTGGTCCGGCCGGGTGGCTGCAGCAGCCGGTTGACCGCGTACGCCAGGGTCGACTTGCCGCAGCCGCTCTCGCCCGCGATGCCGAGCACCTGGCCGCGGCCCAGCTCGAAGCTCACGCCGCGGACCGCGCGGGTCTGCCCATAGGCCACACTCAGGTCGCGTACGGACAGGACGGTGTCGTTCATGTCGCGGTCGTTCATGTCGCGTACCGACGGGACGGTGTCGTTCATGCGGCCGCCTTTCGCAGTCGCGGGTTCATCAGCTCGTCGATGCTGAAGTTGATCAGTGAGAGCCCGGTGCCGAGCGCGGCGATGAACACCCCCGGCGGTACGAACCACCACCAGGCGCCCATGGAGAGCGCGGAGCCGTTCTGGGCGAAGTAGAGCATCCCGCCCCAGGAGGTGACCGCGCCGCCGCCCAGGCCGAGCGCGGACAGTCCCGACTCGGTGAGGATGGCGCCGATGATCGCCCAGACGAAGCCGGAGGCGATGACGGGGACGAGGTTCGGCAGGATCTGGAAGACCATGATCCGCCAGCCGGGCTCGCCGCTCACCCTGGCCGCGTCCACGTAGTCGCGGTTGCGCAGCGACATGACCTGGGAGCGGATGACCCGCGCGGGGCCCGCCCAGCTGATCATCGAGATGATCAGGGCGTAGGTGAACGGGCCGCTGTCCTCGACGTAGTCGGCGACCAGGATCAGCAGCGGCAGCGTGGGGATGACCAGGGCGACGTTGCTGAGCAGGGAGAACGCCTCGTCCACCCAGCCGCCGAAATAGCCGCCGACGACGCCGATGAGCAGCGAGCCCACCGTGCCCAGCACCCCGGCGATCACGCCGATCAGCATCGACCCGCGCGTGGCGTGCATCAGCTGGGCCAGCACACTCTGCCCGGTGTCGGTCGAGCCGAGCCAGTGCTCCGCCGACGGCGGTTCGAGCCGCCCGGCCACCAGGGCCTCGGGGTCTCCGGCCAGGATGGGACCGGCGATGGCGAGCAGGGCGAAGAAGCCGACGATCACCAGTCCGGCGACGAGCTTGCCCGATCGGGGCAGGCCGAGCACCCGGTCCCGGGGAGCGGCCAGGGTCACAACAGCGGTCACTGCCTCAGCCCGCCTTCCGCACTCGGGGGTCGATCAGCCCGTACAGCAGATCGACCAGGAGGTTGGCGGCCAGCACGGCCACCGAGATGATCAGGAAGAGGCCCTGCATGAGCGGGTAGTCGGCGCTGCCGACGGCCTGCAGCAGCGCGAACCCCACGCCCGGGTAGGAGAAGACGACCTCGGTGGCGACCTGGCCGCCGACGAAGAAGCCCAGCGTGATCGCGAACCCGGTCACGCTGGGCAGGACGGCGTTGCGGGCCGCGTACGCGACCATCACCCGGCGCGGCCGTAACCCCTTGGCCTGCGCCATGACCACGTAGTCCTCGGCCATGGTCGAGACCATCATGTTGCGCATGCCGAGCAGCCAGCCCGCGATGCCGGAGATCACCAGCGTGAGCGCGGGCAACGCGCCGTGATAGAGCACGCTGCCGATGAAGTCGCCGGTGAAGCCCATGCGTACGTGGGCGTAGTCGTAGGCTCCGTTCAGCGGGAACCAGCCGAGCCCGGCCCCGAGGAAGAACAGCAGCAGCAGGGCCAGCCAGAAGTACGGGATCGCGGCCAGGAACGTCGTGGTCGGGATCAGCCCGTCCAGCCAGCTCCCCCGCCGCCACCCGGCCACCATGCCCAGGCCGACGCCGAGCCCGACCGTGATCAGCAGCGCTATCGACACCAGCCCGAGCGTCCACGGCATCGCCTGGCCGATCACGGTGCCCACCGGGGCGGGGTAGTAGGTGACGGAGGTGCCGAGGTTCCCGGTGGCCAGCTGGCGGAGGTAGGCGAAGTACTGGACCCAGAGCGGGTCGTCGCTCACCCCGAACATGACTTCCAGGGTCTTGCGGAACTCCGGCGGCGGGGGCTGCCTGCTCTGGAAGCGCGACAGGATGATGTCGACCGGGTTGCCCCTGATCAGGCGCGGGATGAGGAAGTTGATCGTGAGCGCGGCCCACAGCGCCACCGCGTAGAAGCCGAGCTTGCGCCAAAGGTATGCCATGTGATTCTCCCCGGGCGGCCGGGGCGCGCGGCCCCGGTCGCGTCCTCGTCGTTGCTACTGCACCGGCTGGAGGTTCTTGGCCACGATGCCGTTGTCGGGGTGGGAGAAGGGCAGGCCGAGCGCGTACGGGTTCTGCTCGCTGGGCCACCCGGTGACGTTGGTGGTCCGGAACTCGGCCAGGGCGCTGGACTGCTGCAGCGGGATGTAGGGCAGGTCGGCCACGACGGCGTCCTGGATGGCGTAGATCGCCTGCTTGATCGTGTCCGTCTGCTCCGGCGGAGTGTCGGCGATGACCTTCAGCGCGGCGTCCACGGCCGGGTTCTTGTAGCGGGCCATGTTCTGGTTGGCCGGGGGGATGCTCTTGCTGTTGAGGATGTTGTCGTACATGTAGTACGGGTGCGGGCCGCCATAGGCGTTCCACATCATCAGCTCGAAGTCGCCCTTCTGCTGCATGTCGACGAAAGCGTTGAAGGAGACCTCCTTCGATTTGAACTCGATGCCGACCTCCTTGAGCTGCTGCTTGATGACCTGGGCGGCCGAGACGTAGTCGGTCCAGCCGCTCACCAGGTGGCAGGTCACCGACAGGCGCTTGCCGTCCTTGGCGTAGTAGCCGTCGCCGTCCTTGGCGTATCCGGCCGCCTCCAGGGTCTGGCGGGCCTTGTCCTGGTTGAACTCCAGCTTCGCGGTGGCGTACTTAGGCGAGAGGTAGTCCTGGAAGAGCGGCAGCACTATGCCCGCCGGGCTGGCCGGCTTGCCGAGCCCGGCGAACGCCAATTCGATGATCTTGTCGCGGTCGAGCCCGAGGTTGATGGCCTGCCGCACGGCCAGGTCGTTCATGGGGGCCTTGGTCAGGTTCGGCACCAGGTTGGTGACGTAGAGCTGGGACTCGTTCTTGTAGGCGTTGTGCTCGGGGTCCTTGGCCACGAACTGCTTTTCGGGGTCGGCCATGAACATGCCGCCCCAGTCGAGCTGCCCGGTGACCATCGCCTGGAGGGAGGCGTCGTTGTTGTTGTACGACCAGAACCGCATTCCGGCGATCTTGGGCTTGCCGGTGTCCCAGTGGTTCGGGTTCTTGACCATCGTGTAGCTCTGCGGCGTGAACTCGCCCATCATGAACGGCCCGGTGCCGACCGGCTTGGTGTTCGTCTCTTTGGTGGGCTTGTCGATCTTCTCCCAGATGTGCTTGGGCACCATGTACTGGTGACCGGCCACGTCCCACAGTTTGGTGTACATCTTCTCGGTAAAGCTGATCTTCACTGAGGTGGGGCTGAGGACCTGGGCGTCCTTGACGTTGCTGCCGCCCGCGCTCAGGTCCTTCTTGTCGCGGCGGTAGAGGAAGTTGAACGCCACGTCCTCGGCGGTGAACGGCTTGCCGTCGCTCCACTTCACGCCGTCGCGGAGGGTGAAGGTGATCGACTTGCCCTCGTCGCCGAACTCGTACTTGGTGGCCAGCAGGGGCTGGACGTCACCCGACTTCGACTGGTTGAAGAACATGAGTGTCTCGTAGATCAGCCCCCAGGTGCCCATGAGGTTGGGCGCGCCCTGGACCAGGGGGTTGAGGTTCTCGTTGAACTGGCCGGTGCCGGCGATGACGTTCACGATGGTGTCTTTGGCGGCGCCTCCGGAGGCCGAGGCCGGGCCCGAGGAGGGAGCGGCGCTGCCGGCGGTCAGTGGCACCCCGCCGCCCGAGCAGGCGGTGAGGAGGGCAAGCGTGGCCGCTGCCACGATCATCGAGGTTCTTCTCATGCATTTCTCCCAGGGGGGTTGGGTAGGAGGGCGGAGCGGTCGTTCACCCACCTCATGGGCGCATCAGCCCCGATTTCCCGATTTATCGTGAAGCGATGGCTTTCGCCGGGCAGGAGGGTGATGAGCTGGTCGTCCACCTCGGCGTCGGGGTGTACCTGGTCAGGGAAGATCGCCAGATCCCGTACCAGCGTGTGCGCGCTGACGATCACGTCACGCCCCTCGACCGTCACCGTGCACCGCCCCTCGGGCAGGTCGAGGTCCTTGTCCGGCAGGAAGAACCACAGCGCCCTGCGCTCCCCCACGCGCACCGCGATCAGCTCTCTGGCCGGGTCGGCCGGCTCACCCACGCCAAGGGGCACCGTCACCACGCCACGTGGCGGCACTTCGAGGTCGAAGCTCTCGGTCCGCAGTTCCCTGCCGTCCACGCCGAGCCGCGCGGCCACCGCGCCGCTCACCCACGGCTCGTCGGTGTCATTGACCGCCACGAGCGCCAGGCCGCCGTCGCGCGGCTGCACGGTCAGCAGCCGGTCGGCGTACGCCCGGCGCAGCGCGTGGAACAGCGGCTTCCTGCGCCCGTCGCCGTCGATCGCGGACCATGAGGTGACGGGCCAGCAGTCGTTGAGCTGCCACACGATCGTGCCCGCGCAGTGCGGCCACAAGGACCTGAAGTGCTCGACCCCGAGCTGGATCGCCCTGGCCTGGTTGACCTGCGTCAGGTAGTGCCAGTCGGCGAAACCGGTGGGCGGCGCGAAGTGCGGCTTGAGCCCGGCGGCCAGCTTGAGGTCACCGTCGATCGCCTTCTGGTGGAGGCGCATGCCGGGCGAGTCGGGCGTGAGCGGGTCGTCGCCGATGGCCCGCTTGATGGTCGCGTACGTCGCGGGCCCCTGGAAGCCGAACTCCGAGACGAACCGGGGCCGGTATTCGCGGTAGGCCGTGTAGTCGCGTTCGTTCCAGACGTCCCAGATGTGGATGTTGTGGTGGTCGGGGTCGTTGGGATGGACGTCCATCGACCCCGAGTACGGGCTGCCCGGCCAGTACGCCCGGCCCGGATCGAGCTCGGCCACGATGCCGGGCAGCAGGTCGAGGTAGTAGCCCTCGCCCCAGGTACGTCCGGCCAGCCGCTCGCGCCAGTGCCAGTCGAAAAAGCCCCAGATGTTCTCGTTGTTGCCGCACCACAGGGCCAGGCTCGGATGCGGCATGAGGCGGGTAACGTTCTGGCGGGCCTCGGCCTCGACCTCTGAGCGCAGCGGCTCCTCTTCCGGGTAGGCGGCGCAGGCGAAGGGGAAGTCCTGCCAGACCAGCAGCCCCAGCTCGTCGCACAGGTCGTAGAAGTCGTCGCTCTCATAGAGGCCGCCGCCCCAGACACGCATCAGGTTGACGCCCGCCTCACACGCCTGCGCGAGACGCTCGGCGTAGCGGGTGCGATCGATCCTGACCGGGAAGCAGTCGTCGGGGATCCAGTTGACGCCCTTGGCGAAGATCGGGCGGCCGTTGACCACGATCGTGAAGGCGCCGTCGGCCGTGTCCAGCTCGACCGTCCTGAAGCCGATCTTCCCCTGCCAGCTGTCGAGGTCGTCGCCGAGTGTCACGGTCAGCTCGTGCAGCGGCTGCTCGCCGTACCCGCGTGGCCACCAGAGCTCGGGCTGGGGAATGTGGACCTCAAGTACCGCCGTGTCCGATGGGAGCGCTCCCACAACAGACCTGCCGCAGACGGTGGCGGTGATCTGCAGTTCCTCCTGTACGGCCCGTTCGACCTCGACATGCACGGCGACCCGGGCGACGCCGTCGGTGACGGTCACCACCGGCCGCACGGCGGCCAGCCGGGCACCGCTCCACTCGTGCAGCCCGATCGACCGCCAGATGCCCGCCGTGACCAGGGTCGGGCCCCAGTCCCAGCCGAAGTTGCAGGCCATCTTCCTGATGAAGTTGTAGGGCTCGGTGTAGGCGCTCGGCCGGTCGCCGAGCTCCTCCTTCAGCCGTTCGGCGTACTCCCCCGCCGGCCGGAAGGTCACCGCCAGCCGGTTGCTCCCGATGCGCAGCGCGGGCCGGACGTCGAACCGGTAGGAGCGGTGCATGTTCGCGGTCTCGCCCACGCGCACGCCGTTGAGCTCGATCTCGGCCACGGTGTCGAGTCCTTCGCAGACCAGATCGGTGCGCTCGTGCTCGGTGCCGTCCCACGAGAACTCCGTCTCGTAACGCCACTCCGTACGCCCCACCCAGGCCAGGCGGGTCTCATTGTCGTCGAGGTAGGGATCCGGGATCAGACCGGCGGCGAGCAGGTCGGTGTGCACGCAACCGGGCACGGTGGCCGGAGCACGCACGTCGCCGCTCGCCGAGCGGACGGTCCAGGAATCGGTCAAGGGGCGGAGCGGGGTCATCAACCCTCCGGAGTTGAGCAGCGGAGATTAGCCGTCATGCCATCACTAAACCCGTTTAGTTTCAATGTCTGGTCGCGGACATTTCCACTCGATTACTGAACCGATTCAGGACAGGGGGGCCGTGCTCCCCCTGCTCACCAGGCGCGGCTCGGCCTGCTGCGAGTCGGCCACCTCCCGGCCCTGAACCAAGCTGAGCAGCGACCGGGCGGCTTTGGCGCCGAACGCGGCGATGTCCCTGCTCACCGCTGTCAGATGCGGCCGGGTCAGCAGACACAGAGCGGAGTCGTCCCAGGCCACGACGGACAGATCGGCAGGCACCGAGAAACCCGCCTCGCGAGCGGCGGCGGTGCCGGCCACGGCCATCACGTCGTTGTCGTACACGATGGCGGTCGGCCGGTCCGGGCCGCGCAGCAGGTCGAGGGTGGCCCGCTCGCCACTCTCGCCGCTGTAGTCGGCGTACACGGTGACGGCCGTCACGCCCAGCCTGGCCGCCGCCTCCCGCATCGCGGCGGTTCTCACGCGGGTGTGCCTGAGCTCCTCCTGCCCCGCGACCCTGGCGATCCTGCGGTGCCCCAGCCCGGCCAGGTGCGCCATCACGACGCCGATCGCGCCGGCGTCGTCGCTCCAGACAGCGGGCAGCCGCCCGGTCCCCTCCGGTCCGCCGATGACCACGGCGGGCAGCTTCAGCTCCTCCAGCACGGCGATCCTGGAGTCCTCGGCCCGCAGGTCGACGACGAACACTCCGGCGACCCGATGCTGCGCCCACCATTTCCGATAAATCGCGATCTCGGTTTCGGGGTCCTCGGTCATCTGCAGCAGCAGCCCCACGGACTCCGCCGACAGCGTGGCCTCGATGCCGGAGATCAACTGCATGAAGAACGGCTCCAGCCCGAGCGTGCGCGCCGGCCGGTCCACCACGAGGCCCAGCACGTCGGGCCGCCCGTCGAACAGGGCCCGTGCCAGGCTGTTCGGCTGCCAGCCCAGCTCGGCGGCGATGGCCTGGATACGGCGGCGGGTCTCGCTGGAGACACCGGGACGGCCGTTCAACGCGAACGACACCGCGCCCTTCGAGACGCCGGCCCGGCGGGCGATGTCGTCGATCGTGGGTCGCTTCATTCGGCTGTCCCTGGGTTTACCGGTTCATCCAGGACACCATGCTTGCGCAGCGTCGCGACGTCCTGGGCCGACAGTCCGAGCTCGGCCCGCAGGACCTCGCCGGTGTGCTGGCCCACCTGCGGCGCCGCCGCGGGCGGCGACTGCTCCCCGTCCATCACCACGGGCGAGCCGGGCGCCCAATGCCCGCCGACTCCTGGCTGCTCGACCGCTCCCATCAGCGGGTTCTCCCCCAGCAGCGCGGCCAGCTCGGTGAAGCTGCGATATCTCGACCACAGCACTCGGGCAGTACGCAGCGCCGACTCGGCCTCGGCGAGCGTACGGCTCTCGAACCAGCCCGCGAGCAGCTCGCCGAGCACCTTGCGATGCCGGTAGCGGGCCGGCTCGTCGGCGAAGTCCACCCCGAGCGCGGTGGCCAGCGCGCTGACCACGTCAGTCAGGCCGGTCGCGGCCAGCAGCCCGCTCCAGTGCCGGGCGGTCAGCGCCACGACCATCAGCCGCCCGCCGTCGGCCGTGGTGAAGTCGCGGCCGAAGGTGCCGTAGACGTAGTTGCCGCCGCGTTCCCTCGGGGTGCCGCTCAGCTGCGCCTCGGCGAGGTAGCCGAGGTTCCCGGCGGTGGCCAGGGCGACGTCCTCCAGCGCGACCCGTACCTGCTGTCCCTCCCCCGTCAGCAGGCGGTGCCGCTCCGCGGCCAGCAGCCCGACCGCCAGGTAGAGCCCCGCGGTCACGTCCCAGGCGGGCACCAGGCTGTTCACCGGCTCCGCCACGTCCTCCGGGCCGGTCAGCAGGGGGAACCCGGTCGCCGCCTGCACCGTGTAGTCCACCGCGGCCCCGCCGTCCCGGCGGCCGGTGAGCAGCACGTGGATCACGTCGGGGCGGCGCGCGCGCAGCGCCTCGAAAGACAGCTCCGGGTAGCGCTCGGAGTTGCTGATCACGATCCCGCCGCGCGGTCCGCCGCTGACGATCAGCTCGCCGACGAGCGCGCGGCCCTCCTCGGCGGACAGGTCCACCTCGATGGCGCGTTTGCCCTTGTTCAGTCCCGACCAGTACAGGCTCGTCCCGCTCTCGGCCAGCGGCCAGCGCGTACGGTCGACCGCGCCGCCGATCGGCTCGACCCGGATCACGTCGGCGCCCAGCTGGGCCAGCGTCATCCCGCTCAGCGGGGTCGCCACATAGCTGGAGATCTCGACGATCCGCAGGCCGCGCAACGGCTGCGAGCGCCGGGTGTCCGTCACCGGGCCGCCCCCTTCAGCACGACGACATCAGCAGTGAGACGATAGCCGCCCTTTCCCCGCTTCAGGGGATCAGGGCAACCGTGAGACCTGATAGTGGTCGATGAGCCAGTCGTCGCCGGCCCGCCGCGCCAGCACGCACAGGTTGACCGTCACGACCGGCCGGTCGGTGAAGGTGAAGTCGACGTGCAGGTAGCCGAGGACGAGGTCGTCGGCCATCCGCCGGGTCTCCAGGATGTCGTACGCGGCGGTCATGCCGATCGGCTGCGAGTCGTAGTACTCGGCGACGCTCTCGGGACCGATGCCGTACGGGTGCAGACCTTGGAAGATGGCGTCGTCGGTGAAGTACGACGCCACGCGCTTGGGGTCGTGCGCGTCGACGGCGCTCTTCCATCGGTCCAGGACGGTGTGGAGGATCTCGGCCTCGGCGGTACTGGTCATGGCGCTCTCCTGTCAGCGGTCGGATATCAGTGATCGGATATCAGTGATCGGATATCAGCGGTCGGATGGATGGATCGTGATGTGCGTCGGTTGGGCGGTGTCGACCCGTCGGGGCAGTGGGCCGAGGTGATGCGGGAAGCGGTGACGCAGCGCGGCGGTCGCGACCGCGGCCAGCGCGACGAGGGCGGCGCCGACGAGCAGCGCCTGGTTGTAGCCCTGGTGCAGGAGCGGGGTGACGACCAAGGGGCCGAGGATCTGCCCGACGCTGTAGCCGGTGGTGAGGATCGCGACCGCCCGAGGGATCCGCAGGTGGGCGCCGACGGCCAGGGTGAGGGAGGCGATGCCGAGGAACGTGGCGCCGAACAACACCGCCGAGACCAGGGCCACCGCGACCCCGCTGACCAGGACCGGTAGCGCGATGCCGACGGCCTGCACGACGAGCGCGACGAGGAGGAGCGTCGGCCGCGACCACGTACGGCTGAGCCAGGCCCACAGGGCCGACGACGGCAGGGCGCCCAGCCCGACGAGGATCCAGGCGGAGCTGCCGACCCAGCCGGGCGCGGTCTGGTCGATCGCGGCGACCAGGAAGGTGCCGGCGATGATGTACCCGGTCCCTTCGAGGGTGTAGCCGACCAGCAACGCGCCGAACCAGCGCAGCCCGACCGCGTCACCGCGCCGGGGCGGGACCGGCGCCGCGTGGGGCGACGTCGGACTGGCGTGCAGCGGCCAGGCAAGGACCGTGAAGACGGCGGTCAGTGCGGCCGTGGTCCACCACGCCTGCTGCCACGTACCGGCGGTACGGAGGATCAGCACGACGACGCCGGACAGGGCGATCCCCGCGCCGATGCCGCCGAAAGCCCATCCGGTGAGGTGGTGGGCGTGGCCACGCAGCCCGGTGAGCATCGCGTTGACCGCGACGACGAAGATCAGCGAGCTCGCGATCCCGGCGACCAGCCGGAGCAGCCACCAGAGCGCGCCGACGTGCGTGAGCGGTATCAGGGCCAGCGTGGCGATCAGGATCACCAGCGACAGGCGCAGCGTCGTCCGGGAGGCGGCCATCGCGGGGGCGATGATCGCGACGACCGCGCCGAGGAGGTAGCCGATGTAGTTCGCGGTGGCCAGGCTCGCGCCGAGCTGCGGCGAGAGCCCGGCATGCGCGAGCATCAGGGGCAGGATCGCGGTGTAGGCGAAGCGGCCGATGCCCATGCCCGCCGCCAGCGCCGCCGCGCCCTGCCCGACGACCCGCCAGGGCCGCTCCAGCGAGGTCGCCTCGATCGTCTGCTCCGGTACGGCTGTCAACATGCGCCTTTCTCTCGGCTCTTTCGGCAGGTGAGGCTGATGGCGGGTGAGGCTGATGGCGGGTGAGGCTGATGGCAGGTGAGGCTGATGGCAGGTGAGGCTGATGGCAGGTGAGGCGGGCGGCGGCTCTTTCGGCAGGTTGGGGGCGGGCGGCGCCTGGGGTTACCGACCGCCCCCGCCCCGCCCCCGGCCGAATGACCAGCTCAGTGACCGGCGCTCTGGCCGCCGTCGACGTGCAGAATCTCGCCGGTGACGAACGGAGCGTGCTCGAGATAGATGATCGCGTCGACGATGTCGCTGATGTCGCCCATCCGGCCCACAGGGTGCAGCTCGGCCAGGGCTTCGTGGGTCTCGACCGGGTGCATCGGGGTGCGGATGACGCCGGGCGCGACCGCGTTGACCCGGATGCCCCGGGTGGCGTACTCGGTGGCCAGTGATTTGGTGACCGCGTTGAGGCCGCCCTTGGTCAGCGACGCCAGCGCGGACGGCACCTTGCTGTTGGCGTGATCGACGAGGCTGGTCGTGATGTTGACCACGTGTCCGCCGCCGCCCTGGCTGAGCATCGCCTCGATGGCCCGCTGGGAGATCTCGAAGAACCCGCGCAGATTCACTCCCGTGACCAGGTCGTAGTCCTCGTCGGTGTAGTCCGTGAACGGCTTGGACACGAAGAGACCGGCGTTGTTGACCAACGTGTCGATGCGGCCGAACGCCTTCAGCCCCTGCTCGATGACGTGCGCCCCGACGGCCGGGGCGGCGATGTCGCCGGCGACGGCCCGCACCATGGGGTCGTCGGAATCCGCGATCGACCGGGAGTTGGCGACGACCGCGTAGCCGAGCTTGCGGTAGGCGGTCACCAGCGCCGCGCCTATGCCCTGGGACGCGCCGGTGATCACGGCGACCTTTGGCGTACTCATTGCTTCCCCCTTGTAAGTGACTGTGGACGTGTGGCACCCGCACCGCTCCTGGGCGGTGCCGGCGTGGGGGGAATGGCTCAGACAGCGGGCGGCCGGGTCCCGACCTGCCCTGGGGCCATGCATTCCATCGTGCACCCAGCGGTCGCCGTCACGCCACGACGGGCTTGCTCTCTGCTGGTAGGCACAGCCTCCTACCGCTCTACGATGGGCGGGTGGAGCTACGCCAGCTGCGCTATTTCGTGGCTGTGGCCGAGGAGCTGAACTTCGGCCGCGCCGCGGCCCGGCTGCGCATCGCCGGCCCGTCGCTCTCCCAGCAGATCAAGGCGCTGGAGCGGGACCTGGGGGTGCGGCTGTTCGACCGGGACCGCCGCTCGGTCGCGCTGACTCAGGCCGGGGAGGCGTTGCTGGCCCCGACCCGGGCGCTGCTCGGACAGGCCGACGAGTTGCGCGCGTCCGCGGCCCGTATGTCCGCCCCCGAACCGGTCCGGCTCGGGTACGTCAACTGGCGGCCCCCCGACCTGGCCGCCCGCCTGTCCGGCATAGCGCAGTTGCACGTCGACGCGTGGGTCATGCCGTCACACACCCAGGCCGGCCGGGTGGCCGACGGCAGCATCGATCTGGCCATCTGCTGGGTTCAGACCGATGACCTGGCCGTCTACGATCTCGAGGCTCGGCTGATCGGCGCGGATCGGCTCCACGCGATCTCCGCGGGCTCCGAAACGTCGGCGGTCCGGGCCAGGGACACGCTGGTGCTGCTGGACACCGACACCGTCACCTGGGACTCCTGGAACCGCTATGCCAAAGAGTTCGCCCGTGACACCGGATCCCAGACCGTGCACATCGACGATGGTGGCATCACCGACGCGGCGTTCTTCGACCACGTACGCCGGCTACGCCGCCCCGTCATCAACTCACCGAAGGGTCAGACCACTCCCCTGCCGCCTGATCTCGTCCGGCGACCGGTGATCGATCCGTCGCCGTACTGGACCTGGGCCCTGGTGTGCCGCCACGGCGAGAAGCGCGGCGCCGTACGGGCCGCCGTCGAAGCCCTGACCCGTGACGTCGGCAGGCTCGGTCTGGACGCCGATGCGGCCTGGCTGCCCGTCGGCGACCCGTTCCGCGTCCCAGGGCCGACCGGCCCGGGTCGCTCGGATGCGGCGACAACGGCGTGATCATGTCCACCAGAAACTCCACCAGAAACTCCACCACTCCCTCCTCACCGGACCCCAAGGGGAGCACGCTCGATCGAGCGAATCTCATCATTTACTTCGTCAAGAATTGAATTGCGTCCGGGCCGCACTTACGCTCCAGAGATCCGATGTCTCCGCATCCCCCGGTGGTGACCATGCCATCCAGACGATCTCTATTGAAGGCCGGCGGCGCTCTAGCCGCCGCCACACTCGTCCCCGGAACCGCGTCGGCGCAGGCCGAGGCCCGATCAGCGGATCCCTGGCACCAAGTGCCGGACATCCTGCGTAGGATCCGGCCCCCTCGCTTCCCCAACCGAAGGTGGGATGTCACCGCGTTCGGCGCCGTGGGTGACGGCACGACCGACTGCACGGCCGCGTTCAAGGCGGCGATCGCCGAGTGCCATCGCAGGGGCGGCGGCCGAGTCGTGGTCCCACCGGGACGCTTCCTCACCGGCGCCGTCCACCTGCTCAGCAACGTCGAGCTGCACGTGTCCGAGGGCGGCGTGATCGCCTTCAGCACCGATCCGAACGCCTACCTGCCGGTCGTCTTCACCCGGTGGGAGGGCACGGAGTGCTACAACTACAGTCCCTTCATCTACGCCCACGGCCAGCGGAACATCGCGGTCACCGGCAAGGGCACACTCGACGGCCAAGCCAGACAGGGCCCCTGGGAGAGCTGGTACGCCAACAGCGGCCCGCAGGGCGCCGACCAGCGGGCGCTGCGCAAGATGGGCGACGACGGCGTCCCGGTCGAACAGCGCGTGTTCGGGGCAGGTCACTATCTGCGCCCCGCCATGGTCCAGTTCGTGAAATGTCAGAACATCCTGATCAGCGACCTCACGATCCTCGAGCCGGCCATGTGGACCGTGAACCCGGTCCTGTCCACGAACGTCACCGTGCGCGGCATCACCGTCGTCAGCACGCTGTACAACACCGACGGCTGCGACCCCGAGGCGTCGTCGTACGTGCACATCCACGACTGCCGCTTCAACACCAACGACGACTGCGTGGCGGTCAAGTCGGGACGCGACGCCGACGGCCGCCGGGTGGGCGTGCCCAGCGAGAACATCGTCGTCCAGGACTGCGCCTTCTCCGGCCGCTGGGGCGGCATCACGGTCGGCAGCGAGATGTCCGGCGGCGTCCGCAACGTCTTCGCCGAGCGGTGCGTGATCAACTCGCCGGACTTCCCCGGCAACTACCCGGTGAAGTACCCCGTCTACATCAAGGCCAGCAAGAAGCGCGGCGCCTACGTCGAGGGCGTCTACGTACGCGGCTTCACCGGCCAGAACGTGGACCGCGAGGTGATGTTCGTCAACATGGCCTACAACAGCAACGAAGGAGGCACCGAGCCGGTGTCGGTCCGCGACATCCGGATGGAGCGGACCAGGCTCGACGGCGCCGACGCCGTACTCAACCTCGTCGGCCTGGAAACCGACCACCTGACCGGAGTGCGCCTGGAGAGGTGCGCGTTCACGAACATCACCGGCGCGAACACGATCACGTTCACCGACGACCTGACCCTGCGCAAGGTGTTCGTGAACGGGGTGGAACAGCATTGATGTCCCTCATCGCCCGTCGCCCTGAGGCGGGCCATCCTTCGTCTTACGGTTTCCGTGGATTTAGCGGATACTGCGGGCATGCGGTTGCTGGAGCGGGAGCCGTCGCTGGCGGCGCTGGCTGAGTACGCGGCCGAGGCCAGGCAGGGTGCCGGGCGGCTGGTTCTGGTCTCGGGTGAGGCGGGCGTCGGGAAGTCGGCGCTGGTGGAGCGCTTCCAGGAAGAGCTGCCGGATGCCCGTTGGTCGTGGGGGATGTGCGACGGGCTGTTCACTCCGCGCCCGCTCGGGCCGCTCTTCGACGTGGCGGATCAGCGTCGTGGCGCGCTGCTGGAGCTGTGTCGCGCGGGGGCCGGGCGGGAGGAGTTGTTCCGCGGGCTGCTGCACGAGGTCAGTGAGCCCGGGACGCTGAACGTGGTCGCGGTCGAGGACGTTCACTGGGCCGACGAGGCCACCCTGGACATGCTGCGCTTCCTCAGCCGGCGGCTGTGGAGCGCTCCGGTGCTGGTCATCGCCACCTACCGGGACGAGGGTCTGGCGGCGGACGATCTGTTCCGGGTCGCCCTGGGCGATCTGGCTTCGCAGCGGTCGACGCGGCGGATCGCGCTGGCGCCGCTGTCCGCCGACGCGGTGGGGCTGCTGGCCCGTGGGAGCGGGTGGGAGGCGTCCGCGCTGCACCGGCTGACCGGCGGGAACCCGTTCTACGTGACCGAGGTCGTACAGGCCGGCGTGACAGAGGTGCCCCCATCTGCGCGGGACGCGGTGCTGGCACGCGCGACGCGCCTGGACGGCGGGTCCCGTCAGGTGCTGGACGTGGCGGCGCTGACCGGGACCAGGGTCGAGTCGCGATTACTGGCCTCGGTGACCGGCTGCCCGCCGTCCGCCCTGGACGAGCTGCTCGGGTGCGGGCTGGTGATCGAGGACGGCCCGTGGCTGAGGTTCCGTCATGAGATCGCGCGGCTGGCGGTGGCGGGGGCGGTCTCGGCGCATCGCGGCCGGGCCATTCACGGCCTCGTACTGACCGCGCTGGCCGACCTGGGGTGCGACGACGAGGCCCGGATGGCCTTCCACGCCGAGGCGGCCGGCGATGCCGAGGCGGTTCTGCGGCACGCGCCCGCCGCCGCTCGCCGTGCGGCGTGGCTGGCCTCGCACCGTGAGGCGGCGGCGCAGTTCCGGCGGGCCCTGCGGTTCGCGGACGGGGCGGACGCCTCGACGATCGCCCGGCTGTACGAGGGGCTGGCCGACGAGGCGGCGCTGCTCGACCAGTGGGAGGACGCGGCCGATGCCTGCGAGCACGCGCTGGCGCAGTGGCGCGAGGCGGGCGATCGGCTGCGGGAGGGCGACACGCTGCGGCGGCTGTCACGCACTCTGTGGAACCTTGTCCGCGCGGATCAGGCGGTCGCCGCCGTCGAAGCCGCCGTGTCGGTTCTGGAACCGCTCGGGCCGAGCGTCGAGCTGGCCTGGGCGTACGCCATCTTCGCCAACCGCCGCATGCTGCAGGCCCAGCACGACGCGGCGATCGACCTGGCACGGCGGGCGCAGACGATCGCCGAGCGTCTGGGCGCCACCGACGTGCTCAGCGATGTGCTCAACACCATGGCGGCGTCGGCCGCGGCCAAGGGCGAGGACTGGGTGGGGGGCATGCGCCGGGCGTTGGATCTCGGTCTGTCCGGGCGCCACCAAGATCAGGCGGGCCGGGCGTTCGCGAACTTCTGCGCCACGTACGTGAGCGAGCGACAGTTCGCCGAAGCCGAGCCGTTGCTGGTCGAGGGCCTCGCCTATTGCGATGAGCGGGACCTCACCACGTACGCGATGCACCTGCGCAGCGAGCAGGCCGCCATGATGGAGCGGATGGGACGCTGGGACGAGGCGGTGACGCTCTGCGCCGAGATCCTCGCCGTCACGCCGCTCTCCTCGTGCAGCCGGTTGTGCATCGTACGCAAGCTCGGCGCGATCCACGCCCGCCGTGGCGAGCCCGGCGTCTGGGCGTATCTCGACGAGGCGGCCGAGATCGCCGACCGTACCCGCGAGCCGCAGCAGATCGTGCCCGTCCGGCTCACCCGCGCCGAGGCGTACTGGCTGGAGGGGAAGCCGGACCACGCCCGCCGCGAGGCCGAACTGGCCGCGGACACCGCCGAGGGGTGCGACGCCTGGGATCTCGGCGCGGTCGCCGTCTGGCTGCGGCGGACCGGCTCTCGCCGGCGGGCGCATGGCGCGCACGCCGAGCCGTACCGGCTGGAGCTCGGCGGTGATGCGACGAAGGCCGCGCATGCCTGGACCGAGCTGGGGTGCCCGCACGACGCCGCGCTGGCCCTGGCACACGCCCCACGGGAGCCGGAGCTCCGTCAGGCCCTGAAGATCCTCACCGGTCTCGGCGCCTTCCCCGCCACTCGCATCGTCAGGCGCAAGCTCCGCGAACTCGGCGCCCGGTCACTCCCTGCCGGTCCGCGTGCGGCGACCCGAGGGCATCCGTTCGGGCTGACCCGGCGCGAACACGAAGTGCTCGCCCTGCTCTGCGCCCGATGCACCAATGCCGAGATCGCCGCGAAGTTATTCATCTCCACCAAGACCGTCGGTCACCACGTCTCGTCCATCCTCGCCAAACTGGGCGCCCCGAGCCGCAACGCCGCCGCCGACCAGGCCATCAGGCTCGGCCTGGCCGAGCGGGAACCCAGGGCGGAAAGTTAGGCATCGCCCGCCGCAATATAGGGATCGGCCACCGATCCCCACCGCCGCCCTGTCCCCGTACGGTCGAGCCACTCACCACGGCACGGGGACTCATTACGGCGATAAGGGGGACGGCATGGCGCGGTGTACCAGCCCGTCTGTCATAGACATGCGGCCGATTGTCATGGACATGGACATGGACATGGACATGGACATGCGGCCGATCACCAGCGACGGTCGCGCCGACCTGCTCATGGAGCTGCTGCGGCGCATCATCGACCTGTTCCAGCCCACGGACTCGCGCGCCGAGCAGTGCCTGCTGGAACTGGGCACCCTGCTGGCCCGGCCGATCGAAGATGCCGGCCGATCGGCCGTGTCCTGCCGGCGCTGGGGACGGCAATGGCGGATCGAGCTGGCCGGCCGGACCGTGTACGTCGAGCACAGCGTGGGGATGAACCACCTGGCGCTCCTGCTGGCCAACCCGTACCAGGAGATCTCCGCCCTCGAACTGGCCGCCGGCTCCACCCTCCCCGGCCAGTCGACAGGCCGGGACGGCGAAAGCGCCCAGCCGGTGCTCGACGACCTGGCCAAACGCCGCTACATGCAGCGGCTGTCGCACCTGCAGGCCGAGATCGACGAGCTCGAGTCGATGAACGACGCGGAACGGGTCGCCGCGGTACGCGCCGAGCGCGACTGGCTGCTCGACGAGCTGGCCGCGGCCACCGGCCTCGGCGAGCGGACCCGCCACTTCACCGGCAGCGCCGAGCGCGCCAGGGTCGCGGTGGGCAAGGCCATCAGACGTACGGTGAACCGCATCGCGGAGGCCGATCCGGTTATCGGGGATGAACTGCGTACCACCGTACAGACGGGCATGCGCTGCTGCTACCAGCCCAGTTGGCCACGGGCCTACCAGGACAGGTGAAGCTAGTGGCCCGGCGGGATGCGGTAGACGCCGGTCACGGGCACCCCACGCTCGGCAAGCGGCACGGCCACGCGGCCGGTTCCGATGGCGAACTCGAGCGCCTGCCCGTCGCCGGCGAGCTCGGCGAGGCCGTCCACGGTCGGGCCCAAGACCTCGGGCGCGACATCCAGGGCGGGCGATCTCAAGACACCATGCGGACCATGAACACGTCCACCGGATCCTCGGTCTCCAGCGTGAACCCGTGCCGCTCGTACAGCCGCCGGGCAGGGCTTCCCTGCAGCACGTTCAGCCGGACAGGGACACCGTCACGGTCACACTGATCCAGCAGCTCGCGCAGGACGCCCGAACCGATGCCGGAACCCTGCAGGTGCGGGGCCAGGAAGAAGTGCTCCAGCCAGCGGGCGTCCTCGGCCTCCCGTAGCGCCACGCAGCCGGCGAACTCGCCGCCGACCTCGATCACCCAGGTGTGCGACGGGTCGTAGGCGTCCCGCATTCGCTGCCGTACCCGGTGCTCGTCGTACCGGCCGAGCCGCTCCAGATCCGCCCGCATCACCACGGCGCGTAGCTCGACCATCGCCTCGATGTCCGCCGCCAAAGCCCGCCGAATACCCCAATCCACCATGATGTGGCACTTTACGGCACACGTGCGACCCCTCGTAGCCGGGGATGCGGTGTCTGGGGAGGCACCGGTTGATGTGGTGCTTATGTGGCGCGCTTGGTCTCTGGGCCGCTCGCCGAGCCCATGGCCTGCCTGGTGATCGATACAGCGAGGGCGTTGAGTGCCGCGTACCGCAGGGAGTCGTCGGTGATCTCCTGGGCGAGCTGCTCGGCGCGGTGGGCGTCGGTTACCGCGAACGCCGCAACCGCGATGTACCGCAGATGATCCCGGCCGGGACCGCGGTACTCCCGCAGGAGCTGCTCGACGACATGTGGGTTCGGTACGGCGGTCTCGATGATCGACAGATACGCGGTCGATCCTGCGGCCAGGGCGACCTCCAGCAGGTGGCGCAGGATGGGACCGGTACGTTCGGGCCTGGAGTCGGCCCATGCTGTCGCCGCCACGGCCATCAGGGTCGTGGCGACGCGCTCCAGATCATTCTTGTCGAGCCGTGCCTTGCCGGGCTGTTGTGCTCGGGTCTCAGCGAGGTCGATGAGGCGCATGGCCAGCTCCGGATCGACGGCGACGACATCTCGGGCGACCACTGTCAGCTGCTGCGCGCTCAGGTCCGTGGCGTCGGCGCGACTCGTGATGTACTGGGCAGCCTGCTGCGCGGTTTCGGCGGCGACGGCGCGCCCGGCCGCTGCGATCCTGCCCATCATGGGGAGAACCCATGTTCCCTCGGCTTCGAGGGCGGTCTGGTACGCGGTGTTGAGCCACCACCGTGCCTGCAGAGGGTTGGTCTCGGCGAGCGCGCCCGCCATGTCGACGAAGGCCTCGATCCGATATTCGACATCACTGATCCGCGAGGCGATGGTTTCGGCCCGCGACGGGTCGCACCATGCCGCGCCGGTGGCGATGTATTTCAGATGCCACGGACCGACGTTCCTCTGGCCGGCGCCGACCTTGGGCTGGGCTCCCCAGCGGGCCCACCAGGAAGCGGGCTTCACCGAGACCGGTTTCTGGGCCGCAGGTGCCGCGACGCTCTGTTCGGCCGCGTCGAGCAGCGGCCGGTGATCCTGCCGGGTAGAGCCCGCTGCCTTGAGGATGTCGCCCCAGGCACATGAGCGAACGACGGACTCTCTGATCTTGCTGATGATCTGTTCCGCCCGGGCGAGGTCGACCCGCGCGACCTCCACAGCGGTCTCCTTGAGTGCGAAGTTCCGCTGGCTGGCTTCGCCCGGGACGTCGAGCGCGGCGGCTTCGGCGAGGTCGATCAGCTGCTCGGCGTGTCGCCGATCGGCGGCATAACCGATCTTGGCGATTTCCGCCAGGGTTTGGGGCTGGAGGAACGTGTAGTCGGAGTGGGGTGGGAGCATGCGGGCCACTTCTACTGCCCGGGCCATCAGCTCGGTGGCGTGGTCAGGGGCGTTGACGGCCATCTTGTCGGCCGTGGCCGCCAGCGCCTTGGCTCGCAGCTCGCAATCGTCGAAGTCCACGACCCGCCGCTCAACGCTGTCGAGCACCGTGAGCGCCCGCTGAGGATCCACCGCGATCAGCTGGTCGACCAGATAAACGAACACCTTGTGTTCCACGGCGTTCGGACCGTCGTCGAGGTGCTGGGCGAAGAGCTGTTCGGCGTGGCCGACCAGCCGCAGGGCGCGGTTCCTGTCGGGCAGTTCGTCGGCGAGGGCCAGTAGAGCCACTGCTCGGCATACCTCCGAGGGGATGCGCCGCAGATACTGCTCCGCGTGGTCGGGATCGGCCTCGACGATCGCGTAAGCGACTCCGTACAGCGCCTCTTCTCGCTCGTCGGGATCGGCGATGGAACCGGCGATCCGTAGGGCGTGGTCGATCGCCGGTCGGTCCGTCGAATCGGCGGCCCGCCCAGGGATAGGGGCGGCCTGCCCAGGGATCGTAGCGCCGCCAGAAGGTTCGGAGAGGTCCTCTTCGAGCTGGGTGATCAGCGCGGTGACCGTGGGCGGGAGCCATGGCGTGGTGCTTTCGGCCGATGCGGCGAGCCGGTCGAGGAGATCGGCGGGACTGGGCCGGTGCTCAGGAGTCTTGGCCAGGCAGGCGTCCACCAGGTCGACCAGGTCCTTCGGCAGGCCGGTCAGGTCGGGGTCGTCATGGCGGATGCGGTGCATGACCGCGTGGCCCTGACCGGTACCGAACGGGCCGCAGCCGGTGGCGGCGAACACCAGCACCGCCCCCAGCGAGAACACATCGCTGGCCGGGCCCACCTCGCCGCCTCGGCTCTGTTCGGGGGACATGAACGCCGGAGTGCCGATCACGGCCCCCGAGACGCTGTGGGAGGCGGCCTCCAAAGCGCGGGCGATGCCGAAGTCGATGACCCGGGGACCGTCGCCGGCGAGGATCACGTTGCCGGGTTTGAGGTCGCGGTGCGCCAGTATCTCTTCGTGGATGGCGATCAGGCCCTCGGCCAGGCCCGCCCCCAGCACACCGATCGCCGCAGGCGGCAGCGGTCCGTGCGTGGCGACGGCCTGGTGCAGGGTCGGGCCGGGGATGTAAGCGGTGGCCATCCACGGCGAATCGGCGTCAGTGTCCGCGTCCACCACCTGCGCGGTGTAGAACCCGCCGACCCTCCGGGCCATACTCACCTCGATCGCGAACCGGCGTCGGAACTCCGCATCGCCGGCCAGGTCCGAGCGCACCACCTTCACCGCGACCGGCCGGCCGCCCCGGGTACGGCCCAAGTACACCTGCCCCATGCCGCCACCGCCCAGCCGGCCCCTCAGCCGAATTGGCCCCACTTGGCGTGGATCATCGGCCCATAGCGGCTCCATATGCCACCCTTTCCGCTGAACAACCCGGCACGCACGGCAAACACACTCTTTCAAGAAACGGGTTGTCCGGGGCACTTGGTTCCATGCGCACGACTGATCAGCGGCTCGCGATGTCACCGGGGCGGGCCCGAGAAGACATGACGCGGGCCAATTTTCGGCCATCGCCGGGAAGGCAGCCCAGGGCATTTACCGGACAATTCGGGAGGGCATTTTGTCCGGTGATTATTCCGGTTCTCCCGCTTATGCTCGGCTCCCATGGAGAACATGGAGACCACGGAGAAAGAGACGGTTCTCGGCCTTCAGCGGCAGTTCGACGCGGCGGAGCTGGCCGCCGACGCCGGACGCCTGCGCGAGTTACTGGCCGACGACTTCCAGTCGATCGGGCCCAAGGGGTACGTGCTCGACAAGGAGCAGTGGATCGGTCGCCACGCCCAATTCCAGTACCACGCCCTGGACACCAGCCAGATCGACATCCGGATGTACGGCGACGCCGCGATCGTGCGCAATGTGCAGAGCAACCAGGCGACCTCTCACGGCCGGGCGGTGGCGCTGCGGGTGCGGGTGTCCCAGACGTGGGTCAGGCAGAAGGGCTCGTGGCGGCTGGCGGGCATCCAGTTCAGCCCGATGGCCGACGACGCATAGCCCGTCCTCGTCCCCGTCCTCGGACATGCCGCCCAATGTCCGGTAAATGTCCGGTTGCTGTCCTGGCCCGATGATCCGCTGGGATAGAGGATGAAGACCACTGCGCGACCCCCAAGGCGGTAAGCACGATGACGACACAGACGATCCCTCCGCTCGGCCGGGTGCTGCGGCACTGGCCGGTTCTGGTCGGGGTCGGGACCGCCGTGCTCATGATCCTGGACATGGCCACGGGCCTCGAGCTGGCGAAGGTACTGGCCGCCTCGGCGGTGGTGTACCTGGGTGCGGCCGCGTTCGGGAAACCCGCCTCGACCTGGCCCGTGTTCTTCCTGACCTTCGTCGTCATCCTGGCCACGGACCTCATCGATGACGACTTCGAGGCGACCTGGGCGGTGCTGGGCCTGGGCGTCCTGCTGGGCGGCTACGGTCTGCTACGCGGCTACGGTCCCTCGCGTGGTACGCGCCCTGAGCCCGGAGGGCTGCCGTTACAGCTGGTCGCCATGCTCGGTTTCGGCGCCGCGGCCACGATCGCGCTGTTCGTCAACCCGACGGTCGGAAGCTACCTGGTGGCGCTGGGCCTGCTCGGCCACGCCGCATGGGACGTCTACCACTACCGGGCGAACCGAGTGGTGACCCGGTCGCTCGCCAAGTTCTGTCTCGTGCTCGACACCGCTCTGGCCGTGGCGATCATCGTCCTGACGGCGACGGCGTGACCCCGGAGGAATGATGAGCCATCTCAAGGACCGGGTCGCCCTGGTCACCGGCAGCTCCCGAGGGATCGGGGCGGACATCGCGACCGCGTTCGCGCAGGCCGGCGCCCGAGTCGTGCTGCACGGCCGCGACGAGGCCGCGCTCGCCGCGGTCCGGGCGCGCGTCGACGACCTCGGCGGCGAGGCCATCAGCGTGACCGGAGACGTCACCGTCGCCGCCGACCTCGACCGGATCCGCGAGCAGATCCTCGAGCGCTACGGCCGCGTCGACGTGCTGGTCGCCAACGCCGGTAGCTCGGACAGCCGCCCCGTACCCATCGAGGACATCACGGAGGAGAGCTGGCGGGCCGACATCGACCGGAACCTGACCGGCACCTTCCTGACCGTCAAGTGCTTCCTGCCCGGTATGAAGGAGCGCCGGAGCGGCAACATCATCACCCTGTCCTCGGCGGCCGGGCGCAAGCCGAGCGAACGGACGATCGTCGCGTACGCCGCGGCGAAGGCCGGTGTGCAGCTGTTCACCCAGGATCTGGCCGCCCAGGTGGGTCCGTTCGGCATCCGGGCCAACTGCCTCGCCCCGGAGACGATCCTCACCGACACGAATCAGCAGTGGATACCGGCCGACGTCCAGCGCTCGCTGGCCGAGTCGCACCCGCTGCGGCGGCTCGGCACGTCCGAGGACGTCGCCCGGGCCGCGCTCTTCCTCGCCTCCGACGACTCGAGCTGGATCACCGGCGTCATCGTCGACATCGCCGGTGGCGCGGTATTGGTGTGACTCCTCAGCCCGACCCTGCGGCCGGGCGGGAGACGGGGACCGCTTCGCCGCCCTCGGGGTGCTCGAAGGCGACGCGGACCGGCAGGCCGGCGTACACCTCCTCGGGCGCGGCACCGGTGATCTGGAGCTGCAGCCACGGCTCCTCCTCCAGCTCGACGATCGCGACCACGGTCGGCGGCGCGCCCTTGGTGTGCACCACCGACCAGCTCACCACCGACCCCGTGCCGGAGGCGGCCGTCCAGGACAGCTCGGGTGAGCCGCACCTCGGGCACGTACGCGCCTGCGGAGCGGAGAAGCCGCCGCACTGATCGCAGTGCCGGATCAACAGTTCGCCGCGCGCGGTGCCGTCGAAGAACTCGGCGGTGGCCGCGTCTCGGTGGACGATTCCCACGGGCATCGGCATGCTCCTATCGCGCGTGCGGGCTGAGGATGAGGGTGGAGTGGTGGTCGAGTACGCCGCCGTTGCCGCTGACCAGCACCATGTCGTTGCGCGGGGCCTGCCGGTCGCCGCCCTGGCCGCGGGCCTGGATGACGGCCTCCGACAGCGGGGTCATCCCCCACATGTAATAGGAGGAGAGCTGGCCGCCGCCGGTATTGACGGCCAGCGTCCCCTCCGGTCCCAGTACGCCGCTGGCGACGAAGGGGCCACCCTCGCCCTTGGCGCAGAAGCCGTAGTCCTCCAGGGAGATGAGCGCGGTGTAGGTGTAGCAGTCGTACAGCTCGGCGACGTCGATGTCGTCGATCGACACCCCGGCCATCTTCAGCGCCGTCGGCCCCGACAGAGCGGCGCCGCTGACCAGGCCGAACTCGCTGTCCCTGCCCATGACGTACCCCGGATGCGCCTGTCCCCAGCCGCGGATGTGCACGGCGGGCTGGGCGAGGTCGGCGGCCCGGTCGGCGGAGGTGACGATGACCGCGACGCCGCCGTTGCTGACCAGGCAGCAGTCGAGGAGGTGGAACGGCTCGGCGATCCACCGGGAGCTCTGGTGGTCCTCGATGGTGATCGGAGTCCGCATCTGGGCCAGGGGGTTCCTGGCCGCCCAGGCGCGCTGCGCGACGGCTATGTGCCCCAGTTGCTCGCTGGTCGTCCCGTACTTCTGCATGTGCCTGCGTGCGGCCAGCGCGTACATGGTGTTGGCGCTGTAGATCCCGGAGGCCGCGGTCAGGCCCTGCCAGCCGGCCAGTCTGCGGCCCGCGCCGGCGTAGGCCGCGCCGCCCCCGGACGCCTTGTCCTTGAGCGGTGCGTCGGCGAAGACGCAGGCCACGACGTCGGCCATGCCGGAGGCGACGGCCATGGCGGCGTACTGGACCATGGCGCCGGCCGACGAGCCGTACGCCTGCACCTCCGACAGCAGGCGCAGCTCGCGCAGCCCCAGGTCCCGCTGGAGGCTCAGGCCGACGTCGGCGGTGAGGCCGGTGTTGGTCAGCAGGCCGTCCACCTGGCGCAGGTCGAGACCGGCGTCGGCGGCGGCGAGCCGTACGGCGTCGGCGGCGAACTCCGGCGCGCTCCGGCCATAGACCTTGCCCATCTCGGTGATGCCGAGACCGGCGATGACCGACGTGTGGTTCATCGTCCCTCCCAAACCGGGGCGCGCTTCTCGGCGAAGGCGCGTGGCCCCTCCTTGGCATCCGCCGACCGCATGAGCGCGGCGCTCTCGGCGGCGGTCCGCTCCCAGGCGGCCTGCTCGGACGGGATGGTGCCGTCGGAGATGCCGCGCGCGATCCGCTTGCTGGCCTGCACGGACAGCGGGGCGTTCGCGCTGACCGTCTCGGCCAGGGCGAACGCGGCGGTCAGCAGCTCGGCCCGCGGTACGACCCGGTTGACCAGGCCGAGCCGCAGGGCCTCGGCGGCGGTGACGGGCTCACCGGTCAGCAGGATCTCCATGGCGACCTTCGTGGGCAACTGCGCGGCCAGCCGGAACGCGCCGCCCGCGCCCGCGAGGATCCCGCGCTTGACCTCCGGCAGCCCGAACGCGGCGGTCTCGGCGGCCACCACCAGGTCGGCCCACAGGGCGATCTCGGTGCCGCCGCCGAGCGCGAACCCGTTGACGGCGGCGATGACCGGCTTGGCGATGGGATGCGTGACACATCCGGCGAAGCCCCAGTGCGGCTTGAGCCCTTCGGTGGAGAACTCCCCGCGGGCCACCGCCTTCAGGTCGGCACCGGCGCAGAACGCCTTGTCCCCCGCCCCCGTCAGCACCACGGCCCGGACCGACGCGTCCGCGTCGGCCTCGTCGAGAGCCTCACCGACGGCGCGGGTCAGCTCCGCGTTCACGGCGTTGCGGACCTCGGGCCGGTTCAATGTGATCAACACGATGTGGTCGCGGCGCTCGACGAGCGCGGCGGGCTCACCCATGGTCGACTCCTTCATTTACTCTGTACGGTTGCTTCTTCCAGCACGCCCTCGTCGATGAGCGCCTGGATCTCGGACTCGGCCAGGCCGAGCAGCTTGGCGGCCACCAGCCGCGTGTGCTCCCCCGCCAGCGGCGCGGGGCGCAGCTCGGGGTCGGCGACCCCACGGAAGGTGGCCGGGGCGTTCTCGGTACGCAGGGCGTGCTCGATGTACGGATGGCGCATCTCCCGCAGGAACCCACGGGCGGTGAGCTGGGGGTCGTCCAGATACTCGATGACCCGCCGCATCATCCCGGCGGGCACCCCGGCCTCCTGCAGCCGCTCCATGACCGCTCCCGGCGGGGTGGCGGCCGTCCACTCGGTCACGGCCGCGTCCACGAGGTCGCGGTGCGCGCGGCGACCCGCGGCGGCGGCCAGCCGCGCGTCGGTGCTCAGGTCGGCGCGGCCGATCACCTCGCACAAGCGCCGCCACTGCTCGTCGCCGTCGACGCTCACCACGCACCACTCGTCGTCGCCCGCGCACGGGTAGACCCCCTGGGGCGCGTCCCACTCGCCGCTGTTGCCGTGGGCGGTGAACGAGCCGGGTTCCAGTGATTCGCGCAGGAAACCGGTGGACAGCTGAGTGAGGATCGTCTCGGCCTGGGCGACGCTGACCGTGCCGCCCTTCCCGGTACGCCGCCGCTCGATGAGCGCGGCGAGCACGGCGACGGCGCCGACCCGCGCGGCGATGTGGTCGGGATAGATGGTGATGCCGTCGCAGAACCCGGCCTCGACCTCGGTGTCCCGCCAGAGCCCGGTCAGCCCGGCGGAGGCGCGGACGAGCGGGCCGTAGCCCATGCGCCTGCTCCACGGCCCGGTCGGGCCCAGAGCGCTGCTGTCGGCCATGATGATCTTGGGGTTCAGCTCGCTGATGACGTCGTAGCCGAGACCCAGCGACTCCAGCGTGCCCGGCTTGAAGTTGGACAGGATGACGTCGGAGTCGGCGGCGAGCCGCTTGAAGAGGTCCAGGCCCTCGGGCGAGCGGAGGTTGATCCCGGCGCTGAGCTTGTTGCGGTGGCCCCAGGCGAAGCCGACACTGATGACCTCGTCGCCGAGCGACTGGCGGCTGCCGTCGGGGTAGGCGCGGCTCTCGATCTTGATGACCTCGGCGCCCTGGTCGGCGAGCAGCCGGCCCAGCTCCGCACCGACCACGATGACACCCAGGTCCAGCACCCGAAGCCCGTCGAGGGGCCGCCGCGTCACGCCCTCGGCCGAGTCGGTGGTGACCGGCCTATCGAGGGCCGTGCCGGAAGTGACCGGCTTGCCGGGCGTCACCGCGGCGAAGATCTCGTCGTCGTGCTCCCCCGGCTCGGGGGCCCGGTGCCGGAACCCGGCCCGTACCCCGTTCACCTCCACGTACCCGGACGGCACGCGGCCGGTCAGCCCCGGGGCGACCTCGGCGTCCAGCAGGCTGCCCCGCGCGCGGAAGTGCGGGCTGTCGAGCACCTCGCCGGGGTCGAGCAGTGCCGCGATCGGCACGCCGCGCTCCTGGCCCTGGGCCACGAGCTCGTCCCTGGTCCGGTCCCTGAACAGCTCTCCCATGAGGACGCGCAGCCGCTCAGCGGCTCCGAATCGGGCGCCCATGCTGTCGTACTTGGGGTCGGCGAACTCCTCAGGCTCCCCCAGCCAGCCGAACATCCCGCGCCACTGCCGTTTGGCCAGCACGCAGATCCGGACGTATCCATCGGCGCACGGGAAGATCGGGTACAGGTCGCCCGCCTGCGGACGGCCGCGCGGCAGCCGGGTGGCCGGGACCCCGCCGGTGGCCGAGCCGCCCATGCCGAAGCCCGGGTCCAGGACCTGGGCGGTCATCTCGTACACCGAGCAGTCGACGTGGTCGCCGCGGCCGGTGTCGAGCCGGTTCAGGTACGCCAGCAGGCCCGCCCACGCGGCCTGGATGGCCGCCGACTCGTAGGCCAGCGGGCCGGGCGGCATGACCGGCTCGCGGCCCGGGATGCCGGAGCGCGACAGCACCCCGCCGAGCGCCATGTGCGTCCAGTCGGTGCCGACCCAGTCCCGGTATGGGCCGGTCTGCCCGAAGTCGGTGATTGAGACGACGACCAGTGCCGGGTTGCGGGCGAGCAGCGCGTCCGCGCCGAGACCGAGGCCGTCGAGGGTACCTGGGCGTTCGGTCTCGATGAGGAAGTCCGCCCCGGCGGCCAGGTCGAGCAGCCGGTCACGGCCGGCGGAGTCGCGCAGGTTCAGGGTGACGCCGCGCTTGTTGGCGTTGTGCGTGGCGAAGTAGAGGCTCACGCCGTCGTGGACGGGCTCCCGGTGACGGGTCGGCGCGCCGCCGGGCGGCTCGACGCGGATGACGTCGGCGCCGAGGTCGGCGAGGAAACGGCCGCACATCTCGGCCTTGCCGTCGGCCAGGTCGATGACCCGAAGACCGGCGAGGGGAAGGCCCCTGGCTGCGGGCATGGTGAATCACCCCACGGTGTGAAGGATGCGCGAGTACGCCGGACATGACCTGTCGCGGCGGAGGGATCCCGGCCCTTGAGCAGCGGTTCATGGCAGCTCGCCAGGATTGTTGCGAACAGGTTTCCTACAACCGTGAGGATGCCACCCAGTTTTCAGTCTGAAAACGTCCGAATCGGCAACGTGCTACGCGTCCCAATCGGCAACATGACCGCGTCCGGCGGCCAACCCCGTGGTAACCAGCGCGAAACGGAACATGCCGGTTGACGCGCGGCGACGGCCCGCCACAGACTCCCGCTCATGGACGTACAGCAGCTGCGATGCTTTCTCGCCGTCGCCGAGGAGCTTCACTTCGGTCGCGCGGCGGAGCGGCTGCATCTGACTCCGTCACCGGTCAGCCGCGCCGTCAAGGACCTTGAGCGCGAGCTGGGGGTCGAGCTGTTCGTCCGCCGCTACCACCAGGTGGAGCTCACCGCGGGCGGGGCGGTCCTGGTCGAGCGGGTACGCGGCATCCTGGAGCAGGTCGACGGCCTCAAGGACGTGCTCCGGGAGGCGTCCGGCACCAGGAGCCGGGTGGTGCGCGTGGGCGGCACGCACCTGTGCCCGCCGGCCGTGATGGACCGGTTCTTGGCGGTGGCCGAGCAGACGTTCCCCTCCTTCGCGGTGGACGCGACGGCGGCGCCGTCCGCCGGGCTCCTGCCGGCGCTGGAGCGCGGCGAGCTCGACGCGGCCCTGGTCCACCTCCCGTTGGACCGGCCCGAACTGGACAGTCTCGTCGTGGCCCGCTACGTGTTCTCGGCGGCGATGCGGGCCGACGATCCGCTGGCCGCCGCCGGCGAGCTGACGTTGCGGGATCTCACGGACCGGATCTTGACCGTCGGCCCGCTCACGCCCCAGCCCTTGGCGATGGACCGGCTGCACCGGCGGCTGAAGAGCGCCGGCATCACCTCGCTCCACGAGATGCCGGACAACGACTCCGTCATGCTGGCCAGCCACATCCGCCGCAGCCACGGCGTCACGCTGACGCTCGACCCGCGCAACGGCGGCGCCGCCCGGGTCTTCGACGACCCGGCCTTCGTGATCGTCCCGCTCCGCGACGACCTGGAATTCTTGCTCGGCGTGGCCTGGCACCGGTCGCGGGCGGAACAGGACGACGTCGTACGCCGGCTCGTCCACGCGCTGCGCCAGGAGTGGGCCGGGCAGGCACTCACCCTTTAGGGCGTCCCCTTCGTTGCGTTTTCGCGCATGTGCACATGCGCCAAACCGCGATGGTCGCCACCGCCGGGACCTGCCTACGGTTCCCAGCACCACCTCTACGTGAGCCCTGTCACAGCCCCCATCCCGCCGGCGCGGACCGCTCACCGCTTCATGTCCGCTCATTGCTCATGTCTCAGAAGCTCATGTCCTGGAAACCGCAGGAGAGCGCCTCCCAGCTCGTGCTCCGTTGCCCCATTCCAAGGAGGCCGCCATGTCTCAGACGCCCCTCGACTCGCCCGCCCCGGAACCGCCCGTACCCACTCGCGGCGTGAACGCCCGCAGTGTGGACGCCCGCATCGACGCCATGCCGAAAGTCGGGCTCAGCCGCGCGGCCTGGCTCGCGCTCATGCTCTGCTTCTTCTTCGCCAACTACGACATCTCCGTCCTGACCATCACGCTGCCCTCGATGCGCAGCGCGTTCGGGCTGGCCGGGGCCGAGCTGGGTTACCCGATCACGTGGAACCTCGTCGGTTACTGCATCGGCGCGTACGCGTTCGGGCACATCGCGGACCGGCACGGCCGGCAGAAGGGCCTGGCGCTGACCATCCTGGCGCTCGGTATCGGCGGGTTCCTCACGGCGTTCTCGTGGGACGTGTGGTCGCTGACCTTCTTCCGGTTCCTGACCGGGTGCGGGATGGGGGCGGTGCTCGCGCTGTGCTCGGCCTACATCGGCGAGCTGGCGCCCAAGAACCAGCGCGGCGGCTACCTGTCGCGCCTGTACATGGTGGGCACGGTGCTGCTGCTGGCGATCGGGTTCGCCTCGCTGCTGGTCCTGGGCGCCTCCCCCGACGGGTGGCGCTACCTGCTGGCCTTCGGCGGCCTGGTGCTCCTGGTGCTGCCGCTGGTCGGCAGGCACGCGCTGGTGGAGTCGCCGCGCTGGCTGGTGGCGATGGGCCGGGCCGACGAGGCCGACCGCATCGTCCGTGAGATGGAGGCCCGTGTCGGCCTGCCCCCGGGCGGCGCCGTCCCGGCCGAGGGCACGCTCGAACAGGAGCCCGCTCCAGCTGAAGAGACGGTGCCGGCCCGCGCCCTCTTCAAGGCGCCGTACCTGGGTCGCATGCTGATCGTGCTGGGTTTCTGGTTCATCTTCTACATTGCCATGTACGGCTACGCCAGCTACCTGCCGCTCATCCTTGAGGGCATCGGCATCTCGACCTCCGACGCGGTCCTCGTCAGCGTGCTCACCCGGGCCATGCCGCTGGTCTCCACCGTCGCGGCCGTCCTACTGGTGGAGCGGATGGAACGCCGCACCATGGTCATCATCGGCACGCTGGTCTTCGCGGCCTCCCTGCTGCTCATCACCCTGGACATGGGCGAGGCGGTCGCCACCGTCGGTGCCCTGTTCAGCTCGTTCGGCATCGCCTTCATGGCGACCCCTGCCTACACCTACACGGCGGAGGTGTTCCCCACGCGGGCACGGGGCACGGCGTCGGCCATCGCTGACGGAGTCGGGCATCTGGGCGGTGCGGTCACCCCCTTCGTGGTGCTGCCCATCCTGACCGGCTTCGGCGCGCGGCCGGCGTCGTTCGTCCTGGTGGGGCTGCTGGTGATCGCCGCCGGCATCATCCGGCTGGGCGTCCGCACCCGCGACCGCTCACTGACCGAGATCGCCGCCTGACCCGGACGCCCGAACAAAAAACCCGAACGCCCAAGGAGCCGGGCGCCCAAGAACCTGGGCGCCCGGCAACAGACCCCTAGAACCTCACTTTCCGCAGGTAGCGATATCCGACCTCGGCGGTACGCCGGGGAGTCACATCGGGAGTGTCGTTCTCCACGATGTACTCCAACACGCGGTGCTTGTCGAAGATGCGCCGGAAGTCGATGGTCCCGGTGCCGAGGTCGGCCATGTCGCCGTCGGGCGCTCGATCCTTGACGTGGAACTGCAGCACCCGCTGCGGCGCCCTGCGGATGACGTCGAGCGCGAAGCGCACCGGATCGGGGGCCCCGCGCCCGACGCCGCCGGTGACCGCCCAATAGAGGTCGATCTCCAGGTGGACCAGATGCGGATCGAGCTCGGCGGTGAGCACGTCCCAGGGCGTCTTACCGCCGCCGAGGTCGGTGGTGAACTCGTGGGCGTGGTTGTGGTAGCCGTAGCGCAGCCCGGCCGAGCGGGCGGCCCGCGCCTCGACGTTCATGCGCTCGGCCCACGCCTTCCACTCGTCCTCGCTGGTGGAGTTCAGGTAGGGCACGACCATGAAGGACTGGCCGAGGGTCAGCGCGTTGGAGATCTTCGTGTCCAGACCGGCCTGGTCGGTGGTGAGGCCGTCGTGGCTGGAGCTGGCCCGGATGCCGATCCCATCGAGGAACTGGCGCAGCTGCTGGGCGGTACGACCGAAGTAGCCGAGCGCCAGCTCGACCTTCGGGTAGCCGGTCTCGGCCAGGTAGGTGAGCGTGGCATCGTAGTTCTGGGCGAGGTCGTCGCGTACCGTCCAGAGCTGGATGCTGATCTGGTTCGGCGGGATGCGCTCCCCGCCGGAGTGGTGCGGCGGCGTCGCCGCGGCGGCGGGCGAAGCGGCGGCCAGCGCGGCCGCCCCGAGTCCGAGGCCCGCGGCGAGCAGGGAGC
The DNA here is from genome assembly GCF_043197735.1 of Nonomuraea sp. NPDC049028. Classification (NCBI taxonomy): domain Bacteria; kingdom Bacillati; phylum Actinomycetota; class Actinomycetes; order Streptosporangiales; family Streptosporangiaceae; genus Nonomuraea; species Nonomuraea sp. NPDC049028. Next base: position 434,342 of record NZ_JBICTR010000004.1, read on the forward strand.
GCCTGCTGGGACCGTAGCCGTAGCACATGGGGGAACTCCTAACGTGTGGGCTGGAGGACGACCTGGTCGCTGCCGGTCAGCGGGGGCAGGTCGGTGCCGCCGGGGTCGGTGTAGCCGGCGACGAAGACGCCGGTGAGATGGTCGGTCTCCGGATCGTGTCCGCTCGGCAAGGTGGTCTGGATGGAGCCCGTGCAGCCGCGGGCCGTGGTCTGCGGGTGGCCGTGGTCGTCGTGGCCGAGGATGTAGTCCACGGTCACCTTGGCGCAGTCCACCGGCTGGTCGTCGGTGACCCGCACCTCGAACTCGACGACGTCGCCGAAGTGGAACGCCTGCCCTTCGGCGGGCCGGATCAGCTCCACGACCGGCGCGGCGTTGCCGACCACGATCCGTACCGATGTCGCCGCGGACATGCCGGCGGTGTCGGTGACCTTGAGCGTGGCGTTGTAGAGGCCGTTCTTCTGGTAGGTGTACGACGCCTCGGGGCTGCGGGAGTCGACCTTGCCGTCGGCGTCGAAGTCCCAGGCGTAGCGGAGCCTGTCGCCGTCAGGGTCGGTCGTACCCGCGCTGGTGAAGCGGACGGTCAGGGGCGCGTGGCCGTCGGTCGGCGAGCCGGCGGCGGCCGGGACGGGAGTGTGGTTGCCGGTGTTGCCGATGTAGTCGTAGCGCGCGAGCTGGGCGTCCGGGTTCTCCTGGAAGTAGCCGTCGCCGTACTCCAGCACGTAGAGCGCGCCATCAGGGCCGAACTCCATGTCCATCGGGTTGTCGAAGACGAACGAGGGCAGCACGTCCTCGATCCGCCCGTCACGGTGGAACGCCTTGACGTAGTCGCGGGTCCACTCGTAGAAGAGCGGAACGCCGTCGAAGTACTTCGGCCACCCCACGGCAGTCCGGCCGCGCGTGTTACGCGGGTCGAAGTGGTACGCCGGACCGGCCATCGGCCCGATGCCGCCGGTGCCCAGCTGCGGGAACTCCGCTGAAGCCCCGTAGGAGTACCACACGTTCGGCTGCGTCACCGGTGGCAGCGCGCGCAGGCCGGTGTTGTGCGGCGACTCGTTGACCGGCGCGGCGCAGTTGAACGCCGCGCCTGACGTACCGGTCGCGAAGTCGTAGTCGACGTACGGGAGCCGCGCCGTCGCACAGTACGGCCAGCCGTAGTTACCGGCCTTGCGGATCACCGTCCACTTGCCGGTCCCCGACGGGCCGCGCTGGGGATCGGCCTCCCGCGCGTCGGGCGAGTAGTCGGCGACGTAGAGCTCGCCCGTGGACCGGTTGAGCTCGATGCGGAAGGGATTGCGCAGGCCCATCGCGTAGATCTCCGGCCGGGTGCGCGCCATGCCGGGCGGGAACAGGTTGCCGCGCGGAATCGTGTAGGACCCGTCGGCGCGGACCTTGATGCGAAGGACCTTGCCGCGCAGGTCGTTGGTGTTGCCGGCGCTGCGCTGGGCGTCGAAGGCGGGGTTGTGGTCGGGCCGCTCGTCGATGGGGTTGTAGCCGTCGGAGGAGAACGGGTTCGTGTCGTCGCCGGTGGACAGGTAGAGGTTGCCGTCGGCGTCGAAGACGATGTCCCCGCCGACGTGGCAGCAGATGCCGCGGTTGACCGGCACGTCGAGGATGCGCTGCTCGGTACGGAGGTCGATCGTGGTGCCGGTGAAGCGGAAGCGGGACAGCCTGATCAGCCCGTTGAACGGCGCGAAGTCCGCCGGTGTGCCGGTGACCGGGGCGTCGCCCTCGTTGAAGTCCGGCGTCGCCGGGTCGTCGATGGGAGTGTTGAGCGGCGGGGAGTAGTAGAGGTAGACCCAGTCGTCGGCTTTGGAGCCCTTGCCGAAGCCAGGGCTGAGGGCGATGCTCTGCAGTCCCTCCTCGTCGTGCCGATAGACGTTTAGCCGGGCGGCCTCCGTGTTGAGACCGGTCTTCGGATCGTGCAACCAGACCACACCGGGCCGGGTGGTGTGCAGGACCCTCGAATCTGGTAACACCGCCAGGTCCATGGGCTCACCCGGATTGTCGTTCAGCGTCACCTTCTGGAACTGGCTGTCGGGCGGCGGAGCCGCGATGCCCACGGTCTCAGTGACAGCGACGGTCCCGGTGGCGTTGGCGGCGGCGGCCGGCATGAGGATCGCCGCAGCGGTCAGGGCGGCGAGCGCGGTTCTCGTTCTCATGCCTCTCCCTTCGTTCTGCTCAGGGGGATAAGAGAGGGCAAATTAACGTGAATGTAACCCGGCTTACGCCGATCGAGGAGGGCCTAATTACGCACGATCAAACAGCTTTCGCCTCAGATCGGACTAAGTACCGCACGTCACTGGACCGTTCAGGTGCGGTGAGCCTTGCCTGAACGGTCCAGCGGTTACGAGCGGGGCGTGACCGGAGCCAGCCAGAGACCGACGATCGCGTCGATCAGCCCGGTCGCGGCGTCGTGCCAGCTGGACCGGGGTGTGGAGGTGCCTTCGGCGAGCGCGCGCTCGCGCTCGGCGATCATGTGCACCATCAGCTGACGCGCCATGTCACCGCGTTCGAGGCGTACCTCCAGCGGCAGGTCGGGAAGACACCGGTTGAGCCCGTCGATCGCCTGGCGCAGGGACGGCGAGCTGATCGTCTCCTCGATCATGATCTCGCGCAGTGCGGGATCGGTCATCACCTGGGCGCTGAACCGGGCGAACCAGGTGGGGTTTCCCAAAGCGCCCAGGTGCTCGGTGATCGGGCGCAACAGGCAGCCCACCCAGTCCCGCGCGTCCGTGGAGCCGGCCGTCTCGGCCAGCATCCGCAGGCGCAGCCGCTCCATCGGCTCGGTGTGCTTGCGCACGATGGCGCGTACGAGATCCGCCTTGGTGCCGAAGTGGTAACCGACCGCCGCCGTGTTGCCCTGGCCGGCGGCCTCGCTGACCTGGCGGTTGGACACGGCGAAGACCCCGTGCTCGGCGAACAGCCGCTCCGCCGCCGTCAGGATCTGCTCTCGCGTCGCGCTCACGCGCTCGGCCCGGGCGGTTCTCTCCATCAGGTCACCACCGTACTGGAAGCTCGCTCAGTCCGCCGACGACGAGCCCTTCGACCCGGCGCAGTTCCCCGGCCGTGACGGCGAGCTCCAGGGAGGGCAGCTTGCGCAACAGCACGTCGAGCACCGCCTGCAGCTCGGTACGGGCCAGCGGCTGGCCGAGGCACGAATGAGCCCCGGCGCCGAAGGCCAGGTGCGGGTTCGGGCTGCGGCTGAGGTCCATCTCGCCGGCCCCGTCGAACGCGCTCTCGTCCCGGTTGGCCGCGGCCATGTCGCACAGCACCGTGGTGCCGCGCGGCAGGAGGGTGCCGCCGACCTCGACCTCCTCGCCGATGTAGCGCGGCATCCCGAACCCGAGGTTGGCGTCGAAGCGCAGGGCCTCCTCCACCGTGGTGCGGACCAGCGACCGATCGGCCAGCAGCCGCTCCCAGCGGCTCCGGTCGGTCAGCAGCATGGCCATCATCTTCGCGATCATGTTCGCGGTGGTCTCGTGCCCGGCGACCAGCAGGCCCATGCCGGTGGCCACCAGCGCCGCGTCGGACATCTTGCCGCCCTCGGCGTCGGTGCCCGTGATGAGCTCGCTGAGCAGGTCGTCGCCCGGCTCCTCGCGCTTGGCGGCGATGTGGCCGGCCATGTACGCCACGAACTCGGCCTGCGCCGCCTCGGTCTCCGCCTGCGTGTAGCGGGTCAGGTTGAGCAGGGAGTCGGACCAGTAGGAGAACCTGTCGCGGTCCGAGTCGGGGACCCCGAGCATGTCGCAGATCACCCAGACCGGCAGCGGGAAGCCCAGGCTCGCCTTGAGATCCGCCGGTTGACCCTGCCGCACCATGTCGTCGATGAGCTGCTCGGCCATCGCCTCGATCCCCGGCCGCAGCGCGTTCATCCGCTTGGCCGTGAACCACTTGGTGATCATCCGCCGCCACAGCAGATGACCCTCGCCGCTCTGCGGGAGCGCCGTCGCCATCTCGCTGTTGAACACGCCGCCCGACTCGCTGTCGGAGATCCGGGCCGCGTCGTCGGCGCTCAGCTGCCGGGTGAAGCGCGGGTCGGACAGCACCTGCTTGACATCCGCGTAGCGCGTGAGCAGCGACGCCTCGTCCCCGCTGGGCAGCGTCACCCGCGCGACCGGGCACTCCTGCCGCAGCCGCGCCCACTCCGCCGGCGGCTCCAGCGCCCCTTCTCTGGAAAGCGGGTAGCTCAACGCCTGCTGGTCCTGGCTCTGGCTCACCGTACGTCCTCCTCGAATTCGGCCCTCGGTACGCGCCTAGTCAACCGGCCCTGCTAATTTAAGTCAAACAGTTGATTTAAGTTGTGGCCGGATCGCTGATATCCGGCCGCTCGGACGGAGACCTTTCCATGCGCCATGCACAAGCTCAGCCCTTCGAGGCCGAGCCGCCCGGCCCGCCGCGGACCAATGCCGTCGTGGTGGTGCTGGCCTTCGCCGGGATCGTGGTCGCGCTGATGCAGACCCTCGTGATCCCGCTGATCCCCCAGCTCCCCCGGCTCCTGAGCGCCTCGCCCTCCGACGCCACCTGGGCGATCACCGCGACGCTGCTGGCCGGCGCCGTCGCCACCCCGGTCATGGGACGACTGGGCGACATGTACGGCAAGCGGCTCATGCTGCTCATCAGCCTGACCCTGCTGGTGGCCGGCTCGACCGTCGCCGCCCTCAGCGACTCCCTGGCGCCGATGGTCGTCGGACGGGTCCTGCAAGGGCTGGCGGCCGGCGTCATCCCCCTGGGCATCAGCATCATGCGCGACGAACTGCCGGCCGAACGCCTCGGCTCGGCCACCGCGTTGATGAGCGCCTCACTCGGCGTGGGCGGCGCGCTCGGCCTGCCCGCGGCCGCCTTCCTGGCCGAGCGCACCGACTGGCACGTGCTGTTCTGGACCGCGGCGGGATTCGGCGCCGTGGCCGCCGTGCTCGTGCTCACGCTCGTGCCCGAGTCCAGTGTCCGCAGCGGGGGACGCTTCGACCTGGTGGGCGCGGCCGGACTGTCGGCCGCGCTGGTGTGCCTGCTGCTGGCCATCTCCCAGGGCGCCGGCTGGGGCTGGACCAGCGGCCGGACCATCGGGCTGTTCGCGGTCTCGGTCGTCGTCCTGCTGCTGTGGGGCTGGTGGGAGCTGCGTACCAGGCAGCCGCTGGTGGACCTGCGCGCCACCGCGCGCCGTCAGGTGCTGCTCACGAACCTCGCCTCCGCCGTGTTCGGGTTCGCGATGTTCGCGATGTCCCTGGTACTCCCCCAGCTGCTGCAGCTGCCCGAGGCCACCGGCTACGGGCTGGGCCAGTCGATGCTGGTCGCGGGCCTGGTGATGGGTCCGTCGGGCCTGGTGATGATGGCCACAGCACCGCTGTCCGCGCGCATCTCCAGGGCCAGGGGTCCCAAGACGACGCTGATGGTCGGCGCCGTCGTGGTCGCCGCCGGCTACGGCCTGGGCACTGTGCTGATGTCCGCGATCTGGCAGCTCGTGCTCGTCTCCGCGGTCATCGGGGCCGGCATCGGCCTGGCGTACGGGGCCATGCCCGCGCTCATCATGGCCGCCGTGCCCCTGTCCGAGACGGCCGCCGCCAACAGCCTCAACACGCTGATGCGCTCGATCGGCACCTCGATCTCCAGCGCCGTCTCGGGCGCCATCCTGGCCCAGCTGACCATGTCCCTCGGCCCCGTGATCGTCCCCTCCCAGAACGGCTTCCGCGTCGTCCTGGCCCTCGGCGCCGTCATGGCCCTCATCGCCCTGGTGATCATGTCGTTCATCCCCGGCCGACGGCCGGCCGCCGCCACCGGGACGACGCACACCGCCGTCCCCGCGCCCGCGAAGGAGCCTTCCCGCTGATTCCCTCCGGCGGCCCTGGCCCTGGCCCTGCGGAAAGGTCGCCCCGCAAGTTGAGTAGAGGCCTACTCATGACCCGGCCGAGCTGCGCGCCTAGCGTCAAAGCCCTGAGCCGGGGAGGTGGCGATGCGCCGGTACGGCCTGATGGCCTACGTACTTGCCGCGAGCGTGATGGTGCTGATGGCCGCGTGCGTGATCGGGCTGAGCCCGGCAACGGCCGGGGCAGCGGGGGCGGCGGAGCCGACGGCCGGGGCAACGGAGGTGGTGGGGCCGACGGCCGAACCGTCCTGCCCGACGCTGTCCGAATGGAACAGCGAGACGCATGACGGCACCCGCCCCGGGCCGGTGCCGAACGTCATGGGGATGACCCGGGACAGCGCGGTCGCCGCGCTGGCCCAGGGTGGCTTCGACACGGAGTCCACACCTTCCGACGCGGCGGCCGACTGGACGGTCACCGACCAGACCCCCACCAGCGAGGAGCTCGCGAACTGCGGCTCCACCGTCACCATCGACCTGCAGGCGCCGACCGTGGCGGTCCCGGACGTCGTGGGCGACCAGCGGGACACGGCGGAGAAGAAGATCCGCGACAAGGGGCTCGTCCCGTCGGTGACCGAGGGAGACGGGACGGGCGTGGTGGACGCCCAGGATCCCGCCGCCGGCACGCAGGTGCCCAGCGGCAGCACCGTGACACTGACCCTGCGTCCCCCCACACCGACGTCCCCGACGCCGGACGACCGCGTCGAGGTCCCCGACCTGAACGGGCTCAGCGCGAACGTGGCGCGGCGGCAGCTTCAGAGCCTGGGGCTCACGCTCGTCGTCGGCAGCGGGGACTCGGGCCGCGTGAGCGAGCAGGATCCGGCCGCCGGCACCATCGTCGACCGCGGCAGCTCCGTCACCGTCACCCTGACAGCGGGGCCCACGCCGACCGACCCCGCGAGCCCGGACGTCACCCCCTCCGGCACCGACGAGTCGCCGCGGGTCAGCGACATCGACTCGCGGGAAACCGACTCATCGAGCACGCCGCTGCCCGGCTTGCTGGTGGGCGCGCTCGTGGCGGTGGGCGTAGTGGTCTGGGCGCTGCGCCGCGCCCGCCGCGGCCGGCGGACCTCCACGACGCCCTCCGTGGTCTGCGTCCCGTACGCCGACCTCTCGCCGAGCTTGCAGATCCGTGAGTTCGCGCCCTCGCTCAACCTCGACTTCGTCTGCCACCACGACCCGGGCCGGCAGGAGATCAGGGAGATCGTACGGTGACCGTTACCTTAATCACCCACCCCAGCACCGCCGACCTGCTGCTCTACGCCGACCCGAGACAGGCGGCCCAGGAGCTCGCGCGGGCCGTGGACGCCCGCCGGGTGCTCGACGAGATCAACCGGCAGGTCCAGACGCCGCCCGGCGAGCTGGCGCGCCGGGCCGCGGAGGCGGGCGCCGACCTGCTCGGCGGCATCGACGTGGGGTCGGTGCTGCTGGGCGGCTGGGCGAAGTACCGCAGCCTGCGCGCCGCTGCCCGCAGCACCTTGGACAACCCGGGCATGGGAAAGGTCGTGCCGCTGGCCGAGCACGAGGTCGTCTCCCACCACGAGCCCTATGTCGAGGTACAGGTCAACGGCCGGCCGGTTGGCCGGCTGACCTTCGGCGTGGACCTCATCCTGCATCTCACGATGGTGCAGGCCAGGGTCCGCGGCGGCCGGCTGATGGGCCTGACCGGGGGCGACTGCACAGCCGCCATCGCCTGCAAGATCCAGGGCGTCGAGGTGGCCAGGAAGGAGTTCGTGGTGGTCACGTTGCCGATCAACCGCGACTTCGGGGCGGGCTTCGCCCTGCTGCCAGAGGCACGGACGGCCGGCTGACCTGCCGGCGCGGATGACGCGCGGACACCCGGCGCGGACGGCGAGCGGATGTGCCCGCGCGCCCTAACGGCCCTGGTAGCCCTCGCGGGCGGTCACGACGTCGGGCATGCGGTCCTCCAGCCAGGTGATGAGGGGGATCAGCCGCTCGGCGGCCTCGCGACCCAGCGAGGTGAGGCTGTATTCGACCCGGGGCGGAATCGTGTGCTCGGCCACCCGCAGCACCATGCCATCGCGTTCCAGGGTCTGGAGGGTCTGGGACAGCATCTTCTCGCTCACCCCGTCGACGCGGCGGCGCAGCGCGTTGAAGCGGTAGGGCCCCTCGTAGAGGGCCACCAGCGCCAGGATCGCCCAGCGGCCGGTGATCGTCTCCAGCACCGAGCGAGAGGTGCACTTGCGCGAGAAGACGTCGGCCACCAGGTTCTCGAACTCCTCCATGCGTGCTAGCTTACAGTGCTTTCTGATAGAAAGTACTAACCGCTAGTTCGTACTGAGAGGGAGTAATCATGATCGTGGTAACCGGAGCCAGCGGACACCTCGGCCGGCTGGTGGTCGAGGAGCTCAAGAAGCGGGTTCCCGCCGGGCAGATCGTCGCGGCGGCGCGTACCCCGGAGAAGGCCGCGGATCTCGGCGTCGAGGTCCGCGAAGCGTCCTATGACCGGCCCGAGACGCTCAAGAGCGCGTTCGAGGGCGCCGGCAAGGTGCTGCTCATCTCCGGCACCGAGGGCAACCGGCTCCAGCAGCACTCGGCGGTCGTCGACGCGGCCAAGGCGGCCGGCGCCACGCTCACCTACACCAGCGCGCCCAAGGCCGACACCACCGAGGCCGGCCTCGCCGCCGACCACAAGGCGACCGAGGAGTACATCAAGGCGTCCGGCGTGACGTACGCAATCTTGCGCAACAACTGGTACCACGAGAACTACGAGCAGTCGATCGCGGGCGCTCCCCAGCTCGGCGCGGTTTACGGCGCCGCCGGCGACGGCCGGATCGCCTCCGCCTCGCGCGCGGACTACGCCGCCGCCACGGCCGCCGTGCTGGCCGGAGAGGGCCACGACGGCAAGATCTACGAGCTGGGCGGCGACACCGCCTGGACGCTCGCCGACCTGGCCGCCGAGATCTCCAAGGTCACCGGCAAGGAGGTCGCCTACCAGAACCTGCCGAAGGACGACTTCGCGGGCGTTCTGGCCGGCGCCGGTCTTCCGGCTCCGTTCGCGGCGCTCATGGCCGACGTGGACGTCAACATCTCCCGTGGCTGGCTCGCCGACACTCCCGGCACGCTGAGCGAGCTCATCGGCCGGCCGACCCAGCCGATCGGCGAATATGTCCGCTCCCTGCTCGGCTAGTCACAGCAGCATGTACCCCGCCCAGGGCCGGGGTGGTCGCCCCGGCCCTGGTCGTACCAACAGAAGTCGTATCAAATAGAAGCGGTCAGAGCGCGTCCCACAGGTCGCAGTTGTGCTCGGTGGCCATCTCGGTGGCCGGGACCATCACCGAGCGTCCGCCCGCGCGCAGTGACATGACGCGCGAGGTGCGGTTGTAGTCCGGCCACGGTGACGCGTACGGCGCCTGCGGCCGGGCGAGCCGGGTGAACGAGCCCCAGTAGTGCACCATGTCCGCCGCCAGCCGGCGCTCGGCCGCGTCGAAGGTGGGCGCGATCGGTGTGCCGTTGTCGAAGCTCGGCCACAGGTAGGCCAGCTCGGCGGCGTGCCCGGCGCCCCACTCGTACCCGACCGGCTCGGGGGTGAGGCCGGGCCCCGTACGGTGGTCGAACCGGTAGGCGAACACGCGGGTGTAGGCGGACAGGTCCTTGATGAACTTGAGCGTCGGGCAGCCGCCCAGACCGGCGATGAACCCCGAGTCGGTGAAGATCGCCGCCGCCAGGTACGCGCCGGTGAACCGGTCCGGCGTCGCCGGCCAGGGATACCGGCGCAGGATGGCGTCGGCGTTGCCGCCGTACAGGGATCGGACGAAGTTCTCGTACTGCGTTTGGGTCCAGTCCAGATTGCCCTGCGCGAACGTACGGCCCTCGTCGCGGGTGGAGCCCACGATCAGGGGGACGCGCTGGAAGTGACCCGCACGGACGGCGTCACCGGGAGCCTCAGGAAACACCGGGCCGCCGTGCACGAACGAGCTGAACTGCGGCCCGTCGACGAGCCGCGCCGGGGACAGCGCGCGCAGGCAGGCGACGGCGGTCGCGTCGTCGGCGCAGCCGAGCTGGCCGGCGATGGAGGTGCCGGACTGCTCCCCCTGGCTGACGGGCTGGCTGACGCAGGCGCCGCTCTGGATGATCGCGCGGTTGAAGAGCCCGCTCGATCCGGGGGCGGTGAGGTGGCCGCAGACGGAGAACCCGCCGGCCGACTCGCCGTCGATGGTGACCTGGCGGGGGTCGCCGCCGAAGGCGCCGATGTTGCGCCGCACCCAGCGCAGCGCCGCCTGCTGGTCGAGGAAGCCGTAGTTGCCGGACTGACCGGCCTCCCGGGTGAGCGCCGGGTGGGCCAGGAAGCCGAACACGCCCAGGCGGTAGTTGATGCTCACCACCACGACGTTCTCGAGCCGGGCGATCAGGCTGCCGTCGTGCTGGTTGCCTGAGCCGTTGACCAGGCCGCCGCCGTGGATCCAGAACAGCACGGGCAGCCGCTGCCCGGCCTTGGTGCCGGCGGGCCTGAACACGTTGAGGTACAGGCAGTCCTCGGTCTCGGAGCGCGGTCCGTTGGTGCTGGCCGCGGCGGGACAGCGGTTGCCCCACTCGGCGGCGTCGCGGACGCCCGTCCACGCGCGGGCCGGGCGGGGTGCGCTCCAGCGCAGGTCGCCGACCGGCGGCTGCGCGTACGGTACGGCCAGGAACCGGTCCACGCGATCGGCCACGGCGCCCTTGAGCAGACCGGCCTCCACCCGCACCACCGGGCGGGCCGCGCCGGCGAAGGCGGGGGTCGCGGGGAGTCCTAAGAGAAGGGCGGCGACGGCGGTCAGCAGCGCGACGACGCGACGGCTCGTTCTCCTTTTCGACGTAGGAACGAGGGTTTCAGGCATGTACGCAACTCCTTCGGGACGGGCCGGAGGGAATCAGGCGCCTGAAACATAGCTCTGGTCCGATCTCTCGGATAGCGCTCTCCCGGTGAATGGAAGGCTTTTACGCCAAACCCCCGAGCCCGTCGGCGATCCGGGCCGCGGCGGCATCCACGCTCGTCACTGTGCGTCAGCCGCAAACCGTCACGATCACGAACCGTGCACTGACAAAGAGTCAACCCGCCATTGTGCACGAATCTTCACATCTGGAGCTTGAAGTACATCTGCCCCATCGGCATAGTGGACGCACCACAGGCGTATCAGTCGTGGCGGGCATCCTGGGGGGCCGCTACCAGTTCACGACTGCCTAGCGGCGCACCACTACGCGCGGAATTGGACACGATGGATGAGCTCGCCTCCGCCGATCCGCACCAAACTGCTGAGGATCCTGCTGCTTCCGCTGGTCTCGATGATCGCCTTATGGGGGTTCATCGCCTACTCCAGTGTGGATGAGATCGCCGCGGTCTCCCAGAGGCAGGACCGGTGGGACGCCATCGGGTCGCCGGTCCTGGAGCTGATCATCGAGCTGCAGCAGGAGCGGCAGCTTTCGGCGGCGGCGCCGCGCAGCACCGGTACGTACCCGCTGCTGGCCGAGCAGCGGCCGATCACCGATGGCAAGGTCGCGCGGCTGCGCGAGGCCATCGGGTCCATCGGCACCGGTGGCGAAGGGTCGGAGGACGACACCCCGGCCGAGGTGCGGGAGCTGGTACGGGCCCTCGACGGCCTCCAGTCGCTGCGCGAGCGCGCGGACGAGGGCGCGCTGTCCCCACCGCTGAAGATCATCGACGCGTACAGCAACCTGATCAGCGTCGCCAACCGGCAATTCACCGACTACGACGCGTTGAGCAGCCTCTCGTCCTACCGCGCGGTGCGCGGCATGGCGGCCTACAGCTCCGCGGCGGAATACCTGGGCCAGGAGCACGCCGTGCTCACCAGCACGATCGTGCGCCGCAAGATGTCCCCCACGGACCGTGCCTCGTTCGTCGCCGCCATGACCAGCCGCCGGCTCGTCTGGGCCAACGCCGAACGTGACGCGGGCCCCGAACTGCGGGAGAACTACGACAAGCTGGTCGCCAGTGCCCCGTACAAGCGGCTGCTGACGGTGGAAGACCGGCTGTTCAACTGGGACACCAACGGATCGCCGCCGGTGGACCCCGACGAGTGGAAGGCCGACGCCGAGACCCTCCTCAGCGCGATCAACCTCGACACGCACGCCGAGCTGGGCCGCACCTCGGTGGAGGCCGAGGATCAGAAGACCGGGGCGTACTGGCGGATCTGGCTGGTCCTGATCCTGGGCCTGGCCGCGGTGGTCGCGTCGGTGGCGCTGTCGTACCGGTTCGGCCAGTCGCTGATCAGCGAGCTCAGACGGCTTCAGGCGTCCGCGGTCGAACTCGCCGAACAACGGCTGCCCCGGCTGGTCGAGCGGCTGCGCCGCGGCGACGACGTCGACCCGGCCACGGAGGCCCCCGGCCTCGACCCGGCCCACACCGCCGAGGTCGATCGCGTGGTGAACGCGTTCTCCGCCGTACGCCGCACCGCGGTCGAGGCCGCGGTGGGCCAGGCGACGCTGCGCAAGGGCGTCGCCCAGGTCTTCCTCAACCTGGCCTGGCGCAACCAGGCGCTGCTGCATCGCCAGCTCGCGCTGCTCGACACCATGGAGCGCCGGGTCGACGATCCGGAGGTCCTGGAAGACCTCTTCAAGCTCGACCACCTGACCACCCGCATGCGGCGGCACGCGGAGAACCTCATCATCCTGTCCGACTCCGCCCCCGCCCGCCGCTGGCGCGACCCCGTGCCGCTGTTCGACGTCGTACGGGCGGCGGTGCTGGAGGTCGAGGACTACACCCGCGTCACCGTCGCGCCGATGCCGGACTCCCCGTTGCTGGTCGGCGCCGCGGTCACCGACGTGATCCACCTGATCGCCGAGCTGGTGGAGAACGCCGCCGTCTTCTCCCCGCCCGACACGACCGTGCACGTCCGCAGCATGACGGCGGCCAACGGCTTCGCGCTGGAGGTGGAGGACCGGGGCCTGGGGATGAACCAGGACACCCTCGACGAGCTCAACGCCCGGCTGGTCAACCCGCCGGAGTTCGACCTGGCCGACAGCGACCGGCTCGGCCTGTTCGTGGTGTCCAGGCTCGCGGCCCGGCACAACATCAAGATCATGCTGCGCCGCTCGCCGTACGACGGGACCACCGCGATCCTGCTGCTCCCCACGGCGCTGCTCGCCAACGCCGAGGCCCTGGCCGTCGCCGCGGCGCACCCGGTGGGCCACGGCGGTCGCGCGCCCAGGCCCATGCGCGCGATCGGCACCGCGCCCGCCGAGGCCCGGCCCCGCGTGGTCTCCCTGTCCCCGGAGCCGTTCTCTCCGGAGCCCTTCTCCCCGGTCGCCTCGGATGCCTTCTCCGCCTCGGATGCCTTCTCCGCTCGCGGGGCGGAGGCCGTGAACGGCCGAGAGGTCCCCGGCGACCCCGGCGGCCACGGGGTCTCGGCAGACCCGGACGGCTCGCCGGACGCGCCCGTCCCCGCTCCGGAGCCCGAGCGCGCGACCTGGTTCGAGGCCGGCCCCGTGCCGAGGCCGGCACCCGGCGCGGCTAGCGATGGGCTAGGGAACAATGGGCTGGGGAACGGACCGGCGACCTGGCCGGGGAGCGAGGCCGTCGCCGAGCCGAGTACCGGACCGATTTCCAGGCGAGGGGGCGGCTCAGCCGGATCCCCCGGCCCATCCGTAGAGTGGAGCCGCACGGTGCCCGCCCAGGAGGCCGACGAGGACCTCGACGGGTTGCCCATGCGCGTACCTCAAGCCAACATGGCTCCTCAGCTGCGCGCCGCGCGGCGCACGGACCGCAGCGCGGTCTCGGTGCGCTCGCCGGAGGAGCTTGCACAGATCATGTCGTCCATGCAACGTGGCTGGCAGCAGGGTCGCGGCCAGACGGAGCAGGAGCACGACGTGTGGAATCGAAAGGACGACCAACCCGATGCCTGACGCCAGAAGTGAACTGAGCTGGCTCCTCGACGACCTCACCCAGCGGGTCCCCGGCATCCGGCACGCCATCGTGCTGTCCGCCGACGGGCTGGCCATGGGCGGGTCCCGGGAGCTGACGCGGGAGGACTCCGAGCACCTGTCCGCCATCTCCGCCGGCAGCCACAGCCTCGCCATGGGCGCGGGACGGCACTTCGGCCTGGGTGGCGTACGACAGACCATCATCGAGTTGGAGGGTGGCTTCCTGTTCGTCACCGCGGCGGGCCAGGGCGCCCGGCTGGCCGTGCTCGCCTCGGGTGACGCCGAGCTGGGCATGGTCACCTACGAGATGGCGCTCATGGTCAAGCGGGTCGGGGAGCACCTCTCCTCTCAGCCGAGGGGAGCGGCACCGGCACCCGCCTGGAACGGCGCAAGACCGTGACCGGGGAGGATCCCGGGCCGCTGATCCGGCTCTTCGGGCTGACCGGAGGCAGGGCGCGACCGCGTGGCGAGACGTTCGACCTGGTGGCCATCGTCACCACGGTCGGCGGTTCCCACGAGATCGCGGACCTGATCCCGGAGCATCGCACCGTGCTGTCGGTGTGCCGCAGGCCCACACCGGTGGCGGATGTCGCGGCCCACCTCAAGCTGCCGCTCAACATCACGCGGGTGATCCTGGGCGACCTGCGACGCGAGGGTCTTGTCACCATCGAGCGCCCGCGCCCCGCGGCGCAGACGATCGACGAACGCATCTACAGGGAAGTGCTGCATGGGCTACGCAGCCTCTGAGCCGGGGGCGACCGCGGTCGCCTCGGCCTTGGCCATCAAGATCCTCATCGCGGGCGGCTTCGGCGTCGGCAAGACCACCATGGTCGGCACCATCAGCGAGATCCGGCCGCTGCACACCGAGGAGCTCCTGAGCGAGCGGGGCATCGGGGTGGACGACACCTCCGGCGTGGACTCCAAGGTCACCACCACTGTGGCGCTGGACTTCGGCCGCATCACCATCCGCGACGGCTTGTGGCTGTACCTGTTCGGCACCCCCGGGCAGGACCGGTTCTGGTTCATGTGGGACGAGCTGTCGGTCGGCGCGCTCGGCGCCGTCGTGCTCACCGACACCCGCCGCCTGCAGGACTGCTTCCCGGCGGTGGACTACTTCGAGCAGCGCGGCATCCCGTTCCTGGTCGCCGTGAACTGCTTCGACGGGGCCAAGCGCTACGACCCGGCCAAGGTACGGCGGGCGCTCGGCCTGGCCGAGACCACTCCGGTGGTGCTGTGCGACGTACGCGAACGCGAGTCGGTCAAGGAAGTGCTCACGACGCTGGTCACGTACGCGGTGGAAGGGGCCTGACCCCCATCGGAGGAAGCTCCATAGAATCAGCTGTTGGCTGTCTATAGTTACACCGTGTTCACGCTTCAAGCCCTGGTGGATCGCGCCTCACTCGAACTGCGGGTGCTGGTGCCGGGCCGGCCGGGCGCGCTGGACGAGCCGGTCGCCTGGGTGCACAACACCGAGCTGGCCGACCCTTCGCACTACGTACGCGAAGGCGAGCTCGTACTGACGAACGGCCTGTGGATCGACCAAGTGCCGCCGGAGCAGTTCGTACGCAACGTCATGAAGGCCAAGGCCGGCGGCATCGTGTTCGGCCTGCGGGCCGAGACGCCCGCCACTCCCCCGGAGCTCGTCGACGCCTGCCGCGAAGGGGAGCTGCCGCTGCTGGAGATCTCCATCGCGGTGCCGTTCACGGCGGTTTCACAGGCCGTGGCCGACATGCTGACCGACGAACGCAAGCAGTCGCTGGTCGGCATGGTGCGCCGGGGAGACGCCCTGGCCACGGCGATCTCCCGGGGAGCCGGCGCCTCCGGCGTGCTCGACGTCCTGCGGCGCGACCACGACCTGCCGCTCGCGGTGGTCGACAGGATGGCGCGGTCGCTCGCGATGGCCGGCGCCGATCTCGACACGGACCAGCTGCACGCCGTGGCCACGGGATTGGCCAAGAGACCTCCGGCCCTGGAGGTGGATCTGGGGGACGCGGGACGCGCGGCGCTGTTCCCGGTGGGTGCCGTCGGCGACATCGACGCGGCTCTCATCTGTCTGCGCCCCTTGCGCGAGCTCGCGGCGGACGAGCGGGCGGCACTGGAGCAGACGGCCCGCTTCCTCAGCCTGGAGGTCGCGAAGCAGCAGGCGGTCCAGGCGATCGAGATGCGCTTCGCCAGTGAGCTCCTGGAGATGATCCTGTCAGGGGGGCGGCGCTCCGCCGAGGTCCCTGGCCGGCTGCGCGCCTTCGGCGTCGATCCGGGCGGTCCGCTGGCCGTCTGCGCCGTGGCGTTCGCGCTCGGCGAGACCGCGACGATGCACGGGCTCGCCGAGGTGATCGGGGAGTTCTTCGCGGCCGAGGGGGTGCCGGTCGTCGTCGCCGATGGCACGCAGGACGTCGTCGCCGTACTGCCCTGGCGCCATCCCGAGCGTGAGCTGCCGCTGCTCGCCCAGCGCCTGGTACGCGACGTCGAACGGCGCTTCCCCGGCCGCCGCCCGGTCGCGGGCCTGGGCGGACTCGCCGCCCACTCGGCCGAGCTGCGACCCGAGCTGCTGCAGTCCAGGGAGACCTGCCGCGTGCTGCGGCGGACCCGCACGGGGCCTTCCGTACGGGCCTTCGCCGACTTGGGTACGCACCGGCTGCTCCTCGGCTCGCTCGACGTGGAGACCTTGCACCAGTTCTCCGGCGAGCTCCTCGGGCCGATGAAGGACCATGACGCGCGGCGCGGCGGTGAGCTCGAGCTGACGCTGCGGACGTACCTCGATCACGATGGGCAGTGGGCGGCGACGGCCGGAGCGTTGCACGTCCATGTCAACACCCTCCGCAACCGGCTGGCCAAGATCACCGAGCTCACCGGCAGGGACGTGGGACGCACCGAGGATCGGGTGGATCTGTTCCTGGCGCTGACCATCGACGCGATGGACTGAGCTCAGGGCCAGCGCCGTGCTGGACCGAGCTCAGACCGTCTGCCGCCACAGGCGGGCGTTGCTCAGCGTCGCCATCGGCTGGAGCATCTGGTGATCGAAGGCCGCCATGGGCAGCCCCTGGGCCAGGCGCCGCGGGAAGTCAGGGTTGGCCAGCGCGCCCCGGCCGAGGGTCAGCACGTCCGCGTGGCCGTCCTCCAGCAGCATGGCCGCCTGGTCGAGGTCGTGCATGCCGCCGTTGGCCAGCACGGGCAGTCCCGTCACCTTCCGGGCGAGGCCGGTGATCGTCATCCCTCCGTCCAGGGTCGCCGTCTCCACCCAGTCCCGTCCTTCGCTGGCGATGTGCAGGTAGGTCGCGCCCGCCTCGGCGAGCGCGGCGAAGATGGTCTCCGCGTCCCTGGAGCCGCCTGCCCATCGGTGCGTGAAGTCGTTGACCTTGCCCTGGGACAGCCGGATCCCCACGCAGAAGCCCGGCCCGACCTCCGCACGGATGGCGGAGACGATGTCGGCCGCCAGCCGTACCCGACGGGCGACCGGGCCGCCGTAGCGATCGTCGCGCTCATTGGTGTAGTCCGTCAGGAACTGGTCCACCAGGTAGCCGTTGGCGCCGTGCACCTCGACCCCGTCGAAACCCGCCCGCCGGGCGCGGACGGCCGCGGCCACGAAACCGGCCACCGCGCGGTCGATGTCCTCCTGGCTCATCGCGCGAGGTGTCGGCCATGAGCCGTGCCCGCCGTACTCGGGCATCTTCTCCCCGCGTGGCGGGACGGCCGACGGCGCCACCGTCTCGTCGCGGTAGCGGTTGCCCTGCGACAGCGCGCCCGCGTGCATGAGCTGGAGGATCATCGACGCGCCGGCGTCGTGCACCTGCCCGACGATCTCCCGCCAGGCGGCCTCGTGGCCGTCGGTGACGATGCCCGGCTGGTTGGCGTACCCCTGGCTGTGCCAGGTGTCGGTGTAGGTTCCCTCGGTCACGACGAGGGAGAAGCCGCCCTGGGCGTACGCCCGGTAGTAGTCGGCCATCTCGGCTGTCGGCGTGCCGTCGGCGGCAGCGGACACCCTGGTCATGGGCGAGACCGCCAGCCGGTTGGCGAGGCTGAGCCCGCCGACGCGTTCCGGTCGTAGGGCGGGGTGCTGGACATCGTTCATTGTTCGCTCTCTCCTTGTGTGATCAGGTCGATCGCCAGCGGCGTCGGCCGGTGCCCGTTGATCCCGACCAGGTCCTGCGGGCACGCCGAGAGCACGAACACGCAGTCCATCGCCGCCTCGAACGTGATCGCGTCACCGGGGCGGCTGACCGAGCTCAGCCAGCTCAGCCGGCCGTCGTCCGCCACGGGAATCCGCATGAACACGTTGACGGGCTGCGGAGTGCTCGGGCAGGCCAGGCCGAGCCGGGACAGGCTCTCGCCCAGGTTGTCCGCGCAGGAGGCATGGAACCCGGGCACGCCCAGAGCGCGATAGCGCGCCGGGTCGCAGGCCGCGATGAGCATGTCATGCCGGCCCGGCGAGGTGTCCGCCACCAGGGTGAGGACGGGCCTGCGCCGGTCGGTGACGAACTGCTCGCCGACCAGCGGGAACAGGCGGCTGATGGCGGCCCGCGTGTGCGACGCGCTGAGGTGCTCGCGCACGTCGTCGGCGGCGAACGCGAACACGTCACCGACCTGACCTCCGTCAAGATCGGTGACGCGCACGCGCTGACCGGTACTGACCTTTACCGCCCGCCCTTCGCCGGCGGGCACGATGACTCGCATGCCGACAGCCAAGCAGCCGGGCTATGCGCCTGACCATGGAGATTGCTACCGTGTTCAACCCCTATGGTGGATGAATCTCCATGCTAGGAGCGTTCGTCCACGACCTGGAGGACCTTCCCCGTACGGGGATGCAGCACCAGTTCCGAAGGCCGTACCCATTCGACCGTCAACGGGTGGACGCCCCCCTCCTCCACCGTCTGGGGGTACAGCGGCCTGGCCGCGTACACGGCGTCGATGAGCCGCTGCGTCAGCTCGGGCGGCGGCTCCTCGGTGCAGGCCAGCCGCAGCGTCAGCCCGTCCTTGCCGTTCCAGCGGCGCTGCACCATCTGCATCCCCGACATGGCCCGGTCCGGGTCCGCCGCGATGAGGACCGCGCGGATGGCCTCCGTCGACATCGACACCGTCTCCACCCTGGCGCCCTCGGCCGACCTGCCGAGCAGCCGGAATGCGCGGCAGTCCGCGTCCGTCCACTCCGCCAGGTCGCCGGCCGGATAGCGGATGATCGGCATCAGCGTCCTGAACAGATTGGTGACGATCACCCGGCCGGGTACGCCGGGCTCGGTGATCGGCTCGCCGGTCGAGTCGTCGATCAGCTCCACCAGGGTGCGGTTGGCGAAGGCCTCGTGCACGCGCACGTCGTCGCCCGGCACCGGTCCGCCGACCAGCCCGGCGTCCACGGAGGCGTATCCGAGCGAGGCGATCCTGGCCCCGGGAAACGCCTTGGCCAGCTGGGGACGCAGGTCGTCGAAGAGGAAGTCGCCGGCGAACAGCAGCAACTCCACCGTGTCGGCCACCTGGCCACGGGCGGCCACCGCGTCGGCCACGGTGGCGAGCTTCATCGGCGGGCCCGCCAGCACGTCGACGCCGAAGTACGCGATCAGGTCGGCGACGGAGTCGTCGGAGGCGTGGCAGGCGATGGGCAGCCGGACGTTCTCCACCGGGGCGTTGTGCAGCGAGTGCTCGATGTAGAGGAAGCCGCCGTACATCTCGCCGGCCGAGAACAGGTTCGCCACCCGGTGCCCCGGCTTCAGCCCCGCCCGGACCATGCCCGCGCCGAACGCGGTCACCGAGTCGGCGTGCTCCGTGCGGGTCCAGGGGGAGAACTTCGGCGCGCCGGTGGTGCCGCCGGAGGTGTACACGCCGGCGTCGGTCAGCGGGCCGGTCAGCAGCCGGTTGTCCGGGTAGACGTTCGCGGCCCAGAAGGCCGTCTGGTCGATGATCGGCAGCTGGCTGAGGTCGGAGGCGCCTTCGGGCACGTCGCGGTACGCCTCGGCGTAGAAGGGCGAGTGGCGGCGGGCGAAGTCGACCAGGTCACGCAGGGATTTGGCGGGCATGTGCCTCTCCTAGATCCGGCGGGTCAGATCCGGCTGTGGGCCAGGCTGGGGATTCGGGTCAGCAGCACCCGGCGGCGGTAGAACCACCAGTTCGTCGCCAGGAACACGGCGTAACCGGCGACGAACACGTACAGCGCCAGGTCGATGGATCCGGTCTGGCCGATGGAGATGGCGAAACCGCGCGGGATGAGGAACCCGCCGAACGCGCCGATCGACGAGGCGATGCCGATGGCCGCCGCGGCCTCCCGCCTGGCGCGCAGCCGCGCGTCCGGCTCGCCGTGCGCCGCCTGGATGGTAAAGATCGCCGGAATCATCCGGTACGTGGACCCGTTGCCGATCCCCGACGCGGTGAACAGCAGCAGGAACGCGCTCAGGAAGAGCGGGAACCCGTGCTGCCCGAGCCCGGCGAGCGCGCCGACGACCCCCACCGCCATGGCCATGAAGGACCACGCGGTGACCCTGGCCCCGCCGTACCTGTCGGCCAGCCACCCGCCGACCGGCCGCGACAACGAGCCGACCAGAGGGCCGAGGAAGGCGAAGTACGGCGACGCGGACTCGGCGAACGTCGCGTTGACGACCAGCGGGAACGCCGCCGAATAGCCGATGAAGGAGCCGAAGGTGCCGATGTAGAGGAAGGACATCACCCAGGTGTGCTTGCGCAGGAACGCCCGCCCCTGGGTGCCGAAGTCGGTCTTGGCCACGGCCAGGTTGTCCATGAAGAAGTACGCGCACATCGCGGCGGCCACGATCGGCACGACCCACACCAGGCCGGCGTACACCAGGCCCGCGCTCGCCACGAGCGGGATCAGCAACTGCACGACGGCCACCCCCAGGTTGCCGCCGGCGGCGTTCACGCCCAGCGCGAACCCCTTGTGCCGCTCGGGATAGAAGTAGGAGACGTTGGCCATGGAGGAGGCGAAGTTCCCGCCGCCGAACCCGGCCACCGCCGCGGCGATCAGGAACATCCAGTACGGGGTCGCCGCATCCGTGACCATCCAGGCGAGCAGCCCTACCGGAAGCAGGAGCAGCAGCGCGCTGGCCACGTTCCAGTTGCGGCCGCCGAAGGCCGAGACCGCGAAGGTGTAGGGCAGCCGCAGCGTGGCCCCGACCAGGTTCGGCACCGCCACCAGCCAGAAGAGCTGGTCGACGGTGAAGGGAAAGCCCGCCTTGGGGAGGAGGACGACGATCGCGCTCCACAGCAGCCATATCGCGAAGCCGAGATGCTCCACGAAGATGGAGAAGACCAGGTTCCTGGTGGCGACGCGGCGCCCGGTGGCCGCCCAGAACCCCGGGTCCTCCGGTTCCCAGTGATCGATCCAGCGCCCGGTCCGCCGGGGCGCCGTCCGCTGCTCGCTCATGAATGCTTCCTTTCGCTGGTGGACCCATCGGGCCGGCCGGAGACCGTCACGCTCTGGCCGCGGAACTCCGCGACGATCTCGCCGGCCGGGCGGCGTACGGTCACGTCGTAGACGCCGTTCCTGCCGTACCTGACGCGCTCCGTGGCCTCGGCGACCAGCTCGTCACCGGCCGCGACCGGGCGCAGGAACGTCACCTGCGCGCTGTGCGCCAGCGTGACGCGGCCGTAGGAATTGCAGGCGTACGCGAACGCGGCGTCGGCGAGCAGGAACAGGTAGCCGCCATGGGCGATGCCGTGGCCGTTCACCATCTCGCCGGTGATCCGCATCCGCAGCCGTGCCCGGCCGGCGGCCACCTCCTCCAGCGCGATGCCGAGCGAGCGGCAGGCCGGGTCCTCGGTGGTCATACCGTTCATACCGTGGCTCATACCGCGGCCCCGATCCACGTCCTGGCCTGCGCCTGGACGGCCGACCCGTCCGGATCGGCGAGCTTCCGCGCCAGGTACGCCGCCACCCACTCGCTGGTGGGCACCCGGAACGGCGGCTCGTCCTCGCTCAGCGCGCGCACCACCACCTCGGCCACCTCCCACTTGGACTGGCCGGCGCCCTCCCAGCCCGCGCCGCGCACCCAGTCGAGGTAGCCGTCGAACGTCCGCGCGTACGGCCCCGAGGCCGCCCGGATGGTCCCCCGGTTGATGTCCGGAAAAATCCCGAACTCGGTGTCTGGTACGAAGCCGGGCACGACCACGCTGACCCGCACCCCGTGCACCGCCGCGACCGGAGCCAGGCTCTCCATGAACCCTTCGACCGCGCACTTCGCCGCCGCGTACGCCTCGTTGAACGGCTGGCCCACGACCCCGTGCACGCTGCCGATCGTCAGCAGCCGGCCACGGGCGGCACGCAGCAGCGGCATCGCGACCCGGCTCACGGCGATGACGCCGAAGAAGTTCACCTCCAGGTTGGCCCGCAGCGCCTCCATGGTGGACATCTCCATCGTCGGGTCGAAGTTGGAGACGCCGGCGTTGTTGACCACCGCGTCCAGCCGCCCATACTCCTCCCGCACGCCCTGCAGGCACGAGTCGATGGACGCGGCGTCGGTGACGTCCAGGCGGCGGATGTCCAGCGTGACCCCGGCCTGGTCGGCCACCTCGCGCAGCGCGCCGTCCTTGCCCGGGTCGCGCATCGTCGCCACCACGGTGAACCCGGCCCTGGCGGCGGTGACCGCGGTGGCCAGGCCGATGCCGGAGGACGTACCGGTGATCAGCACGGTCATGCCGGGCTCTCCTCAAGGTTCTTGGCGCGGTTCATCAGCGGCTGGATCCCCACCGCGGGCAGGAAGGAGAACGCGGCCAGCAGCGTGCCGGCGACCATGACCACCTTGGCCGCGTCGAGTACGCCCAGGCTGCCGGTCAGCAGGGTGACCGCCGTGCCGCCGACGAGGGCGGCCAGCGGGATCACTCCCCAGGTCACGGTGCGGAAGGCCGCGTGCATCACGCCCTGGTTCTCGGCCGTCATCCGTGATTGGCGGATCGGGGCGCTGCAGACGTTGATGCACGACATGAAGAAGCCGTAGCAGCCGAACGTCACGGCGATCACGGGCGCGGCGGGCAGCGCGGGCGCGGCGAGGATGCCCAGGCCGACCAGGCAGTGCAGCAGCAGTCCCCAGGCCATGGTCCGGCCGAGGCCCAGCCGGTCACTGATCTTGGGAGCGACGAGCGCGCCGATCACCGCGCCGCCCGCCCCGGCCGACATCGCCGCCCCGAACACGCCCACCGAGATGCCCAGGCCCTGGTAGGCCAGTACCGGCAGGACCGTGACGAAGATCGGGCCGCCCGAGTTCAGGGTCACGGCCGCGATGACCACCCGGCGCAGCACCGGATCGGCCCAGTTCAGCCGGAACCCCAGCACCAGCCGCGACCACACGGAACCCTGCTGGACGGCCTTGACCCCCCAGGGCCGCATGGCGCGGAAGCACGCCGCCGAGACCAGGTAGCTGGCCGCGTCGACGAGCAGCGCGGCCACCCCGAGCACGTGGTAGAGGCCCGCGGCGATCGACGGCCCGGCCACCTCGGACACCGTGCTGCTGCCCTCAAGGCGCGAGTACGCCCGCACCAGCTTGTCCTCCGGCACCGTGGTGGGCACGGCGACGAGGTAGCCGACGTTGAAGAAGATCGTCGCACCGCTGATCAGCGCCACGCAGACGAACAGCAACGGCGTCGACAACACGCCGAACCAGTAGGCCACGGGGATCGCCGTCACCGCCACCAGCCGTACGACGTCGCACATCAGCATGGTCAGGCGCTTGTCCCACCGGTCGACCAGCACCCCGGCGACCGGGCCCAGCACGGGGATGCCGAGGTACTGGGCCATGGCCACGACGCCCACCTCGAATGCGGAGGCGTGCAGCACGAAGATCATCAGGGTCGGGACCACGAACACCGTGACGCGGTCGCCGACGAGGCTCACCGTCTGGCCGCCCCAGTACAGGTTGAACTGCCTGCCCAGGGACTCCGGTAACCTCACGGCTCCTCCCGTACGACGAAGCCGGCGGTCTTGCCGGTGCGCTCGTTGCTGATCAGCGCGTCGACGGCCGTGACCCGGAAGGCGTGCGGGTCGTGCTGGAAGGCCGTGCTGATCGTGAACGTCGCGGACATGAGCTCCGCCCGCAGCCGTTCGGGCAGGTCCGGCGGCGCGTCCGCGTCGGTCAGCAGCAGCACGTCCACCGCGGACACCCGGCCGCGCTGCTCGGTGATGAGGATCTGCGCCCGGGAGACGCCCGGCTCGCGCTCCGCCTGGGCGACGATGTCGTCCACGTGCAGCCCCAGTCCGCGTACCTGGACCACCGAGTCGCGGCGGCCCAGCACCCGCAGCGCCCGGTCCTCCCGGCCGCACTCGCAGGTGACGAAGCGGCCGGCGTCGCCGGTGCGGTAGCGCAGCACCGGGTTGAGCATGTCCGGGTCGAGCGTGGTGAAGTCCAGCAGCTCGTCGGCGTCGGTGTGCACGAGCTGCGCGGGCAGCGGGTGGAAGACGTCGGCCGGGCACTGCGGGGTGTTGGTGCCGATCACCCAGGTCTCCGTGCTGCCGAACATGCCCCAGCGGCGCGCGTCCGGCGCCACCACGGCCATGTCCTCGTCGAGCTGGGGGTGCCACGCCTCCCCCAGCCAGAGCACCTTGCGCAGCGCGGGCAGGCGCACGCCGGTGGCCCGCGCGTGCGCGAACCACAGCCGCAGCACGCTGGGGGTGCCGCCGAACGCGGTCACGCCCTGGGCGGCGAAGAACGACAGCCAGTCGCCGTACTCCTCCTTCGTCACCGAGCCCAGCGCGATGACCCGGCAGCCGGACAGGTCGGCGAAGGCCCCGGCCAGGAAGTGGGCGCCCCACATGCGGCCGGCGCCCCAGCCGTTGACGAAGACGTCGTCCGGGTCCAGCGGCCGCCACTGCTCGTACACGCCGGCCATGTAGAACCCGGTGGGGGCGTAGCCGACCTTGGGCGCGCCGGTGCTGCCGCCGCTCTGGAACAGCCAGGTGGCACCCTGCTCGGCCTTGGGCGTCAGGTGCGCCAGCGCCACGTTCAGGTCGTCCTTCACCAGCGGGGGAAGCGCGGCGACGTCCTCCAGCGTGAGCAGCTTGTCGCAGCCGGCGTAGCGTGGCGCCAGCGCGGGCACGGCCTTGAGCCGCTCCAGGGCTCGGCGCGGGACGCGCAGATGCGGCTCGGCCGCCTCGGGCGACAGCGAGAACGATTCGGTCATTTCTTCACCTGACTTTCGGTCAGCCAGCGGGTGTGGGCGTCGCGGTAGGCCGTCCAGCGAGCCCGGGTGACCTCGCGCTGGAGCGTGCGGTGCGGGTCGCCGTAGTCCGGGGCGATCACACCGTCGGGTTCGAGCTCGGAGAACCAGTACCGCTCGCCGTCGAACAGGAAGTCGACGCAGAAGAAGGGGATGGGCAGCTTCTCGTAGAAGTACGCCGTCGCCTCGGCCAGCTCGGGCGGGACCGGCGGGAACTCCATCGCGCCGCCCCGGCTGGCATTGGCGACCGGCGAGCCGGGCTCGGGGATCCGCTTCATCACGGCGTACGGCTCGCCGTCGACGACGTAGACCCGGTAGTCGACCGTGCCGTCGCCCAGGTAGGGCTGGATCACGAGCGTGGTGTCGCCGCCCTGCGCGAGGCTGGCCAGGCCGCGGATCTCTTCGGCGTCGCGGGCCAGGTTCACCCCGCCGCCGCCGCACCAGCCGGACGGCTTGACGATGGCCGGGTAGGTCAGGTTCGCCAGCGCCACCTCGTACAGGTGCTTGCTGGTGTCCCGCCCGGTTCCGATGCGGAGGGTGGGCACCGGCGGGATGGGCGAATCGTGCAGGTAGAGGACCGTGGCCAGCTTGTCGTTGGCGATGGGCGACAGGCTGGGCGGGAACGACAGGTAGAAGCCGGCCTGTTCCAGCACGGCGTACAGCGCGTACTGGTTGAAGACGTCCATGGACTGGTAGGGCAGCGAGTACAACGCGGTGATGAAGAGCGTGTCCTCCGGGGTGACGAGTTCGTCGTCCACGTAGACACGCGGTTTGCCGGTCTCCAGGCCGTCGACCGTCACCGCGTCCGGGGCATGCCGGCACCAGCTCAGGCCGAGCTCGGCGGCCACCTCGGCGTAGAGGTCCCAGAAGAAGGGGTGCCACATCGCGGTGCCCCGGGTGGACTCGCGGTCGGGAAAGATCCAGCACATGCGGCGCAGCGTGCTCGGGGTCATGGTCGTCCCTCTCCGTCGGCCCACCAGCGGCGGCCCGGCTCGGGCAAGGTGTCGATCGGGTCGTAGAAGGGGAACATGCGGTCCTCGACCGGCTGGAGCCCGATTCCGTGGTTCTGGCTCCAGTACGAGATGCCGCGTTCCCGGTCGTACTCCACCACCTGATGCACCCAGCGCTTGCCGACGTAGGGCACGTCGCACACGAGCCGCGGCGTCGCGTAGCCGGGGAGGTAGCCCATGATGGCTTCCTGCAGCCGCTGGGCCTGGTGGACCGGGATCCGCCAGTGTTCCGCGTTGGGGATCAGGTCGCAGAGGTAGAAGTAGTAGGGCAGGATTCCGGCCTCGCCGTGGAGCGCGAAACAGAGGTCCAGCAGGTCTTCCGTGGTCGTGTTCACGCCGCGCAGGAGCACGCCCTGGTTGCGCACGTCCCGTACGCCCGCCTCGAACATGACCCGGGCCGCCTCGGCGACCAGCGGCGTCACCGACCGGGCGTGGTTGGCGTGGGTGTGGATGGCCAGGTTCACGCCGCGGGCGCGGGCGATGGCGGCCACCCGGCCCATCCCTTCGACCACGCGGGGCTGGAGCCAGTGCTGGGGCAGGCCGATCAGCGCCTTGCTGGCCAGGCGGACGTCCCGGACGGACTCCAGTTCGAGCAGCCGCAGCAGGAACGCCTCCAGCCGCGGCCACGGCAGGTTGGCCACGTCGCCGCCGGAGACCACCACGTCGCGTACGCCGGGCGTGCGCTTGAGGTAGTCCAGCATCAGCTCCTGCCGATCGACGGGCTTGAGCGCGAGCCGGGCCTTGACGACCTGCGGCGTCGAGGTGCCGACCAAGTCCATCCGGGTGCAGTGCCCGCAGTACTGCGGGCAGGTGGACAGCAGTTCGGCCAGCACCTTCGTCGGGTAGCGGTGGGTCAGCCCCTCCACCACCCACATCTCGGCCTCGTGCAGCGAGTCGCGGCGGGCGCGCGGATGGCTGGGCCAGACCGGATGCCGGTCGGAGCGGACCGGCAGCAGGTAGCGGCGGACCGGGTCCGCCAGGAAGGCCCGGGTGAACGCGGCCGGATCGCTCACGGGCTCCGGCGTCATCACGTTGAGCAACTGCGGCGTGATGAGCATGGACATGGTCGCGAACCGGGCCACGTCGGCCGCCAGGTCGGCGTAGAAGGACCCCTGGAGCAGGTCGCCCACCACCGCGCGCAACTGCCCGGCGTTCTTCACGCAGTGGGCGCGCTGCCACTGGGCATCGCGCCACTGCGCGTCGGTGACGCCGCGCCAGCCCGGCAGCCGTCGCCAGTCCGGCTCGACGAGCGGACGGCGCACATAGGTGTACGGGCCGCGGGCGGCGTCGGCGTTCATCTGATGGCTCATCCGGTGAACAGCACCGCGTGGCGGGTACGGAGCTCGCGCTTGAGCACCTTGCCCGTGGGGCCGAGCGGATAGTCCTCGTCGGTCCGCGCGATGATCACGGTGGCGAGCGTGGCCAGACCGGCGTCGGCGAGGGCCTTGTTCGCCTTGTCCATGACCTCGTCGGCGGTGGCGTCGGCGGCGCCGGCCTGCAACCGCACCACGGCGATCGGGCGCTGCCCCTCCCCCGCCTTGCCGGGCACGCCCACGACCGAGCAGTCCTGGACGAGGTCGGCGCAGTCGGCGATGAGGATCTCCTCGATGGGCAGGCTGTAGACCGGCCCCGTCGCGGTGTCGATGACATCCACGGTGCGGTCGAGGTGGTAGAAATTGCCCTCGCTGTCCCGGCGCGCCACGTCCCCGGTCAGCCAGTAGCCGTTGAGCTCGAAGCTGCTGGTCAGCCGCGGGTCGTTCCAGTAGCCCGGCGTACGCGAGGGGGTGATCACGGCCAGCAGGCCGACGGTGCCGTCGGGCACCTCCTCGCCGTTCTCGTCCAGCACCGCGGCCTTGATCACCGCGTCCTGCGCCTTGCCCACGCACCGGTCGTCGCGCGGGGTCTCCGGCGCGGTCACCTGGCCGAAGAGCGCCATCCCCATCTCCGAGGAGCCGAGCCCGTCGACGAACTGGGAGCCGGGCAGCGGCTCGCCGGCGTCGCCCTGCGGAAGCAGCCACGACTTGATCAGGCCGGCGGGCCGCTCGCCGAGCTCGACCAGCCGCCTGATGTGCCCGTAATGGGCGCTGTCTCCGGTGTTGAACCAGGAGTGGACCTTCGCCGCCCCCTTGACCGGCAGCTCGCCGGTGGCCAGCTCCACGAACGTCCGGGGGAAGGAGGCCACCATGGTCGGCTGGAACGCCTCCATCACCGGCTCCACGACCGTGCGCCGCCAGTCCGCCATGACCA
The DNA here is from genome assembly GCF_043197735.1 of Nonomuraea sp. NPDC049028. Taxonomy (NCBI): domain Bacteria; kingdom Bacillati; phylum Actinomycetota; class Actinomycetes; order Streptosporangiales; family Streptosporangiaceae; genus Nonomuraea; species Nonomuraea sp. NPDC049028. The sequence goes on from NZ_JBICTR010000004.1 coordinate 462,479, forward strand.
CGGTCGGCAGTCCGAGCAGCACCGCCGTGAGGAAGTAGCTGAGCCCGCCGGCGTGGGTGTGCGGCATGAGCGACATCAGCTTGTCGTACGGCTCGGCGGGGAAGCGCAGCATCCGTGGCTGCTTGCCGTCCCAGAAGCTGCGATGCCCGAGCGTCGTCGACTTCGGGGTGCCGGTGGTGCCGGAGGAGTGGATCAACGCCACGATGTCGTCGGGAGCGTGCTGGTAGGGGTACTCCTCCGGTAAGCGGCCGGAGTCGGCGTCGTAGGCCCGTACCTCGGCGGCCAGGGCGATGAACCTGGGCCTGGTCTGCGGGGCGTTGCGGTAGGCCATCTGCAGCCTGGTCGTGTCGTCGGCGACGATGCCGACGACGCCCACGTGGTCGAGGTAGCGGACCATGACGTCGGCCCGCATCGCGTCGTTGATCATCGTCGGGATGGCGCCGAGCGCCGTGAGCGCCAGGAAGTGGAGCAGCGGTTCGAGCCCTTCGGCCACCACGATGCCCACCGGCTCGCCGGGCCGCACCCCGTTGGCCCAGTACCACTTGGCGTACCGGTCGCGCAGCGCCGCGAGGTCGACCAGGCTGTGGCCGCGCAGCACCACCCGGCCTCGGTGGTCGTTGTGGTGGCTGTAGACGAACGGCACCGCCCGGTTCGGGTTGGCCGCCAGGGCGTGGTCGAGGAAGTTGCCCGCGCCCAGGCCGGGCTCGGTCATGAATCCCTGCCGGACGGCCAGGGGAGCGATGGACGTGCTGTCAGTCATGGATGTCCCTCCATCGGTACGTCGCGCTTATCTCCGCGGCCACCCGGTGCCCCGATCGGATGGCTCCTTCCATCAGTCCGAAGAACTCCGTGCTCGTCTCGGTGCCGGCCCAGTGCACCCGCCGGTGGGGGGCCGTCAGCCGCGGGCCGAGCCGCGGCCAGTCGCCCGGCCCGAACAGCGCCGCGTAACAGCCCCGGCTGTAGCGCTCGTGAACCCAGTCGGTGACGTGGCAGCCGATCGGCTCCGGCAATCCGGGGAACAGCCGCGCGGCCTGGGCGACCGCCTGCTCGCGCTGCTCGGCGGCGGGCAGCGCCGCGTACTTGTACGCCTCCCTGCCGGTCACGAACCCGGTCAGCACGCCCACCCCGCCGTCGGTGGGCGAGTCGTCCACGGTGGACAGCAAGGGGCCGCGCGCGTTGACCGACCAGCCGGACAGCCCCTGCTCCCGCCAGGCCGGCGACGGGTACACCAGGTGGACCTTCACCGCGCAGCCGGGCGCCGTACGCTCGCCGGAGCGGGTCTCGGGCAGGCCGGGCCGGTGGTCGATCGCGTCGGCGAGCGACGGCGGCACCGCGACGACCACGGCCTGGGCCCGTACCGATCCGGTCGCGGCGACGACGGTCACGCCGTCGCCGTCCTGGTGGATCGCGCGCACCGGCTCGCCCAGCCGCACCCGGTCGCCCAGTCCGGCGGCCAGCCGCCGGCACACCTGGTGCGCGCCGCCGTCGATCCGGTCCTCCTGCGCGCCGCCCGCGAAGGCGTTCAGGTAGCGGATCCCGCCACCCGAGCGCAGGTAGAAGGCCATGTGCAGGACGGACACGTCCGCCGGGTCGGCGGCCATCATCTCGCCGAGGAACAGCGGGAAGAACAGCCGCGCGTCCGGATGACGCAGGTGCTCGCGCGCCCACTCGGCCGCGGTCAGCGCGTCCAGCCGGGCGGCGCCCGCCGACAGCCAGGGGGCGTCCGCGCGCACCCCGCGGTCCAGCTCGTCCAGCGCGTCGAACAGCTCGCCGAGCGCGACCGCCGACAGCGGCGGGAACCGGCCGGCCCGGGTCTGGCCCTGCCCCTCGCCGCCGAGCGCGAACCGGCTCGCGCCGGTCATGGTGGTCGGGGTGGTCTTCAGGTCCAGCTCGGCCAGCAGGGCGGTCAGGGCTGTGTGCCGGTCTCCCAGGTACGCGGCGCCCGCGTCCACCCAGACGCCCGGGGCGACCTCGATGCCGTGCGTACGGCCGCCGACCCGCTCGCGTGCCTCGAGGACGGTGACCTCGACGCCGCTCGCCACCAGGTCCGTGGCGGCGGTGAGCCCGGCCAGGCCGGCTCCCACGACGACGACGCTCATGCCGGGCTCGCGCTCTGCTCGGCGCTCGCGATCTTCTTGGCCAGGGCGCTCGGGGTCGGCGCGTCGAGGAAGTCGTCGAAATCCAGTTCAACGCCGCTGGTACGGGCGATCGCGCTCAGTACACGGGTGGCGAGCAGCGAATCCCCGCCCATGACGAAAAAGTCTGAGTCCGCGCTGACTTCCGGATTCTCCAGGACACGCTGAAATACCGCCGAGACGGCGTTGACATTCACGGAATGGTCTCCTCAAACGGTGGCGGACGCGTATCGCCGATGCGAACCGGCCCGGTCGACTTTTCCGCTCGCCGTGTAGACGAGTTCGGGGACGACGGTGATCCGGCTGGGCACGAGATGACAGGGGACGCGGTCGCGCAGGTAATCCCGGACATCGGCGGCCAGCGTCGTGTCGTCGTCGGCGGGTGAGCCGGGGGCGATGGTCGTGTCGTCATCGGTGGATGGGCCGGGGAGGATGGTCGTGCCGTCATCCGCGGATGGGCCGGGGACGGTGGTCGTGCCGCCGTCGGCGGGTCGGCCGGGGACGATGTAGGCCGCGAGCGTCGTGTGGTCGGCGACGGTGACGCCCGCCACCGCCACGGCGCGCACTCGCGGATGACCGGAGATCTGCGCCTCTACCTCGCCCGGATCGACCCGGATGCCGCGGATCTTGAGCTCGTGGTCGAGCCGGCCTTCGTGCGTGAGCGTGCCGTCGGCGGCCACGCCGACCCGATCGCCGGTACGGAAGTACCGCTCGGAGCCGAGCTCGACGAACCGCTCCGCCGTCGCCTCCGGCAGGCCCCGGTAGCCCAGCGCCAGTGACGGACCGCCGACCAGCAGCTCGCCATCCTCGCTGACGTGCTGCCCGACGTGCGGCAGCGGCCGCCCGATCGGCACCCGCTCCCCTGCGCCCGCGGCGGCCAGTTCGGTCGGCCTCCGCTCTCCTGCTCCCCCTGCTGCCAGCGGGCCGTGCAGGTCTATGGCGTGGGTGATGAGCGTTGTCTCCGTACACCCGTAGGTGTTGACCAGGCGGATCCCGTCGGTGTCGAGCGCGCGCCAGTCGGCCAGCCGCGCCGCGCTCACGGCCTCCCCGCCGATGACGACCAGCCGGACGCAGGCGGGCAGCGTGGCCCCCTCGTCCACCAGGTGGCGCACCAGCTCGTGCCAGAACGCCGACGGGAGGTCCAGCACGGTGATCCGCTCGGCGGCGATCATGCGCAGCATGCGATGGAACGATCCCGAGTGTGCCTGGTCGTGGAAGACCAGCGTCGCGCCGGTGGTGAGGGTGGGCAGGATCTCCTCGAAGCAGGTGTCCCAGTTCAGGGACGCGAACTGCAGGACGCGGTCTTCGGGGGTGAGGCCGAACAGCTCCCGCAGCGCGCCGGTCACGACGGCGATGGCCCGCCTCGGGGTCACCACGGGCTTGGGCGCGCCGGTGGATCCGGACGTGAACAGGATGTAGGCCGGATCGTCCCCGGCGACGACCTCCGTCTCCGGTGTACGGGCGGCCTGGCCCGCTTCGACGCGGGAGGGGAGATCGGGAAGATCCACCAGTCGCACGCCGGGCCCACTGGGGTCGGCGGGATCGGCGGGGTCAGTGGGATCAGTGGGATCGTTGGGGTTGCTGGTGGGCTTGGTGGAATTGGTGGGCTTGGTGGTGGGGATCAGCGTCGTGCACCCGCTCGCCGACATCAGCGCCCGCCGCCTCGGCAACGGGAACCCCGGATCGATCGGTACGTACGTTCCGCCCGCCACCAGGATGCCGAGCAGGGCGGCCACCGTCTCCGGCGACCGGGACGCCAGCACCCCGACCACCCCGGGACGCGGGCCCAGCCGCCGGCCGGTCGCGCACATCCACGCGTGGAGTTGGGTGTAGGTGAGGGTCCGGCCGTTGTACGCGATGGCCGGGCGGTCGGGATGGCGGCCGACCGCGCCGGCGAAGTCCTTGATCAGGTCGTACGGATAAAACAAGGTTGCCTCTTTCCGAGCTGACCCCGGGGAGCACCGCGTATTTTCATCCCACGGTCATTCGACGTCGAATGCACCCCGGAGAACGCGTTCAGAGTGCCGCACGGCGCTGCAGGGGGGCTTGATTCCGGAAGGATTTCTACTGGACTGCGTCTCGTGTCTTTCGTATGGCGGCCTGTAACCACGACGTGCCAGACGGGGAGCGATATGCCAGACGGATTAGAACTGCAGGGCCTCGGCCAAGCGCTGAAGATCGGACTGCTGGGAGCGGTGCGAGCGTGGCACGGACATCAGGAGGTCTTACTCGGACCACCCCGGCAGCGGGCGGTGCTGGCCTTGCTGGCGCTGGAGGCGGGCCGGACCGTGTCGGTCGAACGATTGATCGAAGGGCTGTGGGGAGAGCGGGCCCCCACGGGCGCCCGGGGCATGGTGCAGGGCTACGTCTCGCGGCTGCGGCCCGCCCTGGCCAGAGCCAACGTCACGATCGCGTACTACTCGCAGGGTTACCTGCTCAGGCTCGCCGCTGAGCAGGTGGACGTACACGAGTTCAGGAACGCGGTCGCCCGCGCGCGGACGATGGAGTCCGCCGAGGCACGGGCCGCCGGGCTGAGACGCGCGCTGGCGCTGTGGCGGGGCGAGCCCTTGAGCGGCGTCTCCGGCGGAGGGCTGCTGGACCTGCTGCGCGACGCCCTGGTCGAGGAACGGCTCGCGGTCACCGAGGAATGCCTGAACGCCGAGACGCGGGCGGGCCGGCACGCCGGGCTGGTCCCCGAGCTGATCGCGCTCGTCGCGGAGAACCCGTTCCGGGAGGGCCTGGTCGGCTTGCTCATGCTGGCGCTGTACCGGGCGGGCCGGCGGGTGGACGCGCTGGAGCGCTACGAACGCACCCGCCGCCGCCTCATCGAGGAGCTGGGTCTGGACCCCAGTCCCGAGCTGCGGCAACTGCGCCAGCGGATCCTCCGGGGGAAGGTCTCCACCATCAGGTCACCCGACCTTTCGGCTCTCAACGGGTCCGCTCTCAACGGGGTCGCTCTCAACGAGGGCGAGACGTGGGACGCGTCGGCGATGCCGGCGCAACTGCCGCCGGAGCCGGGGCAGTTCACCGGGCGGGCGGCCGAGCTCCGTCTCCTGGACTCGGCCGCGACCGGCGGCGACACGGCGGCGATCTCCATGGTCACGGGCACGGGCGGGGTGGGGAAGACGGCGCTGGCCGTCCACTGGGGGCACCGGATGCGCTCGCTGTTCCCGGACGGCCAGCTCTACGTCAACCTGCGCGGCCACTCGCCGGAGCGTCCGCTGCGCCCGATCGAGGCGCTCGGGCAGTTCCTGCGCGGGCTCGGCGTGCCCGCCGAACGGGTGCCGCACGCGGAGGAGGAGGCCAGCGCCGCCTATCGCAGCCTGCTCGCCGACAGGAGGGTCCTGGTGATCCTTGACGACGCCGGCAGCGAGGAGCAGGTCCGTCCGCTCCTGCCCGGCGGCCGGCGCTGCGCCACCGTGATCACCAGCCGGGACCGGCTGACCGGCCTCGTCGCCCGGGACGGCGTGATCCCCGTTCCGCTCGGCATGCTGGCCCCGGACGAGGCGGGCACCCTGGTCGGCCGGCTCCTCGGCGACGAGCGCCTGGCGGCCGAGCGGGACGCCGCCCGTGAGCTGGCCAGGGCCTGCGGCTACCTGCCACTGGCGCTGCGCGTCGCGGCGGCCGGCGTCCTCGGCCGACCCGCCGGGGGCATCGCCGGCCAGGTGCGCCGGCTCGCCGGGACCCGGCTGTCCTCGCTGGCGGTCAGCGGGGATCCGCACGCGGCGGTGCGCGGGGCGTTCGACCTGTCCTATCGTCGTCTGGACCCGCCGTCACAGCGCCTGTTCCGGCTGCTCGGCCTCATCCCCGGGCCGACGTTCACCGCCGAGACCGCCGCCGCGCTCTCCGGTGCGCCCCCGGACGAGACCGACCTCCTGCTGTGCCGGCTCGCCGCCGCGCACCTCATCGAGGAGAGTGAGCCGGGCCGTTACACCTTCCACGACCTGATGCGGGAGTACGCCCGCGAGCGTGCCCGAGCCGAGGAGAGCGAGCTCGACCGTACCCTCGCCGAAGCCCTGACGCGCCTCGCGCGCCCCCGGTGGGAGCCGGAGGCGCGCGATTCACTCCAGGATCAGGGCTTCTTCCAGGGCTCGAAGTAGGCCACCGTCGCGAAGTCGATCTCCAGCGCGTCGGGCGGGTTCCCGCCTGTCGCGCTCGACCCAGTCACGAAGATCCGGACCCCGGCACCGCCGGCCGCGTCCACGGCGAGCGCGTGCGCGTTGTCCGAGGCGCCGGCCGCGCCGTCGTAGTGGCCCGTCCAGGTCTGCCCGCCGGTCGCGGCGTCGTAGGCGATCGTCACGTAGTCTCCGCCCCTGGCCTCGTCGTCCGTGCTCTGACCGGTGACGACGACCTTGCCGCCGTCCGGCGTCACGGCGACGTCCCAGGCGACGTCGTCGCCCTTCGCCTGGCCGTCGTAGCGCTGGACCCAGGACCGCTTACCTGTGGCGGGGTCGTAGGCGATCGTGGTGTAGTCCGACCGCGTCCCCTCGCCCTCGGTGTTGCCGGTGACGTACAGCTTGCCGCCGCCGGGCGCCAGGGTGATGTCGTGCGGGTTGTCGCTGCCGTGCGCGGCGCCGTCGTAGCGGTCCGCCCAGATCTCCTTTCCTGAGGTGGTGTCGTAGGCGATCGTGGTCATGTCCGTCTGCGTGCCGGGGGCTTCGCTGGCTCCGGTGATGAAGACCGACTTACCGTCCTGGGCGACCGACATGCCGACGGGGATGTCGATGCTGTTCGACGGACCGTTGTGCCGGGCCGTCCAGAGCTGCTCGCCGGTGCGGGCGTCGTAGGCGACCGTGCCCCAGTCGGACAGGCCGGTGCCGGGCTCGCCCTGGCTCTGGCCGGTGACGACGAGCTTGGACCCGTCCGGCGTCACCTTGATCGCCCTGGCGTCGTCGGTGGCCGCTCCGGGCCCGTCGTAGTACGCGAGCCATGTACGCTCACCGCTGTCGGCGTTGTAGGCGACCGTGAAGAAGTCGTCCTTGCCGCCCTCGGCCAGCGTGGACATCCCGGTGACGTAGACGCTCTTCCCGTCGGGCCCGATCGTCAGCGCGTTGGCGAAGTCCGACAGACCCGCCGGCCCGGTGTGCCGGGCGATCCAGCGCTCCTGGCCGGTGGCGGTGTCGTACGCGATCGTGACCGCGTCGTTGCCGGTCTCCTTCCCGGCGCTCGTGCCGGTGACGAAGAGCTTGCTCCCGTCGGGGCTCACCTCGAGCGCGTGCGGTTCGTCATAGTTCCCCGCGGGGCCCGTGTAGCCCTTGCTCCACAGCTCGGCGCCGGTCGCCGCGTCGTAGGCGACGGTCTCGATCCGCGGGCTGAGCATGCCGGGCGAGGACCCGAAGCTCGCGCCGGTCACGTAGACCCGCTTGCCCTTGGGGTCCAGGGCGATGAACTCGGCGGAGTCCTGCCCGCCCGTGACTCCGTGGGTGGCCGCCCATGTCTCGGGCACCGGACGCAGGATGACCGGGACGCGTACGGTGTGGCGGCCGTCCTTCCAGATGAGCCGCCCGCCCTGGTAGCTGTTCATCGGGGCGGTAGTGCGGGTGAAGGAGACCGCGAACGACTTCGTCTGCCCCGCCCGCAGCGTGATCCGGCTCGGCGTGACCTTGGCCGTGATCCCCTTCAGGCCGGCGGTGGAGGCGGTGTACGTGGCGGTCGAGCGGCCGACGTTGGTGACCTTGCGGGTCACCGTCTGGGTGCCGGCCATCCGGCCGAGCGAGATCGAGGGCACGTTCAGCTCACGCGCCTTGAGCGAGTAGCCCTTCTGGGCCAGCGCGTCGCAGACCTGGTCCGACACGCCCTTGGTCGTGGCGCACAGGAACGCGATCCAGTCCTTGATGCCGCTGTCGTAGACCAGGCCGGGGTCGGCGGCGCTGTTCGGGGTGACGTGGCCGGCACCCTGGCTGAAGATCACCGACGGGTCGGTGCCGGGCCCGTCGAGGATGTCGGAGCCGCTCGTCATCAGCGCCGACTTGATCGCCATCGGCGACCAGTCCGGGTGCAGGTCCTTCAGCAGCGCGGCGAGCCCGGCGACGTGCGGGGCCGCCATCGAGGTGCCGCTGGAGATGTTGAACTCGGCCCCGTTGGCGCCCGGCGGCGCGAACGCCGCGAGGATGTCCTGCCCCGGAGCGATCACATCCGGCTTCAGCAGGTCGCCGCCCGCGGCGTACAGCGGGCCGCGCGAGGAGAACTCCGCGACGTACGGAGCCGGCGTGTTGTTGTTGATCTTGGCCTGGTCGATCGTCGCCGTCGCGCCGTCGGCGGCGGCGTAGTCCTTGACCGCCTGCCTGTCCTTGACGGCCAGGTGCACCGTGGGCAGGGAGTGGAGGTCGGCGTTGAGCGAGTTCTCGTCGGTGTTGGTGAGGATCATGCCGACGCCGCCCGCCTCGGCGACGGCCACGCTCTTGTTGACGCGGGGCGTCTCGCCGCGGTCGCAGACGACGATCTTGCCTTTCACCTTGGCCGGGTCGAGCACCGCCTTGCCGTCGTTGTCCCTGGCGGCGTAGCACTGCGCCAGCCGTGTCGGATCGGCGCCGGGCAGCCCCGCCGCCGTGGCGTCCACGAGCGGCGCGGGCCCGACCTTGGTGGCGGCCAGCGAGGCGCCGCTGTAAGTGGTGCCGTTGCCGAGCGTCGCCGACCCCTGCGTGCCGCGGTTGTGCGTACCGGCCGCGACCGTGGTCACCCAGGGAGACGGGTGCGCCACGGTGGCGGCGGCCGGGCCGCTGTTGCCGCCCGCGGCGGCGACGAAGACGCCCGCCTCCGCGGCGGACAGGAACGCCATCTCCGCCGGGTCGAGGAAGTCCGACTGCGTACCCGAGACCGAGTAGTTGATGACGTCGACACCGTCCGCCACCGCCTGGTCGATGGCGGCGACCAGGTCCGAGTAGTAGCCGTTGGCCGTCGAGGCGTCCTGCGTCGACCAGAGCGCCTTGTAGGCGGCGATCCGGGCCCGCGGCGCGATGCCGCTGATCTTGCCGAACGCCGCGGCCGCCCCGGTCGCCGGCACGCCGTAGTTGCCGCCCGAGGTGGAGGAGGTGTGCGTGCCGTGCCCGTTGTAGTCGCGCGGCGACAGGAACTCCCACGGGAGCTGCTCCTTGATTCCCGCGTCACCACCCCACCCGGCGTCGAAGTGCTTGGCGGCGATCAGCTTGCCGTTGCACATCCCGCTGTTCCAGGAGTCGTCCGGGCTCCCCGTCGTACACGTGCCGTGGAATCCGCGAACCGGGCCGTACGGCTTCCCGTCCGCGTCGCGGCCGTCGAAGCTCTTGCTGGCCGGCCAGATGCCGCTGTCGATCACGCCGATGACCAGGCCCTCGCCGGCGCCCTTGCCCGGGCGCTTACCGGTGGGGCCGCCCAGCTGGTCCCAGAGTCCGCCGCGCGCGTCCAGCCCCAGGAAGGACGGCGTCGAGGACGTCTGCACCGACACCTTCTTGTCCTCGACCACGGTCACGACGTCGGACATCGCGCGCAGCTGGGACGCCTGGGACGCGGTCAGGCGGGCGGCGAAACCGCCGTAGGAGTAGGCGTACTCGTAGACCTTCTCACCGCCGACCTTCTTGAGCGCGGCGTCGTGCCGGCCGCGCAGGTGGTCGACGTACCTGGTCACCTCGGTGGAGCGGGGATCGATCTTCTCGCCCCGCTGCGGCTTGGTCTCGGACAGCCCGGCCACGTCGCCCTCGTACGTCACGACGGGGTCGGCGGCCATCTGCACGATGTAGGTCTTCTGCTGTTCCGGTTCGGCTTCCGCGGTCACCGGACCGGGCCAGGCCGCTCCGGTCAGCGTCAATCCGGCTAATGCCATGGCCGCCACCAGCCGGCGGCGCCTGCTGGTAGTGCGTCCAGGAGATGTGGACAGATCCATCGTCGCCCCTCAGTGCATCGCCGCGGATCACGCGGACGATCGCCGAGGCTATTGAGAGCCGGCCGGATGGAGCATCCGTACCGTATACGGATTTTTGGCCGCTACTTACCGCGGGTTTAAGATCCGGTAGCCTGCTCATGCTGATACCAGCAGGTAGGGGGTTCGCCACATGCCCTTGGGACCGGCCCGCATCGCCCCCTCGGGCTCCCTGTCCGACGTGCTCGTCGGCCGCCAGGCGGAGCTCGCGCTCCTGCGCACGGTCATCACCGCTCCGCCCTCCCTCGCCCTGATCGAAGGCGAGGCGGGCATCGGCAAGAGCCGGCTGGTGAGCGAGTTGCTGGCCACACCCGGCCTGGCCGGGATCCGCCGGCTCGTGGGCCAGTGCGAGCAGCTTCAGGAGCCCCTGCCGCTGTCCCCCCTGCTCGACGCCTTCCGCCTGGCCGGGGCCGAGCTCGCCCGGTCCCGCCCGGTCAACCCCGTCATCGGGGCGCTCGCGCCGCTGCTCCCCGAGATCGCCGCACACCTGCCACCGCCCCTGCCCCCGCTGCCCGACCAGCGGGCGGAGCGACACCGGGTGTTCCGGGCGGCCGTGGCCCTGCTCGACCATCTGAGCCCGCTGGTGCTGGTCCTGGAGGACGTGCACTGGGCCGACAGCGGCACCCACGACTTCCTGGCCTTCCTCGCCGCCCACCAGCCGAGGCACCTGTCGGTGATCCTCACGGTCCGTACGGAGGCGGGGCTGCTCCCGATCCGGGAGGCCTTCGCCCGCGCGCCGTCGGGGCCGGCGCGGTCGGTCAGCCTCACCCCGCTGAGCAGGCCCGAGGTGGCCGAGCTGGCGCGGAGCATCCTGATGGCCGAGCTGCCGCCCACCTTCGCCGCCCTCTTGTACGAGAAGACGGGCGGCATCCCGTTCGTGGTGGAGGAGGTGCTCCGTACCCTCCTGGAGCGCCTGCCCGCGAGCGAGATCCCCGGCCGGTCGGACGTCCTGGCCGAGCTCGCCGTTCCGACGGTGTTGCGCGACGTGGTGCTGCGACGGCTGTCCTCGCTCGACGACGCGGCGCAGGAGATCCTCGGCGCCGCCGCGGTCATCGGCATGACGCCCGATGACCGGGTGCTCGCGGAGGTCACGGAGCGCGGCCCGGCGCAGATCGCCCGTGCTCTCGGGCAGGCGCAGGCGGTCGGACTCCTGCACGAGGAGGACGGCCGCTGCCGGTTCCGGCACGCCCTGGCGCGGCAGATCGTGTACGAGTCCGTAGCCGTGTCCGGCCGGCGGTGGCTGCATCTCAGGACCGCGCGGGCCCTGGAGTCGGTGGCCGGTCCCCGACCGGTGGCCAGGCTCGCCCACCATTTCCGGCTCGCGGGCCGGACGACGGAGTTCGTCGGCAACGCCGAGGCCGCCGCCGACACCGCCCTGTCCCACGGCAACGACGCCACGGCGGCGCGGTTCCTGCTCCAGGCGCTGGAGATCGGCGAGCTACCCCGTGAGCTGCGCGTGCGGTTGGCCGTCAAGCTCGGCCGGGTGGCGGTCGACGGGCTGGCGCACACCCAGGCCGTACCGATACTCGAACGCCTGCTGGCCACCGAGCCGCTCCCCGCTCCGCTGCGTGGCGAGCTGCGCTTCGCCCTCGGCCGCCTGCTGCGTCAGCAGGGTGAGGCGCGGGCGGGCTACCTGCAGATCGAGGGCGCGATCGACGACCTCGCGGAGCGGCCCGCGCTCCTCGGCCGCGCGCTCGCCGTGCTCGCCGTACCGGAGACCGTGGTGAACCGGCACGTCAGCGAGCACACCGCGCGCTGCGAGCAGGCCGAGGAGGCCTCGCGTCGCAGCGGCGACCGGGACGTCGACATCGCGGTACGCATCGCGCGGGCGTCGCTTCTTCTGGAACAGGGCGACCCGGGAAGCTGGCGGCTGATCGATGACCTGCTGCGCGACGACGGTCTGCGGTCGGCGCCCAAAGAGCACGCCCGCGCCTGCCTCAACTGGGCGCAGGGCGCCCTGCACATCGGCCGGCTCGAACGCGCGCAGGGCCTGCTGGCCGAGGGCCGTCAGGCCGCCGACCAGGCCGAATATCTCCGGGTGGCGGACGTCGTCGAGCTGGTGACGGCCGCCGTCGACCGAGCCGCCGGACGGTGGGAGGGGCTGGAACACCGCCTGCGTCCGCTGGAGGGCGCGTCGGCCACGTTCGCCGCCGGGTCCCTGGACTCGCGGCTGATGCGGGGCGCGCTGCTGGCGGCGAGGGGCCCGGCCGAGGAGGCCGTGACGGGCCTGGGCGAGGTGATCGCGATCGCCGAACGGGTCGGCGCCGTCTGGCCGCTCATCTCCGCCCGCATGACGCTGTCCCGGCTCCTGCTGACCCTCGACGACGCGGTGGGCGCCGTCGAGCAGGCCAACGCCGGGCTCGACCAGGTGCGGGCCAAGGGGAACTGGGTCTGGGGCGCGGAGACCGTACTGTGCCTCGTGGACGCCCTGGACACCCTCGGGAAGGCGGGCGAGGCCGCCGCGCTGGTCGACGAGCTGAGCGCCGCGATCGACGGCGCCGACGCGCCGATCGCGCAGGCCGCCGCGCTGAGCGCCCGGGCCGTCATCGCCCGCTCCCGGGCGGATCGGCTGACGGCCGAGCGGCTGATCGACGCGGCGCGCACCACGCTGCGGGAGGCCGGGCTCCGCTACGAGGAGGCACTGGCCGGCGAGCGCCTGGGCAGGTGGCGCTGCGAACGTGGCGCGGCCGACGGTGGCGACCTGCTCGAAAGCGCGCTGCGACGGTACGGGGCGATGGGCGCGGACCGGGACATCGCCCGCATCTGCCGGATCATGCGGCAGAACGGGGTGCCCATCCCCTATCCGTGGCGCGGCGGGCGGCCCTCTCATGGGCAGACGCTGTCGTCACGGGAGCGGGAGGTGGCGCTGCTGGCGGCGGCGGGGAAGACCAACCAGGAGATCGCGACCGAGCTGTTCCTGTCCAGGCGGACCGTGGAGAGCCACGTCTCCAGCTCGCTGCGCAAGCTCGGCCTGCTGTCGCGCAAGGAGCTCCGGGGCCTCACGGCGTTCCCGGCCGACCAGTCGGACTCGCCTGTCTGAGCCGAGCCCGGCGGCTCTTCCAGGTCCGTCGGACACGCCTATCTGACCAGGCCGCGCGGGTGGCGGACCCGCAGATGACCGTAGGCGAGCTCCCCGGCGATCTGGACGTGCAGCCGTCCCGGACGCGGACGACCGGGCGCCTTGCAGATCACCCGCCCCCACTCGGTCCGCGCCTGGTCGACGTTCGCCGTCGCGCCGGCCGGCAGGATGATCACCGCGGAGCCGTACGCGAGCCGGAGCTCGATCCCGATCTCGCGATGGTCGATGACGGCCCCCGACAGATCGAGGTGCACACCGCCGTACTCGGACTCCACCCGCAGCACGCGCGGGACCTGCCAGTCGCCCGACCGTCTGACGCGCCCGCCGGTGGACCTCAGCAGGACCACCTCCTCCTCGGGAGGGTCGGGCAGGTCCGCGACAGCCCGCGCCAGATCGCCCTGGGTCACGGCGGTGAGAGCCCGTTCGACCCGCTCCTCCATCTCGGCGAAGCCGAGGCGGCCGTCGGCGTACGCCTGCTGGACGCGCTGAACGATCCGGTCGCGCTCGAAGTCGTCGTACCGTCCCGCGGGGAGGTTCATTGGGAGACCGCTCTCTTGTACAGGCGCGTGGCCAGCGGGACGAACACCGCCAGGATCAGCACGCACCAGCCCACCGACACCGCCACCGCGTGCTGGAGCGGCCACGCGTCGGGCACCGGCCTGAGGGCGGTGGTGTTGCCGAACAGTTCGCGCGCCGCCTGGACGAACGTGGAGACCGGGTTCCATTCGGCGACGGGCTTGAGCGGGCCGGGCAGCCGGGAGCTGTCGACGAAGACGTTGGACAGGAAGACCAGCGGGAACGACACGAGGGTGGCGATGTTGTTGAACACCTCCGGCGTACGCAGGGCCAGCGCGATCGTCGCCGTCACCCACGAGAAGGCGTAGGCGAAGAACAGCAGCAGCAGGAACCCCGCGAGAGCCTCGAGCGGCGAGGAGTGCACGCGCCAGCCGACCAGAAGTCCCACCAGCGCCATCGTGGCGATGCTCGTGATGTTCATGAGCATGTCGCAGAGCGTCTGCCCGACCAGCACTGCCGACGGCGCCATCGGCAGCGTGCGGAACCGGTCGAAGATGCCCTTCTGCAGGTCCTGGGTGAGCGTGTAGCCGGTGATCTGCGCGCTGGTGACGATCGTCTGGACGAAGATCCCCGGGAGCAGATACTCCGGGTACGAGATGCCGGGCAGGTCGATCATGCTGCCGAACACGTACACGAACAGCAGCACGAACACGACCGGGAGGATGATCACGCCGCCCAGCAGGTCGGGAGCTCGCCTGATCTTGAGCGCGTTGCGCTTGCTGATCGTCATGCCGTCGGCGACCGCCATCTGAAGGGGGCTCATCGGACCGTCTCCTTGGTGTCGTCGATGGCGGCCTGGTGGCCGGTGAGGCTGAGGAAAACCTCGTCCAGGGTCGGCCGCCGCAGCCCGGCGTCGCGTACGGTGACGCGCTCGGCGGCCAGGTGCCCCAGGGCGGTGGTGAGAGAGGCGGCGCCGCCCGCCACGGGGATGGTGATGCTCAGGGAGGTGGGGTCGGTCCGGACGTCGGCGACGGCCAGCGGCGCCAGGACCCGGCGCACGGTCTCCAAATCGGCGGCGTGGCTCACCGTCAGCTCGATCCGGTCGCCGCCGACCTGGTCCTTCAGCTGGTCTGCGGTGCCGAGCGCGATCACCCGCCCGTGGTCGACCACCGCGATCCGGTCGGCGAGCCGGTCGGCCTCCTCCAGATATTGGGTGGTGAGCAGTACGGTCGTGCCGCCCGCGACCAGCTCGGAGATGACCTCCCACAGGCCCACTCTGGCGCGGGGGTCCAGGCCGGTCGTGGGCTCGTCCAGGAACAGCACCGGCGGATCGGCCACCAGCGCGCCGGCCAGGTCGAGCCGGCGCCGCATGCCGCCGGAGTAGCCCTGCACCGGGCGGTCGCCGGCGTCGGTCAGGTCGAAGCGCTCCAGCAGCTCGCGGGCGCGTTGCCTGCTGCGCTTGGTGCCCAGGTGGTAGAGGCGGCCGACCATCTCCAGGTTCTCGGCGCCGGTGAGGTGCTCGTCGACCGCCGCGTACTGGCCGGACGCCCCGATGCGGGAGCGCAGGCGCTGGGCGTCGGTGACGACGTCGAGACCGGCGACGGTGGCGTGTCCGGCGTCCGGCCGCAGCAGGGTGGTCAGGATCCGCACGGTCGTCGTCTTGCCGGCGCCGTTGGGGCCGAGTAATCCGAAGACCGTGCCTTCTGGAACCGACAGGTCGATGCCGTCCAGGGCGGTGACGGTGCCGTATTTCTTGACCAGACCCTCGGCCACGATCGCGGGGGGCATGAGATCTCCTTCGGTGTTTTGTGGCACGAACTTTTTGTGTCATGAACGGCGGATCACGATGTCGCCGTAGGCGGTGTGGGCGCGTACCTCGACGGTCTTGTCGGCCTGTGCCGGGCCGTCGCAGGCGTCCAGGTCGACGTCGACGGTGCCGTACTGGGAGCTCACATCCAGCCAGGCGGCGCTGCCCTCCCGGATGCCGAGTTCGAGCCGGCCGCCGGCGGTCTCCAGGACGACCGCGCCGGACACCACCTCGCCGATCCGCACATTTCCGTAGGCGGTCTTGGCGGCGACGCCGGCCAGGGCGTGGTCGACGATGATGTCGCCGTAGGCGGTGTTCAGGCGCAGCTCGCCGGTCACCGCGCCGAGGACGAGGTCACCGTTGGAGGTCTTGACCACCGCCGTGCCGTCGATCTCGCCGACCCGGATGGTGCCGTTGGCGCTGGAGATGTCGGCGTGCCCGACCGACCGGGTCACCGAGATGTCGCCGGAGCCGGTCTTCAGCTGCAGCCGGCCCGCCCGCTCCAGCCTGATGTCGCCGTAGGAGGCGGTGAACTTCACGTCGCCGAGTCGGCCTCTGCAGCGGAAGTCCGCCGTCCCGTTCGCGTCGACGCGCGAGCCGGCCGGCAGGTCGATCGTCACGTCGACGGAACCGTCCCATCCGAGCAGCGAACGGGCCCAGTTCTTGGGCGACTCGACCAGCATGTCGATCGAGCCGCTCCACCCGGACAGCGACGCGGCCCGGGGCTTACCCACTTTCACCAGGAGCCTGCCGCCGGCGTACTCGATCTGGGCCTGCTCGGCGGCCTGCCGGTCGGCGTCGTTGGACGCGTCCCTCGGGCGCACGTCGACGACGGTGTCGGTGCGATCGCTCGCGTTGATCCGGACGTTGGCGGTCGCCAGATCGATGATGGCCACGATGGGCTCGGGGGTGTCGAACGTTGGCATGGCGTTTCCCTCATGGATTCGGCGGTGTTCCGCTTAGCGGAACGCGTGGTCGTGGGCCCGGCTAGCGCACCCAGCCGGTGTGGCTCCGAACGGTCTGGGCGCCCCGGTGCCGGCTCCCGTCACGTTCGAGCGCGGCGGAGACCGCGCGGACCAGCCAGGTGTTGACCGAGAGGCCGTCTCCGGCGGCCGCCTCCTCGATGCGCGGCTTGAGGTGGTCGGGGACGCGGAGCGAGATCCGCGAGGTCCCGCCCTCGTCCGCTCGGACACCTGGATCGGCCGCCCTGACCGGCCCGGTCTCGCCCGCCTCCCCGAACGACTGGCCGACGGGCGGTGACGTCACGATGAAGCCTGGCTCGCGGCCACGCAGGCGGACCTCCACCGAGCCCGGCGCGAGATCGCGGGTGATCTCGTCCGCGGCGGCGGAGAGCGCCTCCAGCAGGGCGAGCCGGGTGGCCGGCTCAAGCGCCGCGGCGAGACGCTCGGCGGTCGCGCGGGCGTCGTCGTCGCCCGCTTGGGCGGTGGCCGCGAGTTCGCGGCGGAGGTGATCTACGTACGGCGCGAGGTCCATGACGCAACTATGACGTCACAATGGCGTCATTGCAAGTGCCTTGCTTGGCCTGCTGTGATGTCATGGAGGCGTCAAAACGCCGAGCGCCGACCGGACGGGCTCTGCGGCCGTCCGCTCGGCGCTCGGTGACCAGCGGCTTTTTTTTGGGGGGGGTGTCAGGTCGCCTTCATCGTCTGAAGGGGATGTTGAGCCAGGGGCTGTTCGGGTCGGTCGTCAGGATTCGGTGGGCGTTGAGCATTTCCCCGTACCAGTCGCCGAACTCCTCCTCGTCGAAGTGGAGGCAGCGGCCCAGGATGTAGGCGGCGGAGAACTCTTCCCAGGAGCGGTAGCTGATCCGGCTGACCGCGCCCGCGCGCAGGACCGCCGTTTCGGCCTCCGCCAGGTCGCAGTAGCGGGCGCCGAGCCCCCAGCGGGCCATCTTCGACGCCCGCCCGTAGTCCCACGCCTCCACGGTGCGTACGAACCCGCCCTCGGGAAGCAGCCCGTCCGCCCGGAATCGCGCCTCGTAGCGGATGATCCGTCCGATGAGCCGCTGCGCTCCGGCGACCTCGGCCTCCGTCTCGGAGTCAGGGGTGGTCGCGTTCTCCGCGGCGCGGCGCCGGATGACCCGTGACGTCACCTGACGCCAGTGATCCACCTCGACCGCGCCACCGAAGTCACGGGCGAGGGTGCCGCGTATCCCCAGCACGAATCCCCAGACCGAGCTGCTCATCCGGCCCTTGAGCAGCTCCTCCTGGGCATGCTGCCACCCTTCCCGGCTGGTGATCTCCCACCACTCCTCCAGGCGCCTCCGCTCACGGACGTAGCCGGTGCCGTGCCAGCCCATCGCGTTCCAGAGCGAGGCGTTGTTCACGCAGAGCAGCGCCCCGCAGGCCAGGCCGTGAGCGACGTTGCCGTGCAGCGGGCCCCCGACCCACAGTGTGCGCAGTTGATTGCGGCGCGTGCTGGAGATCCGGTCGGCATGCCAGCGCCACGTCTGCCGATGGGCGGCCGTCGCGGGGAAGAACGCCTCACACGGGGTGCCCGGATTGATGGCCAGCCACTCGTCGTCCCGGGGCCAGTCCCGGACCAGCTGTCCCAGGTCGACCTCGAAGAAGACCGGGTCGGGCGCGGGCGCCGGAAGCATCCCCTCGGTGACGAACGCGAGACTCAGGGGGCTTCCCGGCTGAGGGCCCCAGTATGCGGCGTTGTAGTGAAGCCAGCCCGGCTTGGCGTCGGCCTGAGCGCGCGACATCGCGTGATACAGGTCTGTACCGGCGAGGACGTCGAAGTACGCCGCCCAGTCGCCGCGCGTCTTGGCCGCGTACAGGTCACGTTCGACGTCGGTGGGCGCCTGCCATACGGCCTCGGGGGCGGCGAGATCCATGGCATCACATTGTGAAGCACGGCGTCAGGAGGCCTTGACCCGGCTCCTCCGCGGCATGGCCGAAATAACCCGCAGTATCACCGCACAATCGCCCCGTAATGCTGCCATACCCGAATGCGCATGACTTGAGGAAGATGACGGCTGCCATACGTACCTCCTGACGGCAGATTCCGGTTTCGGGAGGTATGTATGCACCGCAGAGTCGCCCTGCTCTCCGCCGTCGCGCTCACCGTGGCAGGCGCCCTGGTCCCAGCGGGCGCCGCCCAGGCCACGAGCGGGACCGGCCTCGACCCCAGGCCCGTCAGGTGGTCCGCCACGGACTCCTCGGCGGAACGCAGGAACGTCCTGCAGTACTGGACGCAGCAGCGCACACTGGCGGCGCGGCCACTGGATACGCCCACGCCGCGACGTGGTAATCGGTCGAGCGGGCCGACCCAGGGAACCCCGTGGGCGACCCGCGGCGCCTCGGCCACCATCACCCAGCGCCCGTGGACCAGCGGCGGCGCGACGCGCGTCCAGACCGCCTCGGCCGCCACCGCCCAGCAGGGAGCCCGGGTGCCCAACAGCCCCGGCCTCCGGTGGACGGACGGCGGCGCCGTCGTACGTACGACCGGACGCGTCTTCTTCACCACCGCCGAAGGCGGCAACGCCTCCTGCTCCGGTACGGCGGTGACCAGCGCCAACGAGAGCGTCGTGATGACCGCCGGGCACTGCGTGAAGATCGACGGTGCGGCCCACCGCAACTGGGTGTTCATCCCGGGCTTCGACAACGGGCGGCGGCCGTTCGGCACGTGGGTGGCCACCAGGATGCTGACCACGCAGCAGTGGAACGCCAACGAGGACATCAACTTCGACATCGCGGCGGTCGTGGTCGCGCCACTGCAGGGACGGACGTTGACCGACGTCGTGGGCGGGCAGGGGGTGGCGTTCAACCAGCCGAGGCAGCGGCAGATGTTCTCCTTCGGCTACCCGGCGGCGCCGCCGTTCGACGGCTCCAGGCTCATCTACTGCAGTGGGCGCGCGTTCAACGACACCGTCATGACCCGGGACCAGGGGCTGCGCTGCAACATGACCGGCGGGGCGAGCGGCGGCCCGTGGTTCCAGGGGTTCAACGAGTCCACCGGGCTCGGCTGGCTGAACTCCGTCAACAGCTTCAAGTACAACTTCGCCCCGGACTTCATGTTCGGCCCCTTCTTCGGGAACGAGGCGATGGCCGTCTACCAGGCCGCGCAGAACACCAACGCGACCTGACGCCCCAGCCCTGCCGTCGCCTGTACATCACCAGACGGCGGGGCGGCGGGGTCGGCATGCGGTCCGGGCCCGTGCGCGGGCCGCGTCGTCGTCAGTCTGTCCGTAGTACCGCCCGCAGCAGGTTGTTGACGGCCCGCTCCCTGGACAGCAGGGCCTGGCACTGCCCGTCCCTCGTCACGGCCAGGTAGGCGCCGGCCGTGCAGAGGATCCGGTCCGTGTACGACTCGGCGTCGTCGAGGTCGCGAGGCCCAGCGTGGGAAGGGGCCGCGGCGGGCAGACCGCAGCCCCTTCCAGAGCGACCGATCGACCGACCGCCCGCTCACTCACTCGCTACAGGTCAGTGGCGATGATCTTCTCGATGTTCCGTTCCGCGAGCGCCGTGATGGTGACGAACGGGTTGACGCTGGTGTTGCCGGGGATCAGCGAGCCGTCGATGACGTACAGGCCCGGATACCCGGCCAGTCGTCCGTAGTTGTCGGTGGCCTTGTTCAGGACCGCGCCCCCGAGCGGGTGGTACGTGAGGTGGTCGCCCCACACCTTGTAGACGCCGAAGAGGTCGGTCCGGTAGATCGTCCCCTCCTTGTTGTTGATCTTGTCGAAGATCGACTTGGCCATGTCGATGGCCGGCTGTTTCCAGGCGGTCTGCCAGTTCAGATCGACCTGGCCGGTCGCGGCGTTCCAGGAGAAGCGGGCGCGGTTCGGGTTCTTGGTGATCGACAGGTAGAACGAGGCGAAGGTCTCGATCCCGGTGGGCAGCGGCGCGACCTCGGCGAACGCGCCACCGGCCGCCCAGTTGTCGATGCCGGCGCAGGGGATGGTCGACTGGGAGGCGCCGGTCGGGTCCCACAGGTGGTTGGCGCGGCCGCACATGACGTTGCCGTTGTCGCCCCAGCCGTTGCCGACCTCGCTGTTGAGGTTGGGCAGCGCGCCAGTGGCCTTCAGCTTGACCAGCAGCTTGCTGGTGCCGACGCTGCCGGCGGCGAAGAACACCCGGTCCGCGGTCACGGTCTTGGTGGCCGTGGTGTCACCGGTGGTGTTGATCTGCTGGATGACGACCGTGTAGCCGCCACCGGCCGCCGGGGCGACCGAGGTGACCTTGTGCAGCGGCGAGATGGTGACCCGGCCGGTGGCCTTGGCCTGGGCGAGATAGGTCTTCTGGAGTGACTTCTTGCCGTAGTTGTTGCCATAGAGGATTTCGCCGGCCAGGGCGGACTTGGTGGCGGTTCCGGCTGCTTCCTGCTCCATGTAGTTCCAGTCGTACACGTCGGGTACGAAGACGAACGGGAAGCCGGACCGCTGGGCGTGCTTACGGCCGACGCGGGCGAACTGGTACCAGTCGGTGGAGTCGAACCAGGCGGAACGGATGGTGCCCACCCCGAGACCGGCGTTGGCCCGCGGGTAGTAGGTGTTGTACATCTCGTCGGCGTTGACCGACGGGAGGATGGCGGCGAAGTTCTCCCGCTTGGGGGTGACCGCCATGCCGCCGTTGACCAGCGAGCCGCCGCCGACGCCGCGACCCTGGTAGACGGTGATGCCGCTGAAGTCCTCGGCGTCCAGGACCCCGGTGTAGCGGGAGATGTCCCGGTCGATCGGGAAGCCGAGGAAGTAGTTGAGTGGCGCCTTGGTCCTGGTACGTAACCAGTAGGAGCGGTTGTCCGGAGCGAGCGTGCTGCAGAAGATCTTGCCGTCGGAGCCGGGGGTGTCCCAGGCCATACCCATCTCGATCATGTGTACGTCGACACCCGCCTGGGCGAGACGCAGTGCCGCCACGGAGCCGCCATACCCGGTGCCGATCACCAGGGCCTGGACATGGGCCCCGTTGCCGATCGGACCGGCCGCCGCCGGAGCCGCGGCCTGGGCCGCGGTGGGGTGGGCCGCGAGGGCCAGGGCGCCCACGCTTCCGGCGATGAATCCACGACGCGAGACACCTCTGGAACCGGCCTCGCCCGGGGTGTTGTCACTCATCCGATGGTCCTTACTCTCGGTGGGATGAGAACAGGTTCTTGCTGCAGCTCGCGCCTGGAGAAAGCCTGGAGAAGATCTAGCGTGTCCGCCGGGAAGCGGGTGAACGGCCGCTGGGCAGCCGGCACACGGTGTCGAGGCCCAGTACGTGGTTGAGCCGCCCGAAGGCCAGCCAGGACCCGATGCTCATGCTCAGCTCGACGATCTCGAGCTGGCTGTAGTGCGCGGTCATCCGGGTCCAGAACTCGTCGTCGAGGCCGTGGTGGTCAAGGGCGTAGCGTTCGGCGTATTCGGCGGCGAGCCGGGTGCGGTCGTCGAAGGCGTCGGTGGTGCGCCACTGGGTCACCGCGTCGGCGAACTCCTCCTCGACCTTCTGCCCGTCCCGCTCGGTACGCCAGTCCAGGCAGAAGGCGCACCCGTTGATCTGCGCGATCCGCAGCCGTGCCGCCTCGAACTCGCGGAGCCCGAGGGTCGTGTGGGCGTACACCGACAGGGAGAAGTGCGAGGCGGCGGTCCCGATGCCGGGCACCATCTCACCCCAGACGTACTCGATCGCGTCCTTTCCCTCGGGGATGTCGAGGTTCATGGCTGTTTCCTCCCGAGTTTGCCGATCGCGGGGCGCAGTGGGACGTCGAGCGCGTCGTAGAGCCCGGGTTCGGCCGCCACGAGCCAGTCGATGGCGCTCACCAGCCGGCCGACCGCGGTGGCGTTCCCGCCCGCTGCCCGGTTGCCGCCCTCGTCGGTGGCCTCGATCGTGACCTCGATGCGCGGGCGGCCCTCGATGATCACCCGGTGCGCCGCGTGGCCGTCGGGCGGCGTCGGCCAGTCCGGCGCGCAGGACGGATGGATGCGGGTGACGTGCTCGATGACGATGCGGGGCTCGCCCTCGACGATGCCCTGCACCTCGAAGCGCACCGCGCCCTGGGTGCCGGCGTCGAACTCGCCCATCGTCTCCGTACGTACCGTGGCGTCGAGCGGGCGCCGGTCGCGGCTCTCGCGGATCTCGTCGAGTTCGACGCCGAGGGCTCTGGCCATCAGCCGTACCTGGCCGCCCCACACCATGGTCGGGACCGTCGGCGCGATCATCGGCGGCTCGTAGTCCATCGGCTGGCCCATGCCGACCAGGTACCGGACCGAGTCGGGCTGGTCGTAGGTGGAGTAGTCGAAGATCTCTTGGCAGCGGATCACGTCCACGGTGCCGCCGAGTCCGCTGATCAACAGGGGCAGCACGTCGTTGCCCCAGCCCGGGTCGATGCCGGAGACGAACAGCGAGCCGCCGCCGTCCGCGATGGCCGCCAGCACCGGCTCCCGCAGCTCCGGCGGGGCGTTGCGCTGGTCATAGAGCGCGTACAACGAGGGGGTGACGACCACGGCACCGGCCCGGATCGCCCTGATGATGTCGGCCAGCGCCTCGTCGGGGCGGATGTCGCCGGACGCCGCGTAGACGACGGCGCGGGGACCGGCGGCCAGCACCGCGTCGACGTCGTCGGTCGCCGCGACCCCCAGATCATGGTCGAGCCGGGCGAGCGCGCCCGCGTCGCGGCCGACCTTGCCGGGATCGTGGACGAGTACGGCCGCGAGTGTCAGTGCCGGATGAGCCTCGACGGCACGGATGGCCGCACGGCCGACATTGCCGGTGCCCCAGACGATCGTGGACAGCATGAGCGGAGCGTAGCAAGCGCTTGGTTAGGTGCATAGAGCCATCGCGACACCGACCGCGCCCGGCGCCGCCCGGACCCCCTACGTAGAAATAAAGCTGTCATCGGCCGGAATTCGCATGGTCCGGACCGGCGAGGGATCCACCGATAACGCGTGGGATAGCGCCAGAGCGCTGTTCAGCGACTGCCCTGAAGAGATATCCCGCTGAACGATTTAAAGGGCACATACCCAGGCAGAACGCGTCACCGCGTCAGCTCGAAGGAGAATGCGAATTTGCCGCCGCGTTTCCCATGACGACGTGACGAGGTGGATCGTCATCGCCATTTTCTTGCCGCGACTCTCGTGCCGCTCACGCCACCTATGACCCCAACTGCCGCGCTCCTGTACGTGAACGCCGACGACGGCACAGCCTTCGCCATCAAGCCCGAATCGCCGCTTTGACCTGCGACTTCTCCATCCGGGTGAACCATGCCGCCGATGCCCCCGTATCTGATGAAAAGCGGGCTTTCCCGCCCACGTCATCAATCCGGGAGGAGTTCCCGTATGGCGAATGCCTCGGGGAGCAAGCCATTCAGGCCATGGCTGGGAGTCGTTTCCCTAGTCGGAGGTGTCGCCCTCGTTCTGGCGGGTGGCCCGTTATCCGGGCAGTCGCGGAACATGGTGAACCTGTCCGCCAGCGCGGACACGATCACCTGCCCGAACGTCGCCGACAAACTGCCGGACATTCCCGCCCAGGCCCAAGCCGAAGTGGACCGCAACCTCAAACTCCTGCAAACCCAGATCAACGAAGCCAACAACCGACTCATCACCTCAGCAGGGGAAGGCGGCCCCAACTTCGTACAGAACGCCATCCTCGGCCCCCTGGCCGACAAACGAACAGCCACCATCAACCGCATCGCCACAGCCATCGGACGAGTCGCCGACCGCCCCACCGGACTGGACGGCCTGGCCACCTGCAAACTCGGCAACGGCGGCGGCGCGACCGCCCCCGCCACCCAGGACCCTGACGCCTCAGAGCCCCCCACGTCGCCGCCGTCCGACGACGCGACCACACCGCCGTCCGACAATGCGACCACACCCCCCGCCACCGGCGGGAACAAGATCACCTGCCCGGACGTAGCGGGCAAACTTCCCGACATTCCCGCCCAGGCCCAAGCCGAAGTGGACCGCAACCTCAAACTCCTGCAAACACAGATCAACGAAGCCAACAACCGACTCATCACCTCAGCAGGGGAAGGCGGCCCCAACTTCGTACAGAACGCCATCCTCGGCCCCCTGGCCGACAAACGAACAGCCACCATCAACCGCATCGCCACAGCCATCGGACGAGTTGCCGACCGCCCCACCGGGCTGGACGGCCTGGCCAAGTGCACGCTCGGCAACGGCGGCGCAGCGACCTCGAAGCCGAGCGCGAGCGCGAGCGCGAAGGCGGCGTCCGGGCCGACGGCCGACGACTTCGTCGACATCCAGTCGGTCGACCCCGTGCAGCAGCTGCAGAGGACCGCTTCCAGCGGCACCTTCGTCTCCAGGTGTGGCACGCCCCAGGAGGGTCACGCCAACAGCGACAACGTCATCACCGCTCCAGGTGTGGCCAAGGGTGGCCAGCAGCAGAACGACTACGTGGGCAATGTGTCCACGGACGCCTTCTCCACGAACGAGAGCCTGGCCGCTTCGGACACCACCTGCCGCATCCGCGCCGACAGGTCGACGTACTTCTGGCCGGTCCTGCGGGTAGGCGGAGCGGACGGCAACGCCGTGCGGCCGTCTCTGGTGCAGTTGCAGTTCCGTGGCAACGCCATGTCGAAGGTCACGGCCGCGCCTCAGTTCCTCAGGCTGATCACCGGCGACGCGCAGGCGGTGAGCGGCGGCAGGCCCAGTGACACGGCCAGTGACGCGCCCAGCGACACTGCCAGTGACGTGCCCACTGACCTGCCCACCGACCTGCCCACTGATGTGCCTACCGACCTGCCCAGCGACACGGCCAGTGACATGCCGAGCGACCCGCCCACTGACACGGCCAGTGCCAAGGCCACTGACACCGCCAGTGCCAAGGCCAGTGACACCGCCACTGACGCACCCAGT
Source organism: Nonomuraea sp. NPDC049028 (assembly GCF_043197735.1). NCBI lineage: Bacteria > Bacillati > Actinomycetota > Actinomycetes > Streptosporangiales > Streptosporangiaceae > Nonomuraea > Nonomuraea sp. NPDC049028. The sequence continues at coordinate 487,724 of NZ_JBICTR010000004.1, forward strand.
GACGCGCCTAGTGACGCGCCTAGTGACGCGGCCAATGCCAGGCCCACGTGGAGCTGCACCGGCTTCGCCAACAGGCTGACCGACAAGTATCCGATCTGCCCGTCCGGCAGCAACCTCATGCGTGTCTTCGACATGCCCAGCTGCTGGGACGGCCAGAACCTCGACAGCGCGGACCACCGTACCCACGTCGTCTTCCCCGACGAGAACGGAGCCTGCCCGGCCGACACCCAGGCGGTGCCGCAGTTGCGCGTCACGCTCGTCTACGACGACGTACCCAACACCCAGCCCGACGGTACGAACGTCCCCTTCATGGTGGACAGCGCCCCCAGCGAAGGGAACAGCCCGAACACCGACCACGCGGGTGCCATCGCGGTGATGTCGAAGCAGCTCATGAACAACGTCGTCCGATGCATCAACAGCGGCAGGAGGTGCTGACAACCGGAAGGAACCGCTGACAGCCGGAAGGAGGAACGCGCGAAAGGGCCACCCGAGAACCCCCTCGGGTGGCCCTTTCGCGATCAGCGGCCGCTGCTGACCGCGTGGTACTGCAGGTCCTGCACCACGGGGGCGGCCACCACGGTCCAGGGGGAGGTGACGGTGGCCGTCGTCGCCCCGGAACGGACCACGGAGACCTTGTTGGTGCCGTTGGCCAGCGGATAGAGCTGGGCCTGCACACCCGCCTTGCCCTGGTAGGTCTTGGCCGTGCCGCCGATGGTGGCGTTCACGGTCGCGGCGCCGGTGAGGAACGACAGGATCTCGACGCTGTCCCTGGGCGTGCTGGTGCCTGAGCGGGGCGCCATCAGCTTCGTCTGGCCGCCCGTGGGCTTGGCGGCGGCGAGCTGGGTGCGGTGTGTCAGGTACACCGTGTCCCTGACGATCGCGGGGGCCGCACCGGTCTTCAGCCAGGTCAGGTAGTACGACGAGATGTCCAGATAGGACGAGTCGTTGTGCGGGGACGGGGTGAACTGGGTGCCTTCGGAGAAGTCGTTCCAGGTGGTGAGCTGGACCCAGTCCGCGCCGTTGCTGATGGAGCCCTCCCACGTGGTCCGGAGGTTCTGGGTGTTCAGGGCCTCATCGTAGATGCTCTGGTTCGGGCGCTCGTCCTGGACGGAGACCGGCTGCATCCAGATCTTGCCGAGGTCGTGCGCCTTCTTGATGTTGCTCGCGATGCCCGACTGCCCGGCCGGGCTGCGGTTGCCCCAGTTGGAGAAGCCGTAGCTGATGGGGGCGAAGGCCGCGGCATTGGCGGAGAAGTTCAGGAACGTCGGTACGAGGGCGACCTTGATGCCGTACTTGGTGTTCATGATGTCGATGAGATCCGCCCACCAGGCCGCGGTCTTGGCCTCGGCCTTGAACGGCGACACGACGACGCGGCCGTCCGCCAGGCGATAGATCGACTTCGACGCGGCCAGTTCGGCGAGGGAGGCGGCGAGCGTCGCGGCGTCGGCCGACAACGACGTCATGTCGGGCATCGGGACGATGGTGAAGCCGGTGTCGACCGTCTCGGCCGCCTTCACGAGCAGCTTGAGCCGGGTCCAGTTGGCGCTGGACAGCGAGAGCATGTCGACGGTGAAGCCGTCGATGCCCGCCGCGGCGGCTGTCTTGACCTCGCTCTCCATGTCCTGGAGCTGGTAGTCGCCGGAGCGCACGGCGCGCGGCCGCGGGCGGTCGCGCAGCAGCCCGCCGTAGGCCGCGTGCTTGCCGCTCTCGCCGGCCGGGTTGAGGTAGTTCTTGGTGTAGTAGTCGACGCTGCTCTCCTTGTTGTCCAAGGAGACGGGGTACGGCGTGAAGTAGTGCGCGAACACCTTCTTGGCGGAGGCCCGCAGCCTGGCCTTCGCCGGCAGATCGAACGGCAGGGGTCCGGTGGCCGCGGACGTGCCGGTCGCAGTGGCAGCGCCGGTCACGGCCCTGGCTGCGGTCGTCCCGGTCACGGCCCCGGCGGTGGCGGGGGTCATGGCCCTGGCGGCGGTGGCACCCGACATGGCCAGGAGCAGGACGCCGACCGATAAGGCGACTCCTCTTCCCAACCTGACCTGCGAAATCATGCTCGTTACCCTCGACTGTCTCTCGGCTGTTCCACGAAGGATGAACTGCTTGGACCAAGCGGTCGAAGGTCATCCTGGCAGGCGGGAGCACAAAGAAAGCACAAGCTCAGAAGCGGGCCGACGTCGGCAGGACCGGCGCCGCCTACGGGTCCCTCGACGCGAGACCGGTCAGCATGACCAACCATAAATACATTTAAGAGCGACACATGGCTGCTTTTGATCAACAAAAACGCGCCGATCCGCGATGTGCACAAAGCGGGCACAGCGCGATGAAGCACACATCCTTCGCGTTCAACGGAGCACGGTGTCCATCAAAAGATTGCCGGTGTTCTGATCGAAGTTTCCGTCTAGACTAAGCGAGCAGCTGCATAATTTAGGGCTTCCCCTCATGCCGGGAGGCGAGCGTGACGACGCCCGTAACATTGATCGAGGCCCTGGCGGCGAGCACTGCACCGATACGACTGCTCCTGGTCACGCCGTCGCCTATCAACGACCCTGGGCGGCTTCACCCGGAAACCGAGCTTGCGCACGTCACTGCCGCCGTGGAGGAAGCGGGGGCGGAAGTGGACATCCTCCGCCTAATGCCGCCGACCATCGGCCGCCTTAGGCGCGCGCTGGCCAGCGATAAGTTCGACATTGTTCACGTGGCCGCTCATAGTGGCGGCGGAATCGAGTTCGAAGACGATGACGGCACGGCGATCTTGGTGGGCGAAGACGAGTTCGCCGACGCGTTTCCCAACCGTCAGCAGTGTCTGCTCGTCCTGAACGGCTGCTCGACCGAGAGCCTCGCCGACCGGCTCGCGCTGGCCAATCGCAACCTGACCACCATCTCCGTGGCCGGCAGCATCAGCAGGCGTGACGCCCTGCGCGCCATCGAGGAAATCTACGGACTCCTTTTCACCAGGACTCCGCTCAGCCAGGTGGTCAACAGCGCCTCGCAAGCCGTGCTTCGCCGCATTCCGCTGAGAAATACGGCGGATCCCATTCGAGTCCGCGGGCCACGGGAAAGCGCTCCCGCTTTCGACGCCATGCCGACCAGCGGACGTCCCACCTATTTCGCCTGCAATCCGCCGGCGAACGTGCCGACGCAGCACCGCGCGGTCGTCGATCGAGCCGACGAACTGCTCGCCCTCTATCACCGGCTCTTCGACGAAGACAGAGGAAGCCCTTACATCGGCCTTGTCGGAATCACCGGAAACGGAAAGACGACCATAGTACAGACAATGGCCAATCGCTATGGCTGGCGATTTCGTGGCGGCATCGGTTACTTCTCGCTACGGGGCAGCTTCGCGGCATCCGATCTCGCCGAGGTGTTGGGCTGGCCGAAAGGGGAAGGCACCATGCGGCCCGAAGAAGTCGCCATGCGACTCTCGCGCGGCCGCTTCCTCCTCATCTTCGATGACATCGATGAGGCGCCCGAATCCGTCCTCGCCGAGGTCATAGCGCTGCTGAGCTCATGGGACACCAGCCTCGGCGGACGTGCCGTGCTCATTTCCTACTCCTATCGCGCCGAGCTGCAGAGCATCATCGGTGCGAATTGGATCACCGTGACCGGATTGCCGCAGGACGCGTCCCGCGAACTCATGGTCGCCTGTCTGGGCGGAACCGAGAGGGCGAGGAGGCTGGTGGGCGCGGATGAGCACGTTGCCGAAGCCTCTCGGCTGTGTTTCGGGCATCCGAAGACCATCGAGTACACAGCGTCTCTCCTGCAGCTCGGACAACGCTGGACGGAGATGCGGGGCGATCTCCTGAGGCTGAGCGGCGGCGGGCCGCTCGCGGTCAACAGCGAGATGCTCGGCAGGGTGATCACTCTTCTGGAGGAGCGCACTCCCGCGGTGCGCGACCTCCTCGACGCTTGGGCCGTCTTCGAGGACGGAGCCGAAGAATCAGCATGGCGGCATGTGGCGATGGGCGGCCGTGAGCTCACCCCCACCACGAGATCCCGGCTCGACGCGGCGCTCAACGAGCTTCATGGCGCCGCGTTGATCGACCGCCACGACCAGCCGGGCGGCGGCACGCGCTGCGTCATGCATTCGCTCCTCGTCGCCCATCTGCGACGCCGGCACGCGGGGCTTTCCCAAGAGAAGATGAGTGACCTCATAAGATCGCAACTCGCCCAACAGCTGGAATTGGCGAACGAGGGCAACTATCCCGCCGACGAGTCGGGCAACATCCGCAGAGCGCTGCGCGTCGCCGAAGATCTGGGGCTCTGGCAAGACATCCTGAGCTACTGCGAAACGGTGGTGGGCCACCGGGACCTCCCGTTGATCCGCAGAGGGCCTTGGCCCTTGGCTCTCGACCTGCTTGACGCCGCCATCCGGTCCGCGTCCCGGTTCGGTGATCACATGCGTCAGGCGGCCTTCCTCATCGTCCGTGGGCTGGTGGAATATCGGCTTGCCGCTTTCACGAACGCGGAAAACGCGTACACGCAGGCCGCGTTGCTGGCGAAGGAGGCGGACGCCCGCGGTCTCAGGCTGCAGGCACTTCGCGGGGTAGGCCAAGTGCATTATCGGATGGGCGATTTCGATCAGGCGGAGACCGTCTATCGGGATGCGCGCCGGCTGGCCGACGACGAAGAGGCGATCTCTGACATCGATCACCAAATCGCCAAGATCTTTTATCGCAAAGACCGGCTGGATGAGGCGCGGGAGCTGTTCACCCGCGTATACGAGAACCGACTCCGCGCCGGTCATGACGGAGCCCTGGCCAAAACCATCCATGAGCGGGCGCGAATAGAACACGCCGCGCACCGGACCGACTCCGCCCGGACTCTGTACGAGGAGGCGCTGCACTTGGAGCAGTTGGCCGGAGATCCGGTGATGGAGCAGGCGACGCTGTTCCAAATGGCCAAACTCGCTCTCGAGACCGGCCGGACGGCCGACGCGGAAAGGCTGTTCACCGAGAGCCGGCAGATCTCCGAGACACTCGGTGATCAGGTGTGGCTGGTACACGCTCAGTTCGGCCAAGCGCTCCTCGACTGGGCCAACAGCGCTCGTGAAAGCGCCCGACACAAAGCGCGGGGCGCTCTGACGGAGAGCCGTGTCCTGCGGATCGGACTTACCACGGAGATCCAAAATTGGCTGGAAACCCATGAAGAAACGGAAAACAATGCCTGATATGACAGCGGCGGTCGCCGCCAAGTGGCAGAAGGCGGAGCGTTACGCCCGGGAGCAGGACAGGTTCTGCCTTGACTCGCTACAGGTCACCATGCGATCCGAACACGATGAGCGGCATATCAGCTTCGAGGCCGGCTCCTGGTCATGCACGTGCGACTTCTTCGCAGTGCACGCCACCTGCAGCCATGTCATGGCCCTGAGTTTGATATTGCGGAAACAGGCCGGTCTACAACTGCCCGACAATCTGGAGTAGCGGCATGCCAAGAGCGATCGTCAGACTCGCTGAGCGCCCGCTGGCGACCAAATTCGGCAGCTGGCGGGAGATTCTCTACTACGACGGGGTCGCGGAGAGCGTCGCCCTGGTCCACGGCGAGGTGAGCGGCCAGGAGGAAGTGCCGTGCCGGGTCCACTCGGCCTGCATTTCCGCCCACGTGTTCAACAGCATCGAATGCGACTGCCGCGAGCAGATGGCCACCTCGCAGGCGACGATCCAGGAGCACGGGAAGGGGGTCGTGATCTGGCTCGATCAGGAGGGACGAGCCAATGGGCATTTCGCGCTGATGCTGGCCACTCAACTGTCCGCCGAGGAGGGCATCCCGCAAACCGAGGCGTACCGGAGGTTGGGCTACGGCGACGATCAGCGGCACTACGAGCAGGCGACCGCCATTCTGTACGACCTGCGGGTGACGTCCATTCGCCTGCTGACCAATAGTCCGGCCAAAGCCGGTGCCATTGCTGGAGACGGGATAAAAGTAGCGAATCTGCTGCCGGTGGCGGTCGACCTGGCACGCCATCCACAGCTACGTGATTACTACCGGGACAAGCTCAATCACGGCCACATCCTCGACATGCCCACGGGAACAGAGCGGTGAACGACCCGCCTCGGGTGCTCGTCATGGGCGACCTGTGTCTGGATACCGTCGTGGAGACCTGGCTGCCGAAAACCTGGTCCCGCGTCGCCGCCTCTGGCGAACTGTTGGCGCGTGGCCCCATAGCCGACCAGGTAGGTGGCACGGCTTACCAATTCGCCAGACGGGCCGTACAGTTCGGGCTCTCACCTACGGTCGTCGGCTCAGTAGGCGAGGATGCCGCCGGCGAGATCATCGGCGATGCGCTGGCCGCGGCGCCGTTCGAGTGCCGGGTCCAGCGCAGTACCACGGCTCCCACGGCTCGTACCCTCGTCGCCTACGACGCGTCCGGTGCGCGCCACATGTTCACGTCCTCGGTAAGTGCCAATGACGCCTTGTCGAGCGACTTCGTGCGCGCCGGCGAATCCGGGCCATGGGATCTCATCTGGATCTCGGGGCTTTGTCTTCGGTCCCGCTCCGTACCACGGTTCGCGGCGGTCGTCGGGGCTGTCGCCGAGGCCAGGCGAAGTGGCGCCCTCGTGGTGCTCGATGTGGTGCCGCACGACTTCTATCGGCTCTTCGACGCGCTGACCGAGGTCGCGGAGATTCTGGGCGGCCTGGACGGAGTGGTCACCGAAGCCAACACCGCGCGACGCATGCTGGGGCTGGGGCATCAGGGCGAGAATCAGTCAGTGACGATGCTGTCCGACACGGCCGACGCGCTGCTGAAAGTGACGTCCTTGGCTGTCGTTCGCCTCCGTGACGGCTCGAAGTATCACCAGCTGGCGGTCTCCCGCTCCAAGCTCCACGCTGCTTACTCATATCCCGTCCCCGATGGGGCTGCGCTCCTGGGCTACGGCGACTTGCTGGCAGCAGAGGCTCTGCGTGACTACCTCGAACACCGCTCGGCAGGGGGTCACGAATGACCCGGCTTCATGCGGTGCTCATCGGCGTGAACAAGTATGCCGATATAACGATCCCCGACCTGTCATACGCACGAGCGGATGCGCTCGCCTTTGCCGAATTGTTCGGGCAGGCGTTATACGCGTCCAGCGTGCAGGTGCATCCACTCGTGGACGGTCAGGCAACCCGATCGGGCATCATCGACCTTATCGGGGTACGACTGGCACAGATCGTCGACCGCCGTGACGCGGTGCTGATCTTCTTCGCCGGGCATGGCTCCCCCGAAATTCATCCCGGGGTCGATAAAGTGTCACGCTTCTTGGTCTGCCATGACACCCAGCGGCATGCGTTGCTTTCGAGCGCCATCGAGGTGCATACAGATCTGGCCCGGTTGGCCAGCCGGCTCAATGCGCGCCTCGTGGTCTTCATCCTCGATGCCTGTTTTTCCGGCTACTCCGATGGGCGTGGGATAACCGGGCCGCTGCTGGCGGAGCAGCGCCGAACGCACAGACCGCGGATCCGGCTGGAAAACCTGCCGCTCGGCTCAGGCACGATCTTCCTGTCGGCCTGTGCCGACGACGAAGTCGCGCGGGAAGACGGCACCCTCGGACATGGCGTGTTCTCCTACTACCTGCTCGAACAGCTACGCAGTCCGGGGGCGACGAACGTCATCGGTCTGGCCAGTCTGTACGACCTGGTTTTCCATCAAGTGCGTGACTATAGCAATGGCCGCCAGAACCCGGTTCTCTGGGGCGACCTCAAGGGCGCCGGTTTGCCGCGGCTACTCATTCCGGGGAGCGATCATGGGTAGGGCACTGCTCTTTACTGGCGTCAAAAAGGTCGGCAAGACGACGGCCCTGAGAAACGTCGTGACCAGACTGGCCCCCAAGAGCGTCGTCGGATTCTTCGCCACCGAGCGGCGAATAGACGGTAAGCGCGTGGGCTTCGAGATCGAGATGCTGGACGGCCGGTCAGGCCGGCTCGCGTCCATTGATTCGGACAGTGATATGCGCGTGGGGCGACTGCTCAGCCATGGACGGCTCAAGTATGGCGTGGACCTCGAATTCCTGGACGGTGTCGCCGTGCCCGCCCTGCGTGCCTCCCTGTCGAACAATCCAGGGGGAATCGTGCTGGTGGACGAGATCGGCCCCATGCAACTGTACTCGGCGGCGTTTCGGCAGGTCGTACTCGATATGCTCGAAAGCCCGTGCCTCATCCTGGGCACGGTGATGTCCCCCGCAGAGCCGTGGGTCGATGTCCTGAAGGAACATGAAGCGGTGGAGACATTCCACCTCACGCCGCAGAACAGAGACACCGTGACAGAGATGATGTGTCTCTATCTGGAGAAGCGGGTCCTGACCATGAGCGCTTCGTACGGCATGCCCCCACCACCGTCGGCGGCCTGACCGCGCGTCGAGCTGCTCTGACCTGCATATTTTCCCGGAATCGTGGCAGGGAACAGATATGACGGCTGGACCAGGCGGCTACCCGGAGGACTCGCGGTACCTGCCGATCGGAGAGCACGGGTTGATCGGCGACCTGCGCACGGTCGCGCTCGTGGGCACCAACGGCACGATCGACTGGTACTGCTGCCCCAGCTTCGACGCCCCGAGCGTGTTCGCCTCGATCCTGGACGCCGACAAGGGCGGGTCGTTCGAGCTGTACGCCGACACTCTGGCGAAGACCAAGCAGTTCTACTTCCCCGACACCAATGTCCTGATCACCCGCTTCTTCGCCGTCGACGGGGTGGGCGAGATCCAGGACTTCATGCCGGTCGAGGATGACTCCGACGATGTGGACCGGCACCGGGTGATCCGCCGGGTGGCCTGCGTCCGTGGAGCCCTCCCGTTCCGCGCCCGGGTGGCCCCCCGGTTCGACTACGCCAGGCAACCCCACACGGTCCACCAGCACGGGTCCCGGACGACGTTCGAGTCGGAGTCCCTGTCCCTCGCGCTGTCCGCCAGCGTGCCCATCGAAACCGACGGACGGGACGCCTGGGCGAGCTTCGAGCTCAAGGAGGGCGAGCACGCGGTGTTCGCCCTCGACCGGATCGGCGACGGGATCACCCCACGACCCTGCCCGATCGCGGAGGCGGAGGAGCAGTTCGCCGCCACGGTGCGGTATTGGCGGAAGTGGCTGTCCGCCTCCCGTTATCGGGGCAGGTGGCGTGAGGTCGTCCACCGTTCGGCCCTCACGCTGAAGCTGCTCACTTACGCGCCGACCGGCGGGATCGTCGCCGCGCCCACGACCAGCCTGCCCGAGCAGGTCAAGGGCGGACGTAACTGGGACTACCGCTACGTATGGGTACGCGACGCCGCGTTCTGCGTGTACGCACTGCTCAGGCTCGGCTTCACCGAGGAGGCCGAAGCCTTCATGGGCTTCCTGTCCACGCACGTCCCGCTCACCGGTGCCGGCAGTACCGGCCCGCTGCAGATCATGTACGGCATCGACGGACGCAGCGAACTGCCCGAATCCGAGCTGAACCACCTGGAGGGCTACCGGGGATCCGCGCCGGTACGCGTGGGCAACGCCGCCGTCAACCAACTCCAGCTGGACATCTATGGAGCGCTCCTCGACTCCATTTACCTCTACAACAAATGGGGCAACCCCATCTCCAGCGACCGCTGGGAGCAGGTCTGCACGCTAATAGACTGGGTCTGCGAGAACTGGGACCAACCCGACGAAGGCATCTGGGAGACCCGCGGCGGGCGCAAGGACTTCGTCTACTCACGGCTGATGTGCTGGGTGGCCATCGAACGCGCCATGCGCATGGCCGCCCATCGAGGGCTCCCCGCCGACATACCGCGCTGGCGGCGGGCCCGCGACACGATCTACCACCAGATCATGAAGCATGGCTGGTCGACCTCGCTGCAGGCGTTCGTCCAGCACTTCGACGACGACGTCCTGGACGCGTCCATCCTGATGATGCCGCTGGCCAAGTTCGTCTCCCCCACCGATCCCAAGTGGCTGTCCACCCTCGACGCCCTCGGCAGCGGGCTGGTCTCCGACTCGCTGGTCTACCGCTACGACCCCGAAGCCAGCCCGGACGGTCTGGAGGGGCCGGAAGGCACGTTCTCGATCTGCTCGTTCTGGTACGTCGAGGCCCTGGCCCGCGCCGGCCGCGTCGACGAAGCCCGCCTGGCCTTCGAGAAGATGCTCACCTACGCCAACCACCTGGGGCTGTACGCGGAAGAGATCGGCCACACCGGCGAGCAACTCGGCAACTTCCCGCAGGCGATCACCCACCTGGCCCTCATCAGCGCCGCCTTCAACCTCGACCACGCCCTCGGCTAGCTCCATCAGGGCGAGGTCCACGCCGGGTCTTCCGCTCCCCGAAGGGGGTATCCCCCGCTAGGAACCCCAGCCAGCACGGAGGGGGGAGGAAGAAAACGGTCCACCTCCGACCGGCCAGAACGCGTGGTTAACCGTCGATGAACAGTGATGATCATTGACCGAGAGCACCGAGGCCGCCTCCTAGGATCTTGGCTGCGCCACCAGAGGCGCTGACCACACCGCGCTGCTTGGAGACCCCCCAGATGAACGACGAGTCCTCGGACTTCCTTGACCGGTTCGCCGCCCTGCGGGAGACCGGCGTGGCGGCGAACGGCCTCGTCAAGGCGGAGGTCGACGGCACCAGCGACCTGGTCGGGCTCGTGATCGACCCGAGGGCGATGCGGCTGTCATCGTACGAGCTGGCCGCCGCGATCAGGGTGGCGTTCAGCCAGGGGCGAGCCGCCGCCCAGGAACGCGCGGCGGCGGCCATCCCCGACGCCCTGAAGCAGGAGACGCCCGAGCTGAACGCCCTGCTTCAGGACATCAAGGCCGACGCCCACGGCAACATGAACGAGATCCTCAGCGTCGCCAACGAGCTGACCATGAGGCTGGACCGGCTGATGCGGCCGACCTGATGAGCGCACGCGTACGACCGGATCCCTGGCGGAGCGGGTGACACGAGTAACTAGCGGAGCGATGGTGACACGAGTGGAAGACAGGAACGGCGAGCTGCGGGTCGTCTTCGGCAGCCGGCTCGTCTCGGCGAGCCGGTTCGCGGACACCGCCGACCAGTTGGAGCAGTCCATGTGGGGCTCGCTCCACGGCGCCGGGCGAGCGGCGGCCACCGACGGCCCCGACCGGCCCGGCGCCCAGTTCGACGCCGAGTTCTCGGGGCTGGTCGACCTGGTGCGCGGCGCGTTCGGCGGCACCGCCGAGCGCCTGCGTGGCATCGCGTCCAAGCACGCCCTGTCGGAGGCGAACCTCACCCAGGCCGAGCAGGCCGGCACGGCGGCCGCGGGCCGGACGACTCCGCCGATCGAGGCGCTGTGACCTGGGAGTTGCCGCCCGCCCTGCGTGCGGTGCACGGTTTCGTCGCGGCCGACGCTCCCTGGCCGAAATCCGATGACATGTCGCGCCTCCAGGGGGCCGGCTCCTGGCTGGATCTCGCCTCCGCCGCCAAGGACGGCAAGGCGCAGGCGGATCCCGCCGCCGCGCACGTGCGGGCGGCCGGCAACTACAGCGGCGACATCAACGTCTTCGAGAACGAGTACAGCCTCGAGTCGAGGCGGATGGACGACGGTTCGGTGGCCACCGCGCTGGTCGGCGCCGGGACCACCGCCCTCGTGGTGTTCAAGACCGCGTGGAAATACCTGCTCGTCATCACTCTCCTGGTGCTCCTGATCTCGCTCATCCGCGGCTTCCAGCTCGGTCCGGTGCTGGGGGCGCTGTTCGGCAGGCGGCGGATCATGGAGACGCGCAAGGCCCTCGCCCTGGCTCTCGGCCAGGTGGAGCGCAACATCGCCAGGGGCGCGGTCACGTCTCTCCAGCTGGCGAGACACATGCTGGCTCGTCTCATGATCATTCCGGGTGCGCAGACGGCCCTGGCCGGAGTCAACACGATGACGCTCAAGCCGTGGGACAACAACTCGCAGGCGCAGGAGGACACCGAGCGGGTCCTGAATGAGACCCCCGCCGGGCGGGAGGCGCTGGCCTACGCCAGGGAGCACGGCATCACCACGCTGTACCAGAGCGGCCAGAACATCCAGTGGTCCGACTACAACCGGCAGCTCAACGTCATCCGCATCGGCGGAGCCGAAACGGCCAGCTCCGAGGCGCTCGCCGGGGAGTTCGTGCGCCAGGTTCACATGGCCAAGGACCGGTGGGGCAACAGTCCGGTCGGCACGAACTTCGCCGAGTACAGCGCCGCCCGGGACAAGGAGGAGCAGGCGGCCGACCAGGAGGCGTACCGGATGGGGAGTCAGCTGGGCCACGAGCAGGCGGCCCGCGAGACCTACCTCGACGGCGGATACGGCTCCAGTTACCAGCGCCACCTGCGCGAACACGACGATGGGTGGAAGCAGGCGATCATGGGTGGACCGTTCAAGCTCTTCAACGACGGGCCCCTCGACTTCACCTGAGAGCCCCCTGACGACGGTGGGGCGGGCGGTTCGGCCCGCCCCTCTTCGTCAGCGGGCGTGCAGGCGGAACGGCAGGCGGACAGTGATGAACTCGTCGTTGTCCGGCTGCCCGGCCGTCCGTCCGGACGAGAACGGGAAGTTGTTGTCGTTGAGGATGCCGAGCGTGCGGTCATCGAGGATCACGACATCCTCGATGGTCTGGAACGGGAAGCGGAAGGTCTCGCCGAACCCGCCCAGGCCCTTCGGGTTGGCCAGGTCCAGGAGGTCGGCGGCGAGCGTCTTGTCCAGCGCGCCGTCGTGGTCACGGTCGCGGGTGTCGGCCAGGTAGACGCGCTTGAGCTTGGCCGCGTCGCCCTGCTCGTTGTCCCGCTCGATGATGAGGAAGCGGTGCTCGTCCACCGCGATGGCGTCGCCGATCGCGTTGGTCGGGCTGTCCAGCTTGTACGTCCAGCGCTTGCCGGTGTACGCCCGCTTCCGGACGTCGAACTCGTTCAGCCGCAGCGTGCCCGCCGGGTCTCCGCTGACCGTGCCCTCCAGCAGCGGGTAGAGCCACCGGCCGTCGGCGGAACGGGCCATGCCCTCGAAGCCCTTGCTGCCGGCCAGGTTCGGCGTCGCGCCGTTGAGGGTCGGGTTCTCGGGCGCCTTGACGCCGGGCAGCTCGATCGGCGCCTCCAGCAGCGTGCCGGTGGCCGAGAAGTGCAGCAGGAACGGGCCGAACTCGTCGCCGATCCAGTACGTGCCGTCCGCCGCCCGGACGATCGACTCCACGTCGAAGTCGGCGCCGGTGAGCACCCGGTCCGCCCTGGTCAGCGGCCACGAGACCCGGCCGCGCGGGTCTGACAGGTTGAACCCGCCCAGCACCCGTACGGTGCCCGCTTTGAAGTCCGGCCTGACCCGGTGCACGCGCAGCAGGAAGTCGGCGCTGTTGTTCTTGCCGCCGTACCCGTTGTCGGACAGCACGTCGAAGCTGCCGTCGCCGCGCCGGACGATGCCGCTGAACCCCTGGACCGGCTGGCCGGCGAAGGGCGGCGTGACGCCGTTGATCGGGGTGGTGCCGATCTGGGAGCCGGAGGGCTCGCTGCCGGGTACGAAGGTCTGCGCCGGGAGCGCGGCGAACCCGGTCAGCGTGGCGCGGCCCGTGTTGTCCCGCGCGCCGTCCTGTGCGGCGGCGTAGGACGCGGGACCGGTCGTGGGGGCGAGGCTCACGGCCAGCAGGGCCGCGCCCACCGCGAGGGAGATGCGTTTCATGACCGGCACGCTAGGAGTGTCACATGACGTGGTTCCAAACACAGTGCGTACGAATCATTCACTTTCGGGCGATCAAGATGATCGATCCGGGTGCCGGTTCTTCCTCGAACGTTCACCATAAGGACGGAGTGCGGGGTGCCGCCCGTTCCCGCGACGCAATTGGGTCGGCTCCTGCAGACGTCAACGTTGGAGGCGATGTCCCATGTCCGCACCTGTCTCTCGTCGTTCCTTCCTCGGCCGCAGCGCCGCCGGTGGCCTCGGCATAGTGTTCGCCGGCAGCATCGAGGCGATCGCCGGGCCCGCCGCGTTCGCGGCCACGCGGCCCCCGCTCGGCTACGGCCCGCTGGTCGCCGATCCGGCCGGGGTGCTGGCCCTGCCCGCCGGGTTCTCGTACCGGATCGTCGCGGAGGCGGGGGTGACGCTGCTGGAGAGCGGCGAGCCGACGCCGAGCGACGCGGACGGGACGGCGAGCTTCACCCGTGGCAAGGGCATCGGGGTTGACGGCGACGAAGCGGACGCAGAGCTCGGCCGTGGCAAGGGCGGCGCCACGCTGGTCAACAACCACGAGATCGGCGGCAGCGAGCCGTACCGGGTGCCCGCGTTGCCTGGCCTCACCTATGATCCGGGCGCGGGCGGTGGCACCACCAACATCGACGTGGACGCGCACGGCGTACGGATCCGCGAATACGTCAGCCTGGCCGGCACGCACAACAACTGCGCGGGCGGCAAGACCCCCTGGAACACCTGGCTGACCTGCGAGGAGACCGAGCAGCGGGCCGGTGGCGCCTTCCAGAAGGACCACGGGTACGTGTTCGAGGTCGACCCGTTCGACCGGAAGGCCAACCAGGACCCGGTGCCGCTGAAGTTCCTCGGCCGTTACTCGCACGAGGCCGTCGCCGTCGACCCGAAGACGTCGGCGATCTACCTGACCGAGGACGCCTCCGGCCCGAATGGGCTGTACTACCGCTGGACGCCGCCGAAGGGGTTCCACGGCGGCAAGGGCGCGCTGCGGGAGCTGGCCCTCTCCGACGGCGGCGCGACCGCGGGCAAGCTGGAGGCGCTGAGCTGCTATCGCGACGGCACGCACGTCGCCGACCTGTCGGAGGCCACCTCCCCCGGCACCCGCTACCAGGTCCGGTGGGTGGAGGTGCCCGAACGCGACGCGCTCGTCCAGTCCGTACGCACCCAGCTCCCCAACGACCAGATCACCCGCAGCCGCAAGCTGGAGGGCGCCTGGTGGGCGGATGGCGGCGCCTATTTCGTCGCGAGCTACGCCCGCCACACCGACGGCAGCGTCAACGAGCACGACGGCCAGGTGTGGTTCTACGACCCGCGCCACCAGACGGTCACGCTGAAGACCATCTTCGGCGTCAACCCCGACCCCACCCAGGACACGAACTATGACGGGCCGGACAACATCACCGTCTCGCCGTACGGAGGAGTGATCCTCGCGGAGGACGGAGAGGGCATCCAGCACCTGGTGGGCGTCACCGCGCAGGGCAAGGCGTACCCGATGGCGCGCAACGAACTCAACGACAGCGAGTTCACCGGCCCCAACTTCAGCGCGGACGGCCGGATCCTGTTCGCCAACATCCAGAGCCCCGGCCACGTCCTGGCGATCACCGGCCCGTGGCGCCGTCCCTCCAACGCCGACTGACCCAGTCCGACGCCGGCTGGACCGGCTCGGCCGTGGCGCGGAGACCGGAGTTCGTTATCCGGTCTCCGCTGGGAATTCACGGCCGGTTCACCACGTGCGCCTAACGTCCGGGTTACGGCGAGACGATGGGGACAACGACATGGAGCACGTGACGTTCCTGGTCGTCGTGGTGATCATCACGGCGCTGGCCTTCGACTTCACCAACGGTTTCCACGACACGGCCAACGCGATGGCCACCTCCATCGCGACCGGCGCGCTACGGCCCAAGGTGGCGGTGGCGATCTCGGGCGTACTGAACATCGTGGGCGCCTTCCTGTCAGTGGAAGTCGCCAAGACGATCTCTGGCGGGATCGTGGACGACAAGCTGGTGACACCGCCGATGGTGTTCGCCGGGCTGATCGGCGCGATCCTGTGGAACCTGCTCACCTGGCTGTTCGGGCTGCCGTCCAGCTCCTCGCACGCGCTGTTCGGGGGCCTGATCGGCGCGGTCTGGGTCGGGGCCGGGATGCGCGGCGTCCATTTCGACACGGTGCTGCAGAAGATCCTCATCCCGGCGCTGGCCTCGCCGCTGATCGCCGGGTTCGTGGCCATGACCGCCACCTACCTGGCGTACACGATCACCGCCCGCGCCCGGCACGAGTCTGTGACCAGCACCTTCCGCTTCGGTCAGATCGCCTCCGCGTCGCTGGTGTCGCTGGCTCACGGCACCAACGACGCGCAGAAGACCATGGGCGTCATCACCCTGACGCTGATCTCGACCGGCGCGCTCGCCTCCGGCTCCGGCCCGCCCGTCTGGGTGATCGCCGCCGCCGGGCTGACCATCGGCCTGGGCACCTACCTGGGTGGCTGGCGCATCATCCGTACCATGGGCAAGGGCCTCACCGAGATCGAGTCCCCGCAGGGCTTCGCCGCCGAGGCGAGCGCGACCACGGTCATCCTGGCCTCCTCCCACCTGGGCTTCGCGCTGTCCACCACGCAGGTGGTCTCCGGCGCCATCCTCGGCACCGGCCTGGGCCGGCGCCTGGCCCAGGTGCGCTGGGGCCTGGCCGGCCGGATGGCACTGGCCTGGCTGCTCACCCTGCCCGCGGCGGCCGCGGTGGGCGGAGTGGCCGCCGCCGTGGCCACCACCGGCACGCTCGGCGTCACCATCGCCGCGGTGGTCGCGATCGCCGTCTCAGCCGGCCTGTACGCGGCCAGCCGCCGCGAGCCCGTACACGCGGGCAACGTCAACGAACTGCCCGCCCAGCCAGAGCGGGTCGCCGCCTGAACCAGCTGCCCTGCCACAGCGGGTGCCGCCCGAAACCAGCTCCCCGCCCAACCGCAGCGGGTCGCCGCCTGAGGGGATCGTGATGGACATCAAATGGGCCGCTCTCGGCCAAGTCCTCGTCGTCAGTCTGGCCGTCAGCGTCGTCGTCGTGGTCGTCTTCTCCCTCGGTGTGCTGGCGATATCGGCCCGCCAGGTAGCCGAGGAGCGGCAGGCCACGGGCACCGGCCCGCTGACCGCCGCCGTCCTGTGCTTCGCCGCTTGTGCGGCGGTGGTCGGCTACGGCATCTACCTGATCGTCCCGCAGTTCCACTGACCTCCACTTCCGAGCGCCGTCCACACGCCTCCGAGCAGCAATACGGCGATCATGCGGCGCCGGTTCATCGCGATCTCCTGGTTCGCTTGCCTTTGACAGGGGCGGCGAGCGCGCGCTTATAGGGTATGAACCGTTGCCAGCGCTCGCTACGCCAACCTGTGTCCGCCAGAAGAACTGTGATCGAAGCTTCCGATCGACCACTACCGAAAGTAATCATATGGTAATGTCCAGCAACAGCCGGGTGCCTGACTGGCGCTCGGTCCCCGCCCCCATTGGTGTTCGCACCAACGGGACAGCGTCCGGCGGGGCGGTGGCCCAAGAGCCGCACTCCATCTGGGAATGCGGAGTCAGGCCCCGACAACGCGGCTCTCACCCACGGTCCGTCCGGCTCGCCGGACGGACGCGGCATCGGCTTCCACCGGATCGCCTCCCGGCCTCGGTCGGGAAGCGACGAGGCTACGCTGATGTCCGTTTTACTCAGGTAAACACAGAGAGTTGAAGACGCTGTGCCGTGTGTGGCAGGCCAGTGCTTTCGAAGAACAACTCGCGGCAGCACAGGCGCAAGGCGACCTTGCCCTCTGCCTTGGTCTGCTGCGGGCGGCGGACTTCGCGATGCCGATCAGCGAGGCCGCCGCCGCCGGCGACGAGCCCATGGCCTGGGCCACTCAGGCCGACGACGAGCGTACGTGGCTGATCGTCTACACCTCGGCGGGCGCCCTCAGGGCGGCCACCGGCGTCGAGGAGCACCGGGTCGTGTCGATGGTGGAGCTCGCCGCGGGCTGGCCGGACCTCCGGTGGGGGCTGGCGGTCAATGCCGGGCTGGAGCTCGCGTTCTTCCTGGAGCCGGGTACGGTGGCCAGGCTCGCCGTGCCCACTCTGGCCCAGGACCACGCGGTCGAACCGGGTGTCCCGATCGTGCAGAAGCTGCTGGGGCCCGCGGAGATCCAGGCATTGCTCGACGACGGCGAGCCGCGAGTGTCCGGATACTGCCACCACGCCCTCGACGTCGCCCACATCGCGACACCGTCCGTGCTCGCCGAAGCGCTGTCGCGGGAGGACGCGCTCACCGACCAGGGCGCCCTGAACATCCTGCGCTGGCCCGCGATCGGCGTCGACCTCTACCCGACGCCCTACGGCGGGGAGGACGAGGAGGGGATGCGGGCCGTCGCCGGCTGGGTGGTCGAGGAGCCGCCCTTCGTCGGCATGGGACTGGTGCCGAGCGTAGATCAGACGATCAGGGAGTACAAGGTGACGGGAGTCGCGCTGCCGTACGGGGCGGAGATCGTGGAGTTGGGGATCGACGGGGTCACGCGTGGCCGCGCCGTCTTCGACGGGGACCTCGGACGGTGGCTCCTGAGGACGGCGCGATGACCCGGTCCCTCTACCGCCGGGCGGCGCGATGACCCGGCTTCTCTACCGCTGGGCGGCGCGATGACGCGGTCCTTCTACCGCGCCCGCTGGGGCGGGGTCGACTACGAGGCCGCTCCGGAACTGCGCGCCGACGGGGTGTGGCTGCGTCTACGCGACACCGCCGCAGGCGCCGGGTTCGAGGAGATCGCTCCCGGCGTCTGGGTCAGAGCGGTGCCCGCCGCGGAGTGCGAACGGGTGGACCTCGTCACGACGGTCTGCGCGTGGAAGGGCGCGTCCTTCCTGGTCATCGCGGAGAGGGACGGCGAAGTCCTGCTGGAGTACGCCGGTGCGTCGGCGCCCGAGGCGACGGAGCTCGAGCTGGAGCGGGTCGAGCGGGGCGTGTATCGCCGCTGGGCCGCCCGTGACGAGGTGGCCGCACTGCGCGAGCACGCGATTGACCTCGGGAAACTCTAGTTTTTTGGGAATTCACTATGAACAACGGTGAATGACGCCTATATGATCCGTTACTCCTAGAGCGGGTGTTACCTCTCTGTAATAAGGAGATAACGGCACGTGCGATCGACTGGAGAAGCGGACACGTCTGGTATGCAGGCTTACGCCGATGAACTACGCCAGACGTTTATTCGGTTACAGGACGACGGGCTTCGCCTTTTCGCGGAGGCGAAAGCCGTACAAGTGACGGAGAAATCCCAGGACGGCCTGGTCGCGGTAACGGTCGACGCGCGCGGTGAACTGGTCCGGCTGGATCTTGACCCCCGGATTTACCGCCGCCCCGATGCGCGTACTTTGGCCGATGTCATCACCGACACCACCCACCACGCGGCGGAGAAGATGCGGCAGCGCGTGGTGGAGATCTTCGAGCCGGTGATCCCCGCCGAGCAGATGCGGGCGCATCTGGACGGCGACGTGGAGACCGTGCTCGCGCAACTCGCCGACCAAATGGCGGGGAGGGAGAATGCCGGCTCCTAGCCCCCGGACCCTGTACCTGGGCCCGTCCATCGAGAGCGGCATCGCCCAATGGAACACCATGGCCCTCGACCTGGAGCAGGCGTGGCCGGAGGTGTCCGCGGAGCTGAGGGCGCTCAACGCGGCCGCTCCCTGGGGGAACGGCGCGGAAGGCCGGATGTTCGCGCAGGCCTATCTCAAGGACGACGGCCCCAGCAGGCTGGTCGAATCCGGGACCGCGCTGGTCGGCGAGATCGTGGACGTCGGGCCGCTGCTGCGCGAGACCATCGCCAATTCCCGTTCCACGGACGCCGCGATCGCGGAGGATCTCGCCTCCGGTGGTCGGATCAGAAGGGAAGTGTGACGGTCCAGCGTGGCGGGTCGCGGTGACGTCAATTCACAGACGCCGGATGGGCTGCCATCGGACAGGTTCGGGGAGATCTCGGCCAGCGATGTGCGTCCGGTGTGGGAGACGGAGAAACTGCCGGACTGGGTGGTGTACTGGCTGATCCCGATGCTCATGTCGGGGCAGGCGTGGCCCGAGGCCAGCGAGAGCGGTCTGTGGCGGCTGCGTGAAGCGCACCGGCGGGCCGTGGACACCTATGTGGCGACGTTCGAGCCGACCGGCACGGCGGTTCGGACCATCGCCGCGGGGTGGGAGTCTCCCGCCAAACCCGTCACGTTCACCCGCGTGGAGCGGATGTACGACGAGCAGACCGGCGCGCTGGCCAAGATGGCCGCCCACCATCAGTACGCCCAGCAGGCGGACGCCTTCGCGCTGGAGACCCAGTACTCGAAGATCTCGATCAACGTGGCCTTCTGGGTGGCCGTCATCGCGATCGCCGTCGCGTTGCTCGTCTCGTTCTTCTCGGCCGGCGCGACGGCGCCACTGGTAGGCCCTGCGGCGGCGAGCCTGCGGCTGGCCATCAGGAACATCCTCACCCGTCTGGGAATCGCGGCGGCCCGCCCGGCCGGGGTCACCGCGGCGGGCAGGCTGACCACCCTCGCGGGCGGCACACTGGGCCGCCGGTTCATGTCGGCCGCGCTGACGCACGAACTGATCGAGGAGATCGGTGAAGAGGTCTTCATCGACGCCTTCACCCAGTACAAGCAGATCCAGATGGGCACCCGGCTGAGCTGGGACTGGGACAAGACCATGGCCGCGGCGGTGGGCGCCGGTGTGGGCGCCGTCGCCGGCACCAAGCTCGGCGCTCCGGTGTCCCGGCTCACCAGCGCCATCCCGGGGATCAGCCACCTGAACCGCACGGCGGGCGACCTGCCGGGGTGGGGCAACGCCTTCCGGCGATTCCCCGGCCGGGCGTTGAACACGGGCCTGAACAACGTGGTGGCCTCGCCTGCGGGCAGTTTCGTGGCCAACGGGCTGGTGTACGGGCAGTGGGAGCCGCCGACCGCCGACTCCCTGGTCGGTGGGTTCATGGGTGGGGCGGGCCGGACGAACACGATCAGCCCGTTCAACCCCAGCGTGGCCGGGGCGGTGCTGCACCCGATGAGCGCCCTGAACTCCGCCTTCGACACCGCGGCGGCCACCGACCTGGCGCGGCCCACCGACCTGACGCAGGCCACCGATCTGGCGCAGGCCGACACAGACGCCCGGCCCGACACGGGCCCCGATACGGGCGCCCGGCCCGGCACGGACGCGCGGCCCGACACGGATGCGCGGCCCGGCCACGGTCAACGGCCCACTGATGGTCCGCAGACTCCGCCGAACGGGACGGGGTCCTACGGTCCCACGGCACAGACCGACTCGGCGACAGCGCCCGATTCGGCGTCACAGGCCGACTCGGCGGCCCAGCCGGATCCGCAAGCCGCCGACCCGCGCCGACCAGGCCCGCAGGCGACGGGCGGCCAGGAACCCTCAGCCAGCGGTCAAGGCGTCGCGGACGCGCCCGGCCATCCCTCCAGCGAGACCACGACGACGGCGCTCGCCACCGAGGGAGATCACCGGCCCACGAGCATCGACGACCTCATCAACCGGAACTCCGCACCCCGTACAGACGACCTCACCGACCGGACAGACGACCTCGTCAACCGGGACACCGCACCCCGTACAGCCGTGGACCACGCGACCCGGACCCCGACCCTCAACATGGACCCACCCTCCAGGTCCGGCCAGACGCTCGCCAACGTCCACGACCCACGGAACGTTCCGCTGGCCGCCCAGTGGGAGCCCCTGCGCGGATCGGCCGCCCCTGAGCCGATCACCGTCCCCCACACCGAGGGCGCGGCCCGGGTGGAGGCCCGCAGGCTGCTCGTCCCGTGGCGGGGCGGCTTGCACCCCGTCACGGAGTTCACCGTCCGGGTCCAGTATCGCGCCGACCCCCGGCTCACCCCCGAGGAGATCGCCGACGCGCACGCCCGCCTGCTCGAAGGGATCGACCTCTACTACAACCACCAGCACCAACTGACCGACGGATCGCTCCTCCACGTACGGATGGAGTTCGTGGCCGCGCCCGACGAGGCCCCCGACGGCACGGTCGTCCTGCTGCACTCCGGGACCGGCACCCGCGCCGCCGACTTCGCCGACCGCGAGAGCTGGCACGGCGCGGGCGAGGTGATCAGCACCCCGCTGGACCAGCTGCGGTCCTACCGCGACCGGTCCCCGATCCACTACCTGAGCTGGTATGCGGGGATGGAGCCGGTCGTGTTCGCGCACGAGACGCTGCATCTGCTCGGCATGCTCGACGAATACGTCTACCCGCAAGCCGAGGACCGGCGCGACCTGGCCGCGCGCGGCGTGCACGCCGACTCCAACCTGCTGGGTCAGGCCCAGCTGTTCTGGTCGGCCGGCCGGCCCGTGCTCGACCGGGACGGCCGTACGGTGGCCGAAACGGCGGGGCTCCGCGACCGGCACCTGGAGCATCTCTTCGCGCTTCTGCCGGAGAGCGACCTGCGGCCCAAGGTGCCGCTGACCCGGCCCGCCTCCGCCGCCCCGGCCGAGGAGTGGGCGCGGCCGGAGTTCGAGCCGGCCGGTCGTCTGCCGGGGAACGTCCTGAGGCTGGTCGAGGAGTTCCCGTCCGACGGGCGCCCGCTCGTGGAGCACCTCCGGCTGCTCGAACGCATGGACGGCCTGTTCGCCGACGGGCGCCCGCTGACGAACGAGCACCTGGCGTACACGGACGCGCTGGTCCGGATGACGCAGGAGATCTACGGCACCGGGCCGGAGTACTCCTTCGCCATCGCCGAGCTCGCCGCCATGAAGCACCTGGCCGAGCTGCTGCTCGGCGACTCCGTACCGCGGATCGACCTGCTGCGCACGGCGGTCAACGCGTTGCTGGGCAGGGACGCGACCACCCCGGTGACCACCCAGCAGATCCACCTGCTGGTGCGCCTCGCGGCGACCGTGTCACCCCACCCCGGAGAGCCGGGAGCGGACACGCTGCGCCGGGCCATCCAGAGCTTCCGGCGCTCGATGCCGGGCATCATCCAGCTCCGCCGCGCGGGAATCAGCCCGCCCACGACGGATCCGACCGCGAAGGCGCAGGCAGATCCCAGCACGGATTCCGCCCCCAATCCCACCGACGGGCTCCGCTCCAGCCTCAGCCCCACCGGTGACCGGAACGCGGACAGCGATCCCCGCCAGTTCCTGAGGTTCTGGCGCGACCTGATGAACCAGGTACGCGCCGAAGCCCACCGGCGCGGGACGGCGCCCCTCGACGAGCTGCAGCAGTTCGCACTCCAGCGCGCCATCGGCCGTATCTTCGCCGCCAACCCCGACGACTGGATGCTCAAGGGCGGCCAGGCGATGCTCTCCAGGAACCCGGGCGGCCGGGCGAGCACCGACATCGACCTCGTCCGGATGTCGGGGAACCCGGACCCGGACGCGATGGCCGACGAGTACGAAGCCGCGCTCGCCCGCGATCATGGCGACCAGCTGCGGTTCGTCCGAGAGTCCAAGACCTACATCCTGCACGGCAAGGCGGTCAGGATGGCGCACACGGTCTACTGCGGCGACATGGAGATCATGCGGCTCAGCGTGGATCTCGCCCCGCCGCGTACCCGTGCGGTGTGGAAGGAACCGGAGATCATCCCCTTCCCCCAGCAGATCCTCGCGACGGGGCACCCCGACGAGAGCCCGCGCCTGCGGGTGATCTCCTATCACGACACGCTGGCGCACAAGGTGTCGGGCATCTACACCCACGGCATCAGGACGCTGGAGACGCGCTGCCACGACTGCATCGCCCGTGGCAAGGGGTTGTTCAGCTGCAAGGCGGGCGACCTGCCATACCGGTGTCAGGACCTGGTCGACATCCTGATGATCATTCTGAACTCCTCGTGGGACGGCCCGGCCACGCACGCGATGCTGCACGCGGAGTTCGCCTGGCGGCTGGAGCAGGGCGAGAACCTGAAGGTGCCGTCGGCCTTCGAGGTTCCCAGCCCGGACTGGTTCCGGAAGTTCGATCAGTACGCCAGGACGACCCCCGGCCTGCCGTACGCCGGGCTCACCGAGGCCGTTCCGGTCGCCCAGGCGTTCCTCGATCCGCTGCTGCGGGAAGAGGCGCCGCCGCCGAGCCGCTGGGACCCCAGCCTCCGCCGCTGGGTGGAGACGGACGACGTCACGGCCCCGGACGCCTCCGGCGACGCGGTCGCGCCGGACGGCACCGCGGACGTACGGCATCTGCAGGTGCCCAGCACCGCCCCGGCGTCGGCGGTGCACGCCGACCCGGACATGATCGCGACGTGGGACCGCCTGTCCGCGGGCGACCTCGACGCCGAACTCTCCCAGCTCAAGCAGCGCACCGACCTCTCCCCTGCCGAGAAGGTCGACTTCATCCGCAGCCGGATGATGTACGACAGCGGGTACGTCGAGCTGACCCGCGTCCCCGGCCCGGACAACCAGCACTTCAAACACCTGCGCTTCTACGCCCATCAGCGCGGCGAGCTGTACAGCCACGCGGCGGCCCTGATGGCCGATCCGGACACGACGGTCGAGATCGCCTACGAGCCGGACCGCGGTTTCAAGACCTTCCAGTGGGACGCCCACCAGTCCCACCTGGCCTACCTCGGCACCCTGCCGAGCGGCATCACCTTGGACGAGGCCAACGCCGCCGTGCTGCACCAGATGGTCAAGGGGCGCAGTGTCAACGACCCGGCGGCGCTGGTCGACGCCCTCATCGAGCTGCACGCCAAGCCGCTCAGGGACGCCTTAGCCCTGCGGCAGAAGCTGATCGACGACTACGGTGTCGAACCGCACCGGGTCCGGCTGGCGTTCGCCAACACGAGCCAGAAGAGCCACTACAGCGAGTCGCAGTGGATGCGGGCCCAGCTCTTCGCCCTGCGGGCGATCCAGGCCGACCCGGTTCAGGCGCGGCAGCGCATGGTGGCCGCGATGCTCGGGCCGGACGAGGCGACGGCCGCACGGCGCAGGGCACGGGCCCAGGCGGTGATCGACCGGCTCCACCAGGCGAACGGCCAGGCCGACAGGCAGGCGAACGGCCAGTCCGAGGAGTACGCCCTGCTCTGGGTCCGTGACACCCGAGGCCAGCCGGTGGGCGGCCGGCACGGCCCGCACCTGGACACCCGGCCCGAGGTCCTGCGCCAGACGATCGAGGCGCTCCACGCGCGCCATCCTGGCCGCCGCGTCGTCCTCCTCGGCGACGACATCTTCGCCGGCCGTCCCGAGCTGGAAGAGGCCTGGCGCCAGGAAGGGGTGCTGGACGGGGTCGACACCCGGACGCTGGTGGAGTTCTGGGCGGCCGAGCGCAACGGCGGGCAGGCGTTGAGCTACGCCGAGCAGGGCCTGTTCTTCCATCGCCTGACCACCCAGAGCGACGTGGTGCAGATCGGGATGGAGAGCGGGGCGCTGGAGATCCCGGCCATGCTCGGCGTGCCCACCGTCTACTTCGAGGCCAGGGAGCACGACGGGAACAAGGGCAACCGCTGGCAGCTGTACTGGCAGGACTGGGCCTACGGCGACTCCGAGCCGGTCCTCGACGAGCGGGGCAATCCGCGCTTCGATCCGAGCGGGCGGCCCATCACGCGGTTCGTCACGACGGAGACCAGCCGGGCCCCGCTGCCGGCGATGCGGCGGCTGCTGTTCGGCCCCGACCTGCCCGACCCGGCCAACCGCCGGGGTCAGCCCGTCGCCGTCTACTACCCGGCCCGCGTCGCGGTCACGGTGGACCGGATCAACCGGCTCATCCGCGGCGGTGAGCTGGATCAGTGGCCGAACCGGCTGGGCCGCAGCGCCACGCTCGACGGTGACCGCTGGACGTACTGGAGCGAGGAGGACTGGAAGCGCAGCGCGTACTACGCCGAGCAGCTGCGCCGATGGGTGCGCGTGGACGCCAGGACGCCCGAGGAGGCAGGCCGTAAGTGGCACGGCATCCGGCTCGCTCTGCTGGGCGTGCTGGAGCCGCAGTTCACCATCGATCAGGAGTACGAGGGCGTGTCCCTGGCGCATCCGTACGCCGTGCTGCACCTCGAGCGCTCGCGCATCGACGTGGACGCCATCCGGATCTCCCGGGCGTACGGGCTGGATCCCGGCGAGCGCGCCGCCGCCGTCGCGCACGCGATCAAGTCCCTGCTCGACTCGCCCGGCTTCGCCCGCCAGGCCCTCGACGACCTACGGCTCTTCCAGCTCGACCGGTCAGAGGTCCGCGACCTGGGCGAGGCGGTCGCCCGCGTGACAGCGGCGCCGGTGCGGCCGTACGCCGACCGGCTCGACGTCCCCTTCGGCGACGGGCAGCCGACGCCCCGCCAGGTGCTCGACCGGTTCGACGCCACCAGGGCAGGGCTGCCGGAGGTGAGCGCGCGGGAGGCCGCCGCCTACATCGCGCGCAACGCCGCCGCGCGGCCGTGGCTGGCCGCCGCGGCCGGTCTGGACCCCGCCGTCCAGCGCGTGCTGGTCGCCATC
Organism: Nonomuraea sp. NPDC049028; assembly: GCF_043197735.1. Lineage (NCBI taxonomy): Bacteria > Bacillati > Actinomycetota > Actinomycetes > Streptosporangiales > Streptosporangiaceae > Nonomuraea > Nonomuraea sp. NPDC049028. Next base: position 513,722 of record NZ_JBICTR010000004.1, read on the forward strand.
GACCAAGGTCAGGGCCATCATCTCGCCCGGCACGGGGCGTTCGCCGCCGACGGCCGGCTCCACGGCCGTGTCGCCCGCCTCGAAGATCCGGCGCAGCTCGACGAGGAGCTGCGAGGGCGCGCCACTGACGCGTTCCGGCCGGGCGACCTGGAGCACCGCTGCCCGGACACGGCCACGGCCATCCACGATCCGGTCGCCTTCGCCGTCGCCTTCGTCCGCGCTCTTGAGCACCCGGTCATGCGCGGTGCTCTCGCGACCCCGTTCGACCCCGATCAGCGGCCCGGCCGGGTGTCCTTGCCGATCGACGAGCTGCTCGGCCCCGACGGCCACCTGTACTGCGCCGGATTCCGGATCGTGCCGGTCGACGGCAGCCCCGAGACCGCCGTCGCGAACCGGTTGATCTGGGTCAGGGCGCTGCGCGCCGGCGAGCGGCCGGGCGTGCCGGAGCCGCAGGCCACGCCCATGGAGAGCTTCGACGGCGGCACCGTCGAGTTCTTCTTCCAGGTCAACCGGCAGCGGGACGGGTACGAGATCTCCACGATGTTCGCGGATCCGCCGCCGCCGTGAGCTTCAGGTCCGCCCGATCGCCGTGAGCTTCAGGTCCGTCCGATGATTTCGGCGGCTATGTCCCAGCTCAGCGCCTCGTCCCCGCCCTCTGGGATCAGCCGCGCCACGGCGGGCTGCAGGTCCGCCACCCGGTCCGGGTGCGCCAGGGCGGCGTAGCCGCGCTGGTTACGGGCGGACAGCTCGGCAGGGTCGAGGTCGGGCAGGAAGTACGCCACGAACTCCCGGCCGTCCTCCGGGAACCCGTGCCGCCCGCCCAGCGGCGCCAGATCCGCGTGAATCCGGCGCAGGTCCACGAGGTCCTTCTGTACGGCGTCCATGAGGACGCGGCGCAGCTCGCCGTGCTCGGCCCAACCGGCGGCGAGATCCACGATCGTCCGGCCGGGGGTCGTCACCGGGATCCCCTCGACCACGCTCACCTCGTCCGGCTTCAGCGACGCGACATGCATCTTCGTCGCCCGGGGTCCCTCGAACTCCTCCGGCACAGTGAACGTCACCAAAGGGCTCGGCTCGGCGCCCAGCCCGTGCAGGCCGCAGGCCGACTCATGCGACAGGACGGCGTCCTCATGCAGGGACCGCGACCGCTCCCAGCGGAAACTCCCCGGCATGATCGCCAGCCAGGCGGCCATCGGATAGGCGTAGCGCGGCCCCGTGGCCGACCACGCGAGCTGGTAGACCGCCCAATCCAGCTCGACCAGCAACGCGGACTCGGCGAAATGGAGCAGCGCCGGCTTGTCGATCTCCAGCCGGCCGGCCTGCGCCTCCGTGATCAGCCCGCTCTGGCGCGCGGCGACGGCCGAAAGCGTGGCGAACTGCTCTTCCCACATCATTCCTCCACCAAAGATCCGCGTGACAAGGACAACCTAGCCGCCCAGGCCTCCGCGGCTGGCGCTCACGGGCATACACGCAGGTCAGGAGTTTGAAGCCGGTGGAGCTGGCCATGCTGAGCGTAGGGCCGAAGGGGGACTCATGGCGGTGACGACGCTCACGCAGGAGACGGTGACGAGCCTGTCGGAGCAGGTGGCGGTCCCCTCCTACGACCGGTCGCGGCTCACGACCGGCATCGTGCACTTCGGGGTCGGCGGATTCCACCGCGCGCATCAGGCGATGTACCTCGACCGGCTGATGAACGAGGGCAAGGCGTTCGACTGGGCGATCTGCGGGGTCGGGGTCCTGCCCGGCGACGCGCGGATGCGGGACGCGTTGACCGCGCAGGACGGCCTCTACACGCTCGTGCTGAAGCACCCTGACGGTACGCGCGAAGCCCGCGTCATCGGGTCGATCATCGAGTATCTCTTCGCCCCCGACGATCCGGAGGCGGTCATCGAGAGGCTGGCCGACCCGGCCGTACGCGTCGCGTCCCTCACCGTCACCGAAGGCGGCTACAACATCCACCCCGTCACCGGTGAGTTCGACCCGGAGTCCCCGGCCATCCGCGCGGATCTGGCACCCGGTGCGGTCCCGGCCACGGTGTTCGGCCTGGTCACCGAGGCGCTGCGGCGGCGGCGTGCTCGGGGCGTGACGCCGTTCACGGTCATGTCGTGCGACAACATCCAGGGAAACGGCGACGTGGCCCGCCGTACCTTCACGGCCTTCGCCCGGCTCGCCGACCCCGAGCTCGCCGCCTGGATGGAGCGCGAGGTCGCCTTCCCCAACTCCATGGTCGACCGCATCACCCCGGCCACCACCGACGAGGATCGCGAGGACGTGGCCCGGCGGTTCGGAGTCCGGGACGAGTGGCCGGTCATCTGCGAGCCGTTCACGCAGTGGGTGCTGGAGGAGCGTTTTCCCGGTGGGCGGCCGCCGTTCGAGGAGGTGGGGGTGCAGGTCGTCGCGGATGTCGAGCCGTACGAGCTGATGAAGCTGCGCCTGCTCAACGCCGGGCACCAGGCGCTGGCCTACTTCGGCTTCCTCAGCGGTCACCACTACGTCCACGAGGCGGCGACCGATCCGGCGATCGCGACGTTCCTGCTCGACTACATGGACATCGAGGCCACGCCCACACTGCGGCCGGTGCCGGGCGTCGATCTGGACGTCTACAAGCGGACCTTGATCGAGCGTTTCTCCAACTCCGAAGTACGGGACACGCTCGCCCGGCTGTGCGCCGAGTCGTCGGACCGGATCCCGAAGTGGCTGCTACCCGTCGTACGCGAGCAGCTGGCCAAGGGCGGTTCGGTGACCCGGGCGGCCGCCGTGGTGGCCAGCTGGGCGCGTTACGCCGAGGGCGTCGACGAATCGGGGGCACCCATCGCGATCGTCGACCGGCTGAAGGACCGGTTGACGGCCATCGCGCGGACGCAGCGCCAGGACCCTACGGCGTTCATCGCGAATCGGGGGCTCTTCGGTGATCTCGTCGATGACGAGCGGTTCGTCCGGCCGTATCTGCGCGCGCTGGAGTCGCTGCGCGCCAAAGGCGCCCACGCCACGGTACGGGAGCTCGCGGAGCACCGCACCTGACAATTTTACTTAACTCACGAAAGCCAAAATATCCCCTTATTTCTGCGAAAATCTCACATATGAGTTTTCAAACAATGTCGATAAGGGATAAACCTGGTCTCATCGCCCTTTTCTTATGCGGTATCGGGGGGTGAAGAGGCGGTGAACTATCCACCTCAACCGAGCAGGCGCGACATTCTTCGTGGAGCCATGGCCGCCGGCGCAGCAGTGACTCTCGGCGGCGGGCTGAGCGCTTGTGGATCTCGCGGCGATGTGGCGCGAGCCGGCACGACCGACCAGTGGCGCCAGTTCCAGGGCGCCACCCTGAACTTCATCTCGGAGAACACCGCCCCCACCGCCGCCATCGCCGCCAACACCAAGCCGTTCACCGACCTGACCGGCATCAACATCAGCATCGTTACGCTGGAGCTGACCGCCCTGGTCCAGCGGGTCGCCCTGGACCTGGCCTCGGGCCGGGCCCAATACCAGGTGATCTACGCCGACCCCTACCAGGTGCTCGCTCCGTACCAGCGAGGGCTGGTGGACCTGCGGACGCTGGAGGCGAACCCGAATCTGCCCCATCTGCCCGGCGGCATCGGCGACTTCATTCCCGTCCAGATGGACGCCGCCGGCCGGTTCGTCGAGCCCGCGCCGTACTACGCCCTGCCCTATGACGCGCCGACGATGATCTGGCAGTACCGGCAGGACCTGTTCGCCAAGTACCACGACCGCATGGCCCACGACCTCGGGTTCGACCCCACGCCGAGCGGAGAGCGGACCTGGGAGGAGTACTTCCGGATCGCCCAGTGGTTCAACAAGAACGCCACCTCGGACGTCAAGTACGGCACCGGGCACCAGGCCAGGCAGCACGACTCCCTCATGAACGACTTCAGCAACGTGCTGTGGTCCTACGGCGGCACCTACTTCGACCACGGCAGGGAAGTGGGCCGTCTGGGCTCACGGGATCCAGGACCGTGCCGGCTCGACTCCGAGGCCGCCATCGCGGGCGCGGAGTTCTACAACCGGCTGCTGTCCATCGCCGATCCCGCCTCCAAGACGTGGGACTGGGACGGCGTCGGCGCCGCCTTCCGCGCGGGCCGGCTGGCGATGTGCCCGAACTGGCATGAGTTCGCGGCCAGCAACGAGCTGGTGCTGCCCGGCAAGGTCGGCTACTCGGTGCTGCCCAAGGGCCCGGTCGCCACGGCCAACATGTACGGCGGCACGGGGATCGGGATCAGCGCGAACACGATGCCCAACGAGCGCGGCGCCGCCTGGCTGTTCCTTGTGTGGGCCACCTCCCCCGAGACCCAGCTCGCCAACCTCAAGAGCAAGGCCGGTGGCGGCACCCCGACCCGGACCTCCGTCTACGAGATGCCGGAAGTGCGCGCGGCCGAGAAGCGGCCGTCGCCGATGCCCAACATGCTCGCGGCCGCCGCGGTACGGCAGGCGTGGACGCCCGAGCGGATCGGCCTGCGGCCCAAGATCCCCATGTGGAACGAGTGCAACACCGCGATCTTCACCCAGCTGTCCACGATGCTCAGCGGGGCGGAGTCACCGGCGAACGCGATGCGTTCGATCAAATCCCGGGTGGACCGGATCGTGGCGCGAGGGTGGGTGGCCTAGATGGCGCACGCGGCGGAGACCTCAGCGGCGGTACCTGGCGCGGCCCAGCCGAAGAGCGCAGGCCGCAAGGAGCCGCGGGTCGGCTTCGAAGGCTGGATGATGGCCCCCGGCCTGCTGCTGCTGGCCGCGCTGTCGATCGTGCCGTTCATCGCCCTGATCGCGATGAGCTTCTCCCGCGTCCGGCTGCTGGGCGGGGTGAAGCTCGACCTGGTGGGCCTGAACAACTGGGCGCGCTTCTTCACCGACGCGGACATGTGGCTGTCCTGGCTGCGGACGATCATCTTCTTCGTGCTCACCGTGGGGCTGGAGATGGTCCTGGGGATCGGCATCGCCCTGTGCCTGTTCCGCGTGCTGCGCGGCCGTAACATCCTGCTCGGCCTGCTGTTGCTGCCGATGTTCGCCGCGCCGTCGATCGTCGGCCTGCTGGGGCGCTACCTCACCGACTCCACCTTCGGGCTCTACGCGTGGGTCCTGCGCGGGCTCGGGTACACCGGTGACATCCTCGGCGCCCCGGTCAGCGCCTTCGCCGCCGTCGTGCTCATGGACGTGTGGGAGTGGACCCCGCTGATCGCCCTGATCACCCTGGCCGGGCTGTCCAGCGTGCCGCAGTCGGTACGGGAGGCCGCCGCCGTCGACGGCGCCCGGGGCTGGATGACGCTGCGCTACATCCTCTTCCCGGCGATCTCCAATGTGCTGCTCGTCGCGCTGCTGATCCGCTCCATGGACGCCATCCGGTTCTTCGACATCATCTGGGTCACCACCAACGGCGGCCCCGCGGACGCGACCAAGATCGTGCCGGTCCGGCTGTACGAGACCGCGTTCCGCTTCTTCGACCTGGGCTACGCCGCCGCCATCGGCCTGGCGATGCTGGCCTTCTCGATCTTCATTGCGCGTACCTTCGTCCGGCTGCTGGACGTGAGGGGGTTGACCCGATGAGCACCTCGATGACACCGCCGGCGGCGCCCATACCTCCGGAGACCCTTCCCGGCGAGGCCACCCGGCCACCGGTCACCGCCGCCCCGCGCGGCGAGGCCCAGTCGCCGCTGGAGGAGAGCAGCCGGCGTACGCGGTGGCTGGTGACGCTGCTCATCGTGCTGGCGCTGCTCTGGACGCTGGTCCCCCTGATCTGGATGCTGATGTCGTCGTTCAAGAACGCCGAGGCCGTGACGGCGGCCACGCCGCAGTTCTTCTTCTCGCCGACCTTGGACAACTATCGCCACCTGTTCACCGGTGCCAACAACCTCGGGCCGTACATCGTGCACAGCGTGCTGGCCGCCGGGATCTCCGCGCTGCTCGCGGTCGGCCTGGGCGCGCTGGCCGGGTACGGCCTGGCGCGCACCCACATGCGCGGGAAGAAACACCTGGCCTTCTGGATCATCTCCACCCGTATGGCGCCCATCGCGGCGGTCGTGGTGCCGCTGTTCCTCATCTTCCGCGGACTCGGCCTGATCGACTCGATTCCCGGGCTGATCCTGGCCTACCTGACCTTCAACCTGCCCTTCGCCATCTGGCTGATGAGCGCGTTCTTCGCCGAGGTGCCCTCGTCGCTGGAGGAGTCGGCGCTGGTCGCGGGCTGCTCCCGCTGGCAGGCCTTCTGGATGGTCATCCTGCCGCTGACCAAGTCGGGGCTGGTCACCACGTTCATCCTGTGCCTGGTCTTCGCCTGGAACGACTACGCCTTCGCCGTGGTCTTCTCCGGGCCGAACTCCCAGACGCTGCCCATCGCCGCCTCCCAGCTGGTCACGCAGACGGGCATCGACTGGGGGCAGCTCACCGCGATCGGCACGATCGTGGTCGTGCCGATGATGCTCGCCGGGCTCGCCGTGCGCCGCTGGCTGGTCACCGGACTCACCCTCGGCGCCATCACCGGGGAGTAGGTGAGGCTATGCGCGCGGCCGTACTGCACGGCATCGGCAAGATCCTGCTGGAGGAGCGTCCCCGGCCCGAGCCCGGTCCCCGGGAGGTGCTGGTACGGGTCGCGTCGGTCGGCACATGCGGCTCGGACGTGCACTACTACGAGCACGGCCGTATCGGCGACTTCGTGGTGGAATCGCCGCTGGTCCTGGGTCACGAGCCGTCCGGCACCGTGGTCGTCAGCGGGCCGGGCGTCGGCCGTGAGCTGGTGGGGCGGCGCGTCTCGGTGGAGCCGGGCATGCCTGACTTCACCTGCCGCCAATGCCGGGCCGGCCGGTACAACCTCTGCCCGCGGATGCGGTTCTTCGGCACCCCGCCGATCGACGGCGCCTTCTGTGAGTACGTCGTCGTGCGCGAGGAGTTCGCCTACCCCGTCCCCGACAGCCTGTCCGATGACGCCGCCGCGCTGATCGAGCCGCTGTCTGTGGGCGTGTGGGCCTGCCGCAAGGCCCGGGTCCAGCCGGGCGCCCGCGTGCTGGTCACCGGCGCCGGCCCGGTGGGGCTGCTGTGCATGCAGACCGCCCTGGCCTTCGGCGCCACCGACGTCCTGGTCACCGACGTGAACCCCGTACGGCTCAGGGTGGCCCGCGACCTGGGCGCGAGCGAGACCCTCGACGTGCGCGAGAACCCGCTGTCCGACGCCGGGTTCGAGCCCGACGTGCTGCTCGAATGCTCGGGTCAGCCGGCCGCGATCGGGCCGGCCATCCGCGCTGTCGGACGGGCCGGGCGGGTCGTCCTCGTCGGCATGGGCGGGGACGAGATCCCGCTGCCGCTGGCCCACGTACAGACCCGCGAGCTGGAAGTGACGGGCACGTTCCGCTACGCCGGCACCTGGCCGGCGGCCATCGCGTTGGCCGCCGCCGGCCGGGTCCAGCTGGACGCGCTGGTGACCGGCCATTACGGCCTGGCCGAGGTCGAGCAGGCGCTCACGGCCGGCGCCCGTGACCCCGAGCTGGTCAAAGCCGTCGTCCGGCCGCAGGAGTGAGTTTTAGGGGAGATCATGTCCAGAGTTCTTTACGACGAGGCGACCAGGGTCTATCCCGGAACCGAGCGGCCCGCGGTCGACGCGCTCGACCTCGACATCCATGACGGTGAGTTCCTGGTCCTGGTCGGTCCGTCGGGGTGCGGGAAGTCAACGTCGCTGCGCATGCTCGCCGGGCTGGAACGGGTCGACGGCGGGCGCATCTCCATCGGCGACCGGGACGTCACCCACCTGGCGCCGCGTGACCGGGACATCGCCATGGTGTTCCAGAATTATGCTCTTTATCCGCACATGTCGGTGGCCGACAACATGGGCTTCGCTCTGCGGGTGATGAAGGCGCCCAAGGAGGAGATCGACCGCCGGGTCAAGGAGGCCGCGGGCCTGCTGGACCTGACCGAGTTCCTCGACCGCAAGCCCAAGGCGCTCTCCGGCGGGCAGCGGCAACGCGTGGCGATGGGCCGGGCGATCGTCCGCGAGCCGAAGGTGTTCCTCATGGACGAGCCGCTGTCCAACCTGGACGCCAAGCTCCGGGTGCAGACGCGCACCCAGATCGCCGCCCTGCAGCGCAGGCTCGGCGTGACGACCGTCTACGTGACCCACGACCAGGTCGAGGCCATGACGATGGGTGACCGGGTCGCCGTACTCAAGGACGGCGTGCTCCAGCAGGTCGACACGCCGTTGCGGCTGTATCAGCACCCGGCCAACGTCTTCGTGGCCGGCTTCATCGGCTCGCCGTCGATGAACCTCGCCGAGTACCCGGTCGAGGGCGACGAGGCGATCCTGGACGACACGCGGGTGCGGCTGAGCCGCGAGACCATCCAGGCGCTCAAGGAGGAGGGCGGCGATCGCGTCATCCTGGGCTTCCGGCCGGAGGGCGTCGAGGTGGTGGGCGAGGGCACGCCGGGCAGCTTCCCGGTCACCGTCACCGTCGTGGAGGAACTCGGCTCGGACGCCTTCCTCTACGGCCAGTACGCCGACACGACCGACCCGGTCCGCCTCGGGCAGACCGTCATCGCCCGCGTCGACCCCAACATGCCCCCGGCCAAGGGCGAACGGGTCCGGCTGCGCATCCTGCCGGGCAAGGAACGCCTCTTCTCCCCGGCCACCGGCCGGCGACTGCCCGCCTGACCGGAGGCTCGCCCGAGGTCGCCGGGCGGTCAGCCGACCGTCGAGCCGGACTTCTGGTCGGTCGCGCCCGGCACCGGGGCGGACGGGTCGGATCCGAGGTCGACGATCCGGTTGCGCCCGTCGACGTGGACGACGGACGGGACGTACGACTTGACCTCGCTCTCGTCCACCTGCCGATAGCTCATGATGATGACGAGGTCATCCGGGGACACGAGGTGGGCGGCCGCGCCGTTGATACCGATCACCCCCGAACCCGCCGGCCCTTCGATGACGTAGGTCGTCAGCCGGGAGCCATTGGTGATGTCGACGACGTGGACCTGCTCGCCCTCGACCAGGTCGGCCGCGTCCATGAGGACTCTGTCGATCGTGATCGAGCCGACGTAGTGCAGGTCGGCCTGGGTCACGGTGGCCCTGTGGATCTTTCCGCCGAGCAGGGTGCGCTGCATGTCCATGCCCTCCGAAGAGTCGGTAAAAGTTAGGTAATGCTATCCTAAGTACACCCATCGACTCCCGCCTGTGCACCCCCCGGGCCAGCGGTCACCGAGGCGCCGGAGGGCACAGAGACAAGGAACTCAGATGACTCCTCCCGGCACCATCCGTCCCTGGCGAGCCGCGGCGATCGCCGTGGCGTGCGTCCTCATGGTGAGTTCGCTGATCTCGTGTTCGAGCCCCGCGCCGGCCCCGAAGGCCACGGCGGCGGCCGATCCGGCCTTTCCTGTGTCCATCGACCACAAGTTCGGGTCCACCACGATCAAGTCGCGGCCCACCCGGGTGGTCACCGTCGGGTGGAACGACCAGGACTACGCCCTCGCCCTCGGCGTCGTGCCGGTGAGCACGCGGGAGTGGTTCGAGGAATACCTCACCTATCCCTGGGTCAAGACGGCGCTGGGTGGCAAGCCGTTGCCCACGTTCTCGGCGGAGATCAACTTCGAGGCCATCATCAAGCAGCGGCCCGACCTGATCATCGCGATCTACGAGACGATCAACAAGCAGACGTACGACAAGCTCTCGCAGATCGCCCCCACGGTGATTCAGTCCAGCGCGTATCCGGACGAGCAGACGCCGTGGGACGTCCAGACGCTCACCACGGGTAAGGCACTGGGCAAGTCCGCGCAGGCGCAGGCGCTCGTCGACAAGGTCAACGGCAAGATCGCCGCGGCGAAGCAGGCGCATCCCGAGTTCGCCGGGAAGGTTCTGGTGGTGGACTACGGGCCAGAGAACGGGCAGCACTACCTGATTCCGGGCCGCGACCCGCGGCGGGCGCTGTTCGACGCGCTCGGCTTTGCCGCCCAGAGCCAGAGCGGCGACATCAGCGAGGAGCGGCTGGACCTGCTCGACAAGGACGTGCTGTTCGTCAATGGCTCGACCAAGGCGAAGATGACCTCCTCGCCGGTCTTCGCCCGGCTGAACGTGGTCAAGACCGATCGGACCATTTATACGGACTTCTCCACTCCGCTCGGGGGCGCGTTGTCGTACAGCGGGCCGGACGCGCTGCTCTACGCGCTCGACGTGCTCGTGCCCCAGCTGGCGAACGCGGCCGACATGAAGCCGTCGACCGCGATCACCGACCTGTCCAACGTCACCTGACCGGTCCTCACCCGGCTCCCACCTGAGCTCCCACCTCGGCTCCCACCCGGCCTCACCGGGAGAGGTGGCGGGCGATCAGCGGGCCCAGGGTCTCCAGAGTGCGGGTGTCCAGCAGTTCGGAATGCCCGCACTCGACGGCGAACGTCCGTAGCTCTCCCCCGACGTACCCGCTCCACTGCTCGGAGGCCGTCCCCGCGAACCCCTGCTCCGGTACGGTCGCGTCGACGAAGACCACGTCTCCGGGGAAGACGCCGTACACGGCCCGCTCCATCAGGCGGTCGCCGGCCAGGTAGTTCTCCACCACCCGAGCGATCTGGGCGTCCTCCAGCGCGGCCACGCCGCCGCCCAGATCCCGGACGAACCCGACCGCGTCGGCGATCGACAGCGTGGCCCGCCGCCCTTCCGGCACCTGGCAGCCCATCTCGGTCAGCAGGTCGGCGATCGCCGACGACCGGTCCCATGCGCCTTCGGGCCTCTCGGCGAAGTCCTTCCGCGTGTCGAGCATGCCGAGGAACGCCACCTCGCGCCCGCCGGCCGCCAGGCGCACCCCCACCTGGTGGGCCACCGCACCGCCGAACGACCAGCCGAGCAGGCTGACGGGCCCCTCGGGTGCGGTCCGGTCGATCAGCCCGGCGTACTCCTTGACCAGCTCGGGCATCGTCGCGGGCAGGTGGGTGGTACGGCTCAGGAGGGGCGACTGCAGCCCATAGAGGGGTACGTCTTCGGGCAGGTAGCGCTTGAGCCCGGCGAACTGCCAGCTCAGGCCGCTGGCGGGCGGCAGGCAGAACAGCGGTGGCCGGGTGCCGCCAGCCCGCAGGACCAGCAGCGGGGCCATCGCGTCGCTGGCGGTCGGGGCGTCGGCGGGGGACGCGTCGGCGATGCGCTGGGCGAGGGTGGCGGCCGTGGGTGTCGTGAACAGCTCCGCTATCGGGAGGTCGGCGCCGAGCTCCCTGCGCAGGGCCGCGGCCAGCCGTACCAGCAGCAGGGAGTGGCCGCCGAGGACGAAGAAGTCGTCGTCCACGCCGACCGAGTCGAACCCCAGCACCTCCGCGATGACGGCGCAGACGGCCGCCTCGGTACGCGAGCGCGGCGCGGCGGGGGTGGTCAGCCGGGCGAAGTCGACGTCCGGCAGGGCCGCGCGGTCCACCTTGCCGTTCGGGGTGAGCGGCAGCTCGTCGAGCACCGTCACGACCGAGGGGACCATGTACGACGGCAGGTGCCGGGCGAGGTACTCCCGCAACGGTGGCGTCGATGAGGCGTCGCTGATGGCGGGGTACTCCCGCAGCAGCGGTGCCGATGAGCCGTCGCCGGTGGTGACGTACGCGAGGATGCGGGTTTCGCCCTGCGCGTCCTGGCGGACGGCCACCGCCACCTGCCGGACGGCGGGATGATCGGCCGCGACCGACTCGATCTCGCCCGGCTCGATGCGGAAGCCGCGCACCTTGACCTGCTGGTCCGAGCGGCCGAGGAACTCCAGCGAGCCGTCACCGGTCCAGCGGGCGAGGTCGCCGGTGCGGTAGAGACGGGCGCCGTGCGTGTACGGATCGGCGACGAACCGGGACGCGGTGAGACCGTGGCGGCCCAGGTAACCCCTGGTGACCTGGGCCCCACCGAGATACAGCTCACCGACGGCGCCGGGAGGCACCGGGCCCAGGGCCGCGTCCAGGAGGTGGACCGTGGCGCCCGGCAGGGGACGGCCGATCGTGGGGCGGTCGCACCAGTCGGTCTCCACAGCGGCGAATGTCGCCCAGACGGTCGCTTCCGTGGGTCCGTACAGGTTCGTCACGCTCCGGGCTCTGGCCGCCAGCTCCCGGGCCAGCGGGGGCGGGAGCGCCTCGCCGCCGACCAGCGCCCGCACACCGCCGAGGTCGGCGCCCGGCGACTGTGTCAGCGCCGACCACAGGGACGGGGTCGCCTGCATGACCGTGACCTGTTCGGCCTCGGCCAGTGCGGTGAACAGTCGCGGGTCGCGTACCTGCTCCTCCGTGGCCATCACCACGCACCCGCCGGCGCGTAGGGGCGCCATCAGCTCGAGTACGGAGATGTCGAAGGACAGGGTGGTGACGGCGAGCAGGCGATCGGAGTCGCCGATCGGGACGGCGGCGGTCACGGCGGCGAGGAAGGTCTCCAGGTCGCGATGGGTGACGACCACACCCTTGGGCCTGCCGGTGGATCCCGAGGTGTAGATGACGTACGCGGCGGCGTCCGGATCGGGTGAGACGGGGTGGAAGGGTTCCACGTCCGCCTGTCCCCGGCCGAGGTCGATAAGAGACGTACCGTCAGGCAGGACGGGGAACAGCTCACGCGAACACTCGTCGATGACCACGACGGCGGGCCGGGCGTCATCGATCATGAATCGCAGGCGGTCGGCCGGGAACGCGGGGTCGAGCGGCAGGTACGCGGCCCCCGCCTTGGCGACACCCAGCACGGCCGCCAGCAGGTCGGCCGAGCGCGGCAGGGCCAGCCCGACCAGGCTCTCCGGGCCGACGCCAAGGTCGGCGAGCCTGGCGGCGAACGCGTTCGAGACCGCGTCGAGCTCGGCGTAGCTCATCGTCCGACCGCCCGACACGCAGGCATCCGCGTCGGGCGCCGCCTTCGCGCGCGCGGAGAACCGCGCGTACCAGGACAGGTCAGCGGGTTCCACCGGCCCGCCTGACCGCCACCTGGCGAGGTCGTCGAGGTCGCTCGCGGCGAGGATCGGCGCCGTGTCGACCGGCTGGTCCGGCCGGGCCGCGAGTGCGTCGAGCAGCACCATGAGGCGGTCGAGCAGGCGCCGGGCGGTGTGGTCGTGGAAGCGTCCGGCGTCGTACTCCAGGATGAGTTCGACCGGCTGTCGTGGTCCGGCGTCGACGAAGGTGAAGTTCAGCTCGACCTTCGGATCGGCGAAGGAGGAGGGCGCCTCGCCGGTGGGCAGGCCCAGGACGGTGTCCTGGTCGCCCGGCCGATGCAGGAAACCGATCATCACCTGGAACAGCGGGTTGCGCCCCTGCTCGCGTACCGGATTGACCACCTCGACGACCTGCTGGAAGGGCACGTTGGCGTGCTCGAACGCGGCCAGGTCCGTCTCGCGCACCCGGCGCAACAGCTCGGTGAAGGACGGCGAGCCGGAAAGGTCGGCGCGCAGTACGACGGTGTTGACGAAGAAGCCGACCAGGTCGTTCAGCACCGCGTCGGCGCGGCCCGAGGTCGGGCTGCCGATCGGGACGTCGGTACCCGCGCCGAGGCGGTGCAGCAAGGTAGCGAGTGCGGCGTGCAGCACCATGAACAGGCTCGCCGACTCGGCACTGCCCAGCTCCCGCAGCGGGTCGATCAGCCCCGGCGAGAGCGGCGCGGACACTCGACCGGCCCGGCGGGCGGCGCGGGCCTGCCGGGGCCGGTCGGCGGGGAGGGGGATCTCGTCCGGTAGGCCGCGCAGGCGTTCCTGCCAGTAGGTCCGCTCGGCGGCGTGCCTGCCGGCCGCGTTCCCGGGGTCGCCGAGCAGTTCGCGCTGCCACAGGGTGTAGTCCGCGTACTGCACCGGCAGCGGCTCCCACTGCGGGGCATGACCGGCCCGCCGTGCGGCATAGGCGGTGTCGAGGTCGCGCAGCAGCGGCCGGTCGGACCACTCGTCCATGGCGATGTGGTGCAGGATCAGGGCCAGCACGCTGTCCCCGGTGTCCTGCTCTTGGATCAGGGTGACCCGCAACGGCGGGTCCGCGGCCAGATCGAAGGGTCGGGCCACCGCCGCCGACACCACGCTCCCGGTCTCGGCGGCCGGGCGGTCCATGACCGCGACTTCGATCGGGGACGGATCGAGTACGTCCTGGAACGGCTGGTCGTTCATGACCGTGACCAGCGTCCGCAGCACCTCGTGCCGCGTCACGACGTCTCCGAGCGCGGCGCGGAGGGCGTCGTGGTCAACGGATCCGCGGAGGCGGACGAGCAGCGGGTAGTTGTACGCCGTCGAGGTGGGGTCCAGTTGCTGGAGCAGCCAGAGCCGTTCCTGGGCCGCCGACAGCGGTGGGCGCCCCTGCCGCGGGCGGGAGGTGAGCTCGGGGGGTGCGGTCCCGGCTCGGTCGGCGAGACGGGCGGCCAGGCGCGCGGGCGTTCGCGTGTCGAACAGGTCGCGCAACGACAGTTCGACGCCCAAAGCCGCACGCACCAGCCCGAACAGCTGGATGGCGAGCAGGGAGTGCCCACCCCGGTCGAAGAAGTCGTCCTCAGCGCCGAACCCGCCGAGATCACCGAGGACCTCGCCGAACAGTTCGCACAGCCGCCGTTCCAGCTCACCCGCCGGCGCCCTCGAGCTCGACGGCAGCGACCGCGGTGCGGGCAGCGCGGCGGTGTCCAGCTTGCCGTTGATCGTCAGCGGCAGCGCCTCCACGACCGCGAAGGCCGACGGCACCATGTACCCGGGCAGCACCGACTTCAGCTCACGATGGACGGCCACCAGCAGCGAGTCCTCGTCACCGGGCTCCTCGGGAACGACATAGGCCACCAACCGTTTGCCACCCGACGGAGCGGGAACCGCGAGCACCGCGCTCTGGTGCACGCCCGGCCGTGCCGTCACGGCGGCCTCGACCTCCGCCGGTTCCACCCGATAACCGCGGATCTTGACCTGATCGTCAGTACGGCCCAGGAAGTCGAGGTTCCCGTCGGCACGGGCACGTACCAGGTCGCCCGTCCGGTACATCCGCCCACCGGGCACGAAAGGATCCGCCACGAACCGCGAGGCGGTCAACGCGTACCGGTCGAGGTATCCACGGGCCAGCCCCGCCCCGCTGATGTACAGCTCGCCGGGCACGCCCACGGGCACCGGGCGCAGGGCGGCGTCCAGCACGTAGCCTCGGGTGTTCCAGATGGGCCGGCCGACCGTGGTGCCCGCGCTGTCCTCGGTGCCCGCGCCGAGGGTGTTGATCGTGTACTCGGTCGGACCGTACAGGTTGTAACCCGCCACCCCCTCGGCCTCGCTCAGCGCGTTCCACAACGTCTGCGGCACCGCCTCGCCACCGAGCAGCACCAGAGCCGGACGGTACGAACCGGGCGGCCCCCCATACCGCGCGCCGTCGAGCAGCCCCTGGTCGAGCAGGTGCTGGGCGTAGGTCGGGGTCACGTTGACGACGTCGACGCGGTGCCGGTCGCAGTACGCGACGAGCGCGCGGGCGTCACGGCGCAGCTCCTCGTCGCAGATGTGCACGTGATGGCCCTCGACCAGCCACAACAGCTCCTCCCACGACATGTCGAACGAGAATGAGACCGTGTGCGCGATCGTGAGGATCCGGTTCCCGGCGGCGGCGATCGTGGGGGCGAAGATGGCCTCGCGGTGGTTGAGCTGCATGTTCGTCAGCCCCCGGTACGGGGTGACCACGCCCTTGGGCCGTCCGGTGGAGCCGGAGGTGTAGATGACGTACGCCGGGTGGTCGAGCCGTCCCGGACTGCCGGGCGCGAAGTCGCCCAGCTCGTGGTCCTCGATCGGGTCCGCCGATCCGGTACGCCCGTCGGCGCCGTCCAGGCACAGCACCGGCACGGGGTGGGAGGCGAGCCGGGGCGCCACCGCTTCGGTGGTGACCAGCAGGACCGGCCCGGCATCGGCCAGCATCGCCAGCAGTCGGTCGTCGGGATGGTCCAGTTCGAGGGGAAGGTAGGCGGCTCCGGTGCGGAGGACGGCGAACAACGCGGCCACCATGTCGATGGACCGGGTCACGGCCAGCGCGATGATCCGCTCGGGGCCCGCTCCCCGGTCGAGCAGCAGGCGCGCGAGCTGGTTCACCCGCGCGTCGAGCTCGGCGTAGGTCAGCGTCCGCGCGCCTGAGGTGAGCGCGGCGGCGTCCGGTGTCCGCCGGGCCTGGGCTTCCATCAGCTCCGCGATGGTCTCGGCGCCGATGGGATGGGTGACGGCGTCCCATCCGGCCTCCAGCGCCGCGCGCTCGTACGGGAGGATGACGGGCACGTCGGCCACGGTCGTGGCGGGATGCTCGGAGAGGTGGAGCAGTACCTGCTCCAGCCGGGACAGCAGGGCCCGCGCCTGCTCGGGCGCGACCACATCGGCGCGGTACTCCAGCCGCACCGCCAGCCGCGCCCCCGGCGTGGCCACCCAGGTGAGCGGGTAGTGCGTGGCGTCCACGCTCCGCACGCCGACGATGCCGTGCTCCTGCTCCAGGTCGGTGAAGGTGTCGTCGCCGAGGAAGTTCTGCAGGACGTACAGGCTGTCGAAGAGCTGGTCACGGCCGGCCGCGCGCTGGATGTCGCCCAGGCCGAGGTACTCGTGCGGCATCATCTCCACGCGGTCGGCCTGCACCCGCCGCATGACCTCCAGCGCGGGCTCGCCCGGAGCCAGCCGGACATGGACCGGAACGGTGTTGAGGAAGACCCCGATCACCGAGTCGATGCCGTCCAGCTCGGTCGGCCGTCCGGCGACGGTCGTCCCGAACACGGCCTCCTGGCGGCCGGAGGCATGACTGAGCACCATGGCCAGCGCCGTACTGAGCAGCGCGTTGAGCGTCACCCCGCCCCGGCGCGCCCGGTCGGTGACGCGCCCGGTCTGCTCCCGGGTCAACCGGAACGACAGGCTGGTGGCCGGCACCGGCGCGGTCCCTGCGGCCGCCGGGAACAGGATGGTCGGCTCCTCGACCCCGGCCAGCGCCCGCGCCCACGCCCGCGCGGACGCGTCCGTGTCCTGCCGCCCCAGCCAGGCAAGGTAGTCGATGAACGTCGCCGTCTGCTCGGTTGGCGGCAGGGCGGGGTGGTCGGTGGACATCGCCGTCTCCCCTCCCTGTCGCGGGGCGGGGTAGTCGATGGACGTCGCCGTCTCCCCTCCCTGTCGCGGGGCGGGGTAGTCGATGGACGTCGCCGTCTGCTCGGCGGTCTCCGGGGTCGGGCGGTTGTCGCGGGCGAGGGCGTACTGGCCGAACAGCTCGCGCAGCACCAGCTCCCGCGACCATCCGTCCCACAGCAGCAGGTGGTACGTGAGCAGCAGCCGGTCGCGCCCGCCGGGCAGCCGGACCACGGTCAGGCGACACAGCGGCGGCCGGGCCAGGTCGAACGGCCGCCGACGATCCTCCTCCATCAGCGCCCGGAGCCGGCCATCGTCGACCGCTCCCGAGCCGTTGTCGACTGCTCCCAAGCCGCCGTCGGCCGCTCCCGAGCCGCCGTAGACGACTTCCGAGTCGCCGTCGGCCACGTCCGACAGGTCAACCACGCCGACCGAGCTGTCCAGCGCGGTCCCGACCAGGGCGACGGGCCGGGTCGTGCCTTCGGCGGTGAAGCCGAGCCGCATGGCCGCGTGCCGGTCGAGCACAGTGGCGTAGGCGCGACGGAGGGCCGCGACGTCGAGCCGCCCAGCGAAGTCGAACGCGTTCTGCGCCACGTACACGTCGGCGTCACCCGCGTAGCCCGCCTGGAAGTACAGGCCCTCTTGGAGCGGCGACAGGGGCCAGATGTCCTGTACGTCGACCGGGGCTGCGGCGACCACCCGATCGATCTCATCGGGGGTGAGGGCGGGGTGGGTGACCGGGGTGGGCCGGGCGGTCCCACCGGGCTCGGACGACCCAGGGCCGGAGGACGCGGAGCCGGGTGGGGCCGAACCAGGGGAGGCGGAACCGGAGGATGCGGTGGCCAGCTCGCGGGCGGCCGTCACCCAGCCGTCGGCGAGCGTGTCCACGTCGGCCGCGGCGAGCCCGCCGTCCGCGTAGGTGAACACGGCGTGCAGCTCTGGCCCTGCCGCCGTGTCGTGGCAGGCGACGTTGATCTCCAGCAGGTACGGGGTGCCCAGGTCGGGGTCCGGGTGTACGCGCAGCGCCGTCGCCTCGGGTGCGGAGTCCCAGTCGCCGGATCCTCCGGTGGGGAATCGACCGAGGTAGTTGAAGAGCAACTGGGGTGTTCCCAGCCGGGCGAGCGCAGGCGCGGTGCGCGCGTTGCAGTAACGCAACTGCCCGTACCCCAGGCCCCGGTCCGGGGCGGCTCGCAGCGCGTGGCCCACGTCGCCGAGTACGTCTCGGGGGCCACCGGTAACGGCGGGCAGGCGTACAGGGGCGATGGCGGTGAACCACCCCACGGTCCTGGACAGGTCGTCTTCGTCGGCGATCTGCTCACGCCCGTGCCGCTCCAGGTCGATCACCAGCGGCGTCCCGGGCTCGCCGCCACGCGCCACACGCCAGCGCGAAACGGCGAGGTGCAGCGCGGCAACGAGCACAGCGGTCACATCGGCGACAGGGGCGGCCGACGCGATGGCCAGCGGCGGTGCGGTCATGTCGGCCACGAGGGCGGGCGACACGGTGGTCAGCAATGGTGCGGTCACCTCGGGAGGCAGGCGCACGACGTGGTCCCGGGTTTGGCCTGCTGTCAGGCCGATGGCCGGGGTTGACGGGTCGAGTTCGCCGCCCGGTGCCAGGGTCGTCGTCCAGTGCTCGAACTCGGCGAGCCGGGCCGCCTGAGTGGCGTTCTCGGTGATGGACCGCGCAAAGGCGCGCAGGGACGTGCCGACCGGTTCGAGCCGGACGCGGCGCCCGGTGCTCACGGCGTCCCAGCCCTGTCGCAGGTCGTCGGTCAGGATCCGCCACGAGACCCCGTCGACCACCAGATGGTGCGCGACGAGCAGCAGCCTGCCCTGGTGCTCGGGCCCCCGATCGAACCACACCGCCCGCAGTACGTGACCGCCATCGGGGTCCAGCCGATCGGCGGCGGCGTCGGACTGGGCGGCGACCAGAGCGCGCAGGGCGTCGTCGTCGAGACCCACCGCGTCGACCGAGGTCACGGCCGGGTCGGAGGCATCGGCAGGTTCCGAGGCACCAGTGAGATCGGAGCCACTGGCCGAACCGGAAACACCAGCCGGACCGGAGACACCAGCGAGGCCGGAGACACCAGCGGGACCGGGAATGTCGGCGGCGCCGGGGATGTCGGTGGCCGGGCGGACCTCCAGGGACCACAGCAGTGGAGACGGCCGATGCAGCCGCAACCGGAGCGCGTCGTGGCGCCTGACGAGCGCGTGGATCAGCGCGACGATCTGCTCGTGGGTCGCGCCCGGTGGGGTGAACAGCAGCTCGGACTGGTTCAGCCGGGAGATCCGCCCGCCCAACTCGGCCAGCCGATGCACGATCGGCATCAGCATGACCTCGCCCACCCCATCGGACACGACCTCGTCCGGCTCCCAGCCAGGGCCGGACGCGAGCCCGTCCGGCGCCCGGCCGGGGCCGGTGTCCGCGCCACCGTGGCCGACCGCCCCAGCAAGCGCGCCCCGCACACCATGGCCGACCGCACCACGCTCACCGTGGCCGATCCCCCCGGCAACCACACCCTGCGCACCATGGCCGATCGCCTCAGCGAGCGCGGCCGGAGTGCGGTGGACGAACACGTCACGGGGAGACAGCCGCAATGACCGGCGCCGAGCCAGGTTGACCAGCTGGATGGCGATGATGCTGTCACCCCCGAGCACGAAGAAGTCGTCGTCGGGGCCCACACCGTCCAGCCGCAGAACCTCCGCGTACAGCGCCCGCAACACCGCCACAGGCGACCCCCCAGCGTCGCCAACGACGGCGGCCCGGGCGGGCGAAGGGGCGGGCAGGGCCGTGCGGTCGAGCTTGCCGTTCACCGTGAGTGGCAGCGCGTCGAGTGGGACGAACGCCGACGGGATCATGTAGCCGGGCAACCTCTCGGCCAGGTGGGCGTGGGCCTCGGCGGCACCGAGACGCGCCCCGTTCCGCACGACCAGGTACGCCACCAGCCGCCGCCGTCCCGGCTCGTCCTCCCGCACGGTGACGGCGGCGTTCACGACTCCGTCCAGCGTGCGCAGCGCGGACTCGATCTCGCCGGGTTCGATGCGGTATCCCCGTACCTTGACCTGCTGGTCGGAGCGGCCCACGTAGACCAGATCGCCGTCGGGAGTCCACCGCGCGAGGTCGCCGCTGCGGTAGAGGCGGGTGCCGCCAGTGCGCGCCACGAAGCGCTCGGCGGTCAGGCCGGGCCGATCGAGGTAGCCGCGAGCGAGCTGATCGCCCGCGACATAGATCTCGCCGGTGACCCCCGGCGGGACCGGCTCGAGACGGTCGTCGAGCAGGTGTACGCCGAGACCGGGCAACGGTCCGCCGACGACGCTGTCGCCGCTCGCGTCTTCAGCGTCGGCCGAGGTCAGCGCACGGAACGACACGTGCACACAGGTCTCGGTGATCCCGTACATGTTCACCAGGCGCGGCGCTCCGTCCGCGTGACCCTGATACCAGGGCGCCAGACGCGCGAGGTCCAGCGCCTCGCCGCCGAAGACCACGTACCGCAGCGCGAGCTCGCCCGGCCGCTCCCGTTCGGCCTCCATCAGCGGGTAGAACGCGGACGGCGTCTGGTTCAGTACGGTCACGTGCTCGCGTTCCAGCAGCGCCAGGAAGCGGCGCGGGTCGCGGGCCACGTCGCGGTCGACGACGACCAGGCGACCGCCGTGCAGCAGCGCGCCCCAGAGCTCCCACACCGAGAAGTCGAACGCGTACGAGTGGAACATGGTCCACACGTCAGAGGGACCGAAGTCGAACAGCTCCCCAGCCGCCGCGAACAGCGACAGCACGTTGCGATGGGTCACCGCCACACCCTTGGGCAGGCCCGTCGAACCCGAGGTGTAGATGACGTACGCCGCGTTGTCAGCCGCCGCCGACGGGACCAGGGGCGGCGGGGCGGAGGAGTGGTCCGCGAGGAGGCGCGGGTCGTCCAGCAGCATGACCGGCACCGTGACGGGGGGCAGCGAGTCCAGCGTCGCGGTGTCGGTCAGCAGGCATACGGGGGCCGAGTCGGCGAGGATGTGGCTCAGCCGTCCGGCCGGGGCGCTGATGTCCAGCGGTACGTAGCAGCCGCCCGCCTTCACGACCGCGAGCAGGGCGACGACGAGGTCCGCCGAGCGGGGCAGCGCGACGGCGACCCGCGACTCCGGCCGTACGCCCCCGGCGGCCAGCGCGCGGGCCAGCCGGTTGGCGGCCGCGTCCAGCTCGGTGTGCGTGAGCATTGTGTCGCCCGAGGTGACGGCTATGGAGCCCGGCCGGACGGGTGCGGCGGCGTACGCGTCGGCGAGCGTCAAGCCGCCCGCCGCCAGCACGTCCAGCCGCGAGACCGGCGTGCTCGGCGCGGTGGCCAGCTGGTCGAGGACACGTCCCACCTGGTCGAGCAGCCG
Organism: Nonomuraea sp. NPDC049028; assembly: GCF_043197735.1. NCBI lineage: Bacteria > Bacillati > Actinomycetota > Actinomycetes > Streptosporangiales > Streptosporangiaceae > Nonomuraea > Nonomuraea sp. NPDC049028. Next base: position 535,078 of record NZ_JBICTR010000004.1, read on the forward strand.
ACGGGCCGCCCGTTCCCCGACCAGCTCGACGTCGTACTTGATCTCCAGCGTCAGCCGCTCCCCGGGGAAGGCCACCAGAGAGACCGGATAGTGCGGCGCATCAGTGCCGGTGAACCCCAGCACGCTCAGCCCATCCCCCGCACCGGCCCGCACGGCGGGGAAGTTCTCCACCACCACCATCGTGTCGAAGAACTCCCGGACCCCAGCCAGGGCGGCGAGCTCCCCGAGCCCCATCTGCTGCACGTCCAGCAGGTCCGTCTGCTGCTCCTGCAGCCGTGCGAGCACCTCGCGCAGCGTGTCGCCAGGGCGCCAGGACATCGGCACCGGAACGGTGTTGATCAGGAGGCCCACGATCGACTCGACGCCGGGCAACTCTCCGCCCCGCCCCGACACCGTGGAGCCGAACACCACCCGCTCCCGCGCGAGCAACCTGCCGAGCAGCAGCCCCCAGGCGCCGTGCACGAACGTACTGAGGGTCACCCCCTGCTCGCGGGCGGCCTCGACGAGGGCGCCCGCGAGCTCGGCGGGCAGCGCGACATGGACGCTGTCGTGCCGCGACACCTTCTGTCCCTGGACGGCCTGTCCCTGGACGGTCTCCCCCTGCGCGGCGCCGACCAGGCGGGTGGTGGAGCCGATGCCGGACAGCGCGCGGGCCCACACCTCGCGGGCCCGTACGCGGTCCAGGGCGGCCACCGCCTCGGCATGGTCGCGGAACGTCACCGCCGGGGCGGGCAGGTCGTACCCGCTCCCGGACCGGCCGCGCTCGTAGGACTCCAGCAGGTCGCCGAACACCAGCGGGTACGACCAGCCATCGGCGAGGATGTGGTGCATGGTCTCCACGAGCCGATGTTCGGTGGGACCGAGCGAGACCAGCGCGTAGCGGAGCAGGGGCGCGGCCGACAGGTCGAAGGGCTCGGCCAGCTCGGCGGCCGTGACCTCGGCCAGCCGCTCGCTCGCCGCCGCCGCGTCCAGACCAGTCAGGTCCACCTCGCGCCACGGCACCTCCACGGCACCGGCGATCACCTGGACCACCCGGCCGTCGGCCACCTCCCGGAAGCAGGCGCGCAGGGCGTCGTGCCGCTGGACCACCGCTTCCACCGCGCGGCGCAACGCCGCCCGGTCGACCGGGCCGGACAGCTCGGCCACCTGCTGCACGATGTACGTGTCGGTCTGGTCCTCGGCGAAGGACGCGTGGAAGTACATGCCCTCCTGCAACGGCAGCAGCGGCAGGATGTCCCGCACGCCGTCCGGCGCGAGCCGGTCCACGTCACCCTGGGTCAGCTCGACCAGCGGGAAGTCGGAGGGAGTACGCCCGGCGAGTTCGGCGCACCGGGTCAGGGCGGTCAGCGCGGCCATCCACAGCTCCGCCAGCTCGCCCACCTCAGCGGCCGTCATGACGCCGGACGGCCAGGACAGCGTGGCGGAGAACACCGTGCCCGCCCATCCGTCCTGAGCCAGCGCGTTGATCTCCAGTCCCATCGCGGGATTGCTCGGGTGGACGCCTTCGCGCAGCGCGCCGGCCGCCGCCCAGTCCCCGCCCTCGTCGGCGGCGAACCGTCCCAGGTAGTTGAACAGGATCTGCGGTGCCTCGCCCCGAAGGTCCACCTCACCGTCCAGATAGCGCAGGATCCCGTAGCCCAGGCCCTGCCGGGGTACGGCGCGGAGCTGCTCCTTGACCCGCTTCGCCGCCGCCGCCAGGGCGGGCCCCGCCTCAGTGACCTCCGCCCAGCTCAGCGGTCCCGGGTCGAGGCGTACGGGGTAGATGGCGGTGAACCAGCCGACCGTACGGGACAGGTCCACGCCGTCGAGGGCGTCGCGGCCGTGGCTCTCCAAGCTGAGGACCACGGCGCTCTCACCACCCCGCCACTCGGCGAGTGCGGCGGCGAAGCCGGTCAGCAGGACGTCGTTGACGCCGCCGTGCATCGCGGCGGGCACGGCCGACAGCAGGGCGGCGCTCACCTCGCCGGGCAGCGAGACCGTCAGCGCCTCCACGGTGGCGGCCGTGTCGATCGCGGGGTCGAGCGGGCGCGGACCCAGCCAGGGGTCCTCGGTGGCGAGGACGGCCCGCCAGTGGTCGAGCTCGTCGCGGAACGTACCCCGCGCGCTCGCCTCCTCGACCAGCTTCGACCAGGTACGGAAGGAGGTCGGCACCTCGTCGGGCACGGGCTCGCGGCCCGCCCGTACCTCCGCCCAGGCCCGCGCGAGGTCGTCGGCGAGCACCCGCCAGGAGACACCGTCGATCACCAGGTGATGGATGACCAGCAGCAGGCGACCCGGCTCCGACTCCGGCTCGGAGGCGAACCAGACTGCCCGCAACATGATCCCGCGATCCGGGTCGAGCAGGTCGGCGGCCTGCCGGGTGGCCTCCTCCACGTCCCCGAGGACGGACAGGGTGAGCGCGTCCGCCGCACTGAATGCCTCCGGTGGCGGCACCGACAGCACCCATTCGGCGTCGCCGTGGCGGTCGAGCCGGGCCCGCAGCAGATCGTGGCGTTCGCCGACGGCTTTGAGCACGCGTTCCAGCTGCGCGCGGGTCATCTCCGACGGGGTGCGGAAGACCATCGACTGGTAGAAGTGCTCCAGCGGCGTCTGCGCCCGCATGGTCTCGACGAGCATCGGGGTGAGCGCGACCGTACCTTCGCCGTTGTCCCGTGGCCCGACGCCCGGAGCGGCCTGGGGCGCAACCGCGGCGAGCGCCCGTACGGTGCGGCGGCGGAAGACGTCGCGCGGAGTGAGGTGCACGCCCGCCTTGCGCGCGCGGCCGGTCACGGCGATCGAGGAGATGCTGTCGCCGCCGAGGGCGAAGAAGTCGTCGTCTATGCCGACCTCCGGCAGGCCGAGCACCTCGGCGTAGATGCCGCACAGGGTTCGCTCGCGGTCGTCGCGTGGCCGGTCGCCGCCGCTGACGGGCGCTATGGGCTCGGGCAGGGCGGCGACGTCGAGCTTGCCGTTGACGGTCAGCGGCAGCTCACCGACGACGCCGTACAGCGCGGGGACCATATAGCCGGGCAGCCGCTCGGCCAACGCGGCCCGCAAGTCCGCGACTAAGGCGGCCCCCTCGGACCCCTCCGCCGGCACCACATACGCGACCAGCTTCTTCAGGCCGGTCACCGCCGAGTCGGTACGGGCGATGACCGCGGCCTGCCGGACCTGAGGCAGCGCGGCCAGCGCCGACTCCACCTCGCCGAGCTCGACCCGGTAGCCGCGGATCTTCACCTGGTCGTCGACCCGGCCGAGGAAGTCGAGGTTGCCGTCCGGACGCTGCCGTACAAGATCCCCGGTCCGGTACATGCGCCCGCCCGGCACGAACGGATCCGCCACGAACCGCCCGGCGGTCAGACCCGGCGCGTGCAGGTAGCCGTGTGCGAGCCCGGCGCCCGTCACGTAGAGCTCGCCGAGCACACCGGGGTGGACCGGGCGCAGCCAGGCGTCCAGCACGTACGCGCGGGTGTTCCAGATGGGCCGGCCCACGGTCGGGGTGGCGCTGTCGCGCGTGCCCGCGCCCAGGGTGTTGATCGTGTACTCGGTCGGGCCGTACAGGTTGTAGCCTTCGGCGCCGTCCGGCTCGCTCAACCTGTCCCAGACGGCTTCGCTTACCGCCTCGCCGCCCAGCAGCACCAGGCGGGGCGGGTGCCCGTCCCGGTCGAGCAGCCCCTCCTCGAACAGGTGGTGGGCGTACGTGGGGGTCACGTTGATCACGTCGATGCGGTTCGCGCGGCAGTAGGCGGTCAGCGCGGCGGCGTCCCGGCGCAGCTCTTCGTCGCAGATGTGCACCTCGTGGCCCTCGACGAGCCACAGCAGTTCCTCCCACGACATGTCGAAGGAGAACGACACCGTGTGCGCGATGCGCAGCCGCTCCCGCCCGGCGCTCCGCGCGCGGGCGACGGCCGGGTCGAAGATCTCGGCCCGGTGGTTGAGCTGCATGTTGGTCAGGCCCCGGTACGGAGTGACCACGCCCTTGGGCCGGCCGGTGGAGCCGGAGGTGTAGATGACGTACGCCGGATGCTCCAGCCTGCCCGGAACCGTACCGGCGAACGCCCCCAGTTCGGCGTCGCTCAGCGGGGGTGCGGGCAGTGTGGCCGGTTCGCCATCGAGCACCAGGCAGTCCCCGCCCAGCCGCCGCTGCCGCTCGGCCAGCGGTGCGCTCGCGTCGGCGCACACCAGCAGCACCGGCCGCGCGTCGTCGAGCATCTCGGCGAGCCGGTTCACCGGGTGATCGAGGTCGAGCGGGAGATAGGCGGCGCCCGTACGCAGGACGGCGAACAGCGCGACCACCATCTCGACGCCGCGCGGCAGCCCCAGCGCCACAATCCGGCCCGGTCCGGCGCCCTTGGCCAGCAGCAGCCGGGCGCAGCGGTTGATCCGGCCGTCCAGCTCGGCGTAGGTCAGCGACAGCTCCCCGAACACCAGGGCGACATCATCCGGGCAACTCGCGGCCCGCTCGGCGAGCAGGTCGGCGATGGTCGCCTCGCCGATCGGATGCTCCGTGGCCGCCCACTGCCCGGCCAGCTCGGCGCGCTCCTCGTCGAGCAGCGGGTCCAGCGCGCCCGCCTGGACCGACAGGCCGTCGGCGAGCGACTCCAGCAGCCGCCTGAAGCGCCGGACCAGCCGCCGCGCGTCCGCCTCCGTCACCGCGTCGGGCCGGTATTCGAGCTTGATCCGCAGGTTGGCGCCGGGGGTCAGCACCCAGGTGTAGGGGTAGTGGGTGGTGTCGACGTACTCCACTCCGACGATGCCCTGCTCGCGTTCCAGGTCGGTGAAGGTGGTGTCGGACAGGAAGTTCTGCAGGACGTACAGGGTGTCGAAGAGCTGTTCCTGACCGGCGGCGCGCTGGATGTCGCCGAGCCCGAGGTATTCGTGCGGCGCCAGCCGGATGCGGTCCTCCTGGGCCCGGCGCGCCAGCTCGATCACCGTCAGGTCGGGCGAGGCCGTCACCCGGGCCGGGACGGTGTTGAGGAACAGGCCGATCACGTTCTCGATCCCGGCCAGCCCCGCGGGGCGTCCCGCGACCGTCGTGCCGAACACGACGTCGGTGCGCCCGGTCTCGTACCCGAGGAGGAGGCCGAGCGCGGCGGTCAGCAGCGAGTTGAGCGTGACGCCACCGCGCCGGGCCTGCTCCCCCAGCCGGGTCGTCACCTCGGCCGGGAGCGCGGCCAGGACGCGTTCGGACGGGATCGGCTCCCGGCCGACCGCCTCCGGGACCAGGATGGTCGGCCCGGAGACGTCGGCGAGCGCGGCGGCCCAGGCGGCGGTGGAGGCGTCGCGGTCACGGGCGGCGATCCAGGCGAGGTGGTCGGTGAACGCCGCCTGGGCGGGCGGCAAGGCGCCGCGCTCGCCTCGGGACTCGTACAGCGCGAACAGCTCACGCAGCACCAGCTCGCGCGACCAGCCGTCCCAGAGCAGGAAGTGGGCGGTCAGCAGCAACCGGTCGCGGCCGCCGGGAAGGCGGATGACGGTCAGCCGGACCAGGGGCGGCCGACTGAGGTCGAACGGCTCCTCCCGGTCGGACCGCAGCAACTTGGCGAGGGCGTCCGCCCGGTCCGTCGTGGAGTCGGTCGACGGGCCTGTCCCGGAACCAGGCGGCATGTCCGTCCCGGAGGCGGCAGACGGATCCGTTCTGGAACCGGTCGACAGGTCCACGACCGCGACCTCGGCTGGGACCTCGGCGCCGATGTACTGCACGACACCGGGCACGCCGTCGCCGGTGAACCCGGCCCGCAGCGTGGGATGGCGCCGCAGCAGCGCCGCGAACGCCGTGGTCATGGCCTCGATGTCGAGCCGGTGGTCGAAGTCGAACACGTTCTGCGCGATGTAGGTGCCGGCGCCCTCGGAGTAGGCCGCCTGGTAGTAGACGCCCTCCTGAAGGGGCGAGACCGCCCAGATGTCGGCCACCGGAACCGGGCTGTTCGCCACGACGTGGTCGATCTCGGCCCGCGTCAGCGACACGGTCGTCAGCTCGGCCGGGTCCAGTTGAGCCCGGACCGGTTGGGCCGCCGGTTCGCCACCTGTCAGGTGCGCCTCAATGACGGACGGAGTGCGCAGGCGGAAGACGTCTTCTGTGGTCAGCTCGATCCCGTCGTTGGCGAGCAGGCTGACGACGCGGATGGCGAGGATGCTGTCTCCCCCGGCGGCGAAGAAGTCGTCGTGGACACCGATGCCGTCGAGGCCGAGCACCGTACCGAAGTGCCGGCAGACCAGCGCCTCCCTGGCGGTGCGCGTCAGTCCGCCTCTGGCGATGTGCTCGGGGTCCGGCAGTGCCCGGCGGTCCCGCTTGCCGTTGGGCAGGGCCGGCAGGCGGTCCAGAACGGTCACGGTCGCGGGGACCAGGTAGGCGGGCAGCTCGGCACGCAGGGTCGCGCGAAGGGCGTTGGGGTCGAGCTCCTCGCCCGGGGCGGCCACCACGTACGCGTGCAGGGAACGCGTGCTTTCGCCGGTGGTGCGTACGGCGACCACGGCGTCGGCCACGCCTGGGCGGCGCATCAGGGCGGCCTCGAGTTCACCCGGTTCGACCCGATATCCGGTGATCTTCACCTGGTCGTCGGCCCGGCCGAGGAACTCGACCCGGCCGTCAGCCGTCCACCGGCCGAGGTCGCCGGTGCGGTAGAGCCGGGCGCCGTCGGTGTACGGGTCGGCCACGAAGCGGGTGGCCGTCACGCCGCCCTGACCCAGGTACCCGAGAGCGAGCTGAACCCCGCCGACATAGATCTCCCCCACCGCACCGGGCGGAACGAGGTCGAGAGCGGCATCCAGCAGGTAGACCCGCGCCCCGGGCACGGGTCTGCCCAGCGTCACCGGCCCCGCCGGTTCGACCTCGCCCTGAAGTACGTCACCCGCCACCTCCGAAGACCCATAGGAGTTGACGATCCGGGCGTCGGGGGACGCCTGCCGGAGCGCGTTCACGCAGGCCCGATCGAGGGGTTCCCCGCTGCAGATCCAGCGGCTGAGCGCGCTGAGCCGCACCGGTTCGGTGTCCGCCAGCGCACCGGCCAGGCTGGGCACAGCGAGCAGCTGGGTCGCCCCGGACCGCTCGACGAGCCTGGCCAGCGCGGCACCGTCGGTGGCCTCGGTGGCGTCGGCGATGACCGTCGTGGCCCCGGCGACCAGGCCGCCGAGCAGTTCCGTGGTGCCGTCGATGAAGCTCAGCGAGCTCTTCGCCACCCGGACGCCGGACCCCCACTCCTGAGCGGCCCAGACCAGCCGGTTGGCGAGCGCCTCCTGCGTCCCGACGACCGCTTTCGGCCGACCCGTCGAGCCGGAGGTGTACACGACAGAAACGGCATCCCCCGGGTCGGCCGCCACGTCGGCGATGGGGTGCACGTCGGCGCTGGCGTCGGCGGCGGCTCGTACGGTGAGCGTCGGCAGGTCGTGCGGCGGCAGCGACCTGGCACTCGCCTCGTCGGTGAGCACGCACACCGGACGCGCGTCTTCGAGCATGAACTCGATCCGGGCCGCCGGATAGCCGGGATCGACCGGAAGGTAGGCGGCCCCGGCGCGCATGACGGCAAGAAGAGCCACGGCCATGTCCGCCGAGCGGCTCGTCGCCACCGCGACGACGTCGCCGCGCCGCACCCCCGCCCGGGTCAGCGTCCGGCCGACTCTCCGGGCGCGATCGTCCAGCTCGGCGTAGGTGAGCACGCGCTCCCCGCAGACGATGGCCGTACGCTCCGGGTGCTCGGCCACCTGCCGCGCGAACAGCCCCACCACCGTGCTGCCCACCCGAGCCGGGGCACCGGAGCCAACGGCCGTCAGCCGCTCACGCTCCTCATCGGTCACCAGGTCCAGCCGCTCGCAGGCCCGCTCGGGGTCGTCGGCGAGGGCGGTCAGCACCATCTCGTACTGGCGGGCCAGCCGGGCCGCGGCATCCGCCCCGACCACCCGCCGGTCGTGGGTCAGCGTGACGGCGATCCGCGCACCCGGCTTGGCCATCAGGGTCACCGGGTAGTGCGGCGCCTCGACGGTGTGCACCGCCGCGATCTGTACCTCGCCCGCCGGGGTGGGCTCGGCCGGGTAGTTCTCGATGACCACCAGCGTGTCGAACAGCTCCGGCACGCCCAGCCGCCGCTGCAGCCGGGCCAGCGAGACGTGCTCGTGCTCCACCACCTCACGCCGGTCGCGGGCGAAGCGCCGTACCACGGTGGCGAGGGAGTCCCCGGGCACCCACCGTACCCGCGCCGGAACGGTGTTGATCAGCAGCCCGACCATGGAGTCGATGCCCGCGACGTCGGCCGGCCCCCGGCCGGACACGGTCGAGCCGAACGTCACGTCGGACCGACCGGCCAACCGCCCGACGAGGATCCCCCAAGCGGCGGCGATGACGGCGCCGACCGTCAGCCCGTGCTCCCGCGCCCAGTCACGCACCCGGTCGCCGACGTCCGCGGGCAACTCCCACTCGACCCGGCCGAACCCCCCGCCACCTTCGTCGGCGAGCCCGGTTTCTTGGGGAGCGCCCAGCGCATCGACGAGCCCCGCGGCTTGAGGGGTGCTCAGCGCGTCGGCGAGCCTGGTCGGCTCCTGCACGTCAGCCAGAACGTCCGCCCATGCCTCGGTCGCCACGTCAGGGTCCTGCGCGGCCAGCATCCGCAGGAATTCCCGGTACTGCGCGGGCGCGGGCAACGCCTCGGACCGTCCCTCGGCCTCGTAGAGCGCCAGCAGGTCGCGCAGGATCAGCGGCACCGACCAGCCATCGGCCAGGATGTGGTGCACGGTGTGGATCAGCACGTGCCGTCGCTCGCCGAGCCTGAGCAGCGCGTACCTCATGGACGGAGGCCGGCCCAGATCGAACGGCGCGGACCGCTCCGCCTCCGCGATGGCGGCCACCCGCGCTGCGACGTCCTCGGCACCAAGGCCCGCGAAGCCGTCCGGCCCTAAGGCTGCGACATCGGTGCCGGTGAGATCCTCCACCCGCCACGGCACCCGCGGACGGCCCGCGATCACGGACACGACCCGCCCATCCCCGACAGTGCGGAAGGCCGCGCCCAGGTTGGGGTACCGGTCGATCAGCCGGTCCGCCGCCAGCCGCAACCGGTCGCCGTCGAGCGGGCCGGTCAGCTCGATGGTCTGCTGGACGACGTACGGGTCGGCGGCGCGGGAGAAGGTGGCGTGGAAGTAGAGGCCGAGCTGCAGCGGAGACAGGGGAAGCACTTCCCGCAGTTCCGGTGCCGCGGCCTCGATGGCGGCCACGTCACCGGGCTCCAGGGCAAGGAGAGGGAAGTCCGAGGGGGTGTGCCCGGCGACCGTCTCACTCGTGGCGATCCCAGTGAGCACTTCGGTCCACAGATCGGCCAGCGCCCGTACCCGTCCGTCGTCGAGCACACCGCCGGGCCAGCTGAACCGCGTCTCCAGCACCGGCCCGCCGGCCGTGTCCACGGCGACCGAGTTGATCTCCAGTACGCGTGGCAGCGGCATGCGCGGGTCGCGCCGCTCGACCACGATCTCGGTGTCACCGACGGCCGTCCACGCCTCGGTGGACCCGGCCGCGAACCGCCCGAGGTAGTGGAACAGCACCTGCGGCGCCACCGCCAGGTCGGGACGGGGATCGTCACCGAGATAACGCAGAGCGCCGTAACTCAGCCCGCGCCCAGGGACCGCGCGGAGCTGCTCCTTGACCGCCTTCACCGCGTCGCCGTACGCGGCGTCGGCCGGGCCCGGATCGAGTACGGCAGGGAAGAGCGTGGTGAACCAGCCGAAGGTACGGGAGAGATCGACGTCCCCCACAGCGTCTTCCTCGCGCCCGTGCCCCTCCAGCTCCAGCAGCACCTCGGAACCGGCGTCCGGGCAGTGTCCGGCCCGCCACCGGCCCAGGGCGATCGCCGCCGCCGCGACCAGCACGTCGTGCACACCGCCGTGAACGGCCGCGGGCACCGCGCCGAGCAGCCGGGCGGCCACGGGTGAGGGGACCGTGACCGTCAGCGACTCCTCGGCGGCCACCACGTCACGGCGCGGGTCCAGGGGCCGCTCCCCCAGCGTCGGGTCCGGCGTGGCCGCGGCCCGCAGCCAGTACGCCTCGTCGGCGGCGAACGCGCCCGCGCGGGTACGTTCGCGCAGCAGGGTCGCCCACTGCCTGAATGAGGTGGGTACGCCGGGCAGCGACACCGCCTGCCCGTCGCGTACCGCCGCCCAGGCGTGGCCGAGGTCCTCCAGGAGCACGCGGAGCGACACCCCGTCCACGATCACGTGATGGATCACCACCACGAGCCGGCCCCGCGCGTGCGGCCCGGCATCCAGCCACACCAGATCGATCATTCGGCCGCCGACCGGATCCAACCGCCGCGCCGCCGCCGTGATCTCGCTGTCCAAAACGGCCGCCACCTGTGCCGCGTTGCTGTCGGTCACGTCCACGCGGGTGATCAGTTGTGCCGCCCGGGGTGAGCCCACCGGCTGGACCGCCAGGGTCCAGGGGGAGGCGCCGTCGGTCCGTGCCCGCAGCAGGTCGTGGGTGGCGAGTACGGCGTCGACGACGCGTTCGAGCTGTTCGGCCGTCATGCCGGCGGGTGTGCGGACCGTCATCGACTGGATGAACCCGTCCATCGATGGGCCGTTGGCCTGGAGCCACTCGGTGATCGGGGTCGCGGGCACCTCCCCCACGGCACCGGTGGTGGGCCCTGAGGTCGAGGCGACCTCGGTCACCGTGACCGCCAGTGCGGCGGGAGTGGGATGGGCGAACAGGTCGCGCGCCCGCACCACGAGTCCGGCGCGCCGCGCCTGCCGGACGACGCCGATGGCGACGATGCTGTCACCGCCCAGCGCGAAGAAGTCCTCCTCGGCCCCCACCTCCTCGAGGCCGAGGACCCGCGCGAAGATCTCGCAGAGAACACGTTCCCGCTCAATCCGAGACTCGCCCACGTCGCGGCCCTGTCCGCCGGACTCTGGCAGAGCACGGCGACCCACCTCGGGCTTCGGATCCGGTAGAGCTCGGCGGTCCACCTTGCCGTTGGCGGTGACCGGGAAGTGGTCCAGGACGACGAAGGCGCTCGGCACCATGTACTCGGGCAGCCGGTCGGCGCACCAGCGCCGTAGTTCCGCCGCCGGAAGGTCGTCGTGGGAGGTCACGTACCCGATGAGATGCCGTACGCCCGCCGCGTTCGTACCCACCGTGACGGCCGCCTGCCGGACCCCCGGGTAGGTGGCCAGCACGGCCTCCACTTCCTCCGGCTCCAGCCGCATGCCGCGGATCTTCACCTGGTTGTCCGCCCGCCCCACGAACTCCAGCGAGCCGTCGGCGTTCCAGCGCGCGAGGTCGCCGGTGCGGTACATCCGGGAACCGCCGTCCCCGAACGGGTTGGCGACGAACCGGGAGCCGGTCAGCGCGGGGGCGTTGATGTACCCGCGCCCGAGCAGGAACCCCGCCGCGTACAACTCCCCGACCGCACCCACGGGCAGCGGCTCCAGCCGGTCGTCGAGCACGTAGAGCTGTGTGTGCGGGTTGGGGCGGCCGATCGAGGTCGCGATGCGCTCGGCGGTGTCCCGGTAGATGACGTGCGAGACGCCGATGGTCGCCTCGGCCGGACCGTAGCCGTGGTAGAGGGTGGTGGACAGCCGGCTCCGGAACCGGTCGAACAGCTCCGGCGTGAGCACCTCGCCGCCGCACCAGACGTGCTTGAGCCCTGACAGCAGCGAGGTCCCGTCGGCCATCTCCAGCAGGGTGTCGAGCATCGACGACACCAGATAGACGAACGTCACCCGCTCCCCCGCGATCAGATCCAGCAGGTATTGGGGGTCGCGTTCGCCACCGGGCTCGGCGACGACCACATAACCGCCGGAGACGAGCGGCAGCAGGATCTCGTTGACCGAGATGTCGAACGACAGCGGCGCCTTGAACAGCGACGCGTCCCCCGGCCCGAACCCGAGGATCTCCTCGACCTGCCACAGCAGCCGGGTGCTGATCGCCTCGTGCCGGATCATCGCCCCCTTGGGGGTGCCCGTGGAGCCGGAGGTGAACATCACGTACGCGAGCCGTCCCCCGCTGATGGGCGGCAGCGGCGGCGGCTCGACGGGTTCGCCGCCGTAGCGCCAGGCGCCGAGGTCCACCTCTATGACGGAGTCACCGGTCTCCAGGCCAGGGGCGGCGATGACCAGGCCCGCCCCGGCCTCGGCGCGTACCTTGGCTCGGCGTTCCGCGGGCCAGGACGGCTCGACCGGTACGAAGGCGCCGCCCGCGACCATGACCGCCAGGACGGCGACGACCAGCTCCGCCGAGCGGGGCGTGGACACCGCGACAACGTCCTCCGCCCCCAGGCCGCGACCGCGCAGGTGGTGCGCGAGCTGGAAGACGTGGGCACCCAGCTCGGCGTACGTCAGGCGGGCGCCGGGCGCCACCACCGCGAGGGCGTGGGGAGTGCGGTGTACCTGTGCGGTGAACAGGTCGGCGACCGTGGTGATCGTCTCTGGAGTGGTCGCGTTGTTCCACCTGCGCAGTGCCTCAAGTCGCTCGCCTATGCCGTCCGGACGCCCTGGGTTCACGGTATTCGCCACGCAACTTAGGTTAGCCTAGCCTTACTTGATGAGGAAGTGGGTGTACGCGTCTCCCAGGCCCGCCACAGTTCGGCGTACCGGCCGCCGGCGGCGACCAGTTCGTGGTGCGGGCCCTCCTCGACGACCTTGCCGTGTTCGAGGACGACCACCCGGTCGGCCGACGCCGCCTGGGTGAGACGGTGGGCGACGATCAGGGTGGTACGTCCCCGGGTCGCCGCGGCGGCGGACGCCTCGATGTCACGAGCGCCCAGGCTGCCCGCCTCCGCCGTGGCCTCGTCCAGGACGGCGAACGCGGGGGCCGCGAGTACCAGCCGCGCCAGAGCGAGTTGCTGGGCCTGGGCCGCCGTCAGCTCGTGCCCGCCCTCACCGACCACCGTGTCCAGGCCCTCCGGAAGGCTCCGCGCCCAGTCCAGCGCGCCTACGGTGTCCAGTGCCGCGGCGGCCTCGTCCGGCGAAACCCCCGGCCGGGCCAGGCGCAGGTCCTCGATCAGCGGCCCGGCGAAGACATGGGTCTCCTGGGTGACGATCGCCACCCGCTCCCGCAGTTCCGCCGGAGCCAGCTCCGCCAGCGGCACGCCGCCGACACGCGCCTCGCCGTGCCCGGCCCGCAGGATCCCAGCCGCGATGGCCGCGAGGGTGGACTTGCCCGCCCCCGTCGACCCCACCAGCGCCACCCGCGCACCCGCCGCGACCCGCACGCTCACGTCGTGGAGCACATCGACCTGGCCGTCATAGCTGAAGCGCACGCCGGACAACTCAAGCGAGCCGTCCGCGGGTACGCGTGGCGCCCGATCCGAATGTTGGGGCGCCGGAGAGAGTTCGACCACGCCGACGAGCCGGGCCAGGCTCGCGCCCGCCGCCTGTACCTCGTCGAAGGTGAACAGCAGCATCGCGATCGGGTTGAACAGCCGATGGAAGAGGACCGCCGCGGCGGCACTCTCGCCGACCGTCACCGACCCCCCGCGCACCAGCAGGAACCCCGCCACCAGGATCGCGGCCAACCCGAAGAACTCCGCCCGGTTGACCCGGCCGACGAAGCGCGTGAACAGCGTGAAGACCGAGACCGAGATGTCGCGGGCCCGCCCGGAGGCGATCCCGATGTCGTGCAGCCGCGCCTGCTCCAGACGGTAGGCGTGCACCGTGCGTACACCCTGCATGTTCTCGACCAGCAGCTGCGACGAGTCCGCCACCGCCTGCCGCTCCCGGGCGTACTGGGGCGCCGCACGCGGCAGGTACCACCGCAGCGCCACCGCGTACAACGGCACCGCCACCGCGCCGGCCAGCCCGAGCCGCCAGTCGATCCCGGCCATCGCGGCGACGCTCAGGACACCCAGCAGGAACGCCGAGATCATCGTGGGAATCACGTCGGAGGCCGCCTTGCCGATCGCGGCCGCGTCGCTGCCCACCCGCGAGAGCAGATCGCCCTTCCCGGTCCGTTCGAGCGTCGTGGCGGGCAGCGTCAGCGCCCTCGCCACGGTCGCCTCCCGCAGCACCGCGAGAATCTGCCCGCACAACCGGCCGATCAGGTACGTCGCCAGGCCGGTGGCCAGCCCGCCGACCACGGCCGCGACGATGATCACGATCGTGATGGGCACGATCGCGGAGGCTGGGGCGTGCTCCCGCACCCGGTCCACGAGAGCGCCCAGCGCGTACGCCGGCACCACGGAGGCGACCGCCCCCAGGAGGCCCACCAGCAGCGCGAAGGTGAGACTCGGCCACCTGGCGCGCAGTTCGCGCCACAGCCACACCCAGGTGAGGCGCGCGCCGGCGACCGGGAGCAGCTCGCGATCTCGTCCGGCGTCCGTCCCGTCGCCGCCTGATCCAGTCACGTCAGCACCGGCCTCGTCTGCTCGGGTCATCTCAATACCGCCCGGTTGTAGTCGCTGTCGGTCGCGGCCAGCTCGGCGTGGCTCCCCTCGGCGACCACCCGGCCGCCGTCGATGACGACGACCCGGTCCGTCGCGGCCAGCATCGCGGGACTGCTCGTGACCACGACGGTGGTGAACGGCCCTGCCTCGCCGCGCGGGTGCCACGGAGCCTGTACGCCCTGCTCGGGGGCCTGCCCTGGGGCCTGCGCGTGCCGCAGCGCTCGTACGCCCTGGGCGATCGCGTGTTCGGTGACGGCGTCCACGGCCGTCGTCGGGTCGTGCAGCACGAGGATCGGCGGGCGGGCCAGCAGCGCCCGGGCGAGCGCGACCCGCTGCCGCTGCCCACCCGACAGACTGACACCCCGCTCGGTGACCAGGTGCTCCAGACCGTCGGGATGGGCGGAGAGCACCTGCTCGGCAGCCGAGGCAGCCAGGACCTCAGCCAACAGAGCCGGACCGGCCGAGCCCGCCGCCAGTGCGCCGACGGTGAGGTTGTCGCGGATTGTGCCGGTGAACAGGTCCGTCTGATGGGGTTCCACCAGCATCGTCCGGCGGGCGTGCGCCAGCCGTATCCGGGCCAGTTCCCGACCGCCGACCAGGACCCGGCCGTCGTACTCCTCCGGCGCCACCCGCCCCGAGAGGACCTTGACCAGCGCCTCTCCGTCGGCGGAGCGGTGTGCCGCAACACCCACGAACTCGCCGGGACGCACGAGCAGGTCCACCCCGTCGAGGGTGCCGTATCTGAGGGCGCGCACCTCCAGACCGGGCGCTCCGTTGCCGGACGCCCTGTCGCCGGACGCCCCGTGGTCGAGTGGCTCGGTGCCGTCGGGTACCAGTGGGGCCGCGTTCAGGATGACGGCCACGCGCTCGGCCGACGCTCGCGCCTCCGCCACCCAGCTCGGGACGATGGCGAGCAGCCCGATCGGTTCCATCAGGAACTGGGCGAGCCCGATCACGGTGATCAGCTCCCCGGCGCTGATCCGCCCGGTCAGCGCGAACCACCCGGCCAGGATCGCGATGCCGCAGGCCAGCAGCGCGCCGCAGGTCGTCGAGGCGGCCACGTACACGCCCTGCGTGCGGGCCGCCCGCACGACGGCTCGCAGGGAACGCCCGCTGACCTCCCGATAGCGCTGGGCGGCCGCGGCCTCGGCGCCGAGGCCGCGCAGCGGACGCAGTCCGCTGACCAGGTCGGTCGCCAGTGACGTGGCCTCCGCCGCGCGTTCCTGCTGCTCGGTCACCCGCTTGGTGATCAGCGGCGTGCCCGCCTGCAGCGCGAGGAGCACCACGGGCGTCCCGACGAGGACGGCCAGCCCGAGCCGCCAGTCGATCACGAGCAGCGCGACGGCGCTCACCACCGTCGCCGTCACCGCGCCGGCGACGCGCGGCACGTAGTCCAGCAGGTACGAGGTGTTGTCGGTGTCGGTGGTCGAGACGGTGAGCAGGTCGCCGGCGCGCCGGTCGGTACGGATGCCGCGCGGATGCATGATCTTCTCCGCCACCTCGACCCGGAGGGTGTGGGCCTCCACCGCGATGGCGAGCATGAGCTGCCGGGCGCCGAACCGGTACACCGTCGTCAGCACGACGAACAGCACCGCCAGGGCCGCCACCCAGAGCACGAGGGCGCCACCGTCGCCGGGGCCGATGGCCCGGTCGACGATGACCCCGATGAAAATCGGTACGAGTGACTCGCACACCTGGTGGAGGCTGATGAGAGCGGTTCCCAGGCCCAGCCGCCGCCGGTTGCGGGTCACCGTACGCAGGAGAACGCGCCACCCCGTCCGGGGCCGCGCCGTGGCTGACGCGTTCAGCTGTCGTTCACCTGGGCCGACGCGCGGGCCATGCTCTCACGCAGGCTCTTGGGACGCAGGTCCGTCCAGTTCGCGTCGACGTAGTCGAGGCACGCCTGCCGCTTGCTCTGGCCGCCTTCGCCGAAGACGATTCGCCAGCCGCCGGGCACCTCCTTGAAGGTGGGCCACAGGGAGTGCTGTTCCTCGTCGTTCACCAGGACGTAGAAGGTGCCGTTCTCGTCGTCGAAGGGGTTGTCGGACACTGTGCCTCCTCGGCATCGGGGTGGATGGATGGGAGCGCGGGATGACCAGCGGCGTGTGCGTCTACGGGTCGCCCCGCGCCACGGCGACGATGGCTCTCCTCATCGGCTGCGCGCCTGCCTGGCCAGCAGCCAGGCGAAGTAGACGCCGCCCAGCGACACCGTGACGATGCCGACCGGCAGCTGGGTGGGGGCGAAGGCCCGCTGAGCGAGCCAGTCGCTCGTGGCCAGCAGCAACGCGCCCGTGACCGCGGACGGCATCAGCGCGATGCCGGCCGTACGCGTCAGCAGGCGGGCCAGCTGCGGGACGGCGAGCGCGACGAACGAGATCGGCCCGGCGGCGGCCGTCGCCACCGCCGTCAGCGCGACCCCGATGACGAGGTACGCCAGGCGCGACCGCTCCGTCCGTACGCCGAGTGCCGCGGCGGCGTCGTCCCCCATGGCCAGCAGGGACAGGCGCGGCCCGAGGGCCACCAGGAGCGCGGTCGGCAGCGCGACCGAGACGGCCACGGGCAGGACCTGGTCCCAGGTCAGGGTGTTCAGGCTGCCCTGTCCCCAGATCGCGGCGGCGACGGCGGTCTGCAGGTTCACCTTGATGACGAACCACTGGTTGGCCGCGCCGAGGATCGCGCTGACCGCGATCCCCACGATGATCAGCCGGAACCCCTGGACGCCCTTCCGGTAGGCCAGCAGGTAGACCGCGGCGGCGGCGAGCAGGCCGCCCGCCAGCGCGCCCGCGGCCGTCTGGTAGTAGTCGCGGCCGACGAACATCATCGTGACCAGCACTCCGGTGTAGGCGCCGGTGTTGAAGCCGATCACGTCGGGGCTGCCCAGGGGATTGCGCATCAACGACTGGAACACGGCACCGCTCAGCCCCAGGGCCATCCCGATGAGCAGGGACAGCAGTACTCGTGGCAGCCGCCATTCCATGATCACCAGCCGGGCGGGACCTGGCTCGCCGCCGAGCAGGACGCGGACCACCTCCCCGACGGGCACCTCGAACTCGCCGGTGCCGAGGGCTAACACGCCCACCGCGAGGGCCGCCAGACCCAGCACGCCGCAGATGACCGCCGTCCGCACCCCGAACCGCAGCGACACCGACGCCCCACGCACGACCACGACCCGCCGGCCGAAGTCCAGACCAGATCCCGAGTCCAGACCGGAACCCGTCGGGCCGGTCACTGGCCGCTCACCGTTCTGCGGCGGATCAGCCAGATCAGCACCGGCCCGCCCACGAACGCCGTCACGATCCCCACCTGCAGCTCCGCCGGCCGGATGACCACCCGGCCGACGACGTCGGCGGCGAGCATGAGAACCGGCGCGCACACCATCGTGTACGCGAAGATCCACCGCTGGTCCGGGCCGACGATCCAGCGGACGGCGTGCGGCACCATCAGGCCCACGAACCCGATCGGGCCCACGGCCGCGGTGGCCGCGCCGGCCAGCAGGGTCACCGCGACCATGGACAGCGCCCGCGCCCGCGCGATGTTCGTGCCCAAGGACCGGGCGAGATCGTCCCCGAGCGCGATGGCGTTGAGGGAGCGCGCGACGGCCAGTGCCAGGACCAGCCCCGCCGCGACGAACGGCGCCACGGCCCCCGCGATCGACAGCGGCCTGCCCGCCAGCGTGCCTACGTCCCAGAACCGCAGGTAGTCGAACGCCCGCGGCTTCAGCAGCCGGATCCCGCCCGAGACGCCCTCCATGACCGCGCCCAGCGCCACACCGGCGAGCGTCAGCTGGATCGGCGTCGCGCCCCTGCTGCCCGCCGAGCCCAGCGCGTACACCAGGACCATCGCGACGGCGCTGCCGAGGAAGGCGAACCACACGTACGACCAGATCCCGGTGAGCCCCAGCACCCCGATCGCGAAGACCACGAACAGGCCCGCGCCCGCGTTGACGCCGAGGATCTGGGTGTCGGCCAGCGGGTTGCGGGTCACGGCTTGGAGGAGCGCGCCCGCGATGCCCAGCGCCGCGCCGACGAGCAGGCCCAGCGCGGTCCGGGGGACGCGCAGCTCGCGTACGAGCACCTGGTCGTCGGTGTTGGTGAAGTGGGCGAAGGCGTTCCAGACCGTGTCCGGGGCGATGTTCTTGGTGCCGATGACGATGCTCAGGACGCAGGCGACGGCCAGCAGCACCACGCACATCGCCAGCCAGGCGCTGCGGCCCGCGTTCGTCGCGGCGACGCCGCCGGTCGGCTGCCGCTCCGTCCGCTTGGGCGAAGTCGGCGAGTGTGGGCGCAGGGATACCACTAGCTCGTGGCTCGCGCGCGGTTGGCGAGCAGCGAGTCGCGGATCTCGCCGGCGCGTACGGCCGTGGTGGACAGCAGGGTTGAGGTGATGCCGTGCGTGTGCTCGCTGGCCCCCTGTACGTAGATGCCGGCCGACACGTGCCAGGGCACCTCGACGCGGTAGTCGCGGCCGATCCGGACCTCGTCCTCCTCGTCGCGCAGGCAGAGCTTGGCCGTCTCGCCGAGCACGGCGCCGATGTCCTGGGGGCGGTAGCCGGTGGCGTGCACGAGGATGTCCGTGGCCAGCACCTCCCGCTCGCCGGTGGGCAGGAACTCCACCGTGACGTCCAGGCGGTCGCCGTTGACGCTGACGTCCCTGATGCGGGAGACCTTGAGGATGCGCAGGCGTTCGTTGCCCTGGACCTTCTCGCGGTACATGGTCGCGTACAGGGACTCGATGAGGTCCATGTCGACCACCGAGTAGTTGGTGCCCCGGTGATAGTCGTGGAGCGCCTGCTTGACCGAGGGCGGAGCCTGGAAGAAGGTGTCGACGGCTTCGGGGTCGAAGATCCGGTTCGCGAAGGGGCTGTCGTCGGCCGGGGTGTAGCCGTACTTCGCGAACACCGCGCACACCTCGGCGCCGGTGAAGGTCCGGTGGAGATAGTCGGCCGTCTCCGCCGCGCTCTGCCCGGCTCCGAGCACCAGGATCCGGCGTACCGGGACGCCGGCCTCGGTGAGGGCGGCCACGCGCGGGATCAGCTCGCTGTTGTGCCACACGCGGTCGGACAGGGCGGCGTCCGGCGGCAGGTGGGGTTCCAGGCCGGTGGCGACGCAGATGTTGCGGGTCCGGCGGACGATGACGCGGTCCGGGTCGCCGGGGTCGCGGCTGGTCACGTCGAACAGGGGGACCTCGCCGTCCTCCGTGACGACCGGCTCGATGGACAGGACCTCGGCGGAGTACTCGACCATCTCCCGCATCCGGTCCGCGGCCCACTCGAAGTAGCCGTGGAAGTCGATCCGTAACGGGAACAGCGTCTTGTGGTTGAGGAAGTCCACCAGCCTGCCGCGCTCCTTCAGGTAGCACAGGAAGCTGAAGTCGCTCGCCGGGTCCCGCATGGTGACCAGGTCCTTCAGGAACGACACCTGCATGGTGGCGTCGTCGAGCAGCATGCCCCGATGCCAGCCGAAGGCGGCCTGCTTCTCCAGGAACCCGGCGCGCAGCCGGTCCGCTTCCGGGACCCGCGCGTTGTGCTCGTCGACGGCTATGGCCAGCGCCAGGTTGGATGGCCCGAATCCGACTCCCAGGATGTCGTAGATCGTGTCCGGACCACTCGGCAGGGTCTCCACCGCGGCATCGCCTCCCTTATCGGGGCAATAGTAGATAAGGTAAGGCTAACCTTTCAAGAATCATGGCAGAGAGGATCGATCATGCGAGTGGTCATGTTCGGGTACCAGACGTGGGGCCATCGGACATTACGCGCCCTGCTCGACTCCGGCCACGACGTGGTCCTCGCCGTCACCCATCCCAAGAGCGAGCACGCCTACGAGAAGATCTGGGACGACTCGGTCGCGGAGCTCGCGGAGCGGCATGACGTGCCGGTGCTGCTGCGCAACCGGCCCGACGACGCCGGCCTCCTCCAGGCGCTCCGGGACGCCGCGCCGGACATCATCGTCGCCAACAACTGGCGGACCTGGCTGCCGCCGGAGATCTTCGACCTGCCGCCGCACGGCACGCTCAACATCCATGATTCGCTGCTTCCGGCGTACGCGGGCTTCTCCCCGCTGATCTGGGCCCTGATCAACGGCGAGCGGGAGGTCGGCGTCACCGCGCACCGCATGAACGCCGAACTGGACGCGGGCGACATCCTGCTGCAACGGGCCGTACCCGTGAAGGACGACGACACCACGACCGACCTCTTCCACCGGACGGTGGACCTGATCGAGCCGCTCGTGCGGGAGTCGCTGGACCTGATCGCCTCCGGCCGGGCGCGCTGGGTCCCCCAGGACCGTACCCAGGCCAGCTTCTTCCACAAGCGGTCGGTCGAGGACGGCCGGATCGACTGGTCCTGGCCGGCGGAGGACCTGGAGCGGCTGGTCCGTGCCCAGTCCGACCCGTACCCGAACGCGTTCACCCACCATCGCGGCGAGCGGATCCAGATCGTCTCGGCCGCGGTGTCGCAGGCCCGCTACGGAGGCACCCCCGGACGGATCTTCATCCGGGAGGGGGACGGCGTGGTCATCGTCGCCGGCGCGGACGCGCGGACGGGGCAGCGGCGCGGGCTGGTGGTCAAACGGCTGCGGACACCGGACGGCGCCGAGCACGCGGCCACCGACTACTTCCGCACCATGGGCGGCTACCTCGGATAAAGCAACAGGCGCGGCCACCTCGGACAGCGCCACGACATGCCTGGCTGCCGGAGGGTGTCCGGTATTCGCGGGGGCGGCTCCTAGAATGGAGTGATCATCTGACTGGCGGTCGCCAGGTTCTTCCCGGCTGATGGTGTCCGGATCGCACTACACCCACCGCCAGTTAGAGGAGCCCTATGCGTACCGTCATGCGCGGGGGTGTCTACCGCGCCCTCACCGTGGTCGCGGCACTCACCCTCACCCCTGTCGCCGCCCACGCCGACACCGCCCCCGGCCCTGCCGAGGGGAGGCTGATCGGCTTCGGGGCCCTCACGGCGGTCAAGGAGCACCTGCGGGCGTTGCAGGCCGTCGCCAACATCTACCACGGCACCCGCGCGGCGGGCACCCGCGGCCACGACGCGTCGCGTGACTACGTGGCCGCCAAGCTCAGGGCCGCCGGTTACCAGGTGACCGTTCAGCCGTTCGACTTCCCCTTCTACCAGGAGAGATCCACCGCGCTGATGGAGCGGGTCGCCCCGGCGCACAAGGTCTACGCCCCCACCCCGCCCGACGGCTCCGGCCTCGGCGAGTTCGCCACGATGAGCTACTCCGGGCGCGGCGCCGTCATCGCGGCCCTGCAGAACGTCGACCTGGTCCTGCCGCCCGGCCCGACGCCGAGCACCTCCACCTCCGGCTGCGAGGCCGCCGACTTCGCCGGGTTCACGCCGGGCAAGATCGCGCTGTTGCAGCGCGGCACCTGCACCTTCCTGGTCAAGACGCGGAACGCCCAGGCGGCGGGCGCCGTGGCCGCGATCATCTTCAACGAGGGCCAGCCGGGCCGTACCGCGACTCCGCAGGGCAACCTCGGCGAACCGGTCTCCATCCCGGTCGTCGGCGCCTCCTTCGCGGTCGGCCAGGAGCTCGCCACGGGGGCGACGGTCCACCTCAAGACCGACACGATCAGCGAGGTACGCACCACCTCCAACGTGATCGCCGACTCCCCGTGGGGCGACCCGAACAAGGTGGTCATGTCCGGGGCGCATCTGGACTCCGTCCTGGAGGGGCCGGGCATCAACGACAACGGCTCGGGCAGCGCCGCGCTCCTGGCCGTCGCCGAGGCGCTCGGCAAGATCCCCACCCGGAACAGGCTCCGCTTCGCCTGGTGGAGCGCGGAGGAGCTGGGCCTGCTGGGCTCGAAGTTCTACGTGGAGCACCTGACGCCCGCCCGGCGGAGCCGGATCAAGCTCTACCTCAACTACGACATGATCGCCTCGCCGAACTACGCCCTCAAGATCTACGACGGTGACGACTCCGACGCCACAGGCGAGCCCGCCGGTCCGCCCGGCTCGGCCGAGATCGAGAAGCTGTTCGAGAGCTACTACGACCTGCTGCACCAGGGCCACAACGGGACCGACTTCGACGGCCGCTCCGACTACGGGCCGTTCATCGCGGCCGGCATCGCCTCCGGCGGCCTGTTCACCGGAGGTGAGGGCATCAAGACGGCCCAGGAGGCGGCCCTGTTCGGTGGTACGGCCGGCCAGCCGTACGACGCGTGCTACCACAAGGCCTGCGACACCACGACGAACATCAACGACCGGGCTCTGGCGCTGAACACCGGCGCCATCGCCACCGCCGCCCTGGTCTACGCCTTCAAGCCCGTCCTGCCCGGCCCGGCCGCCGCCGCGGAACCCGCCGCGGAAACCGCGGCGATCACCGCGATCGCCGACACCGGCGCCGAGCTTCGCGGAAGAATAAAGCGATAAATCCGCCCCTGCGGCCATCGAACCGCCGCAGGTACGCGGACGTACCCGTCCATAGGGGGACGCTTACCCAACAGAGGGACGCCCCCCGACAAAGGAGGACGCTGGTGCTGTCATCCGGGCGTCGGGCGCTGTTATACGCCGGTGTAGCCGTCGCGGTCGGCGTCCTGGCGCTGGTAGGCGCGTTATGGGTCGGCGGAGGCGGAACGCCGCCGCCGATCAAGGGACTGCCGACACCCGATCCGCTGACCGTCTGGGGAGTGCCGCTGGCGCGGCTGGCGCTGGAGGTGTGCTCCGTCGGCACGGTGGGGACCCTGGTCGCCGGGGTTGTCCTGGTCCGGCGCGACGCGCCGGAGGCGAGCGCCTGCGTACGCGCGGCGGGCGGCTGGGCACTGGGCTGGGCGGTCTGCGCGCTGCTGACCTACCTGCTGACGCTCGCGAACATCCTCAGCCTCCCGGCGAGCCAGGTGTTCGGCGACTTCACCCTGCTGAACTTCGGCACCGCCCTCCCCCAGACGCAGGCCATGCTCGTGGTGACGTGCACGGCCACGGTCGTGGTGCTCGGCTCCTCACGGGTACGGGACGGCCGGCGGCCCCGGTGGGCGGTCGCCCTGCTCGTGGCCGCCGCGTTCGGCCTGCTGCCGCCCGCCTACGTCGGTCACGCCGCCTCGGCCGGAGACCAC
The DNA here is from genome assembly GCF_043197735.1 of Nonomuraea sp. NPDC049028. Classification (NCBI taxonomy): domain Bacteria; kingdom Bacillati; phylum Actinomycetota; class Actinomycetes; order Streptosporangiales; family Streptosporangiaceae; genus Nonomuraea; species Nonomuraea sp. NPDC049028. The sequence goes on from NZ_JBICTR010000004.1 coordinate 558,480, forward strand.
GACGTCGCGGTCTCCGCGCTGATGACACACCTGCTCGCGGCAGCCGTGTGGGTCGGCGGCCTGGTGGCCGTGCTGATCCACTTCCGCCGCTCGGACCGGCTGGCCGGCGTCGTCGCCAGATTCAGCACGCTGGCCCTGTGCTGCTTCGTCGCGGTGACCGTGTCCGGTGTGGCCGGCGCCTGGGTCCGGCTGGACTCGGTGCCGCAGTTGTGGACGACGAGGTACGGCACGCTCGTCCTGGCCAAGGTGACGGCGCTGGTGGCCTTGGGCGTCATCGGGTGGATGCACCGCCGCCGTACCGTCGCCGGGATCGCCGAACGCTCCAAGCGCGGCACCTTCGTCCGGCTGGCCACCGGCGAGATCGTGGTGATGGCGGCGGCCATGGGCCTGGCCGTCGGCCTGTCGCGCTCCGCGCCGCCGACCACCGGCAGCCATGACGACCTCCTGGGCTACAACCTGGCGCCCTATTCGATCGGCCACCTGATCACCGAGTTCCGGCCGAACCCGCTGGTCCTGCTCGCCCTGGCGCTTCCGGTCATCGGCTATCTGGCCGGGCTGCGCAGGCTCGCCCGCGCCGGCGTGCCGTGGCCGGTGGGCCGGACGATCTCCTGGTTCGCCGGGGTGGCGGTGCTGGCATTGGTGCTCGCCGGCGGCGTGAGCGCCTACGCGCGGGCGATGCCGTCGGCGCACGCGCTGCAGTACACGGTGCTCAACGTCGTCGGCCCGCTGCTGCTGGCCTTCGGGGCGCCGCTGACGCTGACCGCGCGGGCCATCACATCCCGCTCACAGTACGGCGACGTCACCTCCGCCATCCTGAACAGCCCCCTGACCAGGCAACTCACTCATCCGATGACCCTCCTGGCCAGCTACGTCCTGCCGGTCCTCGTCCTCTACGGCACCGAGTGGCTGGCCTGGTCGGTCACCAACCAGGCGGTCCACCTGCTCACCCAGGGCCTGTTCTTCAGTACCGGGCTGCTGTGCTGCTGGGTGCTGGCCGGGGTCGACCCGCTGCCCCAGACGATCGCGCGGCGCGATCGCACGCGGCTGCTCGCGGCCGTCGTCGCGACGCAGGTGGTGGTCGGCCTGCTCCTCCTGTACGGGCCGGTGCTGGCCCAGGACTGGTTCGCGCAGGTGACCCCGCGCGGCGCGCCGGGCGTGGCGGCCGGGCAATGGCTGGCCGGCCTGATCTACCTGGCGCTCCCCGTGGCCGCCCTCGCCCTCCTGGCCGTACGGCTGACCCGGTCGCGGAAGGCCGCAGGGCGGGAAGGCTCAGTCCCACGGCTGCCGGTACGACGGCTGGTAAGCGTGCAGCCGCAGCCGCAGGGTCAGCGTGACGGTGGTGCCGGCCGGTAGTTCCACCGTGAGGTGCGGGCCGCCGACGGTGAGCTCGGTGGCGGACGGCACCGGCTGGTGGTGGATGTACTCGGCGTCGCGGCCGGTCCAGCCGGGCTCGGCCCCGGTCGCGACGGCGGTGGCGATCTCGTGCTCGCCGAACGCCCCCGCCTGCACGATGAGCACCCGGTCGTCGGTGGCCGAGAGGTTGACCAGCGTGACCACGGTGGCCTCCGGCTCGATGGCGCTGACCAGCGCGGCGACCTGCTCCGGCACGCCGGGGCGGCGGCGTTCGGCGTCGAAGTAGCGGACCCTGGCCTGCTGCAGGCCGCCGTTGTAGATGACCTGCGGGCCGCCCCACATCGTCTGGGCCAGCGCCTCGGTCACCACCGGGTTGACGTTCTGCCACAGGTGGATCGCCTCCTCCGGCAGGTCCCGGTCGGCGTTGGCGAGCAGCAGCGCTATGCGGCGCCGGGCCTGGGCGTGCGCGGCGGCGAGGATTTGCTGGGGGTAGTCCGGGTTGTCGCCGCACAGGTAGGCGTACCACGGCTCCTCGTGCCCGGCCTCCTCCTTGTCGCGGAACGGCCGTATGGTCGCCCAGTCATAACCGGCCGCGGCGCGCAGCGCGTCCAGGCGGGCCCGGTCCTCGGCCGCGCCGGTGTGGTGCCAGAGCGCGAACGGGACCGAGGTCTGGATCGGGTTGTAGTCGAACCAGCCTTTGTCGCTGTGCCGGTAGGGCACGAGCAGGGTGGCGGTGTCCACGTCCGAGCCGAGATGAGCGCGCCAGCGGCCCTGGTTGGCCGAGTCGCTCTGGCTGAAGGGCAGCTGGACGCCCAGGCCGATGATCGCGTCCAGGAGCGACCGGAGCAGGTCGAGGTAGCCGTCGTCCCGCGTGGCCAGCGCGGCGCTGAGCGCGCCGACGGCCGTCGCCTGGCCGACGCTGTACATGCCGTGCGGCCAGGTCCAGCCGTAGTGACCGCCGTACCAGCGCCCGTCCAGTTGGCTGCCGACCACACCGTCCAGGCCGACGTTGTCCGGGACGATCCCGCCGTTGTCCTGGGCCCGGCGCTGCCAGGCGCCGACGTACTCGCGCAGCCAGCCGGTGTATCGCTCGTCGCCGGAGACCAGGAAGGCGTTGCAGACCAGGCCGGCCACGCTCAGGTTGCCGACCGCGTCGCCCCGGCCCATACGCTCGCGCATCTCCGCGCCCAGCCGCGGGTCGTCGGCGAGCGGCGGCACCGGCGCGTCGGCCGGAACCAGCCAGTCCAGCGGGTAGCCGTACTGCGCGGCCTCGGCCTCGGTCCAGGGATAGGCGGGCGTGTCGGACACCCCGTCGCGGGCTCCCCCGCTGCCGTTGTGCGGGGCCTTGATGATGTGGTGGTCCGGGTCGTAATTGGCCGGACCGAGATAGAGGTCGGCGAACCGGGTCGCCCGCTCCGCCCAGGCCGCCGGGTCGGCGGCGGTGAGGAAGTAGGTGAAGAGCAGGCTCTCGCCCTGGTGGAACCAGTCGTAGCCGATCTCGAACTCCTCGGCGAACATGCCGAGCTCGGTCATCTGGGCCACCACACCCTCCCAGTGGTGGGCGCACGCCGGGAGCAGGTCGTCCGCGCCACCCAGCAGGTAGAGCTGCGGCCAGTTGAAGAACGGCTCGAAGAAGTCGTCCGCGCCATCACGGCTGGACAACCGGCCGGAGTAACGCAGCGAGCCGTCGGGCCGGGTGTAGCGGGAGGAGAACAGCCGCCACCCGCTGTCCAGCAGGTCGAACAGCGCGCGCTGGGACAGCGCCCAGGCCGGGGGCTCGATGACGGGGACGCTCGCCGTGACAACGGGCGGGCGCCGGGCGGAGCTGTCGGTCATAGGGTGTGTACTCCTCATCCCTTGGTCGCGCCGGCGGTCAGCCCGGCGACCAGGAAGCGCTGAGAGAACAGGAACACCAGCAACACCGGCGCGATGGAGATCAGGGTGGCCAGCACCAGTTCGGGCGGCTGCACCTCGGCGTTGGCGCCGACGACGGGGTTGAAGGTGGGGGTCGCGGCCAGCATCTGCGTCAGGCCGACCTGCATGGGGTAGTTGCCGCTGTTCGGCAGCATCACGTACGGCAGGAAGAAGTTGTTCCAGTTGTTGACGAAGCTGAAGAAGGCGACCAGCGCGACGACCGGTTTGGCCAGCGGGAGCGCAACCCGGAAGAAGGTCGCGGTCTCGCCGCAACCGTCGAGCCGGGCCGCGTCCAGCAGGTCGCCGGGGACGCTGGTGGAGAAGTAGATGTAGGTCAGGTACACGCCGAAGGGGAAGAACGACATCGGCAGCACGACCGAGGCCGTCTTGTTGATCAGCCCGAGATAGCTGAGCTCCAGGAAGATCGGCAGCACCAGGGCGGTGGCCGGCATCAGCATCACCACCAGGGTGACGATGAGCAGCAGGCGACGTCCGCCGAACCGCATGAGCGCCATCGCGTAGCCGGCCGGGATGCCGACCAGCAGGGTCAGCGCCACCGAGAGCGCCGAGTAGACGACGGAGTTCGTCATCCACGTCAGCACCGCCCCGTCCTGGAAGGACATGAGGTGCTGCCAGTTCGTGACGAGCGAGCCGATCGAGCCCGGTGACAGCGGGTTGGCGTGGATCAGGTCGGCCGGGCTCTTGGTCGAGGCGAGCAGCAGCCACACCATCGGCAGGACGAAGAACAGCGCGAAGGCCAGCAGCAGCGCGGCGATCAGCCCCCGGCCGACCAGCCGGATGACGCCGGGCCGTTGATCAGTCCGCATCGAAGAGACCTCCCCGCGCGACGAACAGCCCGGCGCAGCACAGCGCCACGATGAGCAGGTCGATCGCGATCGCCGCCGAGCCGTTGAAGTCGTTCTGGTCGAAGGCGTACAGGTAGGCGAGCTGGTTGAGCGAGTAGTCGGTCCCGACCACCCCGAACCCGGCCTGCGAGACGAGCTGCGGCTCGACGAAGAGCTGCGTGCCCGCGGCGAGGGACAGGATGAGCATGTAGACGATCCACTTGCGCAGCATCGGCAGTTGCACCCGCAGCGCCGTCTTCACCGGCCCGGCGCCGTCCACCCGCGCCGCCTCGATCACCGTGTACGGGATGCTGTTCAGCGCGCCGTACATGACCGTGATCCAGCCGCCCGCGCCGGTCCAGAAGGCGATGATCGTGAAGATCCACGGCAGATGTCCCGGCGCGATCACCTGCACGAACGTGTCGCCCCACAGCGAGCGGACAAGGCCGTCGACCGGGCTCACGGAGGGGTCCAGCATGAACAGCCACAGCAGCACGCTCGACGCGCCGGCCAGCGCGCCCGGCACGTAGTAGACGAACCGCAGCGCGGCCCGTGACCAGCGCGAGGCGAGCCGGTGCACCACCAGCGCGAGCAGCAGGACGAGCACGGTCAGGGTGACCAGCCACAGCACGAGGTAGGTCGCCACATGCCCGAGAGCGGCCACGAACCGGTAGTCCTGGGCGGTACGCAGGAAGTTGGAGATGCCGGCGAAGCGCCCCTCGCCATCGGTGAACGCCAGATTGAGCGCGTACACCGTGGGCGCGATGCCGAACGCCACCAGGAGCACCACGTACCCGGAGACGAAGACGTGCCCGGCGGCAGGCCGCCAGGAACGACTCCGCACGTGCGTAACGCTCACTTGGTGACCTGGTATCCGGACACCTGGGCCTGCTGCTCGATCGCCGTCTGCCAGTCCGGCAGCAGCGACTCGATGGTCTTACCGGCGGTCTGGCCGGGAATGACGGTCTTGGCCCAGATCGCCTCCTGGCTGAACTCGGGCGAGCCCCAGCCGGACCAGACCTGTCCGGCCGCGGCGGCGATCGGGGCGGCGATGTCGCCCGCGTAGTAGCCGCTGTCCTGCTGCTTCTTGATCCACTTCGTCGCGGCGGCCGAGAAGGCGGGATAGCCCGGCGAGAGGGCGACCTGGTACTCGTCGGCGGTGGCGACCCAGCTGATGAAGTCCTTGGCCGCCTTCAGGTGCGCGGTGTGCCGCGACAGCCACCAGGTGCCGCCGCCGACGTTGCCGGTCACCGGCTGGGTCTGGTCCGCCCAGTGCAGCGCGTCGCCGACCGCGAGCTCGCCCTTCGGGGTCTTGATCGTCCCCTGGAACACCGCCCCGCCGTACCAGGCCGGGCCGGGCAGCATGAGCACCTTGTCGCCCTGGTTCTTGACGAAGTCGGGGCCGAACAGCGGCAACATGGACATCGTCTTGTTCGCCACGAGCTTGTCCAGCATCCGCGCGGTCCGTACGCACTTGGCGTCCGTCGCCTTGACGGTGATCGCCTTGGCGCCGGTGACCTGGTTGGCCGGGCACTCGCCGCCCCACATGTAGATCTCCGGCGCCCACGCGTCACCGGCCGTGCCGATGATGTATCCCGGGTGCTCGGCGGCCACCTTCTCGCCCAGCGCGGTGTATTCCTCCCACGTCTTGGGCAACGTGTAGCCGAACTTGTCGAGCAGCTTCTTGTTGTACCAGAGCACCACCTGGGCCAGGTCGTTGCGCAGGCAGTAGACCGTGCCGTCGATGGCGCACACGTCGAGCGCGCCCTTGGCGAAGCCGCTCAGCGTGGCGTCGTCGAGCAGGCCCTTGTTGAGCGGGGCGACGAAGGCGTCGTCGCCCTGCGAGGCCCAGGAGGCGGTGTTGTTGTCGGTGGTGAACACGACGTCCGGCCAGCCCTCGCCGGCCCGGTTGAACAGCTGCACCTTGGTCTTGAGGGTGTTGGAGCCGTTGGCGTTGCCGTCGTAGGTGACGATGTCCAGCGGCACGCCGGGGTGCGCCGTCTGGTACGCCTTCGCGGCGTCGAGCCGGGTGGAGTCCACCCAGACCACGAGCTTGCCGTCCTTCTGCTCGGCCGTGCTGAACCCGTACTGGGAGGCGGCGCCGGTCGGCTTCGACGAAGCCGTGGGGTTGGGGGGACCGCAGGCCGCGACGGCGAGAAGAACCGCCGCGGCGGCGGTGGCCGCAGGCACCGCACGGCGGTACGCGGCATGACTGCGTCGTCTCATAGTGCCTCCGTTAACGGCATGTTTCGAGATATGACATCATACGAATGACATCTACACAATGGCCTATACTCAAGGCGCTGTCGTGATCAAGGGAGGGCACGTTGACTCAGCACGCGGAGGGTCCGTGGACGGACGACGCGGTGCGGCCCCAACCGCCCGCGAAACGACCCCGCCGCACCCGGGCCCCCAAGCTGGGCACCACGGTGGTCGAGCAACTGGTCGACGACATCATCCGCGGCACGCTGCGCCCGGGTGCGACGCTGCCGCCCGAGGCCGACCTGTGCGAGGAGTTCGGCGTCAGCCGCACGGTGATCCGCGAGTCGGTCAAGGTGATCCAGGAGAAGGGCCTGGTCCGGATCGAGCACGGTCGCGGCACCCAGGTCACCGAGCCGAGGCAGTGGAACCTCCTCGACGACGTCGTGCTCACCTCAGTGATCGCGCACGACGAGACCGCGGCCTTCCTCGACGAGCTGGTCACCGTACGCACCGCGCTCGAAGCCGAGATGGCCGCCGCCGCGGCGCTGGCCCGCACCTCCGACGACGATCAACGCATCGCCGAGGCGCTGGGCGTCATGCGGTCGAACGTCGCCTCTCCCCCCGATTTCGGCGCCGCCGACGTCCGCTTCCACGACGTGATCATGGCGGCCTCCCGCAACCGGCTCGGCCGCGCCATCGTCAACAGCATCCACGACAAGGCCCGCACCAGCATGCGCTACCACGGCCAGTACAACGAGGAGGTCATGCGCCAGACGCTGGACGAGCACCAGGCGATCAGCGACGCGATCTCGGCCGGCGACCCCGAGGCCGCGGCCGCGGCGATGCGCACGCACATCCTCGACTCCTGGAACCGGCGGCGCCCCACTCCGGCCCAGTGATCATCTGACATGGCGAAGGCCCCGACGACGATTCGTCGGGGCCCCGCTGTTTCTGTTTCCGGCTACCCCCGGCGCATCGCGCGTCGAGGCCGGGACGTTCCGGCTATCCGCAGTGCTCGGACGGGCTGTCGTAGGTGGACGCGCCGGCCTTGCCGCCCCATCTGACGCACTTGTCGGCCGCGTTGGCGCGTACCGGACCCGCGTAGTAGGCGAAGTTACCGCTGTCGGTGATGCGCGTCTGGCCCTCCACCTCCAGGTAGGCGCTGGTGGCCGAGGCCGTACCGAGCTGGGTCTTCTTGATCGTGGCCACGCAGTTGTAGCCGGTGGTCGAGTTGTACGTCAGGTAGACGGTGCCCGCCGTGCCCAGCGCCGCCGAGTCGATCACCTTGAACCCGGTGCCGCAGACCGATTCGGCGGTGTGCGGGTTGGTGGGGCCGCTGCCGCCGGTGACGTAGTTCATGTACGTGGTCCAGTTCCAGTTCGGACCCGGGTCGGTGTGGTCGGCCCCGGGCACCTCGCTGTGGCCGAGGATGTGCGCCCGGTCCTTCGGGATGCCGTACCGGTCGGCGATGTTGCGGGTCAGCGCCGCCGAGGAGCGGTACATCGCGTCGGTGAACCAGGAGGCGTTGTCGACGAATCCCTCGTGCTCGATGCCCACCGAGCGCCGGTTGTAGTCACCGGCGTGGAAGGCCCGGTCCTTCTCCCTGACCATCTGGGTGATGGCGCCGTCCGACGAACGGATGACGTAGTGCGCCGACGTGGGGTTCGGCCGCGGCCCGGTCTGGAACCAGTCGATCGTCCCGGCGTAGGAGCCCTGGGTCACGTGGATGACGATGCGGTCGATCGCGTCGCTGGTCGGGCGGTTGGAGACGGCGTAGTTGGAGCTGTGCGCCGCCGCCCACGTCGCCCCCGGGTAGTCGACCGCCGCCGCGAGCGTGTTGGTCTTGCCCAGCTCCTGCGCCTTGGCGTAGGAACCACGCTCGGGCTCGACGACCCGCGGCGCCGCCGTGACGGCCTCGCCCTCCGGGGTGGTGGCGCGGATCCCCTGGGCCATCAGGTCGTAGACGGTGTCGGCGTACAGGCGGGCGACCTCCGGCGAGGAGGCGCCGCCGTACTTGGCCACCGCCTGGTACCACTTGGCGGCGTCCTTGCGGGCCTTGGCGTCCAGCCCCAGCTCGTCGGCGTAGGCGCGCAGCACGGCGGCGCCGCCCGTGATGTTGGCCGCGGCGTCCGCCTTCAGGGCCGAGACGGGCTGCTTCGTCAGCGTGGCCGCCCGCTCAAGGGTGTGCGTGACGGGGTTGCTGACCAGGTGCATCACGCCGTAGCCGCCGGACGCGCTGGGCTGGCCGCGGTGACCGTCCAGGTGGGTTTCGGAGTAGGCGAGGGACACCAGCAGGTCGCGGGGCACCTCGTACGTGGTGGCCGCGCGGGCGAAGGCGTCGGTCATGGGATCGGCGGACGCGGCTCCGGCCGGTTGGCCGGTGAGCAGCGAGAGGGGGATGAGCGCACCGGCTAGCAGCGCGGCCGAACGACGGAGTCGGACCTGCACAGGTTTCTCCTCAAGAACAGTTCCGGGGGGCATCGCAAGGAGTGGAGGCCGCACGCGGCACCCGCTGTTGATCAGCCTGCAAGCGCGGCGTACAGAATTCGTACAGGTGCCGGTGCGCCCTCGAATCTCAGCTGCCGGGCTGGTGACTGCTCCAGTACTCGTCGGCGGCGCCCTGGATGTCCTCAAGGACCTTCTGGTAGCTGTCCGGCTTGACGAGGAAGGCGCCGAAGCCGTCCAGCGCGGCCGTGAGCACGGGCGGCGGCGTGGCCTCGAAGTAGCGGTTGACCAGGCGATACTGTCCGCTGCCCGCCGCCTTGCTGACCTCCGCGATCGCCTGGTCGGTGATGGTGACCTTGGGGTTGGCCGAGACGTCTCCCCTGGCGGTCGCCCACTTCTCCTGCGCGGCCGGCGTCACCCACCACTTGAGGTACTTCGTGCTGGCCTCGGGGTCGGGCGCCTTGGCCAGCGAGCAGAGCGGGCCGCTCTCGAAGATCATCGAGGTCTTGGGCAGCGCGGGGTTGACGTTCGGGATCGTGAAGTAGCCGTAGTCGGTGCCGGCCTTCAGATCGCGCTGCGTCATGCTCGTGTTGAACCACGTACCGAACGACACCATCGCGGTCTTGCCGGTCTTGAGTACGTCACCCGGGTCGGTCTTGTCGCCGGCGTTGTTGAAGTATCCGGCGTCGATCATCGACTTCCACCGCTTCATGACCTCGACCACACCGGGATCGGTGTACTTCGCCTGGCCGGTGGAGAGGCGGTCGTACAGGTCGGGATCGGTGCCGGCGAGCAGCTGCTCGAACCAGACGAAGGAGAACAGCACCGAGGTGTGGTAGAACGCGGGCACGCCGTTCTTCTTCATCGTGTCGGCGATCTTGATCAGCTCGTCCCAGGTGGTGGGGGGCTTGAGACCGTACTTGTCGAAGACCTTCTTGTTGTAGAACATCCCCCAGTAGGCGGCGTTCAGCGGCACGCAGTACTGCTTCCCGCCCACGGTGTAGTACTTCGCCAGGTCCGCCGACAGGTCGCCGTTCTTGATGGCCTCCTGCCAGAGGGCGGTCGTCTCGGCCAGCTGCTTCTGGGCGACGACCTCGGCCAGCCCGCCGCCGGTCGTCCAGGTGAACAGGTCGGGCTTGACGTTGGTGCGGAAGGACGCCTTGATGAACGCCTGGTACGTCGGCTCGTCGGTGTAGCCGACCGGCTTCATCGACAGCCCGATCTGCTGCTTGGACAGGGCACCCATCTGGTCGAAGTACTTACTCCAGGCGCCCTTGTCGTTGTAGAGCTTCAGCTCGGTCTTGCCCGCTTCCTTCGCCGTGTCACCGCTGGAGGAACAGCCCGTGAGGGCGAGCGGGGTGACGACGGCGCAGATGGCGGCCATGCACAGTAAACGCGACCGGATCATGCCCGGCCTCCTGTTCGATCTTGGGGGGTGTCTCGTACGTGGGCGTCGAGTGGGAGGGCGTGCTCGTGTCCGCCGGAGGTGGATCGGGCGGCCGCACCATGCGTCCTTCGCCCAAGTGAAGTCATCTAATCACTTGATGTGTGGGGTGTCCAGGGCCGCCGGAACCACCGCCCGCCGGGTGGCCTCCCGATAGTCGCGGGGCGCCAGGCCGTATTTCTGGTGAAAGAGCCTGCCGAAGTACGACTGGCCGGAGAAACCGCAGCGCTGGGCGATCTGGCCGATGCCCTCGGTCGTCGTGGTGAGCAGCAGCGCGGCGTGCTCCAGGCGGCGCGCGGAGACGAACGCGATCGGCGTGCACCCGTAGTGCGTACGCATGGAACGGGCCAGATGCCCCGGACTGACCGCGGCCATCGCGAGCAGCCGGGGCAGCCCGTCGCGCAGGTTCTCCTCGCGGCTCATCGCCACGCAGGCCGCCACCAGCCAGCCCGGCCGCCGGTCCACGGCCGTGCCGTCGGCCCGTTCCAGCAGCGGCACGACCGTCGTCCACAGCCCGACCAGGTCGAGCACGCGCGGCATGCCGGAATAGGCGGCCAGCACGCGGGCGAACTCCGCCGCGACGGGCCCGTCCAGGTCGGTGCGCGCCGCCAGGGGAAGGTCGCGCCGCTCCCATTCCGCCGTGCCCGCCAGCCCGGCGAGGTCGGCGAAGGCACGCCAGCGCCAACTGGGGAAGGCGATGTTGATGAAGCGCATCCCGTCGGCCGCCGTACCCGCGAATTCGTGCCGGTCATGCGGCCGGACCAGCACCACGTCGCCCGCGCGCAGCGGCATCTCCGCCTCGCCGACGCGCTGCGCGCCGGCTCCCGCGGTCACGAAGACGAACTCATGGAAATCGGCATGACTGTGCGGCTCGGGCCGGTCGCGACGGCCGCCGCTCACTGGCACCAGCGCCGCGTGGTAGGGCAGGCCGTACGCGAACTCCACCCAGCGCAGCACAGTCGGCATGTCAGGAAATTAATAGTTATGGGGCGGCGAGTGCTAGTAAGTCGGGGCGCGGAGGCCGAAGAATCCGGATCGATGTCCATCGCTCCCGCGCACAGGAGAACATCGTGACCCAGGAAGCCGACCGCACTCTTCAGGACTCAACCCGCCTTCAGGACTACGACCGCGACGGCTACACGATCTTCCGGAACGTCATCGACGCCGATCTGATCGCCGAGGCCGGCGACCACGTCGCCTGGCTCCAGGCCAAGCACCCCGAACTGCTCGGCGAGGACCTGGGCACCGAACTGGTGGCCGACGACCCGTTCTGGGTGCGGCTGATCTCCGACGATCGGCTGCTGGACATCGCCGAGCTCTTTGTCGGCCCGGACCTCGCGCTGTTCGCCTCGCACTACATCAGCAAGCCGCCCTTCTCCGGCAAGGCGGTCCTCTGGCACCAGGACGGTGCCTACTGGCCGCTGGAGCCGATGCGGGTGATCACGCTCTGGCTGGCCGTCGACGAGTCCACGCCGGAGAACGGCTGCATGCGGGTGATCCCCGGTTCGCACAAGGAGGCCCTGCACGAGCTGCGGCAGCGCGACGACGTCGCCAACGTGCTCGGCTCGGAGAGCGCCGTGACGGTGGACGAGTCCCAGGCCGTGGACCTGGTGCTGTCACCCGGCGACGTGGAGGTGCACCACCCGAACATCCTGCACGCCTCCAGCGCCAACACCTCCCCCAAGCGCCGCTGCGGCCTGACCATCCGCTACATCCCGACCTCGACCCGGATCACCAGCGAGGAGCAGCCGTTCGTCTCGGCGCTGCTGCTGCGTGGCCAGCCGGGCGCGAATGTCTACCAGCCGTTCCCGAAGTACGTGGAAGGCGAGCACATGCCCTTCACCGGAGCCACCGAGCCACGCTGACCCGCCCTCTCCTCACCCGCCCGCTCATCCCCCGCCCGCCCTCTGGCTTCGTCAACCTCGTCCGCCCGCACTCTCCTCCCCCCGCCCCCTGACTTCGTCGACATCCAGGTGATCTATGTTGATGGAGGGATGTTGTCCGTGCTCAGGCCGGACCCCATCGGGAGGAGAGAGCAATATGCAGGCGACGGCGCCGATCGTGGTGGTCACCCGGCCGACATTGCCGGGCACGGGTCTCGAACGGCTCGGCCGCGTCGCCCAGCTACGCCAGTGGTCCGAGGTCACGCCGCCGCCGCCCGAGCGGCTGCGCGACCTCCTCACCGGCGCGGACGCGCTGCTGTGCCAGAACTCCGACCATGTCGACGCCGCGGTGCTCGAGGCGGGCGACCGGCTGCGGGTACTGGCCCTGCCGAGCGCGGGCTACGACGGCACCGACGTCGCCACCGCGCGGGAGCGCGGCATCGTGGTCACCAACACCCCGGGTGTCCTGCACGAGACCACCGCCGACACCGCCTTCGCCCTCATCCTGATGGCGCGGCGGCGGCTGGTCACCGCGGCCGACAGTCTCAGGAACGGCGGGTGGACCGGCAGCCGGCTGGACGCCTACCTCGGACTCGACGTGGCGGGGGCGACCCTGGGTCTCATCGGCTACGGCGAGATCGGGCAGGCCGTCGCCCGCCGGGCGATCGGGTTCGGAATGACCGTCCAGCACACCTTGTCCCGTAAACCCGATGACGAGCTCTCCCAGGCGGTTTCCCTGCCCAAGCTCCTGAGCACCAGCGATGTGGTGTCTCTGCACGTACCGCTCACCGATCAGACCCGCCGTCTCATCGGCGCGGACGAGCTCGCGATGATGAAACCCACCGCGACCCTCGTCAACACCGCCCGCGGCGGCGTCGTCGACGAGGCCGCGCTCCTCGCCGCCCTGCAGGCCGGGCGGCTCCATTCGGCCGGGCTGGACGTGTTCGACCGCGAGCCGCGCAACGGCGTCGGCGACCCGCTGATTCAGCACGAACGCGTGGCGGCCCTCCCGCACATCGGCTCGGCCACCGAGGCGACCCGGGCCCGGATGGTGGACCTCGCCGTGGACAACATCATCGCGGTCCTGAACGGCGAGCCACCCCTGACTCCCATCCCCTGACGCCCATCTCCGGATGCCCGTCCTCTGACGTCCACCCCTTGACGTCCGGCCCCTTGACGTCCGTCTTCTGAATGCTCGCCCCTCGACGCCCGTCCTCTGGCCCCGCGCGATGACTCTCTGCGCGACCGACCTCGGCGCTCACAGACGCCGACCGGCTGCGGCGATGTGCGGGATGGCCTCAGCGAGCTGGTCATCCCGCGCATCGCCCCGAAACAGGCAGCCGGACAGGATCGTCAGCCGGCCACACGCAGACGCGAGCCGACCGGGACGGGCTCGGGCGCCGGTTCGAGCCCGCAGTGGTGACCGCAGTTGTGGCGGTCGCGGTGGTGATGATCACGGTGGTGATCGGGTGTGCTCGTCCTGGAGGTGGATGTCGCCGTCGGAGTGGACGTCGCGGTCGCCGTCGGAGTCGACGTCACCTTCGGAGTCGCAACCGTCTGAGGCGTCGCAACCGTCTTGGGCGTCGAAACTACCTTCGGCGGCGTAACCGTCTGAGGCGTCGAAACCACCTTCGGCGGCGTAACCGTCTGAGGCGTCGAAACCACCTTCGGCGGCGTAACCGTGTGGGGAGTCGAAACCGTCGGAGGCGTCGACACCGCCTTCGGAGGTGCGTCCACCTGGGGCGTAGAAACCACCTTCGGCGTCGGAGTCGGCTTCACCGGCTGGGCCGGGGTCGGCCGCTCTATCGGAGTCGGTACCGGCCGCACCGGCGGAGTCTCCGCACATGGCGGAAGGGCGGGCGGCGTGACCTGATGCGCCAGAGGGCAGTCGTCCGTGACGGCCGTCTCGGTCCCGGGCCTCCCCCGATCCTCATTGACCTCCTCTTCGACCTCCTCGTCCACCGGTACGGTCACGTCGGGCATGGCGCCGGTCGTCACCGTGTTGCCCACCTCCCAGAAGACGTTGCAGTCCTGAGCGCCGCCGACGAGTTCGACGTCGCTGTCCGGGCCGGTGAAGAACTCGGTGCCGATCTGGAAGATGAAGACGGCGTCGGGATCGCCCTGAGCGTCGAGGGTGACCGTGCCGGTCAGCTCGATCGAGGACGCGGCCGTGTAGACGCCGGGTTCGAGGGTCATGCCTTCGAGATCGCCCGAGATGCTGGTGGCCGGGCTATCGCAGACGTCCTCGTTTTGGTGGCAGGACCGCGGCTGGGCCGCCTTTGCGCCGGATGGCCATGTGGTCAGCAGAGCACCGGCGACGACGAGCACGAAGGCCCCCGCCAGCAGAGAGACCCATCGCGACCGGCGGGAAGCGCGACCAGAGATTACTTCCATGTAGTGAATCTTTTCTATAGGGGAGCGCGCTGGATACAACCGGCTTCCACCCGCGCAGCGAGGTGAAACGGCAAGCAACTCGGCATGATATTCGGGGAGATCAACGACCACGCACAATCGACCGGTAAAGGCGCGACAAAGCCTCTGCCACTTATCAACCAAGATCCGAGATCACCCGATAGAACGACTTATCCCAATTCTCGGCCCAAGACGCTCAAGGCTCCTCCGTAAACTGCCCTTGCTCACCCCGGAAATAGTGGAGGCCGCCTTGCGCGATCGCATGGGACTGGACAGGAACAGCAATGCGCGGCCGATCGCGTGGAGCACGGCATTGGCCGCCATGACCCTGGCCGCGGCCTGCGGAACGACCGCCCCGCCACCGGCCACCGCGCCCCATGCCGCCCCGATCCAGCAGATCGCGCCGCTGCCGGTGTCGGCCGCGCAACGGGCTCGGCTGACGCGCTCCACGACGTACACGAGATTGCGCGGCGCGCCGAAAGACACCGCTCCTTTCGAGCCGGGAAATGGGCACGTGACGCATCCCACGCGACCACAGGTGGTTTATGCCAGCCCCGGCGGCGCACCGGTGGGGATATTGCCGACCACTTCAGTGGGCGGCCCGGTATGGGTGCCCATAGTGGAAGAGCAGCCGGGATGGGTACGCGTTATGCTGCCGAGCCGCCCGAATCTGTCGACGGGCTGGATTTATACCGCTGGCGGCGGATTGCGGAATGCCTACAGCCCTTATTACGTACGCATCGATTTGGCCGCTCATCAACTCACGGTGTTCAAGACCGATCGCAGTCTGGGCACGTGGAAAGTCGCCACCGGCTCCCCGTCGACCCCCACGCCAACGGGACGGACGTTCCTGCTCGCCTCGCTGACTCCTGAGGACGCGACGTACAGCCCGCGCATGCTCGCGCTGGGCTCGCATTCCGCCGTCCTCCAGACTTTCGACGGCGGCCCCGGCACGATCGGGCTGCACGGCTGGCCGGACGAGAGCGTGTTCGGGCAGGAGGTCAGTCACGGCTGCGTCCGTGTCCCGGCCGCCGCCCTGCGCGTCCTGGCACATGTCCCGCTGGGCAGCGCGGTCGTCATCAACCCATGAATGCTCGAAACTCAACCCGGGTCGTCCTGCCGGTTCCGGACCACGGCGAGCGGGCACGGGGAGTGGTGCAGCATGGCCTGGCTGACCGAGCCCATGACCATGCCGGCGAACGCGCCGTGCCCGTGCGAGCCGACCACGAGCAGGTCGGCGCCCTCAGCGGCCTGACGCAGCACCTCCACGGGGTGACCGTGCACGGCCTCCTCGATCAATTCGACATCGGGATGGTCCTGACGGTGTCCGGCCAGCGCCTCGCGCAGGATGAGCCGCCCGTCCCGCTCATCCTCCTCGCTCGTGGGCTGGAACCCGCTCCAGGCGTGTACGGCCCGCAGGGTCACACCCCGCAACTCCGCCTCGGAGAAGGCGAAGTCCAGCACCCGACGGCGGGTCCGCGGCGAGCCGTCCACCCCGGCCACCAGCTCGCCACGAGGAAGGGACGGCAGCTGCCGCACGACGACCACGTCGCAGGGCGCGTGCCCGGCCACCCCGTACGCCACGGACCCCACCAGCAGCCCGCGCACTCCCCCGAGCCCGTGGCTGCCGATGACCAGCAGCTCGGCCTCCTTCGCGGCCCCGATCAGGGCGGCTCGGGGATCGCCGGGCAGGAGCATCGTCCTGATGTTGATCTTCGGGTGTTCGCCGCGCGCCCGGTCCTCGGCCGCGGCCAGCGCCATCTCGCCCCCGTCGCGCATCCACTTGGCCACGGCGGCATAGTGGCCGGACGCCGTCTCGCAGGCCCATCCCGGCATGGCGTGCACCACGGTCAATGGCACCTCGCGCAGCGCGGCCTCCCTGGCGGCCCACCCGACGGCCTCGAGCCCCGCCCGCGAGCCGTCCACCCCGACAATGATCATGATCTGCCCCCGTCCGACGTCCCCTTCCCCGACACCCCTACCCGGCGAGCCGAAGTTTCCGCAGGTCAATCCGATGGAGCCCACGGGACCACCGCCCATTACGGCGCGATCGAACCGAGACACCCGCTGGGCCGTATCTGCACATGTGAGCGGTGATCGCGCGTGAGCGCCGATCGGAACGAGCCCGCCGGACGTGTCGTGCGCGCGGCGGTGTTCGCGGTCGTCTGCGTGTACGCCGCGCTGGGCATGCACGTGCTGGCCGGTGGCACCGGCGCCGGGCTGGGGATCGTCGCCACCGCCACCGCCGTGACCGGCGCGGGGGCGTACGTCCTCGCGCGCCGGCGGCGGAGCTTGGGAACGCTGCTCGTCGCCTCCTTCGCCGCGCAGTACGGCATGCACCATCTCTTCGGTCCCGGCCCCGGCCTTCCGCTGACGGGACACCACCTCGGCGGACTGTCCGCCGGGGTCGGGATGCTGCTGGCGCACGTGCTGGTCGCCACGGTGTCCGCCTGGTGGCTGGAGCGTGGTGAGACGGCACTGGCCACACTGCTGTTCCTGCTGGCCTGCTCGCTCCGCGACCTGTGGCGCCCGCTGACCGACCTGCTCGTGCCGACCTCGACGCCGCGCCGCGTGGCGCCGGTAGTGGAGGTCACGCCGGGGATGCCCACCACCCAGGTACTGACCTGGGAGCTGTGCCGCCGGGGGCCGCCTCAGTAGGCGACGCCTGCTGAAGCCGACCATTTACCGGCACCGTGTGCCGCCGGGACCGACCGCGTGCATCGCCGTCGTCGTACCCGGAAGCCGCACGTCCGGTCCGTCATGACCGCACGACGATCACGGCCTTCGCGGCCCGATCGCGCCTTGAAGACCCGATCGGCCGGTCATGACCGCCCCCGCTGTTCGCGCGCCCCGAGACGGGCGCGTCTCCGGAATGGAGAACCCCATGACCTCTGTCGAGGTACGGCCGCCGACCGTCCAGCCCACCCCGGCCCTGTCGTCCCAGCGCTATCGCATCATCTGGCGCTGGCATTTCTACGCCGGGCTGTTCGTCGCCCCCGTTCTGCTCATCCTCGCCATAACCGGGTCGATCTACCTGTTCAAGGAGCCGTTCGAGGAGTGGCACTACGCCGACGTCCGCACTCTCGCCACACCCGTAACTGCCGCGAAGCCCCTGTCGGAGCA
Source organism: Nonomuraea sp. NPDC049028 (assembly GCF_043197735.1). NCBI lineage: Bacteria > Bacillati > Actinomycetota > Actinomycetes > Streptosporangiales > Streptosporangiaceae > Nonomuraea > Nonomuraea sp. NPDC049028. The sequence continues at coordinate 576,101 of NZ_JBICTR010000004.1, forward strand.
GATCGCCGCCGCCCGGCAGGCGCGGCCCGGCGCGGCCGTCATGTCGGTCATCCCGCCCACCGCCCCGGACCGGACCACCCGGGTCATCCTCCAGGGCGCCGACACCGGCCCCTTCGCTCAGGGCGTCTCGGTCTACGTCGATCCGGCCACGGCCCGCGTGGTGGGGCAGATCGACGACGGCACCACCTTCATGCGTGTCATACGCACCATTCACGGTGAGCTGATGGCGGGCACCATCGGCGACCGGGTCGTCGAGATCGCCGCGTGCTGGGCGCTGATCCTCATCGCCACCGGCACGTACCTGTGGTGGAGCGGGCGACGTACACATAAGCGGGCCAAGCGGTCGGGCCGCGGCCGGCTGCGCCGCCTGCACACCCTCACCGGAGTCGGCGCCGGGGCGGTGGTCGTCTTCCTCGTCCTGTCCGGCCTGCCCTGGTCGGGCGTGTGGGGCGATGGCCTGCAGCGCATCCAGGACAGTACGGGCTCGACCACCCCCAGCGCGGACTCCTTCCCCAAGACCTCGACGCTGTCCGGAGACCTGTCCACCAACCCCGACGCCAAGGTGCCCTGGTCCGCCGAACGACTCCCCGTACCGCAGTCCGGAGGTCACGCCGCGCACGAAACGGCCGGCGGCGTGCTGCAACCGGGTGCGGTGCCCATCGAGCGGGCCCTGGCCGCCGCCCGTCCGGTCCTGCGCGACTGCCAGCCAGCCGAATGCGACGTCAAGGTCCTCCTCCCCAAGGACGCGAAGGGCGTGTACACCGTCGTGACCGACAACCGCCGTGACCCGGCCGCCGCGCAGACGCTCCACGTCGACCAGTACAGCGGCCGGGTGCTCGTCTCCTATGGCTGGGCCGAGTACGGCATCATGGCCAAAGCCGTCGAACAGGGCATCGCCCTGCACGAGGGCCGCCGCTACGGCACCGTCAACCTGCTCGTCATGCTCGCCGCCTGCCTGTCCCTGATCACGCTCGTGGTCACCGGCGCGTGGATGTGGTGGAAGCGCCGCCCGCGCGGGCGAGCCGGTGCGCCCGCCCGCGCGACCAACAGGCGCAGCGCGTACGGAGTGATCGCCGTCATGGCGGTGCTCGGCCTGCTGTTCCCGCTGGCGGGTGTCACCATGGCGGCCGTGCTGCTGCTCGACTGGCTGGTGCTCCGGCGGATACCGGCGGTGGCGCGGGTGATCGGCTGACACTCCGGCACGCCCAGCCGCCGCCGCGGCCGGGCCGGCGAGACCTGCCCGTCACGGCTCTCGATAGTCCGCGGCGACCCCGATCAGCGAGATGAGGCCGGAGGCGAACTCCATCGCCTCCGCGTGCCCCTCGCTGAACGGCGGCTGGAACCCCACTCCCTCCCACCTCTGTGTCGTGGGGTTCCACAGGTCGCTGCCGACCTCGAAGTCCCATCCGAAGACGCCGTGGTCGTACCAGAGCTCGTCCGCGGAGTTGCCCGCCGCCGAATAGAGCACGTCGGTCACCGGCCCGGTCTGCTGGGGCCAGGTGACCGTGCCGCGTTCGGCGGCGATGGCCTGCTCGATGGTGCGGGCCGAACGCAGGAAGTACGCCTCCTGCCGGGGCGTGGGCCGGGGCAGGGTGACGCGGCCGTCGAGTTTGTAGGCGCCCGGCGGCCACATGAAATAGCCGCCGTAGCTGTGGACGTTCATCGCGAACTTGATGTTGCGATACCGCTGCGCCAGCCAGATGACGTTGCGGCTCTCGGGCTCGGAGTGCTCGGCGGGCCCGGCGTACGTACCGCTCTGGCAGCCGGCCGAGGCGCCGAAGTATCCGTCCGACAGCGAGCCCACGGCGTAGTTGCGGTTGACGTCCACTCCCCAGGTGTTGCGGAGCGCCGGGTCGGACTGCTGGGCGGGGCAGTGGTTGGTCATGTTCTTACGCTGGGAGTTGAAGTCGTAGAAGCTGTAGTTCGCGCCGTCGGGGTTGACCGTGGGCACGATGAAGATGTCGGTGCGCTTCAGCAGCTCCCGCGTCGCCGCGTCGCGCGCGTAGTTGCGCAGCAGCCGCTCGGCCGCCTCGATGGTGACCAGCGGCCCCACCCATTCCCTGGCGTGTTCCTGCGCGTAGGCGAGCACTCCGGTGCGCGAGCCGTCCCGGTGTACGCCGACGCGCAGGGCCAGCACTCGCCACGGCGCGCGGGGGACGTCGGCCGGGGCCTTGAGGAAGTCGCTCAGCTGGGTGAGCGGGGCGGGCGCCTTGACGCCGAGTCCCGCGTCGGTGCGGTAGGTCGTGGCCTTGACGGCGATGCCCGGCGTCGCGTTGATCGCCGCGACCACCTGGGCGGCCGTGCTGGTGGGCGTGCCGGAGCCGTCGGTGGCCAGGCTGAGGGTGATCTGCTTGCCGTTCACCGTCACCTGCAACTGCCGGTCGGGGGCGCCGGGGGTGACGAGCTCGATGGCCAGGTCGTTGCCGCCCTCGGAGCCGTAGGCGTTCGAGGTGACCACGACGGCGGCGCCGGGCGGGGTGCCGATCAGGGCCTGGGCGTTGCGCCGGTAGCCGTTGGTCGGGTTCGGCAGCGTGATGATGTCGGTGAGCTTGGGGAAGCGCCGGTGCAGCGCCTTGACCCGCTCGTTGAGCTGGGTCGGCGGCATGTACTGGCTGACGAAGTCCTTCTCGTAGCCGGGACCCTGGCGGTCGGGCCGCTCCCCGTCGGGCCACTCCTGGACCCGCGCGTCCGCCTTGCCACCGGCCGCCGACGTGACGGTGACCCACTGCGGCCGGTTCTCCGCCGGCACGGGGGTGCTGAGCTGGTGGCCCAGGTACGCTCCCGCGTCGACGTACGGCACCATCGGCACCTGACCGCCCGCACCGCCCTTGCCCGTCCAGCTCACGCTGAGCGTGGCCGCCGCCCCCGCGCTGCTGGACGCCTCGACCGACAGGAAGTACCCGTCGCGGCTCTTGAACCACACCGCCCGCTCAATGACCAGCTGATCCGGCGCCGCGGTGCCCTTCGGCGTCGCCCGGGAGCTGGGCGGCGTGCCGGGCGCCAGGGTCGCGCCGAGCGCGGCGAGCGCCGTCAGCCGGCTCGGCGTGACGACCGCGTCGACCTGGACGCTGCCGTCCGCCTGTGGGCGTACCCGCTCGGTGAGGTCCGCCCCCGAGGCCGTCAGCCGCTCCATCGTGGCCTGGTCCGGCACGGAGAGCGTGACCAGAGAGGCCGGCTCCGGGTCGGACGGCCCGGCGACCGCCGGGACGGATTGCCCCGAGGTCAGGAACGTCGTGAGAAGAACGATCGCCAGAACGACTGCGGACGCCCGTAAGCCACGCATCGGCTCCTCCTGGATCACCGGTATGGAGATCAGTGAAAGCCGACATGACAAAACTGGCAAGACCCACTCGAAAGCCGCAATACGCCAGGCGACCTACCGCAGGAGTTGTACGCGGCCCCGGCCCACAAGGCGAAGGTTGACCACTTTCTCCACCCGGCGGTTGACGCGGAAATCGGCACCGCTTTGTACCTTGATGCCCGGTTTCTCACTTGGAGGAGGAAGCGATGCGAAGTTCCCCACGGTGGTTATCGCGCGCATTGACCGGACTGCTGATGATCGCCGGAGCGGTTGTGGTCCCGGCCGGCGTGGCGCGGGCGCAGACCTGCTCGACGACCCTGCCCCACCCCGACGACTACGGCATCACCTGCGTGAGCGTGGACCGGCATCTCCAGGACAACGGGTCCGAGCTGCGGGACATCACCATGACCTCCACGGCGATCTTCCAGGCGTCCGGCGGCACTCCGGCGATCGACCCGCTGGCCCGTCCGATCACCGTACGGATCTACCTGCCCAAGGACTACGACCCGGCCAGGAGCACCCGCTACCGCTCGCTCTACCTGCTCAACGGCGGCGGGGACAACTACGACGAATGGACGACGAAGACCGATCTGGTCTCCCTGGTGGACCAGGCGGGGGCCTATGACGGCATCGTGGTGATGCCGACCGGGGGGATGACCGGCTGGTACAGCGACTGGGTCGGCCGCACTGACGGATATTTCGCACCCAAGTGGGAGACGTACCACATCTCCCAGCTCATCCCCTGGATCGACGCCAACTTCAACACCATCGCCAACCGATCCGGGCGCGGGCTGGCCGGGATCTCGATGGGCGGCTTCGGCACGCTCAAGTACGCCGCCGCGCACCCCGACGTGTTCTCCGTCATCGGCGCCTTCTCCCCGGGCATCGACCTGCGGGGCATGCCCGCCCAGCGGACGATCTCCGACTCCATGTGGGCGTCCGGCGCGGCGATCATGCCACTGACGGACTGGGGGGCGTTCAGGGTCAACAAATACGAGAACGGCGTCCTGGTGCTCGACCAGGACAAGCAGCGGCGCTACCGGCTGGAGAGCCTGTTCGGGCCGTACACGAGCACCGTCTTCAACGGCAAGACGGTCGACGACTGGCCGTCCGTCAACCCGGCCGAGCTGGTGACACAGGGCAAGTACGCGCCCTACAGCGGCCGGTTCGGCCTGTACGCGGGCGGCTGCAAGGAGTTGCCGGGCGCTCCCGGCAATCCCCAGTACGCCGACGGCAACCACCCAGCGCCGAAGACGTGCGCCTACGACAGCAAGGCCCATGATGACGCCTTGTCGGTCGACGAGACCATCCTCGGCTCGTACGCGAGCGACTTCGACAAGACGCTGACCAGTCTGGGAGTGAACCACCGCTACTGCTACGGCACCGGCGGCCACGACTGGAACTCCTGGCCTGATGACCTGGTCGACTTCCTCCAGTACGCCTACGGCACGGCCCCGGCCTACTGCCCCAACGCATGACCGAGCGGCCTCGCACGGTGCGCCGGTGCCTGAGCGGCGCTCAGCTGCCCGTTGCCTCGGCGAGGCCGCCGTGCGTGCCCCCATCGAGGAGATGTGCCCCGGCATCGTGCAAGGTGATGCCGAAGCGCGCGCTGCCGGCGGGCATCCGGTCGTTGTCCGCTTTGTCGGCGCTGGTCGCTTTGAAGCGGGTCTCGCGGGTCGGGCCATCACCGACGAGGTGACCGCGCAGGTGGCCGGCGCGGTTGTACACGGCCCAGCGGCCCGCGGCCACCTGCGGCATCGAAGCCGGGTTGTCCTTGAGCCACTGGGCGTTGGCCGCGTGCTCGGCCCGCTCGTCGGCCTCGGTGGTCGGGGCGGACTCCATCGTGGTCAAGTCTTCGGTTGTGCGAGGACTACGCATCTTGCGTCCCGCTCTCAGGATTGTGGCTGACGTCCCCCGATACATCGGGGGAACACTCGGTGCCTGGGCCCCATGCTACCGGCGTACAGGACCTGTCACCGACCTGGGACTTCAGGGGCTCCCGTACCCCACCCCCGATCCGGCAGTTCGGCGACGCGGTCACCTTCTCCAGCGACACGGGCGGAACCACCGTCCGGTTACCGGGCTGACGCCTCGCCGGGTATCACGGCGTCGGGTCAGCGTCCTCGGCTGAGGGGGCAGGAGGGAAGGGCATGAGGCCGGGGTCGGCGGCACGGGCGACCACCTCACGCGCGAGTTCGGTCAGGTGGCGGTTGTGGTCGCGAGCGTGCCGGCGCAGCACGACGAAGGACTGCTCCATCGGCAGCGTGTAACGCTCGCTGAGCATGCCCTTGGCCTGTTCGATCACCGCCCGGCTGTTGAGCGCGTGCTGCAACTGCTCGGACAGGATCTGGCCTTCCCGGATGGTGCGCTCCTGTAGCAGCCCGATGGTGGCGATGTCGGCCAGGGCCTGGGCGAGCGCGACGGTGGGGGCCGGCATTTCGCCGGGCTCGTGGCGAAACAGGTTCATCGCGCCGATCACCTGGTTGCGCAGCCGCATGGGCAGCGCGTCGACCGCGCGAAACCCGTTGACGCCGGCCTGCTCGGCGAAGTGGGGCCAGCGCCGCATGGGCTCCGCCGTGGCCAGGTCGGCGCAGTGCACGGACTGACCGGTGGCGAAACAGTCCAGACAGGGACCCTGGTCGGTCTGGAGCTGGAACAGCTCCAGCAGCCGGCTCTGCTCACTGGAGGCGCCCACCAACCGCAACTTCTCGCCGGGGGCGGCGAACAGCAGCCCGGCGGCGTCGACGCCGAGGAGTCGCACGCACTGCTCGGCCAGGCCATGCATGAAGTCGATCACGTCGAACCCGGTTACCAGCGTGTCGGCCAGGGTGATGAACGCCTGGGCGACCTGCAATGTCGGGCCGTGGGACGGGGGGAGGTCCACACCCGGCAGCTTACGCCCTCGCCGACCCGGCGATCCGGTTGGAACTACTGGCTATCCGATCGGCGGACCGGCCGCCTGGTCGGCGATGTGCCCACCCTCGTTCTCCCAGCTGTCCGAGGCTTCCCGACCCGCCGGCCGGGCACCGCGGGTGGCGGGCAGGCGGGCGATGGTGAGGAGGTCGACCGGCCACAATCCGGTCGTGTCCTGAGCGCCGAGCTTGAGCGCGGCCGCAGCGGGCCCGCTCGCGGTGCCCGGTGGGATGACCAGCAGCACGATCGGCTCGGCACCCGCGAGGATCAACGTGACCACCTGAGGGTCGGTGTTGCGGAACCAGCCGACCTTGACCTGGCGCCCGGGTGCCGGGATACGGCGCGGGATGTGGTCCCACGTCTCCTTGCGCACGCCGACCCGCAACGTGGTCTGGTCGAGCCGCTGATCGACGGCGGCGATGAGCCCTGGCAGCTCCGCGGCCGCGTCGCGGGAGTGGGGCCACCACGCCCCGTCCACGACGGATCGCCGGCTGAGCACGGGATTCAGACTGAGCCGCACTTCTGAGTCGATGGCGGGAACCGCGGAAGCGACAGCGTGCAGCGGCTTGAGATGAGTAAGAATTGACGCCTTCATGGTCGCCTGACCTGTCCGGCCCAACATGAGGAGGCCGACAATCGCGGATCGCCGTGGGCGACGCCGACCTGAGTGTCAACGCACGAAATGTCCTCGGTACCTGAATTCTACCTCACCGGTAAAGAGCGTCCGAACGACAGAAGGTTGATCCGATCAAGAGGGTTAGAGTAGAGCCCGCTGATGTTAATCGTTTAACATCAGCACACATGAGACCCACAGCACGACAGGTGGCCGAGCTGGCGCAGGTGTCGGTGGCGACCGTGTCCTATGTGCTCAGCGGCCGGGACCGGCCCGTCGCCGCCGAGACGAGACAGCGGGTGCTCGACGCGGCCAGGCAGCTCGGCTACACGCCCGACCAGGCCGCCAGGAGCCTGCGCAAGCGCCGGACCCAGCGGGTCTGCCTGGTTCAGGGCTCGCTCGGCGGGGTGCCCACCGACGAGCGGCTGGCCAGGGACCTCCACGAGATGGCCGACGTACACGGCTACTCCGTGATCACGCTCGCCGTCTACTCCGAGGCTCGCGCGCGGGCCGCGGCCGACGTGCTGCGGAGCGGGATCGCCGACGGCGCGCTGGTCAATCTGGCCGGCGAGCACCTCACCCACGACCTGCTGGCCGAGATCGCCGCCGGCGGTCTGCCGATGGTCGTGGTCCGCAACGAGAGCGTGCCGGACGGCTGCGACGTCGTACGGACACCGGAGACCGAGGTCAGCGCCGAGGCGGTCGAGCATCTGCTCGCCGAGGGCCGCACGCGCATCGCCTTCATGGCGCACCGCCACGAGCTCTACCGAGACCACCCGACCGGCAGGCTGCTGGGCTACACGACGGCCCTCGACCGGCATGGCGTCGAGCGGCGGATCATCGTCTCCGGCGCGGACGACCGCGTGGCGGCCTACCACTCCGCCACCGAGCTCCTGCGCTCCCCCGACCGGCCGGACGCGATCTTCGCGGCGTCCGACCGGGCGGCGATCAGCGTGCTCTCCGCCGCCAGGGACGCCGGGCTGAGCGTGCCGGGCGACGTCGCGGTGATCGGGGTCGGCAACATCGACGAGGGGCTCATCAGCAACCCGCAGCTGAGCACCGTCGGCCCGCTCAGACACGACTACACCGACGTCGTACGCCTGCTCTTCGACCGCCTCCAGGCCGACGGGCCCCTGCCCGCCCGCGAAGTGGTCCGCCCATGGACATTCCTGCGACGCGGCTCTTCCTGACAGCCCTTCCCAACAGCCTCTCCCAACGGCCCTTCGACAGGAGCTCTTCCTTGCGCCCGAACGTGATCGTCGTCTTCACCGACCAGCAGCGGTGGGACACCGTGGGTCCCTTCACCCCGAACCTCGACCGGATGGCCCGGCACGGCACGCAGGCCACGGTCGCACTGACCCCGCAACCGGTGTGCGCGCCCGCCCGCGCGGCCCTGCAGACGGGCCGCTACCCGACCACGACCGGGGTCTACCGCAACGGCCGCGCCCTGCCCGCCGAGGAGCGCACCCTGGCGCACCACTTCGGCGCCGCCGGATACGCCACCGGCTACATCGGCAAGTGGCACCTGGCCGCCACCGAGCCGGTGCCCGAGGAGCTGCGCGGCGGCTACGGGTCGTGGCTGGCGGCCAACGCGCTGGAGCACACCTCCGACGCCTACCGCACGATCGTGTACGACGAGGCGAACGACCCCGTCTTCCTGCCCGGTTACCGCTCCGACGCCCTGGTAGACGCGGCCGTCCGGTTCGTCGCCGACCACCACGACGAGCCCTTCTTCCTCTTCCTGTCCTTCCTGGAGCCGCACCACCAGAACGAGGTGGACAACTACCCGGCCCCCGACGGCTACGAGGAGCGCTACCAGGGCCGCTGGACGCCGCCGGACCTGACCGCGCTGGGCGGCACGGCCGCCCGGCACCTGGGCGGGTACCTGGGGCAGGTCAAGCGCCTGGACGAAGGGCTGGGCCGGCTGCTCGACGCGCTGCGGAGCATGGACCTGCTCGAGGACACGATCGTCGCCTACACCTCCGACCACGGCAACCACTTCAAGACCCGCAACGGCGAGTACAAGCGGTCCTGCCACGACGCGTCGCTGCGGGTGCCGCTGGCCGTGCGCGGGCCGGGGTTCGACGGGGGCGGCGCGATCTCCCGGCCGGTCAGCGTCATCGACCTGCCGCCCACGCTGCTGGACGCGGCCGGGCTGCCCGTGCCGGAGAACATGCAGGGCCGCTCGTTCCTGCCGCTGCTCAGCGACGCCCGCGCCCCCTGGCCGGACGAGGTGTTCTTCCAGGTGAGCGAATCGGAGGTGGGGCGCGGCATCCGTACCTCGCGGTGGAAGTACTACGCCGTCGCCGAGGACGCCGACCCGGTGGCCAGCCCCGCCTCCGCCCACTACCGCGAGCAGGCCCTGTACGACCTGGACAGCGACCCGCACGAGCTGGTCAACCTGGCGGGGCACCGGTCCCATCTGGAGGTGGCGGCCGGGCTGCGCGCGCGGCTGCTGCGGCGGATCGTGGCGGCGGGCGAGGCCGAGCCGGTCATCGAGCCGGCCGTCGAAGTCGAGGCCCGGGACCAGGCGCTGACCGACCCGGCCGTCCGGTTGCGCGGTCCGGAACCGGTCAGGTTCGGCCACCAGCCGGCGATCTCATAGCGCCAGAGTCGGCGCTCTTATAGCGTCACGGTGCGGAAGCCGGCGTTGGCCATCGAGGAGTCGGGCGTGTTCGAGGACCGCGCCGCGTTGCGGTAGCGGTTGCAGTAGGAGTCGTGGCACAGGAAGGAGCCGCCGCGCAGCACCCGCGTCGTGCCACGGAGCGGGCCGCGCGGGTCGGCCGACGGGGAGTAGGCGTAGTAGTCGGGGGCGTACCAGTCCGAACACCACTCCCAGACGTTGCCGACCGTCTGCCAGAGCCCGTACGCGTTGGGCTCGAACGTGCGGACCGGAGCCGTGGTCAGGTAGCCGTCGGCCAGCGTGTTCCGGGTGGGGAAGACGCCCTGCCAGATGTTCACCCGCCACTCGTCCTCGGGCAGGTCGTCGCCCCACGGGTAGCGTGCGCCCTCGAGGCCGCCACGGGAGGCGTACTCCCATTCGGCCTCGGTCGGCAGGCGCCGGCCGGCCCACGAGCAGTAGGCGAGGGCGTCGTTCCAGCTCACATGGACCACGGGGTGGTCGGCCTCCGCCGATGACAGGGCCCCGCCGGGGTGCCGCCAGTCGGCGCCATGGACGCCGACCCACCAGGGGGTGCCGGGGACGGGGTTCATCACGTCTTCCGGGCGGGCCTGCAGCGCCAGGTGGAAGACGGCGGAGAAGCCGTACTCCTCGGCCTCCGTCCGGTAGCCGGTCGCCTCCGCGAAGGCGGCGAAGTCGGCCGTCGTCACGCAGGTCGCGTCGATCGAGAACGGCGCCAGGACCACCGGGTGGACGGGCGTCTCACCGTCGCCCCGGTTGCCGTCGCCGGTGGCGTCGCCCATCCGGAACTCGCCGCCGGGCAGGTCCACCTGCTCGATCGCGTGCGTGCCCTGTGCCGCGAACCGGGTCGGCTCCAGGGGTGTGGCCGGCGTCGCGGGTGTGCAGCAGCTGCCCGACATGTCACTCCCCGCCGGGGTGCGGCTGACCGGGGAGCGACTGGCTCGGGCGCGGCCGGCCGGGGAGCAACTGGCTGGGGACCGGTTGGCTGGGGTGCGGCTCGTCGCCGAGTGCCGCCTGCGCCTGCCACATGCGGGCCTTCATCTCCTCGCGGACCGCGAGATAGTCCGGCTCGAAGTAGACGTTGCGCAGCTCCGCGGGGTCGGCCTCCAGGTCGTACAGCTCCCATTCCCCGCTGTAGGTGAACGCGCCCGTACCGGGCAGCCCCATGCCGTCGTTGTAGAAGTAGATGATCTTGTAGCGGGACGTCCGGTAACCGTAGTGCGCCGGCGCCTTGTGGAAGACGTCGTCGTGCTCCCAGTAGCGGTAGTACATCCCCTCGGCGGGAGCCGGGCCGGGCTCGCCGGTCAGGTCCGCCAGGAAGCTGCGCCCCTGCATACGGGGATGGTGCGCCACCCCGGCCACGTCCAACACGGTCTGCGCGAAATCCACGTTCGTCACGATACCGGGGTGTACCTGACCAGCCGGTACACGCCTCGGGTAGCTCAGGACCAGCGGCATCCGCAGCGACTCCTCGTACATGAAGCGCTTGTCGAACCAGCCGTGATCCCCCAGGAAGAAGCCCTGGTCGGAGCAGTACATCAGGAGCGTGTCCGCGAAGTCGCCACGGGCCCGGAGCCAGTCGACGACCCGGCCCACGTTGTCGTCGACCGAGGCGACGACGGCCAGGTAGTCCTCCATGTAGCGCTGATATTTCCACAGCGCCAGCTCCTCGTAGGACAGCCCCTCGGGCGGATCCTGCTTGAGGTCCTCGGCGTTCAGGTGCTCGGCGATCCGCATCGCCGCCCGCCGCGCCGAGGACGAGCGCGTCGCGTGGTCATCGGTGAACGTCGCCGGCACCGGGATGGGCTCGGTGTACATCCCGGCGTGCTTCTCGTCGGGCTCCCACGGGCGGTGCGGCGCCTTGTGGTAGATCAGCAGGCACCACGGGTCGTCGCCGTCGAGCCCGTCGGCCCACGACAGCGCCAGGTCGGTGATGAGGTCGGTGGCGTAGCCGGGGACGGTCCGCAGGCCCTCTTTCGAGAGGAATCGCGGATCGACGTACTCCCCTTGCTCGATCAGCACGTCCCAGTAGTCGAACCCCTGCGGATCATGACCGGGGCCGTCCCCCATGTGCCATTTGCCGACGATGGCCGTCCGGTACCCGGCGTCCCGCAGCAGGCTCACGAACGTCGGCTGGGCGGCGTCGATGGGCGTGACGAGCGTCGAGACGCCGTTGACGTGCGAGTACGTGCCGGTCAGGATGCTGGCCCGGCTCGGCGAGCAGAGCGCGTTGGTCGCGAAGCAGTTGTCGAACCGGGCCCCGGACGCCGCGATCTCGTCGATGCGCGGCGTCCGGTTGACCACCGACCCGTACGCGCCGACGGCGTGCGAGGCGTGGTCGTCGGTGAGGATCATGACGATGTTGGGCCGTCTCACCGGTAGGTCGCCTCGTCCAGCCCGCTCATCGTCGGGTCGTAGGAGACGTCGCCGACGTCGTACATCGACGTCATCCAGTGGTAGAAGTTGTCACCCCGATCCCGCAGCACCTGGTACAGCCGCCGCATCAGCCGGCCGCGCACCGCCTCCATCTCGGGATGCGCGTAGACATTGAGCAGTTCGTCCGGGTCGGTGAACAGGTCGTACAGCTCGTTCGTCGAGTCCGGGTTGACGACCAGCTTGTAGCGGTCGGTCCGGATCATCCGCTGCGGGTACGGGAAGTGGTGCCCGTGGAACTCGCAGACGATGTCCTGCTCCCACGCCACCTCGTCGGCGGACGCGAGCGGCACGAGGCTGCGCGAGTCGACGGCCGGAGCGGGGTCGATCCCGGCCAGTTCGAGGATGGTCGCCGTGCAGTCCAGCAGGCTGACGAACTCCGACCGGACGACTCCGGGCTCCTGCCCCGGAACGCGGAGCAGGCCGGGCGTGCGGTAGATGTCCTCGTACATCGCCGGGCCCTTGTCATGCAGCCGGTGCGCGCCGGTGAACTCGCCGTGATCGCAGGTGAAGAACACGGCCGTGTCGTCGACCAGCCCGAGGCGCCGCATGGCGTCCATGACCCGGCCGATCTGGGCGTCGATGAGCGCGACGTACCCCCAGTAGACGGCGATGAGCTTGCGCGTCACCTCCAGCGGCATGGTGTCGAACGTCCAGTGCGCGCTGTAGTTGGCCTGCACCGCGGGCTTGCCGGCGAAGGTCTCGGCGATCGACTTGGGCAGCTCGACCAGCTCGGGGTCGAACATGTCGAAGTACTCGTCCGGCACGATGTACGGCAGGTGCGGCCCGAAGAAGTTGAGCTGCAGGAAGAAGGGCCGCTCGTCGGCCGCGTACCGCTCCAGCATCTCGATCGTCCGCGTCGCCAGGTAGTGCTCGAACGTCGCCTCCACCGGCTGACGCAGCCGCGCGGCGAGCAGGTTGCCCGGCCCGCCGTTGGGCAGCGTCCCTCGGATGTGGTCGTGGATCTCGTACGGCGGCAGCCCGTTGGCCGCCAGGTAGTCCAGATAGTCGGGGTGGTCCACGGGGTTGTGCCACCCCGGCAGGTCCGGCCCGTCGAAGCCGAAGTCGGCCGCCCGCCGGTGGTGCCCGACGTGCCACTTGCCGATGAGCCCGCAGTTGTACCCGGCCTCGCGCAGCGCCTCGGAGAAGGAGTACTGCCCGTCGGGCAGGTCCTCCATGTAGCCGACGTTGCGCTCGTGGTTGGCCAGCAGCTTGTGCCGGAACGGCGCCTGCCCGGTGAGCAGGCTCGCCCGCGCGGGCGTGCAGATCGCGGTGGGGGTGTACCAGCGGTCGAACCGGGTTCCGGTCCTGGCCAGCTCGTCGAGGACGGGGGTGGCGGCCAGGCGGTTGCCGTACGCGCCGAGGGTGTCGACGCGGTGCTGGTCGGTCATCAGGAACAGGATGTTCACTTGGCGGCGCCCGTGAACAGGTCGGCCGTGTAGTAGGTCTTGGGGGCGACGGCTCCGGTGAGCTTGCCCGCGCCGACGAAGTAGTCGTTCATGCCGGTCAGCCACTTGTCGATGGTGCCGTCCTTGGTGTAGCCGTCCAGTTCGGACAGCGACAGCACCTTGGAGTTGGCCGCGTCGGCCTTCACCTGCTCGGCCGGCTGGTTGAGCATCTTGGCGGTCGCGGCGATGGTCTCGTCGAGGTGCTCGCTGCGGTACTGGATCGCGTCGCGGAGCACGGCGATGACCTTCTGGGTCTTGCCCTGGTCCTTGGCGACGACGTCGTTGCCGGCCACGAACGCGGTCGGAAAGGACACCGTGTCGGCGAAGTCCTCGTTCTTGGCCAGCTCGACCAGGTCCGGAACGGCCTTCTTGATCGTGGCGATGGCCGGATACCAGAAGCCGGCCGCGTCGATCTGCTTGGAGGTGAACGCCGAGACGATCGTCGCCGCGTCCATCGGGACGATCTTGACGTCGGTCTTCGCCAGCCCGGCCTTCTTCAGGGCGAGCGTGAGGATCATGTCGCCGGAGGTGCCCTCGGGCACACCGATCGTCTTGCCCTTCAGGTCGGCCATCGAGCCCGTACCGGCCTGCGCGATGACGCGGTCGGCGTTGCCGAGCGTGTTCATCGCGACGACCTTGGCCTTGCCGGTGGCCGGCAGCCACATGGCGCCCGGCCCGATGTAGCCGAAGTCGAGGTCGCCGGTGCCCAGCGCCTGGATCTGCAGCGGGCCGTTGGTGAAGACGCTGGTCTTCGCGTCGATACCGTGCTTCTTCCACAGGCCCTGCTGGTCGGCGACGGCGAGCAGGCTGGCGCCGTTGAAGTCGCCGATGTAGCCGAAGTTGACCTGGGTGCCGGCGTCGCCTGACGAGCAGGCGGCCGTGCCGAGCGCCAGCATGACGGCGGCAGCGGCGATGGATGTCTTTCTCATTGCGCGGGCTCCTTGACTTGCCGCTGGTGGTACACCGAATGCCAGACGCGGTTGCGCAGGTTCCCGAACTCGGGACTCAGGCGCATGTCCTCGTCGCGCGGATAGGGGAGGTCGACGTCGATGACATCGGCGATGCGGCCGGGCCGCGCGGCCATCACGACCACCCGGTTGGCGAGGAACACCGCCTCGTCCACGTCATGGGTGATGAACATGACCGTCCGCCGCTCCTGGCTCCACGTCTCCAGGAGCTGCTCCTGCAGCCGCACCCGGGTCAGCGCGTCCAGCGCGCCGAAGGGCTCGTCCATGAGCAGGATCGACGGGTTGACCGCGTACGCGCGGGCGATGGCGCAGCGCTGCTTCATGCCGCCGGACAGCGTCTTGGGCAGCGCGTCCGCGAACCGCTCCAAGCCGACCAGGCCGATGAAGTGCTCGGCCCGCCGGCGCCGCTCGTCCTTGGGCACCTTGGCGGTACGCAGGCCGAACTCGACGTTCTCGCGGACGGTCAGCCACGGGAACAGCGCGTACTGCTGGAAGATCACCCCGCGCTCGGGGCCAGGACCCGAGACCGGCTTGCCGTCGACGAGCGCGGCGCCGCCGGTGGGCTGCTCCAGCCCGGCGAGGATGTTGAGCAGCGTGCTCTTGCCGCAGCCGGAGGGCCCGACGACGGTCACGAACTCGTTGTCGGCGATGTCGAGCGAGACGCCGCCGAGGGCGACGAAGTCCTCCTTGCCGACGGGGTAGACCTTTTCGATGTCGCGTACGGAGATCTTGGGCGTGGTCATCGGCTCTCCTGCCAGGCCGTCAGCTTGTTGCCGGCCAGCATGAGCAGCCGGTCCATGATCAGGCCGAGGATCCCGATCGTGATGATGCCGACGAAGATCGTCGGCAGGTCGTAGTAGAGCTGCGCGTTCTGCATCCGGTGCCCGAGCCCCGCCTGCGCGGCCAGCAGCTCGGCGGCCACCAGCGTGCCCCAGGCCGAGCCGAGCCCGACCCGCATCCCGACGAGGATGAACGGCGTCGAGGCCGGCACCACGACCCGCGCGAAGATCGTCCCGTCCCCCGCGCCGAGGACCCGCGCGGCGTTGACGAGGGTCCGGTCCACGTTCACCACGCCCTGGTAGGTCGAGATGACGCAGGCCAGGAACGCCGCCAGGAAGATGACGAAGATCTTCGGGCTCTCGCCGATGCCCATCAGGACCAGCACCAGCGGCAGCATCGCCAGCGGCGGGACGGTCCTGAAGAACTGGATCCACGGCTCGAACAGGCCGCGCGCGATCGTGTACCACCCCATGAGGAAGCCGATCAGGACCGCCGCGACCGAGCCGAGCGCGAACCCGGCCAGCACCCGCCCGAGCGAGGCGCCGACGTCGGTGACGAGTGTGCCGTCCAGGAGCATCCGCCAGGCGGCCGCGACGACCTCGCCCGGGGTCGGGAACTGCAGCCCGGCCAGGGACAGCCCCCACCAGATCGCCAGCCCGGCCACCACCGAGCCGATGTTGAGCATCAGCAGGGTACGGCTCTTGCGGGGGCGGACCTTCGTGGCCGCCGCCGCTTCCGTAGTGATCACGGCCACCTGTGGCCTCCGTCCGTTGTGACGTTCGCTTCGTATCCGGCCAGCAGCGGGGACTCGTGGAACAGGGCCGCGATGGCGCCGAGCGCGCCGCCGTCGTCCGCCAGCAGGGCGGCGCGGATCACCGGCGCCGCGTCGGTCAGCCACGACAGTTCGTACGTGACCGTGGCCGCGACCTGCTGCACCAGCGTGGGCGCGATCGTGACGATCTCGCCGGCGAGCACGATCTCGCTGGGGTTGAGCGTCATCGCGGCGGTGCCGAGCACCCGGCCGACCGCCGCGCCGGCCGCGCGCAGCACCTGGTCGACGACCGGGTGCGCGATCTCCACGGCGGCCCGCAGGTCGTCGAGCGTCTCCATCGGCAGGCCGAGCTCGCGGCAGCGCCCGAGGATCGCCGGGACCGACGCGACGGTCTCCACGCAGCCGCGCTTGCCGCACCGGCACTGCGCGCCGCCGGGCACGACGGTCACATGGCCGAGCTCTCCGGCGTAGCCCTTGGAGCCTCGTACGAGCTGGCCGCCCACCACGAGCCCGCCGCCGACGCCGTCGGACAGGCGCAGGTAAATGAGGTCGCGTACGGAGTCCGACTGGGCGTGCAGCGCCTCGGCCAGCCCCGCGAAGCGCACGTTGTTGTCGACGATCACGGCGGTGTGGAAGCGCTCGGCGAACAGCTCCGCCACCCCGTCGGCGCGCGAGCGGTCACCCCAGCCCGGCACGCCGATCCCGATGGCCTGGAGGGCGCCGTAGTGGACACCGGTGTCGGCGCTGATCCGCTCGATCAGCGCCAGCCCGGCCTCGACCCGCTCGGGCCACTGCGCCGACTCCTCGTAGCGCGAGGTGCCGGACGCGATGATGTCGTGCGCCGCGTCGGCCACCAGGACGTTCACCCGCCGGTGGCCGAAGTCGACGCCCATGTACTGCCCCGAACCGGGGTCCAGCGCGAGCCGCTCGGCCGGCCGGCCGCTGCCGACGCGCTCGACGGCGTCGGTGTCGACGACCTGGATCGCGCCGCGCCCGATCAGGTCACTGGTGATCTCGGAGACCGTGGTGCGCGACAGGCCGACCCGCGTCGCGATCTCGCTGCGGCTCTGCGCGCCGTGCTGGCGTAGCAGGCGCAGCACTCTCTCCTCATGGGAGCGACGGACGAGCGCGTGGGCTCCATTGGGCGTTGACACGCTGGAAACCTATGGTTTGCCCATTTTTTACGTCAACCTTCCGGCAGAAAGAATCCGGAAATCTGTCGCAGGGCCGACGAAAACGTCTGACCAGCGCTTACGGGTCGGGCTACTGGCAACGGGGAGCTGTCGGCGCCTCGATGGAGGAACCCCGCGCCCGTCCATGGTTTCTGCGGCGCTCGCCGTAGGACCCCTGCCGACCGCAGCCCGCGACCCCACGCCTATGTCCCGCTATCTCACGACTATGTATCGCCTCTCCCGTCCACCGGACCCGTCAAGATCGGCCCTCCAGCGTGCGGCGCGGGACGTCGATCAACTTCCCATCATGACGAGAAACGCGAGGTCCGGGGGGTCCGAGCGCCGGAAGGAAGCGCGTACCCGGATCTGACTGCGGTTTTCCACAGCTCACCCGCCGTGGTGTCGCGACGTGAATCGTGCGTCACGGGCTGACAGCGAAATTCGGCGCCATAGCCATCCCAAGGATCGGGCTGATCCCGGTGAACCCCGGCTGTCTTGTATCCCGTGTCAGTGATCAAGGAAAGAAGTCTTGTCATCCACAGAGCACGCCACCCCCGCACCGGGCCGATGTGGGGACTACAAGATCACTATCCGCAACTCCGTCCATAGGTGAGGGACGTATGAACAGACTTGTCTCGGCAATGCTGCGATATGCCAGGGGTTCGACCTTCGCGACCACCGGTGTGGCCGCCCCGGCACAGATCGGCTTTCCTGGCTCTTCCCGGCTGGCGGCCGGTTTCGCGCTCATTCCCGTCGTGACCATGCTCCTTACCGCGCAAGCCAGGGCGTGCACCCCGGACGAGCCGGTGGGGCTCGGCAGCGCCGCGAACTTCGCGGTTCTGGGTGCCAGCACCGTCACCAACACCGGCGAGACCGTCATCACCGGCGACCTCGGGCTGAGCCCGGGCACGTCGGTCACCGGTTTCCCGCCCGGCACCGTGGTCGGCGGTGCCATCCACGTGGCCGACACCGCCGCCGCCCACGCCCAGGTCGACCTGACCGCCGCCTACAACGACGCCGCCTCTCGTACTCCCGCCACCACCATCGGGACAGAGCTCGGCGGGACCACCGTGAAACCAGGGGTCTACAACTCCGCCGCGGGCACCTTCGGGATCACCGGAAACCTGACCCTCGACGCGCAGGGAGACCCGGACGCGGTCTTCATCTTCCAGGCGGCCTCCACCCTTATCACCGCCTCCTCCAGCGCGGTGATCCTCACCGGCGGCGCCAAGGCCGCCAACGTCATCTGGCAGGTCGGCAGCTCGGCCACGCTGGGTACCGGCTCCAGCCTGGCCGGGAACGTCCTCGCGCTGACCTCGATCACCGTGACCACCGGCGTGAACGTGAACGGTCGCGTCCTGGCCCGCAACGGCGCCGTCACCCTGGACACCAACGCCATCAGCCGGTCCACCGGCGCACTGTCCATCAACGTGCCCGGCAGCGCGAACCCGGGTTCCGCAGCAGCCGGCGCCGCCAACGTGTCGGGCCCGCTCGGCGAGATCACCGTGACCGACACCCGCGGTGACCCGAACGCCGCCTGGACCGCGACCGTCGACTCCACGGACTTCACCACTGGCGGCGCCACCGCCCCCGAGACCATCGCGAAGAGATCCGTCAACTACTCCCCGGGCCCGGCCATCAACACGACCGGTAGCGCGACATTCACTCCCGGAACGGCCGGCGGCCTCGGCTCCGCGCGTATCGCCTTCTCCGCCGCCGACGGCGCGGGGAACAACTCCGCCACCTGGAACCCGACGATCACCGTGGCCTTGCCGGCCGATGTCGTCGCCGGGACCTACACCGGCGCCATCACCCACTCGGCCGCCTAGTGCCTTCGTCACAGCTTGATGGGGTGGGCGGCGAGCCGTGCGCCCCAGGTGGGCGTGCGTGCCGAGTAGCCACGCCGCGCTACCGTACACCGATACGGTGGAGCCGCCGAAGATCTGAGCCACCATGGCCACCGGGGACCACATCCCCGTGAGCAGCGGCAGCCAGCGGAACGCGCCGGGCAGGAGCACGAGTAGTCCCGCCGGAATCACCCGGGTCCCCCCTCTCCGGCGGCGCAGGTGGACATGACCATCCAGACAAAGGCGAAGAGCCCCACGACGAACAGCATCCCGGTGACGGTGTCGAGCGTCTGGACGCCCTCCTGGATCTTGTCTCCCACGATGGGGCTACCGGCCGCCCAGGCCGCGGCCCCGACGGCAAGGAGCAGCCCGGCGAGCCGGCTTCACAACGCGCGAACTGACCGCAGCTGATCGGGGAGAATGTCCGATGCCCGTCGTCAACGGCACTGGGACGTGCCAGAGCGTTCACGTCGCAAACCTCGATCCGCAACGCTGTTGTTGTGGCCGCTTCCATCCACTAATATCCCCACGGCGCCCGTGCCGCCGCCGAGTTCGGAGTTCCGGCAGTGCTTTTCGACGTCACCCGCAGCGAACTCGCCGACATCTTCGGCGCGGACCGGCTCGCGGCCCTGCCCGCCACCGCCTTCCCGCCCTCCGCCGCAGGCACCGAGGGCGCCCGCCTCCTGCAGACCGTCGGCGTCCCCACCGGGACGCTCTGGCTGCATGAGGCCGACGAGGACTCCGGTCGGCTGCCCCTCGTCCGGGACGTCGTCGACGCCGAGGACGTCTCGGGGGACGCGGGCGAATGGCCCGTCATCGGCTGGCTGCTCAACGCCCACCTTGCCCTCGACCCCGGCTCCGGCAAGGTGCACGCCTTCGACACCGACGAGGAGACCGTGCGGGAACTCCACACGGACGTCTCCTCCCTCGTCCAGGTCACCCTCCGGTTCCAGCGCCTGCTCGAGGAGTTCACCTTCAGCGGCGACGACGGAGACGAGGAAGCCGACTTCGAGCGCCTGGAACGCGAGGTTGAGCGTATCCGTCAGGAGACGAGCAGCATTGACCCGCTCCCCTTCCAGGACGACGAGACCGTCTGGTCGGTAGTCGGCGAGGAGATCGCCGTGGGCCAGCGCTTCAAGGGCACCAGCCCGGGAGCCCGCTCGCTCTACGGGTGATCGCCGGCCGATGTCGCCCACAAACCGCGGTCTGCGCGGTGCGGCGCGTTCGTGAGCGGCACGGCGAACCGCCTGCAGGACGTCTCGATCGCTTACGACGTTGCCGCCCCCACCTATGCGCGGCTGTTCCGAGACTCGCTGCGAGACAGTCCCCTGGACCGCGCGATCTTGGGTGCCTTCGCCGAGGTCGTCAGTGCGGGTGGGGACGGTCAGGTCGCGGACCTGGGATGTGGGCCTGGCCATATCACCGCACATCTGGACGAACTGGGGCGGCGTACATGCTGGTGCGGCTGATACCCATGGCGTCGGTCAGGTCGGTGAGGCTGGCGCCCTCGTAGCCCTGCTCCCAGAAGACGCGCATGGCCTGGTCGAGCGCCTTCTCGACAATGAACAGGCCACCACTTCAGCCGCTTACGAAGGTCCCGTTCGGCGCGGACTCGATCATTCCGGAGTCCGTCCCCGCCGGAGGCGGATCTTGGTTCGAGGCGTCAACGCCACGGGGTGCATCGCGAAGTGCCCGGGGTTCAGCCGGTGACCCGGGCCAGGAACTGGCCCTTGGCGTGCTCGTCGGTCTCCCGGGTGCCTAAGCCGGTGGCCCACAGGCCGCCGCCCGGCACAGCGCCGAGCTGCTTGATCCGGTAGTCGTCGAGCAGCGGCGGCTTCGGCGCCTGCTGCCAGGCGGTGCCGTTCCAGCGCAGCAGCACACCGACGCTGCGCGCGGTGGCGTCGTCCTGCCCGCTGCCTCCGGCCCACACCTCGGTGCCGTTCCAGGCCAGCGAGGTGATGGAGGATCCGTACCAGCCGGTGATCGCCGGGGTCGGCGTCACCGTCCACGCGCTACCGTTCCAACGCATGGCGAACGCCTCGCGCTTCTTAACTGAAATGCCGTTGGCCTCGTAGGTGGTCCGCTGACCGGCCGCCCACACCTCGCCGGACCGCGCGGCCACCGCGTCCAGGGCGGTCTCGACCAGCGCTTCCTTCGGCGGATCCGGTAGCCGGGTCCAGGTGTGGCCGTCCCAGTGCAGCACCAGGGTGTGCGCATCGGTGCTCGGCCCGTAGCGGTTGGTGGTGCCGACCGCCCAGACGTTGTCCGGTGCCAGAGCATGCACCGCGCTCAGGTCGGTGTTGCCCGCGAGCGGCGGGAGGCTCATCTTCTGCCAGGCGGTGCCGCTCCAGCGGATCACACCCGCCGTGGAAACCTCACTGCTTGACTGGTAGGACCTGCCGACCGCGAAGGCGGTGCCGCCCACCGCGGCGACATCATCAAGGTAGAAAGGGTTGTTCTGTTCGGTCGGGTACGGAGTGAGGGTCCAGGCCGTACCGTTCCAGTGGTAGGCGATGGTCGAACCGGTGGCCCACACGTCGTTCGCCGCGGCGGCCGACACCGAGGTCAGCGCGCCCCGGCAGTTGATATCCGGCCGGTCGTTCACCCAGTTCTGACCGTTCCAGCGGAACAGATCGGGGCAGACCGCACCCGCCGGCGGGTTCGGCCAGCCCTCCATCCGCACCTGCCCCACAGCCCAAGCTTGGGTGCCGCTCAGCGCGGCGACATCGTTGAGTTCCTTGAGTTGCTTCTCGGATTCGACGTACCCGTAGGGAAAGGACAGCTGGTCCCAGACCGGCGCGAGTGTCGCGCCCGCAGGGGCCGCGGTCGCCAGGCTCGCGGTCGTCAGGCTCGCGGTGAGCGCGACCGCGCCGAGAATTCTGCTGGATGTCAGGGATAATATTTTTCGCTTGGTCACGAACGATTTCGTACCATCGCCGATCAGCGGCGCCCATGGCCTAGGGAATGCATAGGGGGCCCTGGAGAAACCATAGGGGCCCTAGGGGTGCTCCACTGGCGCGTCCATTATCGATAGGCAGCGGAACTTCATGTCCGTCCACAGGTCACCGGGCATTTCATGCCTGATACCTACTCCCTTTGGTGTAGCTCGTACAGCGAACGGTGCAAGGTCAAATGACGATCAACGGACGACGCGCTCCCGCTGCGGTCCGGCCTACCGTTTCTCGTCGAGATAGCCGGATGAGAACTGGAGGAATCGCCATGAGCAAGAAAGTGATCACTGCGATCGCCGGGCTGAGCTTGACGGCCGGTTTGCTGGGATTGGTCGGCGTGCCGGCTGGTGCCCAGGCTGGCACGGCCAGTCAGGCCACCGCTGCGATGGCCGCGCCGAAGCCGCCGAAGGGCGCCAGGGCGGTGCTTCAGGTCAGCCCCAATCCCACCACCAAGCGAGGCCAGGAGGTGACGATCACCGGCAACTGCGGCGGTGGCAAAGAGCTCAAGGCGGTGCTCGCCGGGATCAACAGAGCGCGCCCGCTGCTGCAGAACATCCGCATCATTGACGACAACCCGCAGGGATTCGTGGTGAAGGCGACCCTCGCCCCCACGATCGGTAACGGCGTCGGTCCCGTTTTCGTCGACTGTGGCGACGAGGCAGGCGTGACCCTCCTGGTCACCCACGTCTGATCCGAACCTTCCCACCTGGGCTGGTAAACAGATCAAGAGCTTCCGCGGTCCGTGAGTCCGCCGGTCCGCGCGACTCCGGAAGCCGAACATGCCGACGGCGTCACCTAGGCGGCCACCTGGGCGACGCCGTCCCGGTTCGCCCCGGCCCGGCGTTACACCCCTCGCCCCTCGAGAAAGGGCCTTCGCATGGCCGAACCGCCCCCACGCCGCGAACCCGCTCCTGTCCGGCACCTCGCCCGGGTCACCGACATTGCGCTCGCTGCCCTCACCCTGGTCTTCTTCGTCGCCGTAGCCCTCGCCACCGGGGTGCACACCCCCCGGCAGGGCACGTACCCCCTCGCTCTGCTTCTTGGAGCGCTCCTGCTGGTCAGACACCGCTGGCCGATGACCGTGCTGCTGCTGTCGATCGGCGGGATCTTCGCCTATCACCTCACCGGACATTGGTCTCCCGCCGGTTGGATCTGGCCGGCCGCGGTCGCCTACTTCACCGCCGCAACCACGCCACGCGTGCGCTGGGTGGCTGCCATCGGCCTGGCCCAGCTGGTCTACTCTGCGGTCGACTTCCGCTGGGCGCTGGACACGAATCCGACCCGCTACGTCTTACACGTCGCGGGGGAAGGCCTGCTCCTGGCGATCCTCATCGCTGCGGGCCTCGCCTACGCTGCCGCGATGCGCTGGCGCGAGCGGCTGCGCGAAACCGACAGCCGTGCTCGTGCCGCCGAGGAACGGCTGCGCGTCTCGCACGAGGTACACGACATCATCGCGCACACGCTGGCCGTCGTCGGCGTTCAGCTCAATGTCGCCGCCGACACTCTCCAGGAGGATCCGACCGCGGCCGCCGCCGCGCTACGCCTGGCCAAGGACGTCAGGAACCGGGCGATGAGCGACCTCCGCTCCCTCGTCGCGGTCCTGCGCGAGAGCCCAGCTGACACCGCACCCCAGGCGGATCTGGCCTCCCTGGACACTCTCATCGCCGACGCCCGCGCCGCCGGGCTCGAGGTGACCCTCGACGAGCACGGCGACCGCGCGGCCATCCCTGCCGTTCTCGCCATCGCCCTTTACCGCGTCGTCCAGGAGTCCCTGGCCAACACGCTCAAGCACGCGGGAGCGAGCAAGGCCCAGGTGACGATCGGCTACCAGCCCCGCTCGATCACCGTCGAGATCACCGACAACGGCCGCAGCACTTCAGGCGGCGCCGAGGTCACCCAAGGCCATGGCCTGGCCGGCATGCGGGAGCGAGTGAGCGCACTCGGGGGCGCGCTCACCGCGGGACCGATCCCCGGCGGCGGCTTCGCCGTGCGGGCCGACATCCCTGTGGCAGGCTCGACGGCATGACGATCAAGGTGCTCCTCGCCGACGACCAGGCACTCGTACGGGCCGGCTTCCGCAGCCTGCTGGCCCGCTCCCGGGACATCACGGTCGTCGGCGAAGCCCAGGACGGCGACGAAGCCGTACGGCTGGCCTCGAGCACCCACCCCGACGTGATCCTCATGGACATCCGCATGCCCGGCACGGATGGGATCACCGCCACGCGCCGCATCATCACCGGCTCGACCGCTCTGAGCTGTCGCGTCATCATCCTCACCACGTTCGACACTGACGAACACGTCTTCGCCGCCCTGCGCGCCGGCGCCAGCGGCTTCCTCACCAAAGAGGTCGAACCCGCCGAACTGCGCCGGGCGGTCGCCGCCGTCGCCGACGGAGACGCGCTCCTGTCTCCGTGCGTGACTCGCCGCGTCATCGAGCAGTTCGCGCACCGGCAGGACCTCACGCCCAGCGCGGGGCAGCGATTGGCCGCCCTTACCGTCCGGGAACTGGAGACGGTCAAGCTCGTGGCGCTCGGCCTTTCCAACAACGAGATCGCCGAGCGGCTCGTCATCAGTCCGCTCACCGCCAAAACCCACATCACCAGGGCCATCGCCAAGCTGAACGTGCGCGACAGGGTTCAGCTGGTCATCCTGGCGTACGAGAGCGGCCTGATACGGCCCGGCGCGTGACCCCGGGCGATGCCGACGCTGCCAGCAAGAGCGCCAGAAAATGCGGCCCACAGACTGTTTGGCTCCGAAACGATTCGGCAGGAGCGCCGCCCTTGAACCCAGAACCAGGCTCTACATTCAGTCGTGATCTACCGCCACAGACCTGTCAGCTCTATCGCGTGTTCAGGGCTGTCGGCGTAATGGACACCCTCCCTGGAAGGTTTGTTGGTCAGTCAGCTGGTGGTAGGTCAATCCCGAGGACTGGCAGGCAGTCGCCGACGGCGACGAGTTCGATGTCGTCGCGCCGCCGCTTGATCCACTGCTCCCGGGTCAGCCGCCACCGCTTGATCTCTGCCGGCTCGCCGCGCCGGGTGTCCCAGTCGACGCCGTTCGGCACGTAACCCAGTGCCTGCGAAACGCGGTTCGAGGCGTGGTTGTCGACGAAGGCATCGCTGCCCGCCTCACTGGCCCCGAGCCCGTCGAAAGCCAGCTGCAGCACCGCCTGCCGCATCTCCTTGCCCAGGCCGCCGCCCCGAACGTCCGGGCTGAGCCAGGAGAATGTGGTGACCGTGCCGAACGCGGCGAAGTCGCGGCCGATCAGATCCTGCATGCCCACCGGTTCGCCGTCGACGACTACGACGAAGTACAGACGCCACAAGCTCTCGCTGACCTGGCCCCGGCCCCGCCACACCGCCCGCAGCCAGCCCCACTCGCGCTCCGGGCTGTCCGCATAGAGGGACATCGGATCGTCGAAGGGCCACGGGGGCTTGACGGCCACGCCCTTGCGCACCGTCGGGACCAGGCGTTCTAGGAGCTCATCTGTCGCCCCGAGCAAGGACAGCCGAGGTGTGTGCACCTGCACGTTCAGCGGGGGATACGCGGACAGAGGCGAGCCAGTCGTCGGCATGGGCGCAACCGTACGGGCCGACCGGCACGGCGCGCATCACATATTCGGCCTGGCCCCCGAGCACGTCGTTCGCCTCGTGCACTGTCACAGGCCATCGACAGTCGAGACCCCCACGCCGGCCCCCACCCGCCTGGTCTACCAGCGGCAGACTTAGGGCCAGGTCTTGGCCTCGGACTCGAACACCGCGCGGTCGCTCTCCACGGGAAGCACGCACATGAGATGACCGCCGGGGACGCGCAGGGTGCGGCACTCCTGCCACCGCGCCACCTCACTCGCGCCCAGGGCGATCAGTCGCCGGGTCTCCGCCTCGACGTCGTCGGTCTCGATGTCCACATGGAAACGGGGAGCGTCGTCGACCGCCTGCACGGCCACGAGCGGGCCAGGCTCGGGCAAGGCGCCGTGCAGCGAGATGAACTGCTCCTCGGAAGGCAGCGGGCGAGCCGTAGCCCCCAGCGCCGCGGCCCAGAAGGCCGCCGCTGCCTCAGCCTCCGGCGTGGGGGTGTCTATCAGGAGGGCGTAGACACGACTGCGATGCATGGTGATCATGCTAAGACCGACCGGCAAATGGATCACTTCAGGCGTCGGGTGGTGGGGCGGTGGTCCCAGCGATAGCGGGTCGTCGAGCGTCGGATGAGCATGCGGAGCGTGACGAAGGCGGCGGCGAGGTATAGGTAGAAGTCCACGACGCTGCAGCTCTTCTCGGTGCAGCGCCGCAGCTTGCCGTAGCCGTTCATCCACGAGTGGCACCGCTCAACCACCCACCGTTTGCCGGCCTGGATCGGTGCGGGCACGCCCTTGCGGGCTATCTCGCCGGTGAAGCCGAACTCGTCGAGCAAGGCACGGGTCCTGGCGCTGTCGTAGCCCCGGTCGAGATTGACGTTCACTTGCTCGGGGAGTGCTCCTACCTGGGCTTTCGTTGCTTCGAGGGTGGGGCCGAGCAGTGGTGAGTCGTGCCGGTTGGCGCCTGCGGAGACAATTCCCAAAGGGACCCCGGCCGCGTCGGAGGCTAACGATCGCTTCAGTCCCTGTTTGCCTCGGTCGACCGGGGAGCGTCCAGCTTTCTCGCCGCCCGATGGAGCTTTCGTGATGCATCCGTCCACGGAGATCTCAGCCAGTTGGAGGCCGATCATGCGATCGTACGCTTGCAGCGCCAGGGCGTGGACCTGCTCTGATATGCCCATCTGCGACCAGAGCTTGACGCGGCGTCGAATGGTTCGGTCCGAGCAGCCCGGACTGGCGATCCGCTCGTATCCAGTGCCGTGGACCAGGGCCTGCACGATGTGCTCGAAGACGATTCGGTCCGGGACCCGGCGACGGTGGCAGCCCAGCGGGTGGGTCGGCGCATAGTCATCGCGCGCGGGTAGCAGGGCGGCGAACTGGTCCCACAGGGGGGCGAGCAGGCAAGATGGCACAGCAGGCACGGGCCCTCCAGTGATCACTGAGCGTAGAGAACTCCATGATCATTCAAGCCCGTGCCTGTCTCGTACCCGGCACCACCATTCGCCCGTCGGTCGCAGCCCCGTCTTTGACCTCCATCAGCGTCGTACGGCACGGAGGAAGGTTGTGACGGCGTCGCGCCAGCCGGTTACTTGAGATCGAGGACGGCTTTGCCGTGGAGGCGACGGTCGAGCAGAACCTTGACTGCCTCGGAGTGGCGAGTCCAGGGGCCGCGCCAGCTGATGCCCGGATCGAGGCTGCCTGCGGCGATCTCTCCAGCCAGCCAGGTCAGATCCGCAGAGAAGTCGGTGGTGGGGTCGCCGAAGAGGAAGAAGGTGCGGATCGACCGGCCGTGCCGTCCTCCGTCGCCCAGCAGGGCATCCGGTGACAGCACCGCATCGGCCTCGGAGGATCGGCCTACGCTGATGAGGCTGCCGCCGGCCGACAGGGAGGCGAAGGCGTCGACGAGGTACTGTCCGCCGACGTTGTCAAGAACGGCCGAGACGGGCTGCTGCACGGCGGCCGGCTCGGGGTGGACCTCGTGGGCGCCCAGGGCTCGCAGCCCGTCCGCCTGAGCGGTGCTCCGGCTGATGGCAACGACGTGCGCGCCGGCGCGGGCGGCCAACTGGACGGCGTAGCGGCCGACGCCGCCTGAAGCACCGGTGACCATCACGCGGCGACCGAGCAGCGATCCCATCTGACGTAGCACGTGCAGGGCGCTCAGCCCGGCCACGGGAACGGTGCTCAACGCGCCGGGATCGGCGTCCTTTGGCGCGGTGCCGAGCAGGGCGGCGGGTACGGCGCGCAACTCGGCCCAGCCGGCCTCCCCTCCAAGGGTGACAACCCTCTCTCCCTCGGCCGGGCCCGAACCGTCGGCGGCCGCCTGAACGACCACGCCGGCCGCGTCCCATCCGAGCACGGTGCCGTCCGGCATCTCCGGACGGGTGGCCACATGGACCTCACCGAAGTTCAGCGAGACCGCCTCGACCCGCACGAGCACCTCGTGGGCGGCGGGTCGCGGGGCAGGGACGTCCGTCAGTGACAAGTGTCCAGGTGAGGTGTGATCCACGACGAGTGCACGCACAGGAAGGTTCCCTTTCATAAAGTGCCATAGTGTGGCGTTTGCTCTAGTAGAGCATATGCGTAATCTCGGCGTACTTGGTACAGTGATTGTGATGACGACCGTTAAACAACCCGCCAGCCTGCGCGAACGCAAAAAGCTGCATACTCGCCAGGCACTGATCGACACCGCCATCACGCTCTTCAGCGAACGCGGATTCGACAACGCTCCGCTGGACGCGCTGCTGGAGCAGGTGGAGGTGTCCCGGCGGACCTTCTTCCGCAACTTCCGCTCCAAGGAGGACGTTGCACTCACCGCCGTCAAGCAGCTCTGGGACACCTACCTGGAAGTCCTGGACGGCATCCAGAAGTCCGGGCCTCTGGCCGATGTCTTCCTCGCCGCCATGCTGACCACTCTGGAGCGCATGGACGAGGACTGGTACCGGCGCTTCCCGCTCACGCTCCGGCTCATCGCCGACTCACCCGCACTCGACGGGTACACGCTGCGGCACTGCGCCGAAGTCCAAGCCGAGATCGCGTGCCGACTTGACGAACAAAACCGTCTCGAACTGCGGCTCCTCATCGAGTTCTTCGTGGCCACCTGGCGCTGCGCTCTGGACGAATGGCTGCCCGACTGCACACCGGGCGAACTGCCCGCGCTCTTGCGCCGGGCCTGCTCAACCATGAACTCCGCCCTCAGCCTGGAGGCATGAGCTCGTTCTGTGCCACCCGGCCTCGAACAGGGCCCGGACGTGCTCACCCATAGGGAGAAGCGCAGCAGCGCCGTGGACTTCTACCTATACCTCGCCGCCGCCTTCGTCACGCTCCGCATGCTCATCCGACGCTCGACGACCCGCTATCGCTGGGACCACCGCCCCACCACCCGACGCCTGAAGTGATCCATTTGCCGGTCGGTCAAAGAGCCTGCTGACAAAGGGATTTGGTGCCGGGGCTCGAGCCAGGAGACGGTCGGGTTTGGTCATGTTCGGGCCGTTGACCTGAGAATGGGAGCGGGCTCCCGGTAGCTGAGGTGTTGTCTAAGATCGCGTCCATGACGAGGACCACGCCGCCGCGCCCGCTCGATGTTGAGGTGTTGTTCCCGGAACTGGCCGCTTACCGCGGTACGACTACCCGGCTGCACCCTCGTCCGGGCAGCCCGGACGTGTCGTCCAGTTCCGTGGGCGGCCCCCTTCTTTGGCCGGCGGACGAGCCATGGCCGGTGTGTACGAAGCCACACAAGCGCGGGACCGGGCGGCGCCCCGCGGACATCCATCGGGAGCGACAAGTCCTCGCGGCTGCCTGGGCCCGCGACCCGGATGCGGGTCCCACGACGGAGGAACGGGCACTCCTGGAGGAGTTGGCGCGGAAGCATCGCGTCGAGGGGGTGGCCGACACCGATCCGCTGCCGATGATCGGTGTCGCCCAGCTGTACCGGCGGGACGTTCCCGATCTGCTGACGGGACCGGACGGGTGCGACCTCCTCCAGGTGTTCTGGTGCCCGTTCGACGGGCACGGACCGACCGGCTGCGGCATGTCGCTGGACCTCCGTTGGCGCCGATCCTCCGAGGTGGCCGAGGTCCTGGCCGCGCCGCCCCGACCAGCGGTCGTGGGATTTGACGGATATGTTCCGGAGCCCTGCGTGCTGCACCCGGAACAAGTGGCCACCTACCCGTTCGCCGGACTGCTGCCCAAGGACCTGCACGCCCGGATTGACGCCTGGGAGGAAGCCCTCGAGGAGGAGGCCGAAGAGACAGGGGAAGACGACGCACCCGAGGCGCCCACCTACCAGCAGGACCTGTCCATTCCGCCCGGCTGGCGCGTCGGAGGGTTCGCGTCGTGGCACCTGACCGACCCGTCTCCCATGCACTGCCGGGCCTGCACGGCACCGATGGACCTACTGTTGACCATCGACAGCAGCGAGTGGGACGGCGGCAGCGGCAGCTGGAAGCCGATCGAGGAACAGGATCTGCCCGCGCACCGGTTCGCCACGCCGACCGAGGTCACCGTGGGGCGCTGGGGTCAGCTGAACGTCTTCGCCTGCCCTGTTCCCTCGCATCCGCACTCCTGGAGCATCCAGTAGGCCATCAGGCCTGTGATCCCTCGCGTGTGCCCGATGCAGGGTGGCTGCGGGAATGGGCTTAGCGTACGTTTCCGTTCCGCCACACCCTGACCCCCGAGATGTGGCCAAGATGATCAGATGAGATCGGGTTCGCTGGAGGTAATGATGCCGCGGGTGGACACCTGACTCACCTGCCGTGACCAGGTCGCGGGGATACCGTCCGATCTGAGGCGAACCGGCTCGGGCGGCCGCGGCCGGCGGAGTGCGGCTCCGGGGGGTCCTGCCGACTACTGCATGATGGTAACTGTCAGGTGACACGCCATCTGGCCGCGTGCCAGCCAAAGTGGCCAGATAGTTGGCCAGCGTCAGGCGAAGTGGCCAAATGTGACTGAGCACGCTAGCTGGCCCCTCTCGGCATCCCAGTTGGCCGCAGAAGTCAGGCGTCGAAGCGACGGCGTGCGGCCTCTATGTGACCGAAGTACCGGTGGGTCCAGCCGCACATCCCATCGACCGTCGCTCGCAGAGCCTGGCCCGGCTCAGTGAGGGTATATTCGACCCGCGGCGGGACGGTGGGGTACACGGTGCGCTCGACCAGGCCGTTGCGCTCCAGCATGCGCAGGTTCTGGGTGAGCATCTTGTGGCTGATGCCCTCGACCTCGCTCCGCAGCTCACTGAAGCGCAGGGTGCGATCACCGAGGCCCTCGACGATCAGGAACGCCCACTTGTTGGCCACGTCCGAGAAGATCTCCCGCGCCAAGGAGCCCGCACGCGCCAGGTCTGCGTCCTCGGGCGAGCCTGTGAACTGCTTGGTCACCATAAGGTTCTCCAGTCACGGAAAAGTGCGTTCTTCCACGTCAGCAGCCAGTCTCTTATAGTTCTTGAGTAACCACAAGAGAGCAAGAGTGTCGTGGTCGGCGCGGACGCGAGCCCACAGGCGCTCAGAACGAGGAGACAGGCACCATGGCCATCACCTTTGTCAACCCCAGCGGATTGCCCAAGATCGATGTCTACCGGCAGGTGTCGATCGCGTCCGGGTCAAAGCTGATCTTCATCGCCGGACAGGTCGCCTGGGACGCCGAGGGTGTCACGGTCGGCGAAGGCGATCTCGCCGCACAGGTCGAGCAGAGTTACCTCAACATCGGCAAGGCCCTGGCCGAGGTCGGCGGCTCCTTCGACGACGTGGCGAAACTGACCTTCTACGTCGTCGACTGGACCCCCGACAAGATGCCCCCGCTCCTGGAAGGCATCTCCCGGGCAGCCGCGAAGCTGGGGGTCACCCCGGCCCCGCCGACCACGCTGATAGGCGTTGCGGCACTGGACGTCCCCGACCACCTGGTCGAGATCGAAGCCACCGCGATCCTCGACTGAACAGATGGCCTTCGCTCACTGAGCACCGAAGTGGCCATGATGTGATTTGTGAGCGCTACGTCACGGAATATGATCAGCGAGTTCAGGGGCGCCTACGTCGTTGCCGATGGCGTGGAGCAGCTCGTGGGGTTGGAGCGGCTGGCGAGCGTGGCGCTGGAGGAGGCGCTGCCCGTCCGTTCGTTCCCGTCCTATCACCGGGCAGCGGAACTATCCCGGCTGGTACTGGTCGGCCACGATGGAGCGCCGGGTGGGGTTCGAGTCGTGGGTCGAACGTGACCACCTGGTAGCGCTCGATCGTTGACACCCGAAGCCGTCGCGCTCACCGAACTCCTCACCGACCTGGGCTGGCGCCGCCACGTCGCCATGGTGGACGAGCGAGCGCTTCGCAGCTTCTCTGAGCGCGTCGCTCAGCAGATGAACGAGCCCGCTTCAGCGAGTAAGGGGCCCGCCCCGCCCTCTCTCTGGGGACAACAAGACGGGCTCACCCGGTGGGTCGAGCAACTGCGACGCAAGCACCGCATCCGCCGACGACGCCACCTGGCCGAACAGCGTCACACATGGCAACCGCTACCACTGCCGGAAAATGGCCACTTCAAATGACACAGCCACCTCGCCGTCCGTGACAGATGAACTGACCAGCACGAGGTCACGCCGTGATCAATGGCCAGATTGGATGTCACCTGACAGTGACCGGTGGGTGCTCGTGAGAGGTGTGAACGATCTCGATCATGTACGATCCGGCCCTGACCAAGGGAGTCAGAGTGACGGAGGATGCGCTCCAACGGCTGCGCGTGGAGGCGTCACGGGACGACTACGCCTCGATGGCCCGCCTGGCGCGGGCGCTGTACGAGCAGGGCACCGACTCCCCTAAAGTGATCGACTTCGTCAATCCTTTGGGGGTTATGCGGCGGGGTTCGGTACGGCAGGCTGGTGGTCGCAGCCAGCGGGCTGCTGGAGGTTCGACTCCTTCTGGGCCCCCAGCGTCATCTCCCGGTGCGGTACGCTCTCGCGGCCCACGGCCGGCGACGGCGTCCGCGAGGGTCGCAGCCAGGTCTCCGTTGTCTGTACTGTGCCGAAATGACAAGAAGCGAGCGACTCGCGGACCAGCTGGACCGGCACTGGCACAAGAATCTGCGGCCGCGGCTGGACGGTCTTGCCGATGAGGAGTACTTCTGGGAGCCGGTGCGCGGCTGCTGGAGCATCCGCCCACGTGACACATCGGCCAAACCGATGTCGGCAGGTTCAGGGGAATGGATGATGGACTCCGCGTCCCCTGCCCCGGTGCCGGCTCCGGTGACCACGATTGCCTGGCGGCTTGCGCACATCATCGTCTCCTGCCTCGGCTATCGGGTCGGATGGCACTTCGGCGGCCAGGACGTCGACTCCCAGACATTCGCCTACGCGGGGACCGCTGACGAGGCGCTAAAGCAGCTCGATGAGATGTATGGGAGATGGAACGCGGGGGTCCGCGAGCTCTCGGACGCTGACCTGGAGAATCCGCCCCCGGTGGGTCCCGAGCAGTTTCCCATGGAGGGCATCGTCCTGCACGTCAACAGGGAGCTGATCCATCACGGCGCCGAGATTTCCCTGCTGCGCGACCTCTACCGCTGGCAAGAAGGAGCCGTACCGCGCTGAATATGACTTTACGGTAACCGGCGATCGAGCTTCGGAACCCGCAAAACCAACCCTGCCAGACGATCTACACCTCAGACTGCCGCCCACCACCAGCACGAGCACCCCGAACGACCCTCACGCCACCACCCTGATCAGCTACGTCAAGATGGCGCAGCTTCTCTGCTCGTGTCGCTCGATCCGGGCCAGCAGGTCCTCGAGGCCGCCCGGAAGAATCCCTCGACTTCGTCTGCGGTCTTTATGTGACCAACGCCGACCGTTGAAGCCAGTCGGAGTCTTGGGACTATCCGGCAGGAATTGCCCGATAAGCCTCCCTCTGCACGATCAGGGGTATGCCGACATGCGAGCCCGACCGGCGCCGGCGAGTGACATGGACATGGTCGTGGACCCGCGCCGACGCGGTCTGACCAGCTCGTTGACATCACCGGTGGGCGACCTTCACCACCTCATGCACCTGGCGCTCAACCGATGTGACGCCATCCCTGGCGTCGGCCGGCGGAGCCGTAACCCAAGTCACACGCCGGGCATGTCACGTTCCCGGCAGCTCATCTCGTCCGTGTAGTGCGCAACCGGCCTATCACTCGCACGGACAAGGGGACCATCGTGTTCGCCGTCTACCTCGTGATCACTCTCCTCGCCTCGGCCGTCGTCGGCCTGGCCGCCATCGCCAACCTCATCGGCCATGAATACCCCAAGAAGCAGGCGGACCAGCTTCGCGTGCCCCGTTCCTGGATGCTCCCGCTGGGCATGATGCTGGCGGCGGGCTCGCTGGGACTGCTGGCCGGGTTCGCCGTTCCGGTGCTGGGCCTGCTCGCCGCCGCCGGCCTCGTGTTGTACTTCCTCGGCGCGTTCTGCGTTCATCTGCGGGCGCGTGACCACCACTTCGGCGCCTGGTCCGTGTTCTTCACGCTGGCGGCGGCCGCCCTGGCCGCGAACGTGGCCTACTACTGAGTTCCGGCCCAAACCAGATCAGTTCGTCCGCGACGCCTCAGCCCGCGACCCCCTTGAACCCCAGAACCAGGCTCTACATCCAGTCGCGATCTACCGCCACAGACCTGTCAGCTCTATCGCGTGTTCAGGGCTGTCGGCGTAATGGATGCCTGGAATCGGTCGCCCATGGCGATCTTGAATGCGCCACCCTCCGAGCTGGACGACAGGGCCTCGTCCTCTCCTCATGGCAAGGGCCAATTCGGAAAGCGTTCCCCAGGAGCCGCCGACCACGATCACGGCGTCACCTGAGTTGACGATGACGTTGTTACGAGCTTCGCCGATCCCTGTAGGAATGACGATGGTCAGGTCGGGGTTGATGTGCTCCCGGTCAGCGCGGGAGAGGATCCCCACAACCGTTCCGCCTGCGGCGTTCGCACCGGCGGCAACCGCCGCCATGACACCTGTATATCCGCCGCATATCACTACCGCTCCGCGTTCGGCCAGCATGCGGCCCAGCTCGCGGGCATTGCGACGGTCATCTTCGGTACAGTCACGCGGCCCGCATACCGATACCTGAATAGCCATTAAGGGCCTCCTACGCCGTGACCTCACTCAGGGAGCGCTGGCTCGAGCTCATCGCGACTGGCCTCTCCAACCGAGCGATCGCCGAGTCGCTGTCGCTGTCGCCGAAGACGGCGCGCAACAACGTGTCCGACGTCTTCACCAAGTTGCAGGTCGCCGACCGCGCCCAAGCCATTATCCAGGCCCGCGAAGCCGACCTCGGCCAGTGACCAGCCAGGCACGGCATCCCTGTCGCCCATGCTGCGACTTACCAGGAGCAATAGGTCAGCGTTATCAGCACCCCTGTATTACATTCAGAGATCTTGAGGTTCGGGCCCGTTACGAGATGTAGTGGGTCCATCGTCGATGGGTGACCTGTACTCTCACTTACGATCTGGTCGTGTCCTGGGATACGGAACTGACCACGCTGACCGAGCGGATCGCCGGGCCGTTGTTCAACCGGCCCGAGCCGCGCTCCACCTTCCCCGACCTGGTTCGCAGCCTGCTGGCTGACGTGCCACGGAAGAACTCCTGGCAGCTGGCCGACCACATCGGGCACGTCAAAGCCTACCGATTCGAGCATCTGCTATACGGCGCCAAATGGGACGCCGACGTCCTGCGCGACCAGGTGCGCTCCTACGTGCTGGAGCATCTGGGCCGCCCGGACGGAGTACTGATCGCCGACGACACCAGCGCGATCAAGCAGGGCAACAAGTCGGCCGGCGTGGCCCGCCAATATTGCGGGCTGACGGGCCAGGTCGAAAACTGCCAGATCATGCCCATGCTCACTTACGCCTCCAGCGCCGGGCACGCCTTCGTCAACCGGCGCCTGTATCTGCCCGAGAGCTGGGCCAACGACCCGCAGCGGCGCAAGGAGGCGGGCATCCCCGCCCAACTGCTCTTCGCCACCAAGCCGGCCCTGTTCATCGACATGCTCAGCGAGGAGATCACCGCGGGGACTCCGTTCCGCTACCTGTGCGGCGACTCCGGCTACGGCCGCGACCCCGACCTGCGCGCCTTCTGCCATACCCAGCACATCGGCTACGTCCTGGCAGTCCCGGTCGATCTGCCGCTGATTGCCGTACGTGGCGGCGGCGAGCCGGTCGGCCACCTACTGGATCGGCTCCTGGCCCACGCCAACTCCTCGGTATGGGAGCGCCGCTCGTGCGGATCCGGCACCAAGGGCATCCGCCTGTATGACTGGGCCACCGTCGCTGTCCACCTGGCCGAGCAGACCCCCGCTCCCGGCTACGCCCACACGGTATTGATCCGCCGCTCGGTGACCGACCCAGCCGACATCGAGTTCTTCCTCGCCCACGCCCCCACCGGCACCCCGACCACCGAACTGATCAAACTGGCCGGACTCCGCTGGAAGATCGAGGAGAACAACGCCCAAAGCAAAGACCTGCTCGGTCTGACGCAATACCAGGTCCGCAAGTGGACGCCCTGGCACCGGCACGTCACCACCGTCATGCTCGCCCTGGCCTTCCTCGCCGTCACTCAAGCCGCCTTACCCCCAGACCACGACGAACCCGATGACCAGGGAAAAGACACGACAACAAACGCCAACCCGCCGTGAGGAGCACCCCAACCCGCCTGCTGCGGCCCTCACTCGCCGAGATCCGCCGCGTCCTGACCCGCCTGTTCATTCCAGCCGCCAACGCCATCGCGCACGTCCTGGCCTGGTCAGCCTTCCGCCGCCTCCACCAAACCCGTGCCCTGGTCAGCCACTACCGCCGACGCGGCGACCCGAGACCCAAAGATCTCTGAATGTAATACCGGGCGGCCAGCAGCGCCTCGATGCTCGGCGAGAACCCGGCGAGCAGGCTGGCGACGGTGAAGACGACGAAACCGAGCAGGTAGGTGCCCTGGCGGCCGAACAGATCGGCCACCCTGCCGAACACGACGAGGCCGACGGGGCTGACGAGCATGTAGATCAGCAGCACTCAGCTGGCGACGAACGCTTCGGCGTGGAAGTGCTCGACGACGGTCGGCAGCGCGACGTTCAGCGAGCTCGAGTTGAGGCCGGTCAGGAGCATCCCGAGCCCGGTGACGGACACGGCCCGCCAGGCGTAACGTAACCGGACTGTCTCGTCCGCCTCGCACGCCGTGATCGCCATTCTCAGAATGGTATTCAAGAATCCCGTTCTGGAATAGTCCGGTGGAGCCACTCCGGCCCCAGCGCACGGCGCGCATAGGTGAGAGAGTGCAGGCCGTCATCGGGGTTCAGCAGCGCGTGCCGTACGGCGAGCGAGGCCACCCACCGCTGCCAGAGCTCGTCGCCCTCTCTGGGGAACCCGCCGTTGCTGTCCATCCAGTCACGCAGGAGCGGCGCGTGCATGAGCAGCAGCCCATCCCTGACCTCCGCACCGAGCGGGCCATCCGCGCGCAACGCCTCCTCGACCGGCTCGTCCCAGAGCTGGAACCGTGCGGCCAGCTCGCCCGCCACCGCGATCAGGACCGCCCGCCTGCCTGCCGCGTCAAGTGCGCGGAGCCGCCGCTCCAGCTCGGGTTCGACGTGCTCCAGGCCCAGGGGCTCCAGCGGACCTGCCGACGTGGGGGTGTCGATCAGCACGGCGGTCCGCGCACCTGTGAGCCACTCCCGGTCCAGCCGGGCGCCAGTGAGCTCCTCCACCAGCGCCATCGCCGCCGCCTTGCGCGCCCATCCGGACGCCGCCCGCACCCGCTCCACACCCGGCCCCAACGCCCCCGAGTAGGCGCCGGAATCCGTCAGATCGACGGTCTCGTAGCCGGAGCGCCCGGGCACGGCATGGATGATCCGCTCGCCGCCACCGGCGTGCCAGCCGAGATTCCACACGTAGGCGTCCTCGCTCAGCCAGCCGAGCACCTCGGGCCGGTCCTCGTAGCCCCCGCCCCACCGCTCGAACAGCATCACGCCGTCGCCGACGGTGTCCACGAACAGGACATGGAACCCGTCGAGCTCGGTGTCCTGCACGTCGAGCTCGCGGATCTCCGGCCGGCCGCCGCCGGTGAGCCTGGCGGCGACCTGGGCAGGGCCGATCGCCCCCGCGACCGGCCTGACGACCGTCCACGACAGGCCGGAGCCGAGCCACTGCTCGGTCTCCAGCAGGTCGCGGTAGTGCGTTTCGCGCGTCAATCGTGGTCCTTGTCGATCGCGTACGGCGAGACGGGATTCTTGGGCGGCTCGCAGAGCGTGTCGATGGGGAACGCCTTGGGCCGTCCGTCCTTGCCATCGAGCAACTGCTTGAACCGTACGGCGAACGCGTCACGGTACAGTACTCGATCTTGCTGGTAGAACCGGTTCTGCACCGTGCCGGCGTTCCTGTTCGACGCGGCAGGAACGGGACAGACCGAGAATTCCCTGTTCTTGTCGGAATCCACCGTCCTGTTGGTGGTGGCGAACGGGTACTCGTCGCACTCCCTGCCGTTGTTCTTGTAGCCGAGCCACAGGCTGTCACACCGGGTCTGCGCCCTGCCGCGGTTCTGACCGCCGTCCGGGTCGTCCGGTCTACGTGTCAGCCTGTGCTCCGGAGAAGGCAACCGATCGTTGCCGTAGTCGTAGCACCCGCGGATCAACTTGCCGGTCTTCCGCGGGTAGGTGGTCGGGCTCGCGTAGCAGGCATTCCAGTAGTGCATGTACGTCTGGTCGTAGGGAGTGGCGAGATTGCCCATCCCCAACTGCAGCGACGGCACCGCGGGGAAGACGCAGCCCCCGCCCCCGGAGAGGTACGCGGCGGAGTCGCAACGGACCAGGACCGGCTTGGACAGGCCCCACGGGTAGGGGGCTCCCAGGATGTCGAAACCCTCCGCGTGGGCGTAGGTGTTGAAGCCGCAGTGGGATACCGCCTCGGCGTTCTCCACCTTGATCGCTTTACCGTTGGCGTCCAGTTCCCCGGTGATGCGCTCGGCCGGCTTGGCGGCCGGGTCCGACCAGAACCTGAACGTGGCCTGCGGTGTCCAGACGTCGGTCTTGAAGGGATTCTGCGTCTCCCACTGGTCGACGGTCTTCTGCACAAAGTTCCGGTTCTGGGCGCCTCCCCACTGGGTGACGTCCAGGCAGTCCCGTGAATTGCGCGGGGGAAGCATGCCGATGGTCACCACCTCGTCGGCGATGGAAGGCCCGAGGCGCTTACCTGTCAGGACGTAGGCGTCGAAGACCACGAGCCGGTTGGTCTGCGACGGGCTGTCGAGCCCGTCGGGCTTGGTGCCGTAGGTTCTGGCCACCACCATGAGCCCGGCGGTGAACATCGGATTGAGATACTGCTTGACGCGCGGTTCGTACTCGTAGCGGTCATTCCACTTCGCTTCGAGAGCGAAGATCCGGCACAGGCTGAAGCCGTTCTTGGCCCAGCCGTTGGACCAGCGCGGCTTGCCGTTCTCCGGGTAGAAGTACTTCGTCGCACACTCCTTGGCGCCCAGCCGGTCGTAGGTCCGCCCGGGCAGGGCGGCCGCGGACGCGATCTTCGCCGCCGCGGGGGCTGCGACGCCGCCGAAGAGGGCCGCGATGCTCTCCGGCGCGGCGGCCACGCTGTAGGTGCGGAGTTCGTCGATCGCGCCGGGCATGCTGGTCCCCATGGTCAACGGACCGGCGGCATTCCAGCTCGGGAAGGAGATCGCAGCCGTCTTGATCGGGCTGCCGTTGAGGTACAGCGTCGCCGTCTTCGAGGAGGCTTCGTAGGTTCCCGCGAGATGGAACCACTCGTTCAGCGGTGGCTGTATCCCGGAGACGGCGCCCTCGGTAGTGGCGTCGGCCGTATCGGCGCTGGTCAGGGTGAAGACGAGACCGTGCTCCTGGTCGTAGCCGAGGCGGAAGGGAGCCTGGTGGGCGCCGCGCTGCTCGGCCACGCTGTAGGAACCGTTCCTGGCGGTCCAGCGCACCCACGCGGCCACGGTGAAGCTGTGGTCTGTCGCCAGGACCGGCTCACTCGTCTGTGCCAGCGCCTCCTCACCCGGCTGGACGAGGTGGATGACGATCACCTGCCAGGGCGACCAACCCGCGGTCGATTCCCCGGCGACGGCACGCGCGCGCCAGCGCAGGACCCAGCCGTCTGACAGTAGGTTCGCTGGCACCGTGACCTGACCACGGCTCCCGGACGCGGCCCCGTCCACGCTGCCGGACCAAATCCGTCCGCTCCCCTGACCTGCCGGGGCGGACGGGTCGTGCTCGAGCTCGACCTCGGCGCGGACAGGGGCGCCGTCGGGGTTGACGACCGTGGCGCCCAGCGTGGGGGTCGTGGAGGTGACCACCCGCTTGGCGTTGACGACCTGGTTCGGAGTCGCCTCCAGCGCGCTCACGTCAGGCTTGGGGACGTTGATCGTCAGCTTCTGCCAGCTCGACCAGGCCGAGGTCGCGGTGGACGACAGGGCTCGGGCACGCCAGCGTACGACCCAGCCGTCGGAGAGTTCGCCCGCCGGCATCGCCGCCGTGGCCTGCGTTCCCGCCTGGACGTCGGCGACCGTTGCCGTCCAGATCTGCCCGGTCCCCTGCCCTTCGGGCGCGGAAGGATCGTGCTCGACCTCGAACTCGGCGGAAAGGAGGTCACCGCGTGGATCTGCCGCCGTCACCAGGAGTTGGGGAGTCAACGACGGGGTGACCGTCTGCCCGCCGACCTCGGCGGACGGCACCACCCTGAACTCTCCCACGGTGGGTGCCGAGGCCGGGCGGCGGACGGTGAGCTGCTGCCAGTCCGACCAGGCCGAGGAGGCGCTCGCCGAGACGGCGCGGGCGCGCCAGCGCGTCATCCAGCCGTCCGAGAGCTTTCCGCCTGGCACGGCGACGGTGGCCTGGGTTCCTGGCCGGACGTTGTCGACACCGCTCGCCCAGATCTGCCCGGATCCCTGCTCCCCGGGCGCGGATGGATCGTGCTCCAGCTCGAACTCCGCGCGGACCGGCTCGCCCCTGGGATCGAACGCGGTGGCGCGCAACTGGGGCGTGACCGTCGGGGTGATCGTCTTTCCGTCCACCGAACTCGACGGGGTCACCTGCAGCTCCTCCACCGCCGGCGCCGAGTCGGGAAGGTCCACGATCAGCGACTGCCAGTCCGTCCACGCGGAGGTCAGCGGCGCCGTACCTGATTCGGTGATCGAACGGACCCGCCAGCGGACGTGCCAGCCGTCGGTCAGCTTGCCCGGCTCCACGTTCACGCCGGCTCGCGCGCCCGCCTGGACACCGCCGACGGCCCCCGACCAGATCAGCCCGCTTCCCTGGCCTTGCGGCGCGTCCGGGTCGTGCTCGATCTCGTACTCGGCGCGAAGGGTCCCGCCTGGCCCGTAGGTGAGCACGGCCTCAAGCGCAGGAGTCAGCGACGTCGTGGTCAGCTTGCCGTCGATCACCGACGACGGCGTCACCTGCGGGAAGGTGACTCCTGGCTTGGGGATGGTCACTGCGAGACGCTGCCAGGCGGTCCACGTGGATGACGCGCCACCGTCGAGCGAGCGCACCCGCCAGCGAGTCACCCAGCCGTCGTGCAGCTTGTCAGCGGGCACCTGGACGGCCGCGGTGGCGCCCGATACCACCTGGTCGAGCGCGGTGGCCCAGATCTGACCCGATCCTTGGCCCTCCGGCGCCGAGGGGTCGTGCTCGAGCTCGAACTCCACCCGGGAGGTGTGCTCCTGCGGGGTGGTCACGGTCACCCGCAGCTCGGGCGACACGGTGGAGGTGACGGCCGTGCCGTTGTCGACTTGCGAGGGCACCACCTGCGGCGAACCGAGCGCCGGATCGGTGTCGGGGTTGAAGACGTTGATCTGGAATCGCTGCCATGACGACCAGCTCGCGGTGGATCCCCGCGTGGTCGCCTTGGCACGGAACTCGTAGTCGTGCTGATCGGACAGTACGCCGGTGGGGATCTTCACCGTCGCGGTGGTTCCCGAGGCAACCCCGGCGGAGGAAGCCGTCCAGAGGACCGTGTCGGTCATGTAGTCGGCGACCTCGAAGTCGACCGTGACCGCGCCGCCCAGCGGATCGGTGACTCTGACGAGCAGGGACGGGGTCAGCGACGGTGTCACCGTGTTGGCGTCGATGGTCTCGGCCGGTGTCACCTGGAACTCGCCGACCGTCGCTTCGGGCACGTCCACCGTGAAGAACTGGTAGCCGGTCCAGGAAGGGGTCGAGCCTGGCGTGCTCGCCTTGACGCGCCATTCGTACTTGACGCCGTCGGCCAGCTTGTTCGGGGGAACCGACGCCGAGGCCTCAGCACCGGAGGGCGCGGAAGGCACCGAGGTCGACCACTGCAAGGTGTCGGTGGCGTAGTCGCGTACCTCGAAGTCCACGGTGGCGGCGCGCCCCAGGGGATCGGTCACCCGGACCTTCAGCGCGGGGGTCTGCGACGGCGTCACGATCTCGGCGCCCACCAGCGACGACGGTGTGACCTGGAACTGGTCCACCACGGCCTCGGGCACGTCCACAGTGAAGAACTGGTAGCCCGACCAGGCCGAGGTCACGCCGCCGGCCGTGGCGCGGACCTGCCACTCGTAGCGCGTGCCGTCCAGCAGCTTCGCCGCGGGCACGGTGATCGACGCCTGCGTGCCGGAGGGCACGGCGGTCACGGAGCCCGACCACACCATGCTGTCGTCCGCGTACTTCAGCACCCGGAACTCGGCGGTGAGCGTGCCGCCCGTGGGATTGGTCGCTCGCGCCAGCATCGTCGGCGTCAGCGACGTCGTGGTGATGGCTCCCCCGACCAGTTGCGAGGGGGTGAGCTGGAACTGGTCCACGGACGGGGTGGCGTCGACCGAGAAGAACTGGTAACCGGTCCAGGCCGGGGTCGAGCCAGGCGTGGTGGCCTTCACCTGCCACTCGTACTTCACGCCGTTGACCAACTTGCCCGCCGGAACGGTGACTGACGCCAGCGAGCCCGAGGCCACATTGG
Source organism: Nonomuraea sp. NPDC049028 (assembly GCF_043197735.1). Classification (NCBI taxonomy): domain Bacteria; kingdom Bacillati; phylum Actinomycetota; class Actinomycetes; order Streptosporangiales; family Streptosporangiaceae; genus Nonomuraea; species Nonomuraea sp. NPDC049028. The sequence continues at coordinate 618,410 of NZ_JBICTR010000004.1, forward strand.
CCACCGAACCAGACCACACGGACACGTCGTCGGTGTAACGCTTCACCTCGAACGCGACCCCGACGGGACCGCCCAGCGGATCTGTCACCCTCGCCTTCAGCGTGGGTGTCAGCGTCGGCGTCACGGTGTCCGTGCCGACCTGCGAGGACGGTGTGACCTGGAACTGGTCCACCACCGCCTCGGGCACGTCCGCGGTGAAGAACTGGTAGCCCGACCAGGCCGAGGTCACGCCGCCAGCCGTGGCGCGGACCTGCCACTCGTAGCGCGTGCCGTCCAGCAGCTTCGCAGCGGGCACCGCGATCGAGGCCTGGGTCCCCGACGGCACGCTCGCCAGCGAGCCGGACCAGACGGGCGCATCGTCGACGTAGCGCATGATCTGGAAGTCGACCTTGGACGCCGCTCGGCCCGGATCGGTGACCAAGGCACGCAGGCTAGGCGTCAGGGAAGGGGTGACGATCGTGCCGTTGACCTTCTGTGATGGCTGAACGTCGAATCCGCTGAGCACCGGCCCGGCGGCCGCCCGGGAGTTCCCGATCCACGGGCTCAGCTGCCGGGTCAGGCCGGGGGGCGTCGACTGGTTCGTCAGCGCGGACCCGGTCCTGCCGGGTGTCCAGGCCGCGGTGGTGTTGAGGGTGGCGGTGCGCAGATTGCCGGAGGAGTCGGCCGCCCTGTCACCGGATCCCTCGTCGAAGGTCCAGTGGCCGGTGAGCCCGTGCTCGGGCTCGGGTAAACCGGGAACCGGTTCGTCCAGTTCCTCCGTTGGAACCAGGGCCTCGTCGGCGTCGGCGTCGTTCCTGATGTCGACGATCTCGTCGTCGGACAGCTGCGGCATGCCGATGAGCGACTTGGCCACCCGGCTCTGGGCGGCCAGCGCGTCCAGGTCGGCGAGCGTGGTGGGGACCTGCTCGCCCTCTTCCAGGAGGGTGATGTGGTTCGGGTTCTTCGGCGGGGCCGGCACGTAGCCGATGACCAGTTTGGGACCGTGCGCGCCGCCGCCGGAGACGTACTCCTTCGAGCGGTACGCCCGCCAGTTGAGGTAGTCGGATTCGTTGCCCGAGGTGAGCTGGAACCCGTAGTTGGCCTGACCGTCGGCCCACGCCTGGGTGATCGCGTTGACGCTGTGGTACAGGTCCCATTCGTAGTCCATGTAGCCGCGGTCGCACCCGGGCAGATAGGCGCCGTACTCGGTGTTGGCGCCGTCGCCCGTCACGGTCGGCTGGTTGCTCCACGTCAGTGTGGACACGTCCCAGCGTTGCGTGACCCTGCGGGCCGTGATGCCGGAGCCGACGCTGACGCCGCAGTCGTTGGAGGCGATGTTCCAGAGGACGAGGTCGGCGTTGGTCACCCGGCCGCCGCGCAGCGGCGAGTCCTCGGGAATCTCCTCGAAACGAATATAGGTGCGCCAGCGCACCGTGCCCTCGTTGGTCTTTCCGGCCTGCAAATGGTAGGCGCCGCTGTTGGCATAGCCGTTCTGATAGGAGGAGTTGTTGATGAACGTGTCATTTCCAACGGGCAGTTCCGTCCAATCGGAGTCTGCTACCACGAGGGAAAGCGGATAGGAAACTCGCGAATTGCCGAAGAAGCCGGCGTCGGGCTTGTAGACGATGGCGGCCTTGCCTACTGTCATGGCCACCTTGCCCAGATGGCCTTCCTCACCGACGCTGAGATCCGCGCTCGCGTCCGTCAGCATCGGCGGCGGAAGCTCGGTCGTCGTGTGCGCCGCTCCGTCGCGGACGACCAGCTTCCCCGCCGAGCTCTTCCCCAGGGAGAAGCCGTCGGGAAGCTGGACGGGGACCGAGAATGCCAGCGGGCCGCTCGGCCGCCGCCTGATGACGACTTCCTCCCGGAATCCCGTCGGCGTGGCCACAACCACGAGGTCGACGCCGGGACCGTAGGCGTCTGCGTATTCGGCCCGGTTTCCTGAAAGCTTCGGAACCGCCAGCGACCGCGGCGCCGAGACCTTGATCGTCGATCCGTCGCGTCCGCTGCCTGCGGTGAGGAGCTCGGTGTCGCCGCCCAGCGAGAGGGTGAGACCGGCCCTGGTGGAGCGCGGCCTGATGACGCCGTTGTCAGCCACCAGCGTGGTATCGACGGGATGCCAGGAGCCGCCCTGCTTGAAGCGGATGGGGTCGGCGTAGAACTCGGTAGTGAGCGTCTTGCCGTCCGGGTTGGCGAAGGACGTCGCGCTCTCCGTGCGCAGTGCCTCGATCTCGACGCGCTTACTCTCCTTCTTCGCCCGCGCCATGGCAACGCCTGTGGCGCCGCTGTCGGACGCGGAAGGGGTGGGAGCGGGTGATGGCGTGGAGTCCTGGGCGATCGCTGGGGGTGCGAGCAGGGTCAATGGCAGCGTCAGCGCGGCAATCAGGGCAGCTTGGTACCGCGTCCGCTGCGATAAACCGGACGCCGATCGTCGAGTGTTCACTCCAGCCTTTCGGATCATGGGCCGCAAACCGGAGTGATCATCACATAAATTTCAGCTAAAAGTAAAGTGCGATCTTCGTAAGAGGAAAGCCACCTACCGTTAGTGCGGTCGGAAATCCGGCAGGAACCGGTATTACATTCAGAGATCTTGAGGTTCGGGCCCGTTACGGGATGTAGTGGGTCCATCGTCGATGGGTGACCTGTACTCTCACTTACGATCTGGTCGTGTCCTGGGATACGGAACTGACCACGCTGACCGAGCGGATCGCCGGGCCGTTGTTCAACCGGCCCGAGCCGCGCTCCACCTTCCCCGACCTGGTTCGCAGCCTGCTGGCTGACGTGCCACGGAAGAACTCCTGGCAGCTGGCCGACCACATCGGGCACGTCAAAGCCTACCGATTCGAGCATCTGCTCAACGGCGCCAAATGGGACGCCGACGTCCTGCGCGACCAGGTGCGCTCCTACGTGCCGGAGCATCTGGGCCGCCCGGACGGAGTACTGATCGCCGACGACACCAGCGCGATCAAGCAGGGCAACAAGTCGGCTGAATGTAATACCTGCGACGCCCGTCACACGCTGCCCCGCCTGATCATTCCCCTGCCTCGGCCCGCGTCAGGGGGCGCGGCATTATGTGCGTCTTCACGCCTTCCCGGATTTATCACATCATGGGAGGTCGAACTTCCCATTCTTGGCTCCTCCGATGAACGCCTTCCATTCACCGGAGTTGAAGACAAGACTCGGGCCACTAGGGTTCTTGCTATCCCTGACGGCGACATGATCGCCAACGAGGGCGATCTCCACACACTGTCCATTGGCACTGCGTGCTTTCGTCAGATCAAGCTCGTCGCGCATCGCTACCTGCCCCTTGGGAGTCTGAGATGAACCGAACGGAATCAGTTGGACTCGCCGCAATCTCTTGAAGGTCCCCGAAATCTAGTGTATATCGAGACACTTCGGATTCCCGTTCCACGAAGAGATCCCCCGCCGCTGAGTCGATGTAGACCACGTCCGCGTCGGTCTCGGGGAAACTCCAAGATTGAGAACGAGCCGGTCATACCTGGGTGCGCCCCCGCCGAGTAGGGAATGACCTGGAATGACACGTTGGCGAGTTTGGACATCTCCGCGATGTGATCGATCTGCTCCTCCATGACAGAGCGGGCGCCAACCACTCTTCGGATGGCTGCCTCATCGACGATCGCGGACAGGTGAAGTCGACCTTCTCGGAGAAGTGATTGGCGAGCTGGCAGGACCGTGACGGCGCCAAGACGGCCCTGCTGTCGGCGTACCTGACTACTCCGGTTCGGCACGTCTTTGCCGACCAGGGCTTCGCAGGAAGGCTGGTGCACTGGGCACGAGACACCCTGCGCACCGCGCTGGAGATCGTGCGCAAGCCCGCTGACCAGCGCAGCTTCAACGTCATCTCCCGCAGGTGGGTGGTGGAGAGGACACTGGCCTGGCTGACCGCCTGCCGCCGCTTGGCCCGCGACTATGAACGCGACCCCACCGTGTCCGAGGCCATCATCCGCTGGGCCGCCATCGCCGACATGGCCCGCCGCCTCACCCGAGGAGGACCCGCCCAACGCCAACCGCGCCACGCCTGCGACTGACGTCGATCACCACCTGAACGCTCGATCACCTGGAGCCTGCCAACCATTAGACGAATTCTGTGATGGGCTGGAACTGGTGGGTTGTGGCAAGCGGGCCGTCAAAGTAGACGGAGTCGAGGTTTCCGGTCATGGCTGCAAAGAGGTACTGGCTGCACGACAGAGGGTGACTCTCCCATTCGGGGCCGCGTCCTTCGTTCATGATGACAGTCCAGTCGTCCGGTGCCTGGCCAGGCTGAAGGACCCAGTAGAGGAAGTGGCCGCTCCCTTCGAAAAAGGCCCAGGGCAGCACGCGCGCCCCGTCTTCGCGGAGCTCTGCGGGCTTGTCCTCGAACTCCCAGAGGTCGGCCAGCACCTCGTCGCGTTCCTTGGCCGCAGACACCAAGTTCAGGTCGTCTTTGAAGATCTCGTGGTGGTCGCATCCAGGTTCCAGAAGCCAGATCTCCTCATCGAAGACTCCCGCGCCGTAGATATCGGCAAGTTGCTTGTAGTCGGCGGGCAGCGGAGTGCCGAGCTCGTTCTCTACAGACTCCCAGTTCCGGGATCGTGGGGTGGTTCGCGGGGGGATGAGCTTGGTGATCCGTGAGACGGCAGAAGGCATGAGAACGGTCCTTTGACGAGGAGGGTCGACAAGGTACGTACCGCAAGGGATAGCCGGACCGCAATATGTAAAGGATTGGGTTCACGACCTTCCGGCGCGGACGTTTCTCCGGGCGACCATCGGTCTTCGGACCCGGCGTGGGATCCCGATCGCCGGCTCCACTTTGCGCTGGTCAAGTGCGAGGCGTAAGGAGGCCACGGCACCCGGCCACCCTGGCGACATATTGCACCGCCGTCACACCGCCACACCGAACATGGACGATCTTCTCAAACATGCTCTTAGACAGACAGATGCCCGGCCCCCTCGGAGGAACCGCCATGGGGACCGGGCAGCCCTGTTAGGTGGCTTAAGGCTGATCGAACTCGCCCAGTCGCACGCCTCCTGTGAAGGCTCGCCACTCGTCAACCGTGAAGATGATGCTAGGGCCATCCGTATTCTTGGAGTGACGAACCGCCACATGACCTTCAACGAAGGCAACGGCAACACATTGACCGTTCGTTCCGCTCAAGCTGCTAGTGCGCCACTGAGCTTGCGAAAGGTCAACATCCTTCTTTGCCACGCCGCACCTCCTCTCATTTCATGTTCGAAAGCACGTCGGCAATAAGATCGCGCGTTGCGTCGGGGCTGATCGACACTGCGCGAAGATGCTCAAATTCCAGGCTATATCGTGCTACATCCTCCTGGCTCTCCAGGAAGAGATCACTTGTACTCGTCTCGATATAGACGACATCGTGATGATGTTCTTCCGGAAACTGGAGGATCACGAATGAGCCGCGCATACCCGGATGCGCGCCAGCTCCAAACGGAACCACCTGCAACGTGACATGGGGGTCCAAGCTTGCGTCAATCAGGCGTTGTAGCTGCTCACGCATGACGCGAGGCCCACCGACCTGCCGATGTAGCGTGGCTTCATCGATAATGGCCCAGACAACCAACGGTGGGTCTCGACGCTCTTGGCGGCTCATACGGGCGACAACCCGGTTCTCGACTTCGTCTTTCGGAAGCGTTGGACCGGTTCCAACGGTAGCTGCCCGTGCGTATTCCTCGGTCTGAAGTAGGCCAGGCATGAACAGCGACTCGTAGTTGAGTATCCGTTGCGCTTCTTCCTCGAACCCGATGTATGTGGCGTACTGCTGGGGCAGATCCACAGCAGTCTGCAACCAGCCCTGTTCGTTCGCCGCCTTGAGGATGGCGAGCAGTTCCGTCCGCCGAGGCTCGGCCACCTGGTACACGTCCATCAACGTTTTCAGCGTGCGAACCTGCGGTCGAACCTGGGCCGTCTCAATCCTGTAGAGGGTCGCTCGGTTCATGGAGGTGATCTCCGCGACCCCCTCGCGAGACAGGTCGGAACTCTCGCGGAGCTGGCGGAGCGCCCTCGCGAGCTGTCTCAGGCGGACCGTCGGCGTCTGGTGCCTTTGGGGCATGCGAGCAAGGTTACCGAACGTCTATAGCGAGATGCACGTGCAACGGTTGCACCTTCCTTTGGTTCATGTGCATCATAGGAATAAGCAGCCCGTGACAGGCCCCCTCCTCAGCGGCAGGACCGCCAGGTCCATGAACTCGCGCGATTTACACGGGCAAGGCATCGAACAGAGCTGGATCAAGTCGATCGACGCGGCCACTCGAAGGGGCATCAGCATGCGCAACTTCGATGACAATGAGGAACGTTTTGTTTACTTAGTGCGATTGTCGTGGGATCTGTCGCAGTTCGGGCTGTCGCTGGCGGTGGAGTGCCCGTCGAAGGGATGAGCCGTTCATCGCCATACGCAGGGCGCGGGGTCCGCTGTATGTGAGGGCCGCGTTGAGGGGTGAGGGGTGGATTTTCGCGTGGGGTCATGGTCGGGGTCGGTGGGTGGGTGCGTAAGCCGTGGATGCGGCTACGCGGGTCTGGGAGGTGGCGCGGTGAGCGAGCGGTTTCTTGGTGAGGTCGTGTTGCCAGGGGTGGCGCACTCGGTGGCGGTGGCTCGTCGCTGCGTCGGGGAGATGCTGGCGGCGGCAGGGCTTCGAGTCGTAGAGGACGTGCGGTTGATCGTCAGTGAGTTGATCACCAATGCGCTGATCCATACCGCTTCGGGGCTGCACGGCGGGGTGGTGACGGTGGAGGTCGTCGCCGTTGATGCCGAGATCGTTCGCGTTGAGGTGACCGACGACGGGGCGGACACCATTCCTCGATCGCGCGCGTCCGGCGATGACGACTGTCACGGGCGGGGTCTGTGGCTGGTCGAGCAGATCGCGCTCAAGTGGGGTGTGCGCTTGCTGGGCGCGGGGCAGCGCGCGGTCTGGGCGGAGATGTTCACGGGCCAGGTCGCGCCTGTCTGCGCTGGGGAAGACGTGACGGTCGGGGTCGCGCACAGCGGGCGGCAGGTGAGGGGGTGAGTTGAGTGATGAGTCAGTGGCGATTTCCTCCCCATTGCACGGCGCCGCACGTGCCCGCTCTCCAGTCGCACTACGAGGAGCTGGCATGGAACGATCCACGCGGGGGTGAGCCGCACGGCCGGGTAATGCGGTGGACCTGCGACTGCGATGAGGTCTTCTACGAACTGATCATGCTCGGCGGGTTGCGGTTCATTCGCCGGACAGCTCTCCGGGCCGGGAAGACCGTCATTCATGAGAGTGATCGCTGGTCCTTCCACGTGGCAAACGCCATGTGGAGCGCACTGATTTCCGGGCATGTCAGATGAAGTATGAGAATTCCGAAGTCGTGTGGACTACGAACTTGGGCTCGGTTAGCAGAGCTGAGAACAGGGCCGCGACCTGCGGTAGTCTCAAGCCCTTTCCTTCCCATTGCTGGACGTGACCGGTCCTGTCCTCGGGTCTGAGGAACAGAAAGGGCGACGCGAGCACATGACGGCTGGCCGATGCACTCACAGCCTCGAATTCAGCGACGACGTCGTGGTCAAGCGCTACACATCATGGGGTCGAGGAGAGCCTCACCGAGAGTGGACAGCACTCACACTGCTCGCCGAACACGCGCCTGACCTCGCACCCACGCCTTTGGACGCCGCACTCGACGCTCACCCACCCACGATCGTGATGACCAGGCTACCCGGCCGTATCCTGCGCGGCGCGCATGCCACTGACGAGCAGGTCAGCGCGATGGCCACCGCCGTGAACCGATTGCACCAGGCAATCCCTACTCGGGTGGCGGAAGGAGTCGCCCCGCCTCCTGGGGGCCCGCCGCAGCTCTGAACAAAGCCCGCGTCTGGGCCGACAAGCGACCTGACCTCGGCGCGAACCCGGTTGTGCGGCACGCCCTCCAAGCGGGATCCGCCTGGCTGGCATCCAGCGATCCTGACCAGCTCGTGACGAACCCCCATCCGCCTGTCCTCGGGCTAGCGGATGGCAACCACGCGAACCTGCTGTGGGACGGACACGAGCGGCGCGTGCGCTTATCGACTGGGAAGACTCCGGCCGCAGCGATCGCGCCTTCGAACTTGGCGAGGTAACCGAGCACATCTCCCGCATCGACGGCGCCCTGGATGCCGAGCAACTGCTGGCCCACATCGACCTGGCCCCGGGGGAAGCCGCGCGGGTGCGGGGCTTCCGCCGCCTGATCGCGCTGGGCTGGTTTCTCCAGCTCGGCCCCGATGGGCCGGCGATGCCTCATAACCCGGTAGGCACCCTCGAGCGCCAGGCCGAGAGGGTTCTGCGACTTTTCCGCTAAGTCGCGTACGTCTCCACATTGATCGGGGCTACCCCGCCGTGGTCCGCTCCAACCAGCCGACCGGGCGAAGCGTTCTTGGAAGGCTAGAGCGACATGGCCTCAACGTCGAGGCCGGCGTCGAGGCGGCGCATCGTCAGCGCCTTGATCCTCTCCGCATCCGCCAGGACGACCGCCGCCGCCAGCACGCGCTCGCGGCTGAGCGGCTCGCGGAATGCCTTCGCCGCCATCGGTCTTCCACCCCCTTGTCGGCGTCTTACATCGTAAGTTACCTTACGGAGTAAGGTACACAGTCGATCTCTCGCGGCCGCCGCGCCGGCACAGCCCTCAAGGAGAGCCACCATGCACGCGCTGATCCGCACCGCCCGCATGACCGGGCTGCTCTACCTCGGCCTCGCCGTCACCGGCGCACTGGGCTTCCTGCTCATCCGGCCGCGGCTCTTCACGGCCGGCGATCCCGGTGCGACGCTCGCCCACCTGGTCGACCACGAATCGCTCGCCCGCGCCGGGATCGCCTTAGAGTTGCTCATCGTCGTCACCAAAGCCCTCACAGTGGCGTGGTTCTACCGCCTGTTCCGGACCGCACACCCGCTTGCCGCCAGCGGTATCGCCGCCTTCGGCCTCGTCAACGCGGTCACGGTGCTCTCCAGCGCGGCGCTGCTCGCCACAGCGGTCCAGGTCGCGCTCGACCCGATCGGCGACGCGGCGGCCGTCGTCCAGGTCCTGTACCTGGTCAGCGGCAACCTGTGGGGCGTGGGAACAGTGTTCTTCGGCCTGTGGCTCATCCCCATGGGCTCGTGCGTGCTCCGCTCGGGCTGGATGCCCCGCCCGCTCGGCTGGATTCTCATCGGCGGCGGCATCGGCTACCTGCTCAGCGCGTTCGTCGGATATCTCGTCCCCGGCGTACAGGGCATCGCAGACGCTCTCACCGTCCCCGCGACCGTAGGGGAGCTCTGGATGGTCGGCTACCTGCTGATCCGCGGCGTCCGCCGTCACGCGCTCGACCAAGCCCCGTCAGGTGCGCCAACGGCGGCACCCGCAGCGGGTTGACGGGTCCCAGGCCGCTACGAACACCAACGCGACCCCCACCTCATCGCCGCCTGAGACCCCTTCGAGCCCGACCCCGCCACTGGCGAGGCCACCCTCGACGATCTCGCCAACCACCTCAACCGGCCCGTCGACGCCTACCGCTACCCGATGCGCCGCCACGTCTGGCACTGCACCGTCCTGACCGCCCGTCACGACCGCGTCCTCACCGGCACCACCTGGGCGTAGATCGTCACCCGCCTCTTCGCCAGCGCTGGAGCGCGCTCACGGCGAGAACCTCGACCTCCGACGCGAATTGGCCCGCCGCGGCGGCACCAAAGCAGTTCCTCAGTGATTGCCCCGACCAGCCAACCACGTCGCATGCCGACGGATACGGGAGAGATCGTCGGGAAAATAGCTCTCCCACTCCTCGTCCAGCCGCTTCCAGGCCACCGGCTGCCCGGCCTCTGCGACAAAAGGGGCGGCTGTATCAACTACCGCGGCATATGACAGCCCGAGGGTGACCGGCCGGTCCGGGTGATAGGAGCGAACCGCAACCGCTGCCGGTTCGGGCAGTAGTTCAACCCGAAGGCCTGTTTCCTCAAGCAGTTCCCGGATCGCCCCCTCACGCGGTGTCTCCCCGGCCTCGACTTTCCCGCCCGGCGGAACCCAACCCCGCCAACGATGCTGCACCAACACCACCCGGGCAAGATCCCTGTCGAACACCCACACCTCGGCCGCGAGAGGCTCCATCGGCCCCCGCTGGACAGAAGCCAGCCATCGGCAAGCCCCGTCGAACTCGGCTATCGCCCTTTCGGCGTCGATCGCCGCTGCCTCGACGACCCGCTTGTCGACCATGCTATGAGCCATCGGGCCAACATAGAGGGCGGCACTGACAACGCCGGTCACGTCGCAGCTCGTCCGTCACGTTGGAGGCGGATGTGTTGCTGCTCATCCCTTCACCTGCTCGGTGCCCAACGTGGTCTCGATGCCCAGCGCGGCGTCGTAGTCGCTGAGTCGCCGCTGCTGCACCTGCACCTGGCCCGGCGGCGACAAGGCAGCGCCGGCCAGGTGCGGGCCAGGCGCACCACGCAGGGCGGCGGCGGCCTGGACATGGGCCGGATCGGCGGTCGTCTGATGGGCGGCCCAGCACCGCGCATGCCGAGCCACCACCTGGCCGCCGCACCTGGCGGTGACCTGTTCCAGATCGGCGATGACCTCCACCAGCCGCCCGACGCCCGAGGGGTGCACTGAGTAGTAGTTGGAGGCGATGCGCACGTAGTGGTCGCGAGCTAGCCGTGTCGAGGTCCGCCAACCCACTACCGGCGCCACCGGCGGCAACGCGACCATCGCCGCCAGGTCGGTGACGATCCGGTCGGCCGGACGGCAGCCGAGCCGCCGATGATGGCGGCTGTTGGCCCGACTCAGCCGCTGGGCCAGCAGGGCGTTGAAGTCGCACGGGCCGGTAAAGGCCCGGCCAGGCAGAAACGAGGGTTCCAGATAGCCGTTGGCCCGCTCGACCAGTCCCTTGGCCTCCTGATCGGCGGGCTTGCACTGGCGGATGCGCACGGAAGGCATGCGCCTCGGCCGTCAGCTGCGGCCTGCCGCCCCTCCACTGCCCGATCGCGCCCTCGTTGTCCCACACCAGCGTCTTGGGCACCGCCCCCAGAGCGCGGATCATGCCCCACATCCCGACGAACAGATCCCGGCGGATTCGAACGATCATCGCCACGGGGTCAGTTTTCACCCGTCGTCGACAGCCGACCGGGCGAAGCGTTCTTGGAAGGCGGTCCGTGCGTAGCGAGGTCCTTCAGGGGGCGGGCGTCAGCCCGCCTGGGAGGACGTCCGGAGCGTAGCGGAGGGCCGTTGTGGGCGGGTGGGCATCAGACGGCCAACCACCGAATCGGGTGACGGGCGGGGAGGAAGAACGCCCGGAGCGAAGCGGAGGCCCTTTTGAGGGAGAGCACCGATCGGCGCGACTCCGCAGTAAGTGCCCACGCGGCAGCACAGACCCCTAATATCACTTCTGTCCGCATAGGACCGATAGCGGAGGAAGCAGTGGGTGGCCCCGGGACCGAGAACACGTCAGGACGTGCGCGAAGCGCGGCGGTCCGGTGACGCTGCTCGCGGGCCGCTACCGGCTGCTGTCCCCGCTCGGCCAAGGCGGCATGGGCACCGTCTGGCGGGCGATGGACGAACTGCTGCGGCAGGAAGTGGCCGTCAAGGAGGTCCGGCTGCCTCCGGACCTCGACGAGGCGGCACGTACTGAGCTGGCCGAACGCACGTTACGCGAGGCGAGAGCCGCGGCGCGGCTGCGTTCCCACCCGTCGATCGTCACTGTGCACGACGTCGTCCTCGACGGCGGCCGGCCGTGGATCGTCATGGAGCTGGTCCGCGGACGCTCCCTCGACCAGGCCGTACGCACCAACGGCCCGCTGGCCCCGCGCCAGGTGGCCTGGATCGGCCTCCAGATGCTCGACGCGCTCGGCGCCGCGCACGCGTCGGGCGTACTGCACCGGGACGTCAAACCGGCCAACGTCATGCTCACCGACGACGGACGGGTGCTGCTGACCGACTTCGGGATCGCGACCGTCGCAGGGGACGCCGCGCTCACGCAGACCGGCCTGCTCACCGGCTCGCCCGGCTACATCGCTCCAGAGCGCCTGCGCGGCGAGACCGACGGCCCCCTCGCCGACCTGTGGTCGCTCGGCGCCACGCTGTTCACGGCGGTGGAGGGCGGGCCGCCGTTCGCCCGCGCCAACCAGGCCGCCGTGATGGCGGCCGTGCTCATGCAGCCGCCCGCCCCCGCCCGGCTGGCCGGCCCGCTCGCCCCCGTACTGGCCGCGATCCTGGAGAAGGATCCGGTACGGCGCTGCGCCCCCGGCCAGGCGGCCGACTGGCTGAACGCCATCGCCCAGGGCGCCGTGCCAGCCCGGTCGGAGGTGGGCCCGGTGCCCGTCACACCCTCGCTCAGGACGGCCGGCACCGACCCGGCCCTGCACCGCGAGCGGACCCAGGCCGGCACTGTGCCCAAGCGCAGCCGCGTGCCTCTCATCCTCCTGGGCGCCGGGCTGGCGGTCGTGCTGGCCCTGGCCACAGGGGTGGTGGTCTTGGTACGGGTCCTGCCGAACTTCACCGCCACCTTCAGCGAAACGATCGGCGACACCTCCACCCCGGCCCCGACGTCCCGCTCGACGGGGTCCGCCCGGGCGCTGTTCGGGCGCAACTTCGAGGCGTGTGGCCTGCTGACCAACGCCCAGGCGCGCTCACTACTCGGCGGCGCGGTGAAACGCCAGTACCAGACAGCCACTGCCTGTATGTGGACCCGGCCCGACAACGGCGCGTTCGTGAGCGTCACGGCGAACCGCCTGGCGGATGCCTCGGCCGCGCACACCGCCCAGGAGTACACGGTCAAGACGATGAAGGAGGAACCGAAGCGCAACCCGGGCACCAAGATCCGCAAGGGTCCGGACGTCGGCGACGAGGCGTACAGCTACACCCGGGCCGAATCCATCGTGGACACGATCTACCGGACCCAGATCTCGTTCCGCCTGTCGAACGTCTGGGTGGTCGTCTACCACACGGGCCGGCAGCCGGGGTTCACCACTGCCGACCGGACAGCCCAGCTCGTCGTCAAGGCCGTCAATCGGCATCGCTAGTCTCACCTCATGGCGATCAGGCACTCGCACTGCTCCTTTTGCGGCACGGCGTACACCCCGGACCAGCCCTGGCCGCGCACCTGCGCCGGCTGTGGCAACACCGCCTACCTCAACCCGCTGCCCGTCGCGGTGCTGTTGCTGCCCGTGGACGATGGTCTGCTGGTGGTCCGGCGCGGCATCGAGCCGCATCGGGGCGAGCTCGCCCTGCCCGGCGGGTTCATCGACGTGGGCGAGAGCTGGCAGCAGGCCGCCGCCAGGGAGCTGTACGAGGAGACGGCCGTCGTCGTCGACGCGGGCCGCGTGCGGCTGTTCGACGCGCACAGCGCTCCTGACGGCACCCTGCTGGTCTTCGGCCTGGCACCGCCGACCGTCTCGGCCGCCTTGCCGCCGATGGTGCCGACGGCCGAGACCATGGAGTGGTCGGTGATGGACGAGCCGCGGGAGCTGGCCTTCCCGCTGCACACCCGGGTCGTCTCCGCGTACTGGGAACGCCGCTCAGCCCTTCACTGATCCGGCGAAGCTGAAGGAACCGGCGAGGTACTTGTTCACGGCGACATAGAGGGCCACGGCCGGGGTCGTGTAGATGATCGAGAACGCGGCCAGCTCACCGTAGGCGACCTGCCCGTACTGGGAGAAGAAGGTGTAGATGGTCACCGCCGCCGGCTGCTTCTCCGGCGTGTCGAGGAGGACGAAGGGGGCGAAGAAGTTCCCCCATTGGCCGACGAAGACGAAGATGGCCACGACCGCCACCCCGGGCGCCATCAGCGGCCCGACGATCCTGAGCAGCGACTGCACCCAGCCGGCCCCGTCGACCCAGGCGGACTCCTCCAGGCTCACCGGGACGCCGTCCATGAAATTCTTCATCATCCAGATGGAGAACGGCAGCGAACTGGCGGCCAGGAACAGCACCATGGCCGGAATCGACCCGTACAAGTTGAACCGGAAGAACATCGAGTAGACCGGCACCATGATCGCCGTGACCGGAAGGCCGGTCGTGAACAGCAGCGTCAGCATGAAATGCCGCTTGAAGCGCAGGGTGTAGCGGGACAGGGGGTAGGCGGCGAGCCCGGCGACGATCACGGTGAGGATCGCCGTGCTGCCGGAGATGAGGATCGAGTTGATGATCGGGTGGTAGATGGTCTCCCAGGTCAGCACCGCGCTGAAGTTCTTGAGCGAGAACTGGAAGGTCGGCTGCGCGGCGAGGTTGGCGTCGGGTTGCAGCGAGGCGAGGAGCACCCACAGGAACGGCCCGAGGAAGGCCAGCGCGATCACCGCGAGCGAGATGAGTGCCGCGCCACGGGCGGCCAGGCGCGTCATCAGGTGTCCACCTTGATCAGTCGCAGGTACACGAGGGAGAACGCGGCGCCGATGACCAGCATCACCAGGGCCATGGCGCTGCCGTAGCCGATCTCGAAGTAGCGGAACGCCTGCTCGTACATGTAGAGCGGGGTGGTCTGGCTGTCCGTGCCAGGACCGCCGCCGGTGAGGGCGTAGATCAGGCCGAAGCTGGCCAGGGTCTGCAGCGTGATCAGCATGAGGTTCGACAGGATCGAGCGGCGGATCAACGGCAGGGTGATGTGCGCCAGCCGCCGCCAGGTGCTCGCCCCGTCCACCGCCGCCGCCTCCAGCAGTTCCCCCGGTACGTCCGACAGCGCGGCGGAGTAGACCAGCATGGAGAACGCGGTGCCGCGCCACACGTTGGCCAGGATGATCGCGATCATGGGCGCGCTGTAGAGCCAGTCCTGGGAGAAGCCGAGGGCGGCGAGCGCCTCGTTGAGTGTGCCCTCCTCGGCCAGGAAGGAGTACCAGCACGCCGCCGCGACCACCTCGGGCACCACCCAGGCCGCGATCACGATGCCGTTGACCACGCTCCGGACCGCTCGTCCCCGGCCCCGCTGGAGCAGCGCGATGATCAGGCCGAGGGTGTTCTGCCCGATGACGGCCGAGCCGATCACGAAGACGAAGGTCAGCAGGAGGGAGTTGCGGAAGTCCTCGTCGCTGAACATCTTGACGAAGTTGTCCACACCGACGAACTGCGAGTTCACCGACGCGGCGCCGGTCAGCGTCTCGTTGGTGAAGGCGATGTAGACGCTCCACAGGATGGGCCCGACCATGAAGATCACGAACATGATCAGGGCGGGTCCGAGCGGCAGCAGCCAGCGCAGGGTGCGCCGGGCCCGCCGGCGCGGCTCCCCCTTGTCGGGGGAGCCGGCCAGCCGTGGCGGCGTCACGGACGTGACGGTCATGAGCCGGGGATCACCTTGTCCGGGCCGCCGACGACGCCGGGCAGCGCGTCGGCGTACTCCTTGGCCGCCGCCTCCGGGGTCTTGGAGCCGGTCGTCATCGCCTCCATGACCTTCTGCACCTCGGCCGAGACCTTCGGATAGACCTCGTACGCCGGGCGGTAGTGCGTGACAGACGCCAGATCGGACCAGAACTTCACGCTCGGGTTGTCAGCGCTGTACTTCGGGTCGGCGGCCACGTCCTTGCGCGGGGCGAGGTCACCCGTGCCGATGGAGTACACCAGCGTGTTCTCCTTGTTGGTCGCCGTGGCGATGAAGTCCCACGCGTCCTTCTTGTCCTTGGCGTAGGAGCTCATCGCCATGACCCAGCCGCCCGACATGCTGACGGCGCCGGGCGCCTGACCGTTCTGGGTCGGCATGGCGGTCCAGCCCATCTTCTCGGCCCACTGCGGCCACGGTTTGGTGCTGGTGGGCCGCCAGCTGCCCGACATCCAGGCTCCGTCGAGGTCGATGCCGATCTTGCCGTTGGGGAACCAGTCGAGCCCGATCTTCTCCCCCAGCTTGGGGTTGAACGCGTCGGCCTTCTTCGGGCCGAGGTCCTCACGGTAGATCGTGTTGATGAAGGCGAGCGAGTCGGTGAACGCCTTGCCGGAGGAGACCCACTTCTTCTGGGTGTCGTCGTACAGGGTGCCGCCGGGGGTGCCGTAGAGCAGCATCTCGAAGCCCTGCATGGTGGCGGCCTCGCCGTGCGGCTTGGTGGAGTACATGCTGAAGGGGACGACGCCGGGCACCTTCTGCTTGATCGCGCGGGCCGCGGTCAGCACGTCCGCCCAGGTCTTGGGCTGCCACGGCAGCTGGATGCCGGCCTTGGTCAGGATGTCCTTGTTGTACCAGAGCCCTCGGGTGTCGGTGCTGATCGGCACGCCGTAGATCTTGCCGTCGGGGCCCTTGGCGGCCTGCTTGACCGAGTCGGGATACTGGGTGGCCCAGTCGGGCCAGGTCTTCAGGTAGTCGTCGAGCGGGGCGAGCTTGCCGGCGGCGACGTCGGCGTTGACCTGGAAGGTGTCGTGGAGGTACACGTCCGGGGCTGACTCGGCCGAGCGGTTCAGCAGGGCGAGCTTGGTGTAGTAGACCTCGTTGTTGCCCTGGACCGCGGTCAGCTTGATCGTCACGCCCTTGTGCGCGGCTTCGTACTGCGCCTTGGCCTGTTTGAGCATTTTCTCCAGGTGCGGCCAGGAGGGTTCCACCTTGTAGAGGACTTCGATCTCCTTGGCCCCGTTGGCGCTTTTCTGCGGCGTGTCCGCACCACATGCGCCGGCCGTGGCGGCTAACGCGACTGTCAGGATCGAGGCCACCATCGCTCGTCTCATGGGACTCCTTCTCACCGGCCCACAGAACTGACTTGACGAGACGGTAAATCTTTTTGATTTATTAAGTCAACGACAGAAGCCCAGAAACACGGGGAGCAGTCATATGCAGAAGGGGACAAATCTTCCGAAAGTAGGCCATTTCAATCGGGCCGTCGTCCTGGAGGCGATCCAGGTCTCGGACGGCATCAGCCGCGTCCAGATCGCCGGGCGCGCCGGGCTCACCGCCCAGACCGTCTCCGTCATCGTGCGCAGGCTCCTGGAGGAAGGTCTCGTCATCGAGGACGGCTCGCTCCCGTCCCGGGGCGGCAAACCGCGCACGATCCTGCGGGTGGACCCGACCGCCGGCTACGCCGTCGGCATCCACTTCGATCCCGGCGAGATCTCGTACGTGCTGGCCGACCTGGCGGGGCAGCCGGTCGCCAAGCTGCACACCGCCGTACGGCCCGGCCTCGCGCCCGACGCGGTCATCCGCCAGATGGCCCGCACCGCCCGCAGAGTGCTGCGCGAAGCGGACGTACCCGACCGCAAGGTGCTGGGCATCGGCCTGGCCTGTCCGGGACCGCTCGACGCCGACGGCATCATGAACGTCCCGCCGCGCCTGACCGGATGGGACCACGTGCCCATCAAACGCCTGCTGGAGCAGCATGCCGGCTTCCCGGTGACCTCGGACAACGACGCCACGGCGGCGGCGATCGGCGAACGCTGGGCCGGGGTGGCACGGGCCGCGCCGAGCTTCGCCTACCTGTATCTGGGGACCGGCATCGGCGGCGGGCTGTTCCTCGACAACCAGATCTACCGCGGCCGATCCCTCAACGCCGGGGAGTTCGGCCACATCACGGTGGCGCCGGACGGCCCCGACTGCTACTGCGGCAACCGCGGCTGCGTCGAGGCGGTCTGCTGCCCGAGCGCGATCGAGGCGACCGTACGGGCGCGGCTGGCCGAGGGCGCCGAGAGCACGCTGAGCGCCGAAGGGCTCGACCACGCGGCGATCTGCGCGGCGGCCGCGGCCGGCGATCCCCTCGCCGGTACGGTCATCGGCCAGGTCGCGGCCCGGCTCGCCGACGCCGCCGTGAGCATCGTCAACATGCTCGACATCGACCTGCTGGTGCTGGGTGGCCCGGCCATGCACGAGGTCGCGGACGTCTACCGTCAGGTGGTCGCGGCGGCCGTGGCCACCCGGCCCCTGGCCCGCCGCCTCCACACGGTCCAGGTCGAGACCTCCCCCATCGCCGCCGACGCCGCCGCGATCGGCGCCGCGTCGCTGGTCTTCCACGCCACGTACGCGCCCCGGCTCAGCACGCTCTTGAACCGCTGATCTCCAAGCGTCCGTACGGCTGCGTACGGGCGCGGACCACGTGACCGGCGCGGATCTCCACGTCCAGCAGCGCCGCGTCGTCGTCGAGAGGGCAGCTCAGGGCGAAGGCCGTGTCGTCGAACCGGCCCGCCTGCCGCGCCCATTCGAGCCGGACGACCGCATCGGCGGCGAGCGCTGCGGATCCTGGCGGCGGCACGGACGGGCCGTCCAACGGCCGGCCCCACTGCGCGCTCACTCCCTCGACGCGCTCCAGGTAGAGCCGTCGCAGCCATATCGGCGTGGCCAGTTCGGCGAGTATGGCGAGCGCCGCCGCCTCGTCCGGCACCACCACCTCGGCTCCCGCACCAAGAGCGGGACTTGGCGGCGCGAGGGGGTCTACGCGCAAGACGATCCCCGTCCGGCCGTCCGCTGCGGGAACCGGCAGCCGCCCCGAAGGACACGCTGGGTCCAGCGGGCTGATCGCGCCGGACGACGCGATGCGCACCGCGGCGACGAGTTCGCCGAGCGTGGCGCAGACCACGGAGCCACCGGTGGGACGGACGACGAGCCAGCCGGCGGCGGCGGGCGAGATCCGCGCCCCTGGAGACGGCCGTACCCGGCTGACCGCGCGAGCCACCGCCGCACGGGCGCCCGGCCCGGCCACCCAGGGCCGCGCCCAGTCCGCGTCCCCGCGCTCACCGCAAGCACCGCACATCAGCCATCACCACCCCGCCCACACATCAGTAGGCTCTCCCGGCCCGCAAGCGCCGCACATCAGCCATTCGCTCTTTCCAGAAGGCTCGCCACACGGATCACGGCATGACGTCGCCGGAGTTGGGGCCGAGGGTCTGGCCGACGTAGAGGTTGCCGCCGGGGTCGCTGGCGAGCAGGACCGCCGTCGGCGCGATCTCCTCCGGGCGGCCGAAGCGGCCCAGGGGCAGCTCCGCCCGCTTGGCCGCCTTCCACTCCTCGGTGATCCCGGCCACCAGCGGGGTCTCGATGGGGCCAGGCGCGATCGCGTTCACCAGTACGTTGTGCTCGGCGACCTCGAGCGCGAGCGACTTGGTGAGCCCGATGACCCCGGCCTTGGCCGCCGCGTAGTGGCTGAGCGAGCGGCCGCCCTTGATGCCGAGCTGGGAGGCGATGTTGATCACCCGTCCCCAGCGCCGCTCGACCATGTGCGGCACGACGTAACGGCAGCACAGGAAGACCCCGGTGAGGTCGACCGCGATCGTCTCCGCCCACGTCTTCGGGTCCATCTCGACCAGCGGCGCCTCGGTGAGGATGCCGGCGGAGTTCACCAGGACGTCGATCCGGCCGAACCGGTCCAGCACGCCGGCGACGGCCCCGGCGACGGAGCCGGGATCGCTCACGTCGACGGCGACGTGCCCGGCCGCCCCGATGTCGGTGGCCGCGCGCTCGGCGTCCAGGTCCGCCAGCACGACCTGGGCTCCCTCGCGGAGGTACGCCTCGGCGATCGCACGGCCGATACCGCTCGCGCCACCGGTGATCAGCGCGGTCCGGTGTTCCAGGGCGGGCCGATATACCGGGATGGGCCGGTGTTCCGGGGCGGGCATGCGGTTCCTCCTCAGGCGGGCATGCGGACGGTGAGACCGCCGTCGACGACGATGTTCTGGCCGGTGATGTAGCCGGCGTCGGCCGAGGTGAGGAACCGGATGACGGAGGCGACCTCCGCCGGCCGGCCCACCCGGCCCCAGGGGATGTCCTGCCCGGCTCGGGCCAGGCCGTCGGGGCCGAGCGAGTTCACCGGGTCGGACGACTGCGGGGTTTCGATGAGGCCGGGGATGACCGAGTTGACGCGGATCTGGCGGGAGGCGAGTTCCACCGCGAGGCTCCGGCACAGGCCGAGCACCCCGGCCTTCGCGGCGGCGTAGTGGGCGTGCTCGCCCCAGCCGTACACGCCCCCCGCGATGGAGGAGACGGCGACCATCGCGCCGGGACCGGAGATCCGTGCGGCCGCCGAGCGCAGAGTGCGCAGGACGCCGGTCAGGTCGACCTGCAGCATGTCGTCCCAGGCCGCGTCGGTGAGCTCGGCAAGCGGGGCCCGGCGCAGCACTCCGGCGTTGGCCACCGCGATGTCGAGGCGGCCCCACTCGTCAAGCGCGCGCTGGGCGAACACCTCCACCTGCGCGGCGTCCCGTACGTCCACCTCATGCACCACGCCCGCGCCGCCGGCCTGCTCCACTTGGCGGAGGGTCTCGGCGGGGTTGTGCGGGTCGCCGGGGAAGGTGCCGATGACCGTACGGACCCCGTGGGTGGCGTACGAGACGGCCAGCGCGCGGCCGATCCCGCTGGCGGCACCGGTGATAACGGCGACCCGTCCGTCAATGTCGGGAGCGGTCACAGCGCGGGCACCTTCCGCGCGCCGAACATCACAAATCCCGACAGGAACGTGCCCAGCGCGCCGACCAGCAGCGCGCCCTGGTTCCAGTCCGAGCCCGCGACCAGCATCGCGGTGATGATCGCGCCGGCCGCGATGGCGCCCGGCTGGCTGATCGCGTTGATGAACGAGGTCCCCGTGGCGCGGCAGCGGGTGTCATAGCACTCGCCCATGAAGAACAGCATCGCCGAGTACGGCCCCACCAGGAAGAACATGCCCAGCGAGTACAGCACGACCACGGCGAACGTGCCATTGGCGACCAGCAGCATGAGCGCGAAGATGACGCCGGAGGCCATCCAGCCGAACGCGATCACGTTGCGCCGGCCGAACCGGTCCCCGGCCCAGCCGTGGAAGACGTAGCCGACGTAGGCGACCGCGTTGATCACGATGAACATGAGCAGGGAGTTGGTGAAGCTGACATTCTTGCCCTGGGTGAGCACCGTGGTGCCGAGCACGCTGAACACCTGGATGCCGAACCAGTTGACGAACCAGGCGAACCCGAGGACGAGCGTGTTACGCAGCGCGGACCCGCGGAAGATCTCCAGGAACGGCGCCGACTTGGCCTCGGACACGCCGTACTCGCGGGCGAGGACGGCCGCCTCTTCCGTACGGCCCTCCTTGCGCATCCGGTCCATCTTCTGCTGCAGCTCGAACTGCGGCGTCTCGCGCAGGCCGCGCCGCAGGAGCGCGATCACGATGGCCGGGAACGTGGCCAGCAGGAAGCAGCCCCGCCAGCCGACCAGCGGCAGGAACAGCGCGATGAACGCGGCGGCCAGCAGGGTGCCGAGCGGCCAGCCGCCCTGGACCAGGCTGTAGATCAGGCCGCGGCGCTTCTTGATCTTCTCGTCCTCGGTGACGGCGTAGATCTCGTTGAGGTACGTCGCGTTGACCGACTGCTCGGCGAGCCCGAGCCCGCCGATGGAGCGCACGCCGACCAGGTAGGCGGCGTTCATCGTGGCGGCCGACACCGCCGAGGCCAGCGCCGTGCCCGACACCGTGATGATCATGCCCTTACGGCGGCCCAGCCGGTCGACCAGCGGTCCCACTCCGAGGACCACGATCGCCGTCCCCACCGAGATCAGCGTGGAGATCAGTGACGCCTGCGCCGGGGACCACTGAAACTGGCCGGAGATCTCCGGCAGCAGGGTCCCGAACATGATGTAGTCGTAGACCGCGAAGATCCACGCGAACAGCGCGATCACCGTGGCCTTGCGCGTCTGCCGCACCCCGACACGTGGGAAGGGCCGGGTGCCCGATTCCGGGATGCCCGATGAGGTGGTTGTCATGGAGATGCCCTTTCGGAGAAAGAGAGTGGGGGGTTTCGCGCATGCGTCATCACCGGACCGGCATGGACAGGCGCGGGGCCGCTACCGGGGTGAGCGGGCCTTGAAGTCGTCGGCGATCTCGTCGAAGGTCACCCAGCGCACGCCCTCGTGGCCGCTGATGTACTCGATGAGGCGCTCGTGCATGAGCAGGCTCTGCGGCCGGCCCGAGACGTCGGGATGGATGGTCATGGTGAAGACCGCGTAGTCCGATTCGCGGTAGACCCAGTCGAACTGGTCCCGCCACATCTCTTCGAGGTGGCGCGGGCTGACGAAGCCGTGGCTGTTCGGGCTGGCCTTGACGAACATCATCGGCGGGAGGTCGTCGAGGTACCAGTTGGCCGGGATCTCCACCAGGTCGGTCTCCTGGCCGCGCTCCAGCGGCTTCATCCACTCGGCCGCCGGGCGGGAGTAGTCGATCTTCGTCCAGGAGTCGCCGACGCGGACGTAGTACGGGCTGAAGTCGTTGTGCATGAGCGAGTGGTCGTACTTGATGCCCCGCTCCAGCAGGAGCTCGTTGGTGACGGGCGAGAACTCCCACCATGGGGCGACATATCCGGTAGGCCTGCTGCCGGAGTACCTCTCGACCAGGTCGATGCAGTGGTCGAGGATCGCGCTCTCCTGCTCCCTGCTCATCGCGATCGGGTTCTCGTGCGAGTAGCCGTGCACGCCGACCTCGTGACCGCCGGCCACGACCTGGCGGGTCTGGTCGGGGAAGGTCTCGATGGAGTGGCCGGGGATGAACCAGGTGGTCCGCAGGTCGTACTTCTCGAACAGGCGCAGCAGCCGCGGGACGCCGACCTCGCCGGCGAACAGGCCGCGCGAGATGTCGCACGGCGAGTCCTCCCCGCCGTACGAGCCCAGCCAGCCGGCGACGGCATCGACGTCCACGCCGTACGCGACGAGAATCTCCTTGGGCATGGTCACTTCGTCCTTTCGATCGGAGAGGTATTCCAGGTCCGCGCGCGCAGCTCCTCGCGTACCCGGACCGGGTCGCGATGGCCGCCGAGCAGCGCGCTCAGCAGGACGCGCGCCTGCGGCGAGCGCAGGGTTCCGGTGGGGATGGCGCCGGCCTCGACGAGATCCGCGCCACCGCCGTTGCCGTACAGCGCGGCGACGGGCCCGGCATCGACCCGGGTGGACAGGGCGACGACGACGCCGGCCTCGGTGATCCGGGCCACCTCGTCCCTGATCCGGGGGTTGCCGTTGCCGGCGCCCAACGCCTGGAGGACGACCCCGGTGGCGCCCGCGTCGACCACCGCGCGCAGCGCGGCGGTGTCGCAGCCCGGGTAGAGGGCCACGATGTCGGTACGGACTCCGTCGAGGTCGAAGGTGTCGAGGTCCAGTGGCTTGGCCCGCGCGGGGGTCATCACGATGTTCACCTGGCCGTCGCGTACGCGGCCCAGCGGCCCGCTGTCCGGCGCGGAGAACGCCGATGAGGCGAGCGTGTGCGTCTTGCGGGTGCCGGAGGCGGCGAAGATCTGGCCGTCGAAGCCGATCAGCACCCCCAGCCCGCAGGCCCTGCCGCCCGCCGCCACCGCGATCGCGTCGGCGAGGTTGCGCGGGCCGTCGCCGTCGACCGCGTCGGCCGGCAGCTGCGCCCCCGTGAACACGACCGGTCGCGGGTCGTCATGGAACAGATCGACCAGGTAGGCCGTCTCCTCCATGCCGTCGGTCCCGTGGGTGACGACGACGCCGAGTACGTCGGGGTCGGTGAACGCCTCGCGGGTCCGCAGCGCGACCTCGCGCATGTCCGCGAGCGTGAACAGGTAGCTGCCCGCGCACAGCACGTCCCGCCCGACGAGTTCCACCCCGGGGTCGACCGGGAGACGGCCGAGCAGCTCGCCCGCCCGATCCTGGGCGAGACCCACCCCCTGCCCGTCCCTGCGGGTCGCGATGGTCCCTCCTGTGGACAGGACGATGACCTTGGACACTCGACGGCCTCCTCAGTTACCCAAACGTTTGCGCCAAACGTTTGGTAGCATCTGACCTGCGCCTACGAGATGTCAAGAACTTCACGTTAAAATCAAGAAAACCCCAGCCGGAAGCCGAGGGACATTGGGTGCGAAGAGGGCGCGGCCGGTTACGCTGCAGATGATCGCCGACCAGCTCGGACTGCACGTCTCCACGGTGTCGCGAGTGCTGCACGCCAAGCCCGGCGAAGGTCTGCGGGCGGCGTCGAGTCCGACCGTGGAGCGCGTCCGCAAGCTCGCCGACGAGCTCGGCTACCAGCGCAATCCGCACGCGATGAGCCTGCGCACCCAGCGCAGCAACCTGATCGGTGTGCTGGTCCCCCGGCTGTCCGACGTGGTGCTCGCGACCATTTACGAGGGCATCGAGGAGGCCGCGGCCGAGCAGGGGTTGTCGACGTTCGTCACCAACACGCGCGACCTGTCCGACGTCCAGCGCGCCCGTACGGAGATGGTCCTCGGCCGCCGCGTCGACGGCATGATCTTCGGCGACGCGCACGCGGACACGGGCTTCCTCGACGAGGTGGCCGCGCGTGGTGTCCCGTTCACGCTGGTCAACCGGCGGGCCGGGCGGCACCCGGCGGTGGTCTGCGACGACCGGCTCGGCGGCCGGATGGCCGCGGAGCACCTGCTGGGGCTCGGGCACGAGGAGGTGGCGATCGTCGCCGGCGAGCCGTACGCGAGCACCGGCATCGACCGCACCAGCGGCTTCGTCGAGAGATTCCGCGAGGCCGGGCTCCCGATCCCCGAGCACCGGATCGTGCACTCGCGCTTCGACGCGCGCGGCGGCCACGAGGGGGCCGAACGCCTGCTCGCGACGGGCCCGCTCCCGTCAGCGATCTTCGTGGTCAACGACTTCGGCGCCATCGGCACGATCGGCGCGCTGCGCGATCACGGGCTGCGGGTCGGGGCGGACATCGCAGTCGTGGGCTTCAACGACACCCCGCTCGCCGCCGAGTTGCCGGTCCCGCTCACCTCGGTCCGCTCCCCCATGCACGAGATGGGCCGCCGCGGGCTGCACCAGCTCGTCCGGGTCCTTGAGGGCGAGCAGGGTGAGACCGAGCTGCTCCGGCCGGAGCTCATCGTCCGGGCGTCGAGCGACCCGGAGCTCTACGCCGCCCTCACCCGGAAGACGGCCGGCGCCTGACCATCACATCAGGGGCCGGTTCCAGACCTCAGAGGACCTTGCTGAGGAAGGCGCGGGTGCGCGGGTTCTGCGGGTTGTCGAGCACCTCGGCGGGCGGCCCGGCCTCCACGATGACCCCGCCGTCCATGAACACCACCCGATCGGCCACCTCGCGGGCGAAGCCCACCTCGTGCGTGACGACGATCATGGTGAGGCCGTCGGTGGCCAGCCCCTTCATGGTGGCCAGCACCTCGCCCACCAGCTCGGGGTCCAGCGCGCTGGTCGGCT
This sequence comes from Nonomuraea sp. NPDC049028, assembly GCF_043197735.1. Taxonomy (NCBI): domain Bacteria; kingdom Bacillati; phylum Actinomycetota; class Actinomycetes; order Streptosporangiales; family Streptosporangiaceae; genus Nonomuraea; species Nonomuraea sp. NPDC049028. The sequence goes on from NZ_JBICTR010000004.1 coordinate 643,396, forward strand.
CGTCGAAGAGCATCAGTTTGGGCTGCATGGCCAGCGCGCGGGCGATGGCCACCCGCTGTTGCTGGCCGCCCGACAGCTGGCGGGGGTAGCTGTCCGTCTTGTCCGCCAGGCCGACCCGCTCCAGCAGGGCCAGAGCCCGCGTACGGGCCTTCGCGCGGGATTCGCCGCGCACCCCGACGGGCGCCTCCATGATGTTCTGCACCACGGTGAAGTGCGGGAACAGGTTGAACTGCTGGAAGACCATGCCGATCTCCCTGCGCTGGCGGGTGATGTCCCGATCGCCCAGGTGGTGCACCCGCCCGCCGTTGGCGCGGAAGCCGATCAGCTCGCCGTCGACGTGGATGGCGCCGCCGTCGATGGTCTCCAGGTGGTTGACGCACCGCAGGAACGTCGACTTGCCCGACCCGGAAGGACCGAGGATGACGACGACCTCACCCCGCTCGACGGTCAGGTCGATGCCTTTGAGCACCTCCAGGTGGCCGAAGCTCTTGCGTACGGCCCGGGCGTGCACCATGGGCGTGCTCATGATGGCGTCTCCTCGCGGGTCGGGGCCGGCGCCGGCTGCCGTCGCCGGAACATCAGGAAGCTCCAGAAGCTCTGGGGAGCGTTCCGCGTGGCGCCGCGCGCGTAGTGGCGCTCGATGAAGGACTGGCCCACGTACAGGATCGACGTGATCACCAGGTACCAGACGCAGGCCACGATGAGCAGCGGGATCGTCTGGAAGGTGCGGTTGTAGATCGCCTGCACGGTGTACAACAGGTCGGCGAGGGCGATGACGCTGACCAGCGAGGTGGCCTTCAGCATGCTGATGACCTGGCTGCCGGTCGGCGGCACGATGAACCGCATCGCCTGCGGCAGGATGATCCGGCGGAACGTCCGCCCCCGGCTCATGCCCAGCGCCGACGCGGCCTCGGTCTGGCCGGGGTCGACCGACATCAGGCCGCCTCGGATGATCTCCGCCATGTACGCCGCCTCGTTGAGCCCGAGCCCGAGGATGGCGGCCAGCAGCGGCGTGATCAGCTTGTTGGTGTCGGCCGTGAGGAATTCCGGGCCGAACGGGATGCCGAACGAGATCTGCGGCATCAGGGCGGACAGGTTGTACCAGAGCACGAGCTGCACCAGCACCGGCGTACCACGGAAGAACCAGACGTAGAGCCCGGAGACGATCCGCGCGATCGGGTTCTGGGAGAGCCGCCCCATCGCGACGATCACCCCCAGGATCACGCCGACGGCCATGGCGATCACCGTGAGGTAGAGCGTCGTGATGATGCCCGCCCCGATGACCTGCGCGTTGAAGTAGCGCGCGACCACGTCCCACTTGAAGTTGTGGTTGGTGATCAGCAGGTTCACCAGCTGGGCGGCGAGGATCAGCAGGATGATCGAGGCCACCCAGCGCAGCGGGTGCCGCGTCCGCGCCGCCCCCGCGACGTCCACTTCAGGGGGCGAGTGCCGCTCGGTGGCGGTCGTCACTGCTTCGCCGCCAGGTTCACGCCGGCCTGCTTGAGCATGTTGCCGCTGGTCCCCCACTTGGTCATGACCTTCTCGTACGTCCCGTCGTCGATCAGCTTCTGGATGCCGTCCTTGATCACGTCCCGCAGCGGCGAGTCCTTGGCCACGACGGCGCCCTGGTAGAGGGTGTCGAACCCGTTGGGCTTACCCGTGGCCGCCAGCTCAAGCTCTCCGCCCGACTGCTTTACGAAGTAAGTCAGCGGCGCCTGCGAGGAGAAGAAGGCGTCGGCCCGGTTGGAGCGGACCGCGAGGATCGAGGTGGGCTGGTCCTTGTAGGACTGAACCTCGACCTTCTTCTTGCCGTCCTTGACACAGGTGTCGGACTGCGCCTTGATCACCTTCTCGGCCGATCCGCCGGCCATCACGGAGATCCGCAGCCCGCAGGTGTCGTCGATCGACTGGATCTTGTTCGGGTTGCCCTTCGGCACGGCGAAGACGACGAACTCCTGCACCCAGTCGACGAAGTCGTTGGAGGCCTGGCGGTCGGGGAAGTCCCCCACCGGCCCGAGGGCCAGGTCGTACCGGCCGGCCGCGATGCCGGTGAGCTGGCTGGGCAGCCCGTCCACGGTCACGTGCTCGATCTTGACGCCGAGCAGGCCGCCCAGTTCCTCGGACAGATCGGCCGCGACACCGGTCAGCGACTTGCCGTCGGTGCCGGCGATCTCGTAGGGCGGGAACGAGCCGTTGTTCACCGAGACCAGCTTGCCCGCGCTCTTCACCTTGTCGGGCAGGCGGTCGAACAGGGCCTGGTCCTTGGCGTGGCTGGCGGCGGCGGGCGCGGAGGGGGTGTCCCCGACGGCGCCCTGGCTCTCGGTCGGGTTGGCGCCGCATCCGGCCAGCAGCAGGGCGCCGGCCATGACGGCACCGGCGGCTTGGGTCTTACGCATTACGCTCCTTGGGCGATCGAGGTCGAGGGACCTGTCGAGGGGGTGGTGGGGAGGGGGTTGACGGTGAAACGCCGGTTGGCGAGGACCGGCAGGCTCTCGCGGGCCCGGTCGAGCTCCTCGGCCGAGGCTTCGGACCAGAGCAGACCGGGTGTGTCGCCGTTGAGCTGGGCTCGGGTGATGCCGAGCGGGTCGACGAACATGCTGTTGCCGATGTTGCGCCGGCCGCACTCGCCGGACGCGGCCACGTAGTAGGTGTTCTCCAGGGCGCGGGCGGTGACCATGACCTCCCAGTGCCACTCCTTGGCGGGGCCGCGCACCCAGGCGGCGGGCAGCGCGACCACCTGCGCGCCCTGGTCGGCCAGGAGCCGGGCCAGCTCGGGGAACCGGACGTCGTAGCAGGTCATCAGCCCGACCTTCCAGCCCGCGCAGTCGAAGACGACGGGGCTGTCCGAGCTGGCCACCACGTTGTTCGACTCGCGCCGGCCGAAGGCGTCGTACAGGTGCAGTTTGCGGTAGATGGTGATGATCTCGCCGTCGCGCAGCGCGACCAGCGTGTTGATCACCCGGCCGTCCTCGGCGGGCTGGTGCATGCCGACGATCACCGTGGTGGACGTCCCGCGGGTGCGCTCGGCCAGGCCGGTGACGAACGGCCCGTCGAGCGGCTGGGCCGCCTGCCGGATCCGTACCGGATCGTCGACGAACAGGGCCATCGCCCCTTCCGGGAGCACCAGCAGGTCCGCGTTCCCGGCGGCGGCCTCGTCGAAGAGGTCGCCGCAGGTCTTGAGGTTGGCCGCCCAGTCCTCTGATGAGGCGAACTGGCCGACCGCCACACGCAGGTTCTTCATGAGGGAAAGACCTCCTGGGGGTCGATGGGAGCGGGGGCGATCCCCTGGGCGTGCAGTTCCGCGCAGAAGGCCGCGGTCATGGCGGCGTTGGCGGCGGTGCCGTACGGCATCCAGTCCGCGCCGAAGACCTCCTGGGTCCGGCTCAGGTCGGCGAGCAGCCACGGGGTGGTGTCCGTCAGGAGCCGGCGCCGCGCCAGCCAGTGCCGCTTGGAGCGTTCGAAGAGCTCCTGTACGGCCTGCGGCAGGAAGGGGTGGCGCTCGACGACCTCGCGCTTGAGCGTCACCAGGTGGATGCCGGGGACGAAGCCGTTCTGGCGGTAGTAGTCGAGCTCGGCCGCCGGGTGGTCGGGCAAAAGGTGACGGAAGCGGCTCTCGGGGGTGAAGAAGCCCTCGGGCATGAACGGGGTCATGATCGCGTCGAGCGTTCCGGCGTCGAGCTGCTCGGCGAGCGAGCCGTCGGTCACGCTGACGTTGTCCGGCAGCTTCGCCGAGCCGACGCGGTCCTTGCCCGGCTCGGGCGCGTCCACGGCGCCGACCGTCCACTGGATCCCGGCGAGGTCGACTCCGGCCGCCCGCAGGAGCGCCCGCGTCCAGGTGTTGCCCGAGTCCGGCCAGCCGGTCAGGCCGATCCGGGCCCCCTTCAGCTCGGCGAACTCGCGCAGCTCGCTGTCACGCCGCACCAGCACACACCGCTGGCGGAAGCCGCGCATCACGAAGACGGGCAGTCCCACCAGCCGGTCGTCACCCTTGGCCCGGCCGAGAACGTACCTGCTGAAGGAGGTCTCCCCGCCGTCCAGCTCGGGCTCGCTCAGCACGTCCGGCGTGATCGACCGGGAATCGAGATCCAGGTCGAACGCCTCGGACGTCAGCGTCCCGGTCGCCACGGGCACGAGGTGATCCCAGTCCCGCAGACCAAGCCGAATGCCAGGTTTCGTCACAAAAACTCCCTTTAGTGATGTATTGGGCTGTACCTTATGTTCAGCGAAATCCGCTACACAAGTTGCTCTTTGTTCCTGAACAAAGCTTTGTCAGATGGGAGTTCTCGTGGAGGTCGATCCCGCCTGGCTGGGGCAGCAGGTTCGCGAACCGAGCGCGCGTGGCATCGCCACCTCTCTGATCGACCTGATCCGGCAGGGCACGCTGCGGCCCGGCGCGCGGCTGCCCACCGTGCGGAGTCTGGCCCGCGCGCTGGGCGTCAGCTCGAGCACGATCGCCGAAGCCTGGTCTGAGCTGCGCAAACACCGGATGATCGGTACGGAGGGCCGCCGGGGAACCGTGGTGCTCGGACCTCCTGGCGTGCCCCACCCGGCGCGCTACGAGCGGATCGGCCACTTCGGCAGCCGGCTGGCGATCGACCTCGCCATCGCGGCGCCGGACCGGGCGCTCCTCCCGCCTCTCGACGCCGCGCTCGCCACGGCCACCTCCGCCGAAGGCTTCAACGGCTACGTCCGCGAGACGATCACCCCGCGCCTGCGGGCCGCGGTCGAACCCACCTGGCCGTTCGCGGCTCAGAGCTGGCTGGCGCTCGGTGGCGGGTACGAGGGGGTCCAGCTGCTCTGCCAGACGACCGCCCTGCCCGGCGACCGCATCGCCATCGAGGAGCCCACCGCGGCCAGGCTGCTCGACATCCTGGAGATGATCGGCGTCGAGGTGGTCCCCGTCGCCTGCGACGAGGACGGACCCATCCCGGCCGCGCTCGCCGAAAGCCTGCGCTCCAGCCCGGTGGCGTTCGTCTACCAGCCGCGCGGTCACTCGCCGTGCGGTTACGCGGTGCCCGAGAGCCGCTCCGCCGAGCTGGCCCGGCTCCTCGCGCCCACGAACACCCTCATCGTCGAGGACGACGGGATCGGCGACCTGTCCACCGAGCCGCTGAGCAGCATCGGCACGCGGCTGCCCGACCGGACGGTGCTCGTGCGCTCGTACTCCAAGTCACACGGGCCCGACCTGCGCCTCGCGATCATCGGCGGGGCGGCGGAGGCTGTGGAGCGGGTGCGGGTGCTGCGTAGCTACGGCACCGGCTGGACCAGCAGGATCCTCCAGGACGCGCTGGCCCATCTGCTCACCGATCCGGGCACGCAGTCGATCGTGGAGCAGGCTCGGATCGCGTACGCCCGGCGCCGGGCGAGCCTGGTCACCGCGCTGTCGGCTCGGGGTGTGCACACCGGGGGGCGGGACAGTCTCGTGCTGTGGGTGCCGGTCCATGACGAGTCGGAGGCTCTGGTCACGCTGGCCGCCCACGGCATCTCGGCGGCGCCCGGCAGCCGGTATCGGATCCGGCCTGGTCGGCCGCATCTGCGGCTGGCCATTGCCGCGCTTACCGAGGAGCCTGCTGAGCTGGGCGAACTCGCCGATGTGATCGCCCTGGCCGCCAAGCGACCGGGGGCCGACCGTCATTAGGGCTGTGACGGTCCGTTGTGGCTGGGGTCCCTTGGAGGAATACCCCCTTCGGGGGTGCGGAAGAAGCCGGTCCGTCGGGGCTGAGGACCCTGGAGAGGGACCCCCTCCGGGGGAAACGAAGAGGGTCAGGTCGCGAAGGCGTCCAGGGCGGCCATGACCTGCTTGCGCATGGTGCCGCTGCCGGTGTGGCCCGAGTCGTCCACCACGACCAGCCGGGCGTCGGGCCAGCGTTGGGCCAGGTCCCAGGCGGTCTCCAAGGGTGAGCCCAGGTCGAAGCGGCCGTGGAGGAGGACGCCGGGGATGCCGGCCAGCTTGTGCGCCTCGCGCAGCAGGATGCCCTCCTCCAGCCAGGCGCCGTTGGAGAAGTAGTGGGCGCAAATCCGTACGAAGGCCAGCAGAGCCAGGGGCGGCCGGTCGCTGTAGGCGTTCGGCTTGCCGTTGACCTCCATGGAGATCACCGTGTCCTCCCAGGTCACCCACTCGTGGGCGGCCTTGGCGCGGACGACGGGGTCGGGGTCGGACATGAGCCGCGCGTAGGCGGCCAGTACGTCGCCGTCGCGGTCGGACTCCGGGACGCCCTCGCGGAAGCGCTGCCGCTGCTCGGGGAAGTAGCGGCCGACGCCGTTGTAGAGCCAGTCGATCTCGGAGCGGCGGGTCATCGTGACGCCGCAGATCACCAGCTCCGACACCCGAGTGGGGTGCGCCTCGGCGTAGGCGAGCATGAGCGTGGACCCCCACGAGCCGCCATAGAGCAGCCACCGGTCGACGCCGAGGTGCTCCCGCAGCCGTTCCATGTCGGCGATCAGGTGCGGGGTGGTGTTGGTGGACAGATCGGTGGCCGGGTCGCTGGCGTGCGGCAGGCTCCGGCCGCAGTTGCGCTGGTCGAACAGGATGATGCGGTAACGCTCCGGATCGAACCCGCGCCGCTGATTCTCCGAGCAGCCCGAACCAGGGCCGCCGTGGACGACGAGCGCGGGCTTGCCCTCGGGATTTCCGCAGACCTCCCAGTAGACGAGATGGCCGTCGCCGGTGTCGAGATGCCCATGGTCGTAGGGCTCGATCGGAGGATACATAGATCAACGGTACGGCCTGCGCCCGGTGGTGAGCGCAAGCCGTACCGTCTCGGCGGATCAGTACGAGAACGCCTGGAATTCGGCGGCTCGGGCCTGGTCGCGCGCCGGGCTGGCCGTGGCGCAGTCCGTCGAGGAGTTGGGATCGTTGTCCTGTTCACCGGCGTAGAGCGGGTTGCCGGTGCACTGGGTGGTGAGCGTACGGAGCATCAGGTGGGTGGCGGTGGTGGCGGGAACGGTGAACGACTTGATGAGCAGGTTCGCGCCACGGGGACGGGGCAGCGTGGTCTTGAAGGCGTCCGCCGGGCTGGTGTAGATCTTCCGGAAATTGGCCGGGTTCGCGCAGTCCTTGGCGCAGGCGAGCACCTCGAAGGAGCGCAGGGCGGTGAACCGGTTCTGCGCGCCGGGGTCGGCCGGGTCGTTGATGTTGGGTCTGAGCATCGCGCTGACCTGGACTCGGCGGATCTTGACCGGGCTGTCGCCCGCCAGGTCCACCGTGACCGACTTGCCGGCCGGCGCCCCGGTGAGTGAGGCCCAGTTCGTGGCCTCGGTCTCGTCGATCAGCTTGGCCTGGTTGACGCCGTCGCCCGAGGCCACCGCGCCGGCCGTGGCCGAGGCGAGGTTACGCGACAGCGGCAGGGGAAGCGGCAGCTTCGCGCCACCCACCACCGGGAACTTCAGCCGCGTGTGCCCGAACCCGTTGCCCGCCACCACGAAGTCGTAGACGCCGGGCGTCATCTCCACGGTGTCACCGAGCGGCGTCGCGGGGTCGGTGTCGGCGACCGGGACCACCCGTCCCTCGTAGTCGCCCACGTACAGGCGCAGCGCCGCGCCCTTCGCCTCGCCCAGCGGCTTGAGCTGCAGCGAGCCGTTCTTGCCTGCCGGGTTGACGAAGCTCGGCGTGGGGTCGGGGTCGTTCGGGCCGACGCTGGCCGCCGTCGCGCCCAGGCCGTGCTCGGCGAACGCGCGCCACATGATGTCCTGGTCCGCGCCGTCGAAGCGCATCGCGTCGGCCGCGAGCAGCGCGTCCCGGTGATCGACGTAGCTGACCGCGCCCGAGGCCATCAGCAGCAGGGCGTCGAGGGAGAGCTGCGCCCAGCGCCGGTTGCCCGGGCACTTGTCCAGCGGCGTCTTGCCGTCCGCGCAGGCTCGCTGCTGCTTGGCGGTGCCCTTGCCATATCGCTTGACGAAGGCGTCGCGCACGTCGAACTGCGTGGCCGACCAGATCTCGCCGTCCGCGTGGACCTGCTGGCCGACGAGGTCGTAGGCGATGTCGCTGTAGTTGAGCGGCGACTTGGACATGTCGTAGTTCCGGATGCCCCGTTCGCGGTCGCCGGTGACGTAGCCGCCCGTGACGTACGGGGTCAGGCCGGAGGGCCGGAAGCCGTACTCGAACAGGTACTCCATCGCCATCAGGTCGGAGGTGCTCTCGTTCATCGCGCCGGCCTGCGCGCCGCTCCAGCCGGCGTTCGGGCCGCCGATCATGCGGCCGGAGATGGCGTGGGTGTTCTCGTGGCCGATGACCGACATGTCGTAGTCGCCGTCCACGCACGGGGAGTAGAACGAGCCCGCGATCGGCTGCCACAGATACATGTTCGTGATCGGCGCCACCCCGTCGGGCCCGGTGATCTGGTTGGCGTTGTCGCGCACGGTCAGATCGCGGGCGCCCGCCTGGGCGTTGCCCTGCTCGGGGTCGTTGCCGAGCCCGCCACGGTCACCGTTGTCCACCTGCATGTTCCACGCCGTCTCGGTGAAGCCGAGCCGGTAGGACCAGTCGTGCATGCGGTTGTGCATGGCGTTCAGGTTGGCGATGGCGGCCTCTAGGTCGTTCTCACCGTTCTGGTCGAAGACCGCCGGGTCGCACTTCGCCTCGTGCCACTGGTTCCGCCACGGGTAGGCGTAGTTCCGGCTCGGCGTGAGCACGTTGCTGCGGGTGCCGACCGAGAACGGATCGGGGTTCGCCCGGTTCTCGACGGTCTTCGCCGCGTTGCCGACGCTGGTGGTGGTGGAGGTGTTCGTGGCGTGGTCGACGTCCCACGCCTTGCCGGTCGGCGGGTCGCCGCCGGTCACGTAGTCGCAGCCGGAGGCCGCCGCGAAGCACCAGGTCTGGCGGGTGTCGGTGGAGGAGTAGTCGTCCGGCGGGTTCGACGGGAAGGCCGACCAGGTCGGGTTGTCCGGGTCGAAGTGCTCGACCAGGTTCTCCCGGACGAGGATCGCGCCGCTGACCGCGTCCACGTGCGTGGTGTATCCGGCCGCCTCGCCCTGACCGCCGATCAGGACGACCTGGTACGCGCTGTGCACCCCGTCGGGCGCCGGCACGGCCACCGCGCTGACCTGCTTGGTCACGGCCGTGGCCAGGTCGATGCCGTCGTCCCTGGCCGCGATCTCCATGGCCCGCTGCGCGGTGATCGTGGCGGCCGGGGGCGCCGCCGTGTCACGCGACAGCGAGGAGGTCACGTGCCTGATCTTGCCGCCGGCCACGCCGATCGCGACCAGGCCGTCCACGCCGGCCGGCAGACCGCCGAAGCGCTGGCGCAGCAGTACGGCATGGCCCGCGCCGATCGGGTTGACCGCGACCTTCTCCAGGGCGTCGACCGACGCGGCGGACAGGCCGAAGATCCGCTCGTTGTTCTTGAGGTAGGCGCGCGCGGCCTGCTCCGGGTCGGCGCCCAGCCCTTCGGCCAGCGGCTCGGCGCTGGTGATGGCGGCGGGGGTGCCCAGAACGTTCCAGCGGATCTCGGCCGCCGGTCCCGCGCTGCGGGCGTTGATCCCGACCGGCGGCGGGACTCTGCCTTGCCGGTTGTCCAGGTCGGGCTTGCCGGGCTCGCCCTCGTGAACGCCTTGGACTTGGGGAGCCGTCGCGCCCGGTTCACTCCGGGCGGCTCCGGTGAGGGGTAGAGAGGACGCCGTGATGGCGAGGACGACGACAGTGCTGCGTAACCAGGGCCTGCTCGACACCTTTTCCTCCTGCACATCCTTGTCCTGAACGTCTTTCTCCTGAACGTCCAGAGGCGCGGGAACTCGTGTCCCGCGCCTCCGCAAGAGTTAACACTGGTTTTATGCGCTGACAAGATCTTGTAAAGCCCGAAATATCGGCGTATGGGGGTCATAGGCGGGGGTCCGCGTCAGCGGTTTCCGAGCCGATATGCCCGGCAGGCCGTACCGCCGAAGACGTCCGCGCGCTCCCCCGCCGACAGCCCCGCGCACAGCTCCTCGGCCACCGACACGACCCGCTGGTAATCAGCCGCGAGCAGGCAGACCGGCCAGTCCGACCCGAACATCACCCGCTCCGGCCCGAACGCCGCCAGCACGGTCTCGGCGTAGGGCCGCAGGTCGGCTACCCGCCAGGACGTCCAGTCGGCTTCGGTGACCATCCCGGACAGCTTGCAGTACACGTTCGGGTGTGCGGCCAGCTCCCGGATCCGGCTCGCCCACGGTTCGAGTTCCCCCGAGGCGATGGGCGGCTTGGACAGGTGATCGAGCACGAACGTCAGCTCGGGCAGCGCGGCCACCGTCTCGATGGCCGCGGGCAGCTGGTGCGGCAGCGTGAGCAGGTCGTAGGCCAGACCCGCCGACGCCACGGCGGCCAGCCCACGGCGGACGTCGGGGCGGGTGAGCCAGCCGGGGTCGGGCTCGGCCTGCACGCCGTGGCGGATCGCCACCAGCCCGCCGGGCCGACCTGCCTGGCCTGCCCTGCCTGACCGCCCGCCGGGCAGGCCGGCCAGCGTCTCGGCGATGGCGGGCGCGGTAAGATCGACCCAGCCCACGACCCCCGCCACCAGCTCGGACGCCGCGGCCAAGGCCAGGAACTCCACGGTCTCCGCCAGGTCGGGCAGCACCTGCACCAGCACGGTCCCGCCCACTCCCGCCGCGGCCGCGTGCTCGGCGAGCCGGTCGAGGGTGAACGTGCGGCGGATCGGCGCCAGCTTCTCGGCATCGAGCCAGCTGTGGGCCCGGGCCCCGAGGTCCCAGACGTGGTGGTGCGCGTCTATCCGAGGCGCCTCTATGCGCGGCGCGTCCACCCCAGACGCAGGCGCGTCCATGCCGGTCATCGCGGCGGCTCGGTGGCGAGGACGAGGCGGAACCAGCTCTCGGTCGTGCTGACGTGCATCAGCGCCGCCGCCTGGGCCAGCGGGGCGTCCCGTGCGACCAGAGCGTCGTAGATCGCCTGGTGCTCGGCCAGCGTACGGTCCGCGCTGCCCGCCACCACGCTCCCGCGCCACACCCGCATCCGCGTCGTCCGGCCGGAGATGCCGTCGAGCAGCGTGCACAGCGTCTCGTTGCCGGTCGCGGCCACGACCGCGCGGTGGAAGGCGGCGTCGAAGTGGTTGAGCTTCTCCACGTCGCCGCTGACCTCCCGCATGGCCGCCAGCTGCTCTTCGATGACCGCCAGCTGGGCGTCGGACACCCGGGTGGCGGCCAGCGCCGTGGCGACCGGCTCGAACAGCCGCCGGGTCTCGATGACCTCCATGAGCGTGTCGTCACGCAGCAGCTCGATGGCGATCCCGAGCCCTTCGAGCAGGAGCGCCGGCTCCAGGCTGGTGACGTACGTGCCGTCGCCCCTGCGCACGTCGAGGACCCGCGCGACGACCAGCGCCTTGACGGCCTCGCGCAGCGGGTTGCGCGAGACGCCGAGCTGGGCGGCGAGCTGCGGTTCTGGCGGCAGCCGCGAGCCGGGCGGCAGGTCTCCGGACTGGATGAGCTGCCGGATCCGGGCGATGGCCTCGTCTGTCAGGGACATCTGATCCTCTCGTTCGCCAGCTGGAATCTAACAAACGTCCTATGTTCTGGCCAGCCCTATGCGCCGGACGTGGGGAACTAGACAGCGGACGATGATCGAGCGTACTAATACATCCCACGTCCGCCTTGGCCCATCCGCGTTAACCACCGCGCAACAACCTCCGCGAAAGCGAAACAAGAGGAGTATTGGTGACCCACGGCTACACACGCAGGGGCGTGCTCACGACCGGGCTGGGAGCCGCCGCCGGATCCCTGCTCACGAGCGGCATCGCCGCAGAACCCGCGCGGGCCGAGCCGTCCGCGCGGGACAACCCCCTCACTCTCTGGTACGGCAAGCCCGCCGCCGCCTGGCTGGAGGCGTTGCCGGTCGGCTGCGGGCGGCTCGGCGCCATGGTCTTCGGCGGCGTGGCGACCGAACGCCTCCAGCTCAACGAGGACAGCATCTGGGCCGGTGGCCCGCACAATTACGACAGCCCCGAGGCGCTGGCCGCCCTCCCGCAGATCAGGCAGCTGGTCTGGGAGGACAAGTGGCAGGCGGCACAGAACCTGGCCGACCAGAAGTTCCTCGGCCGGCCCAGCGAGCAGGCCCCGTACCAGGTGCTCGGCGACCTCACGCTGACGTTCCCGGGGTCGGCGGAGTTCACCGAATACCGCCGCGAGCTCGACCTGACCCGCGCCGTCACCACGGTCACCTACGTCCGCGACGGCGTCCGCCACACACGCGAGGTCTTCGCCAGCAATCCCGACCAGCTCATCGTCGTCCGTCACACGGCCGACAAACCGGGCGCGGTGTCGTTCCAGGCGGCCTTCTCCAGCGCGCAGAGCTCCACGACGGCCGCGGCCGGCCGGGCCACGATCGCGCTCGACGGGGTCAGCGGCGACACCCAGGGCATGAAGGGCGAGGTGCGCTTCCAGGCCCTGGCCAGGGCCGAGGCGAAGGGCGGCACGGTCCGCACCGACGGCGGCACGCTGGTGGTGGAGGGCGCCGACGAGGTCACGCTGCTGATCTCCATGGGCTCGAGCTACCGCAACTTCAAGGACGTCGGCGGCGACCCGGCCCAGGTGGCGGAGCGGCATCTGAAGCGGGCGAGCGGGCGGCCGTACGAGGTGCTGGCGCACCGGCACGTACGGGACTATCAGCGGTTGTTCGGGCGGGTGGCGATCGACCTGGGCACCTCGGAGGCCGTCGCGCTGCCGACCGACGAGCGCATCGCCCGCAAGCAGCTCGACACCGACCCGCAGCTGGCGGCGCTGTACTTCCAGTACGGCCGCTACCTGCTGATCTCCAGCTCCCGCTCCCCCGGCTACGCGGCCAATCTGCAGGGCATCTGGAACGACTCGCTCACCCCCGCGTGGGAGTCGAAGTACACCATCAACATCAACTGCGAGATGAACTACTGGCCGGCCGCGCCCGCCAACCTCACCGAGTGCATGGAGCCGCTGTTCGACCTGATCAAGGACCTGGCCGACTCGGGGGCCAAGACCGCCAAGACACAGTACGGCGCGGGCGGCTGGGTGGCCCACCACAACACCGACGGCTGGCGCGGCACCGCGCCCGTCGACTTCGCCTTCTACGGCGTGTGGCCGAGCGGCGGCGCGTGGCTCTGCCTGACGATGTGGGAGCACTACCTGTACACGGGCGACGAGCGGCGGCTGCGCGAGCACTTCCCGCTGATCAAGGGCTCGGTCCAGTTCTTCCTGGACACGCTGCAGACCGACCCCAGAACCGGCTACCTGGTGACCAACCCCTCGCACTCCCCCGAGGTCGGCCACCACGAGGACGGCGGCGAGAACGTCAGCATCTGCGCCGGTCCGACCATGGACATGCAGATCCTGCGTGACCTGTTCGGCGCCTTCGAGGAGGCCTCGACGATCCTGCGGCTGGAGGAGGGGATGCGGGAGCAGGTGAAGCAGGCCCGCTCCCGGCTGGTGCCCACCCAGGTGGGTCACCTCGGCCAGATCCAGGAGTGGCAGGAGGACTACCGGGGCGACGCCGCGTTGTCGCGCAGCCGGCACATCTCCCACCTGTGGGGCCTGTTCCCGAGCCACCAGATCGACCCGCGCCTGTCCCCCGAGCTGGCCACGGCCGCCCGCCGGACGCTGGAGCTGCGGGGGGAGGCGGGCGCGGGCTGGTCGCTGGCCTGGAAGATCAACTTCTGGGCGCGGCTGCTGGACGCGCCCGAGGCGTACAAGCGGCTGAGCAACCTGTTGCTGCCCGCCCGGACCGCGCCCAACATGTTCGACCTGCATCCGCCGTTCCAGATCGACGGCAACTTCGGCGGGACCTCGGGGATCACCGAGATGCTGCTGCAGAGCCACGGCGACCAGGTGCACCTGCTGCCCGCTCTGCCCTCGGTCTGGCCGGCCGGGTCGTTCCGCGGGCTGCGGGCCCGCGGCGGCTTCGAGATCGATCTGGAGTGGGCCGGCGGGGCCGTACTGCGCGGGAAGATCCGCTCGGATCTGGGACGGAAGCTCACGCTGCGCACCGCGAAAGACGTCACGGTGACCGAGCACGGCAGGCCGGTCAAGGCCGAACGGCCGGAGCCGGGGGTGATCGTCTTCGACACCCGGCGCGGCGGGGTCTACGAGGTGGCCGCGTCCGCCTGAGGCGGCTTCGTGCGGGGCGGGGTGCGGGACGCCTCGCCCCTGGCGTGGGCGGCGAACAGGCGGGCCGCCTCGTCCGGGTCGCCGGAGGCCAGCGCAGCCACCAGGTCGTCGTGGTGGCCCGCCATCGCGCCCCAGTCACCGCCGTAGAGCGGGTTGCCGACCACGTGCAGGCTCCACAGGTTGGACTCGATGGTCCGCCACAGGCGCAGCAGGAAGGAGTTGCCACAGGCGGCGCAGACGCGCCGGTGGAAGGCCAGGTCGGCGTCCCGGAAGGCGCCGATGTCGCCGTCGCCCGCCGCCCGCCGCATCGCCTGCACGTCGGCGGCCAGCTGCCGCAGCGTCTCGGGCCGGACGCGGGTGGCGGCCTCGCGGGCGGCGTACTCCTCCAGCAGCACCCGGATGTCGCGGACCTCGCGGGCCTGCTCGTCGGAGATCTCCGCGACGTAGCTGCCCCGGTTGGGATAGGAGATGACCAGGCCCTCGTGCGCCAGCCGCTTGATCGCCTCCCTGGCCGGGGCCTGGCTGGTGCCGACCCGGCGGGCGATCTCCGACTCCACCAGCCGCTGCCCCGCCACCAGCTCGCCGGCGACGATCCAGCCGCGCAGCAGCTCGTAGACCCGGTCGGACAGCAGTTCCCTGGGCACCTGCCGGGCCGCGGGCGGCGCGACCTGCTGCTCCTGCCAGATGCGCGCCACCGTGGACTGCGAGAGGCCGAGCTGCCTGGCCATCGTGCGCGTCGAAGGGACGGCCGGCCCGGTGGCCGCGGCCGCGATCACCCGTTCGGCCTCCCGCCGCTCCGCGGTGCGCGGGCGGCCAGGGCGCGGGGCGTCGGCCAGGCCGTCGAGGCCGCGTTCGACGAAGCGGTCGCGCCACTTGGCCACGGTCGCGGGGCTCACCGCCAGCCGCGCCGCGATCTCGTTGCGGGGCAGGCCCTCGGCGCAGGCGAGCACGATGCGACTGCGCAGGCTCAGGCTTTCACCGGCCCCCTCCGCCCACGCCCGCAGGGCGTCCAGCTCCTCCGCGCCCAGCACCAGCCGCTTGCCGTCCTCGCGTCCAGCCATCCGCCCATCCTAACGTATTTATGACTCAGGCAATCCGCTCGCAACCTATTTACGTGGCTCTTGACGAGCATATGTGACCTACGTATTAAATAATCGTTAATCGAGTGACGACCCATTAAAAGGCGTCTCCCCTGGAGGTGCGATGCGCTCCCCACGTCCAACCCACGCCCTGACCGCTCTCGGCGGCCTGCTCCTGCTCGCCGGCTGCGGCGGGGGCGGCTTCGCCGGCGGCTCGTCGGCGCAGCAGAGCGAGGGGGGCCAGGTCACCGTACGGATGCTGGTCAACATCACCCCGAACCTCACCCAGGCGTACTGGGACGGGCTGGTCAAGCCGTTCGAGCAGGCCAATCCCGGCATCGACGTCAAGATCGAGGCGCCGACCGGCAAGGGCGTGGCCGACACGCTGCCCCAGCAACTCGCCGCGGGCAACGCCCCCGACGTGGTGGAGACGCTAACGGCCGACGAGACGCTCTCCAAGCAGATGCTCGACCTGACCGACCAGCCGTGGGCGAAGGACACGCCGCTGGTCAAGGAGGCGAGCCTGAACGGCAAGGTCTACACGGTCGGCGTCGGCGTACAGGCGCAGTCGCTGGTCTTCTACAACAAGGCCACGTTCGAGAAGGCCGGGATCGACAAGCCGCCGACCACGCTCGACGAGTTCGACACGGTCATGGGCAAGCTCAAGGCGGCCGGGACGCTGCCGCTGCAGACCGGCGGCGAGTTCCTGACCGGGCTCCAGCTGCTGCAGTTGTCCAGCCCGTCGCGCGCCCAGGCCCACCCCACCTGGCAGCAGGACATCAAGGCGGGCAAGCTCAAGGCGGGCGAGTCGCTGCTGCCGTTCCTGGAGCGCTACCGCACCTGGATCGACAAGGGCTACGTCGACAAGAACGCCCTGGGCATGAAGTACGCCGACGCCGAGACCGCCTTCCTGTCCGGCAAGTCGGCGATGTACGTCATGGGCAGCTGGTTCACCGCCGCCGAGGCCAAGTCCAAGAAGGACTTCGAAGTCGGCGTCTTCCCCGCCCCGGTCGACAAGGGCCTGAGCTACCCGGGCCCCCAGGGCGCCACGATGGCGGCCCCGTACATGATCCTCAAGTCCACCCCGCAGAAGGACGCGGCGGTCAAGCTGGTGAAGTGGCTCGTCACCGACCCGGCGGCGGTCAAGAGCCAGCTCAAGCAGGACGGCAACTTCCGCAGCGGCGTGGAGCGCGAGTTCACCCCGCTGGAGAAGCAGGTGCAGCAGATCCTCGACGGCGCCCCCTCCGGGGTCCCGCAGGGTGAGGGGTACGGGGACGCGACCCTGCCCAAGGGCTTCAACGCCGCCTGGAACACCGAGGTCCAGGGCCTGTACGTGGGCAAGTCGCCCAAGGAAGTGGCCGAGGGCGTGGACCGCTGGCTGGCCGGCCGTTCATGACGCTCACCCAAGAAGCACCCGTCGTCACCGCCACGGTCGTGCGGCGCAAGCCCAGGAGCCGCGACGGATGGGCCACCGCGATCATGGTCGCCCCCGCCACCGTCCTCTACACCGTGATGCTGATCATCCCGGTCGGCCTGGCCCTCTACCTGAGCCTGACCGACTGGGACGGCTTCAGCGCCAACCCCGCCTTCGTCGGCGCCGCCAACTACGTCAACCTCCTGGACGACCCCGAGCTGCGCCGCGCCGCCCTGGTCACCCTGCTGGTCGCGGCGGCGGGCACGGCCGGGCTCAACCTCCTGGGCCTCGGCTTCGCCCTCCTGGTGAACGGCGTCTCCAGGGCGAACACGTTCTTCCGGATCGTGCTGTTCTACCCGCACGTGCTCAGCGCCCTCGTGGTCGGCTTCCTCTGGTCGGCGATCCTCGGCACCACCGGCGCGGTCAACAACCTGGTGACCACCTGGGGCGGCGAGGTGCTGCCGTTCCTGTCCGATCCGACGTGGGCCACGATCACCATGATCGCGGTGCTGGTGTGGGCGGGGTTCGGCGTCAACGTCGTGCTGTACCTGGCCGGGCTGCAGGCCGTGCCGCACTCGCTGATCGAGGCGGCGCGCATCGACGGCGCGACCCGCTGGCAGGTGTTCAGGAACGTGACGCTGCCCGCCCTGGGCCCGTCCGTGACGGTCAACATCGTGCTGTCGCTGGTGACGCTGCTCAAGACGTACGACCTTGTGGTGTCGCTGACGGCGGGCGGCCCGGCCGGTCAGACGCAGACCGTCGCCTACCTCATCCTGTGGAACTCCTTCCACGACGCCCGCCTCGGCTTCGGCTCGGCGCAGTCGGTGCTGCTGATGCTGGTGACGGCGGCGCTGGCGTTCGTGGTGACCCGGCTGCGCAGGCGCGGCGAGCTGGCGGTGCACCAGTGAGAAAGCCCTTCCTCTGGGCGACCGTCGCCTTCATGCTCATCCCCCTGTACGTGCTGACCGTCAACGCGTTCAAGGGTCAGCAGGACATCCTGGGCAACCCGTTCGGCCTGGGGGGCCTCACGCTGGAGCCTCTGGGCAGGGCGCTGACGAACCCGCAGTTCAACGTGGTCAAGGGGTACGCGGTCACGCTGCTGTTCGTGGTGGCGGTCAACCTGCTCTCGGTGGTGCTGGCCGCGCCCGCGGCCTACGTGATCGCGCGCAGCCCGAAGCGCCGCTTCCGGGTGCTGATGCTGTTCTTCCTGGCCGGCACGTTCATCCCGGGGCAGGTGCTGGTCATCCCGGTGGTCTACGTACTCAAGACGCTCGGGCTGATGGGCACGATCCGCGGGTTCGTGCTGTTCGAGACGGTGCTCACGCTGCCGTTCTCGATCTTCCTGTACGCCGGTTACATCGCCACCGTCCCCGCCGTGCTCGACCAGGCGGCGGCGGTGGACGGGGCCGGGCGGCTGCGGACGTTCTGGCAGATCGTCTTCCCGCTGATGCGGCCCGCGGTCGCCACGATGGTCATCCTCAACACCTTCTCGGTGTGGAACGACTTCGTGAACCCGCAGATCATCCTGGGCCCCGGCAGCGGCCTGTACACGGTGACCACCGGCGTCTACGCGGCGGTCAGCCAGTACTCCACCGACTACACGGTGGTCTTCCCGACACTGCTGCTGGCCATCGCCCCGCTCCTGGTCTTCTTCGTCTTCATGCAACGGCACATCATCAGCGGCCTCACCGCCGGGGCCACGAAAGGTTGACATGCGGGAGATCACCGCGACTGTCCCTCTTGGCGCGCCGCCCGCCTGGGCGGTGCTCGAACGCAGGCTGTTCGACGCCCTCGACGAGGCGTGGCGGGCCTTCGCCGCCCGCTACTGCGGGCCCGACGGACGGCTCATCTACCACGGCACCACCGAGGACCGGGACGGCGCCGACGACTTCTACGAGGCGTTCTTCAACTGGCCGGCGCTCTACCAGCTCGGCGGCGCCGACGACCTGCTCGACGCGGCCAAGCACCACTGGGAGGGCGTGACCGCGCAGCTCACCGAGCTGGGTTACCTGGTGGACGAGTTCGAGCGCGGTTACGACTGGTTCCACCAGGGCGAGTCGCTGCTGCTGTTCTATGGCATCTGCGCCGCAGACCCGCGCGACGAGCGCTATCGCGAGCGGGCCCGGCGGTTCGCCGAGCTCTACCTGCCCGGCTCCGCCAACTACGACGCCGATCTCGACCTCATCCGGGCCCCGCACAACGGCGCGGGCGGCCCCCGCTACGGCATGCAGCGGGAGTGGGCCTCCTACCACGCGGGCCTGACCAGCATGCGACCGTACGGCCTGCCGCTGCGCGACCTGCCCGGGATCACGACCTGGGCGGACCTGGCCGACCCCGGCAACGCCGCCCGCATGGGCGCCGCGATGAGCGAGCGGATCGGCCGCGGCGACGTGGCGGTCAACCTGGCCGCCACCAGCCTGGCCGTCAACGCCTGGCTGTACGACGGCGACGACCGCTACCGCGACTGGGCGCTGCGCTACATCGGCGCCTGGCAGGAGCGGGCCACCGCCAACGACGGCGTACTCCCCGACAACGTCGGCCCGTCGGGCAAGGTCGGCGAGCTGCACGGCGGCCGGTGGTACGGCGGCAACTACGGCTGGCAGTGGCCGCACGGCCTCTACAGCGTCGGCGCCGCCGCGGCCGTCGCCGCCGTCAACGCCCACCTGCTGACCGGCGACGACGCCACGCTCGCCATCGGCCGCGACCCCCTGGAGAGCGTGTACGCCCACGCCAGGCAGGCGAGCGTGACCGGCACGGAGATGAGCACCAGCGACCGCTGGCTGGCCGAGCTGGGCGAGGAGGCCGGGCAGCCGACCATGCTGGTGCCCAACCGGCACGACGACGGCGGCTGGTTCGACTTCCAGCCGCCGCAGCTCGGCCTGCCCGTCTGGCTGTGGCAGGCGAGCCGGGCCGCCGAGGACGCCGACCGGCTGGACCGGCTGCGCGCGGCCTCGGGCTATGACTGGACCACGGTGCACCCGTTCCGCAACAAGGAGGAGGCCGGGCACGAGGCACCCTGGCTGGAGTACCTGCGCGGCGCCAACCCCGGCTTCCCCGAGGCCATGCTGGCCACCGCGCTCGGCCAGGTGCAGCGGCGGATGGCGCTCATCGACGCCGACCACGCCGACCTGGCCACCGTCCACGTGCACCACTGGCAGCGGCTCAACCCGGTGCTCACCGAGGCGCTGCTGCAGCTGGTCACGGGCACGCCGCAGGTCCTCTACAACGGCGGGCTGCTGCCGACGCGGCTGGCCTACTTCGACGCCGACCGCCACCGCCCCGGCCTGCCCGCCGACGTGGCCGCGCTGGTCGACTCGGTACGTCCCGACGGCGTCCGCGTCGAGCTGGTGAACCTCGGACTGAGCCGGACCCGCCGGGTCGTGGTGCAGGCGGGCGCGTTCGGCGAGCACGACATCGACCGGGCGGTGGTGACCGGGGCCGAGCCCGGCTATCCGGGCGATCCGCGCTCCTACACCGCGCCCCCGATCATTGAGGCCGAGCGGGAGGTGGCGGTGGGCGGTCCGCGGCTGCTGGTGGAGCTGCCGCCCGGGCGCCGCATCCGGCTCGACCTGCACACGACGGCGCGCGTCCGCACCCCGTCGCACCAGCACTACTGACCCGCACCTCTCGCCGTATCAAGCCTCTCGCCGTATCAAGCCTCTCGCCGTATCAAGCCTCTCGCCGTATCAAGCCTCTCGCCGTATCAAGCCTCTCGCCGTATCGAGACCGAGGCCGGGCCCATCCCCGGGCCCTACCGAGTCACGGGCCCCACCCCGAGCCGTACCGAGCCCTATCGAGTCACGGGCCCTACCCCGAGCCGCACCGAGCCCTTCTACCGAGGAGTTTCATGGACGACCCCATCTGGGACCTTCCCGTTCGCGGGCCGCTGCCCGCCGAACCCGATCCCGCCCTCGTGGCCGGGCTGTCCCGGATCAGCTCGGCCACCGCCTGCGCGAAACTGCACGCCCAGGGCATCCGGCGGACCTTCGTCGAGGGACCGCTCCCGCTGGCGCGGGGGCAGAAGATCGCCGGCCGGGTCCGGACGCTGCAGTTCATGCCGCAACGCGAGGACATCGCTTCGGGCCTCGGCCAGGAGTACGTCGAGCGGCACACCGCGCTGTGGGCGGTCCTGGAGGAGGTGCGGCCCGGCGACGTGCTCGTCGTCCAGGCGTACGGCAGCGCCTACACCGGCTGCTTCGGCGACATGCTGGTCCGCTACTTCAAGCGCAAGGGCGGCGCGGGCATCGTCGTGGACGGCCGCATCAGGGACCTGCCCCGGGTCGCCGAGCTGGACGTGCCGATCTGGTCCACGGGCGCGACCCCGCACTACGCCTCGCAGGCGGAGCTGTTCCCGTGGGCCTATGACGTGCCGGTCGCCGTCGGCGGGGCGCTCGCGCTCCCCGGTGATCTGCTCGTCGCCGACGACGACGGCGCCGTGGTGGTACCGCGCCGCCGGGCCGAGTCGGTGATCGAAGCCGCCGCCGAACACGAGCAGTGGGAGCGCTACAGCCGCGCCCGCATCGAGGACGGCGGCGCCCTGTCGGACTACTACCCCCTAACCCCCCAAACCCGCGCCGAGTACGAGCAGTGGCGGGAAGCAAAGGAGAGCCAGTGATCCTCAGGTCCTTGGGTGCGGTCGTCTTATTGCTAGGCAGCTTGACCGCACCAGCGACGGCGGCGGAGAAGGCCACGTGTGACTACTACGTCTCCCCCACGGGCGGCGACCGGGCCGACGGCAGTGCCCAGCGCCCGTGGAAGTCCATCGAGCAGGCCCGCGACCAGCTGCGAACCAAGAAGAAGCACCAGAAGTGCGACATCGTGGTCAACGTCAAGACCGGTGACTACGTCGTCGACAAGACGATCACCTTCACCGAGGCCGACTCCGGCGAGAACGGCCACAAGATCACCTACCGCAGCGCCGACGGCCCCGGCAAGGCCAGGCTGCTCGGCGCCAAGCCGCTGACCGGCTGGCAGAAGTACAACGACACCATCTACAAGACCAAGGTCGACCGCAACTTCTACACCCTCTTCGAGGACGGCAAGCGCGCCACGACCGCCCGCTACCCGAACAGGACCAGCGACGACCTGTGGTCGCCGTATCTGTTCTCGGTGACGCCCGAGGCGGAATACCAGGCCGTGCACAACTGGCTCTTCTTCGACGCCAAGGACATCCCGAAGGAGTGGGACGCCGACTTCGACAAGAACGCCCAGATGGTCGTCTGGTCCGGCGGTTCGTGGAGCTGGTTCACCGACACCGTGCCACTCGGCGGGGCCGACTTCCGCAAGAACTTCTTCACGCTCAACCACGACGCCCGCTTCACCCTCGTCAACAGCCGCAGCGGCTCGCGCTACTTCCTGCAGAACACGCTGCGCTTCCTGGACCAGCCGGGCGAGTATTACTTCGACTTCGCCAACAGCGAGGTCTATTACTGGCCCAAGGGCTCGATCGACAAGGTCATGGCGCCCACGGTCAAGACGATCATCTCGCTGGCCGGGTCGTCCCCCGACCGGCGCGTCCAGAACCTCGCCTTCGACGGGCTGCAACTGCAGTACTCCGACTTCGTCGACTGGTATCGCTATGCCTGGAACGCCCCGGGCGACTCGGGCTACGAGCACAAGTACCCGATCTACGACCGGCAGATCGAGATGCCGCGCAACAGGTTCGGCATGATCACCGTGACGAACTCCCGCGACATCGACCTGACCAGGCTGCACCTGTCCGACAGCGGCTTCACGGGCGTCTTCCTGCTCTTCGCCAACGAGCGGGTCAAGGTGTCGGACAGCCTGCTGGACAACCTCGGCGGCGACGGCATCAAGGTGGAGGGCGGCTACCCCGGCGAAGGTGATATCTCCGGACATCACACGATCACGAATAACTACATCTACCACGTCGGCGAGCTGGTCCCCGGCGACGCGGCCGGCATCGAGCTGATGAGCACGGGCAACAACACCGTCAGCAACATCGTCGTCAAGCACAGCGCCCGCTACGGCATCAGCCTTGAGGTCCGCCCCGAGATCAAGAACGAGGACAACTACGCCCGCAACAACAAGTTCTCCTACATCCGCCTGGAGGAGACCGGCCTCGACAGCGGCGACATGGGCGCCTTCTACACCTACGGCGTGCACAACGTCGAGCCGCACCCGATCGACAACTACGTCACGCAGATGGTGATCGGCGACGTCCTCAACGACCCCGCCGGGCAGATGCCGGACTCCGGCACCCGCGGCGTGCACATGGACGCGGGAGGATGCGGCTTCGCCATCTCCAACGTCGAGGTGGGCAAGGTCAGCGACGACAAGTACCAGGCGTACAAGTGCAACGAGGTCACCAACGCCAACTGGGCGGACGGCTTCGACACCTCGAAGATGGAGTACGACAAGATCGGCGTGACGAGCGCGTTCCCGTACCCGATCCCCAGCTGAGCGCGTTCCCTCAGCCGATCGTGAACTGAGCACGCTTTCCGCAACCGATCGTGAACCGGACGACGACCGGTGGAGCTGGGCCTCGCGGCGATTGCCGCGGGGCCCGTTCCCATAGCGCCGCGATATGCGCGGATGGTATGCCCCTCGCTGATCGGCCCCGTCATACCGTGACGGCACCCCCCGATCCGAGGAGCTTCCATGATCCCTTACCGCCCGTCGGCGGCGGGCGCGGTGCTCGCGATCATCGCTCTCGCACTCACCGCGACCCCCGCCACGGCCGCCCCCGCGCCGGCCGTCCCCAGAGAGGCTGTACAGGCGGCCACGGTGGACCCGCCGCCGGAGGTGCTCGACGCGATGCGGCGCGACCTGGGCCTCACCCGCGAGCAGGTGATCACCCGCCTGGGCAACGAGGAACAGGCCCGCCGCCTCCAGCCCAAGCTGCGCGCCAAGCTCAAGGACCGCTACGCCGGATCCTGGGTGAACCAGGAGGGCACGCTGGTGGTGGCCACCACCGACGCCGCCGCGACCACCGCCGTCACCAGCGCGGGGGCCCAGGCGAAGGTCGTCACCCGGTCGCTGGCCACACTCACCTCGATCAAGGGCACCCTGGACATCACCGCCGACAAAGGCACAGGGCGAAAGGTCCCGGTCTGGTTCGTGGACGAGCGGGCCAACACCGTCGTGGTGCAGGCATTGGACACCGCCGCCGGTGAGGCGTTCGTGGCCGCGAGCGGCGTGGACCGCGCCGCCGTACGGATCGAGACCATCACCGAGCGGCCCGTCACCTTCCAGAACCTGCGCGGCGGCGACGCCTACTACATCTCCGGCGGCACACGCTGCTCGATCGGCTTCCCGGTGACCCAGGGCAGCACCCAGGGCTTCGTCACGGCCGGTCACTGCGGCACTCCCGGACTGACCACCTCCGGCTCCGGGGGGCAGAGCCAGGGCACGTTCCAGGGGTCCTCGTTCCCCGGGGACGACTACTCCTGGGTCGCGGTCAACTCGCAGTGGACCGCGCGCCCGGCGGTCAACCCCTACGGCACCGAGATGGTGCCGGTCTTCGGCTCCGCCGAGGCGCCGGTCGGATCGGCCGTGTGCCGGTCGGGCTCCACCACGCACTGGCACTGCGGCACCATCCAGGAGCGGAACACCAGCGTGACCTACTCCCAGGGGACGATCTTCCAGGTCGTACGGACGAACGTGTGCGCCGAGCCCGGCGACTCCGGCGGCCCGTTCATCTCCGGCTACCAGGCGCAGGGCGTCACCTCCGGCGGCTCGGGCAACTGCAGCGCCGGCGGCACCACCTTCTTCCAGCCGGTCAACGAGATCCTCACCGCGTACGGGCTCACGCTGTCCACCGTGAGCACCCAGTGCGCGGGCCACCCGAACCACCACTTCAACGAGCTGACGGCCCACCAGGGCACCTTCGGCAACCTCATCCCCGACGCCGGGATCTACCCGCCGAACGGCTTCACCTCCGCCGGCGCCGGCACGCACACCGCCTGCATGGATGGACCCGGCACCGCGCGTATGCGGCTCAGCCTGGAGAGGTACACCTGCTGCGGGCCCTTCGGCATCCCGTCCTGGGTGGAGGTGGCGACCACCAGCACCGGCACCACCGTCAAGTCCTTGACCACCAGCCAGCCCGCGGGCACCTACCGGTGGGTGGTCAGCGTCAGCGACTCCATCGTCGTCCCCACCACCCCGATCGGCGAGTACTACTTCCTGGGCACCACCAGCCCCGCTTGACCGCGACGATCCCGGGCCGCCACCGAAAACCGGTCGGCGGCCCCGGGGGATGCTTACAGCGTCCTTGTCATGAACGCGCTGTTCGGGTCGGGCCGGTAGTCCGCGAACGGCTCGCAGTACGCGAACCCAAACTTCTCGTACAGCTTCCTCGCCGGCAGGAAGAACTCGTCGGAGCCGGTCTCGAGGCTGAGCCGGGTGAAGCCCATGCGCGTGGCCTCGGCGATGATGTGCCCCAGCAGCAGGGACGCCACCCCGCTGCGCCGGCGCACCGGCCGGGTGCGCATCGACTTCACCTCGGCGTGTTCGGCGTCCAGCCGCTTGATCGCGCCACAGCCGACCAGGGTGTCTCCGTCGACGACCGTCCAGAACGTCACCTCGGGCGCGCGGAGCGCGTCAAGGTCGAGGGCGTGCTTGCTCTCCAGCGGCGTGATCGACCGCATCTGCTGGAGATGTTCGTCGAGGAACGCGGCGATCTCCGGACCGGAGAGGTCGTCTACGGCGATCTTCATGGACTCCGTCCCCTTCTTATCCCCGAACGGACTTATCCCTGAACGGTCTTATCCCGAATGGGCGGTTCGGAGATTACCAGGGCTACCGGGAGGCTGGTCTGACCAGGCCGCAGTCGTAGGACAAGACGATCACCTGGGCGCGGCTGGTCAGTCCCAGCTTGGCCATCAGGCGGTTGAGGTGGGTCTTGACGGTGCCCTCGCTCACCGACAGCCGCTCGGCGATCTCCTTGTTGGACAGGGCGTGCCCGACCAGGCCGAGCACCTCGGTCTCACGGCTGGTCAGGCGGTCGAGGGCCGGTGGCGGGGTCTCGACGGCCGGCGGCGGGTCGACGAACGCCTCGATCAGCCGCTTGGTGGCGACCGGGGCCAGCAGGATGTCGCCGGAGACGACCGTGTGGATGGCGGCGATCAGGCGTTCGGGCGGCGTGTCCTTGAGCAGGAAGCCGCTGGCGCCCAGCCGCAGCGCGTTGAAGACGTACTCGTCCAGGTCGAACGTGGTGAGGATGAGCACCTTGGGCGGCGTCCCCTCGGCGGCGGCCAGGATCCGCTCGGTGGCCGTGATGCCGTTGATGCCCGGCATCCGGATGTCCATCAGGATCACCTCGGGCTTGACCGCGGCGGCCAGGCGCACCGCCTCCTCACCGTCGGCGGCCTCGCCCACCACCTCCAGGCCCGCCGCGCGCAGCAGCGCGGCCAGACCGGCACGGATGAGCACCTGATCGTCGACCACGAGCACTCTGATCATGAGCTCGCTTCTTGAGGCTGATCGTCGGGCGGGGACAGCGGGAAGATCGCCAGCACCTCGAATCCGCCCAGCGGCAGCGGCCCTGCGTTGATCGTTCCCTGATAAAGCCTGACACGTTCGGTCATGCCGATCAATCCGTGCCCACGAGAACGGGAGCTCCCGGTGGCCGCGGCGCCGTCGTTGGTCACGCGAAGGGCCAGCGTGGCGGGGCCGTACGTCACCCGGATCTCCACCCGGGCGCGACCGGCGTGCTTCAGCACGTTGGTCAGGGACTCCTGGACGATGCGGTAGGCGCACATGTCCAGGCCGGGCGGCAGCGGCCTGACCTCACCCTCGACGATCACCGTGAGCGGCAGACCGGCCGCGCGGATCCGCTCCGCCAGGGGTTCGAGGCTCTGCAGGCCGGGGGCGGTGGAGTAGAGCCCGTCGTCCTCGTCGTCGGCCTCGATCCGCAGGATCGACAGCAGCCGCCGCATCTCGGCCAGCGCCTCGTGGCTGGTGCCGGCGATGACCCCCAGCGTGGCGTGCGCGGTGGCCGGGTCGGACAGGGCGACGTAGCGGCCGAGCCCCGCCTGGACGGAGATCACCGACATGTGATGGGCGACGACGTCGTGCAGCTCGCGGGCGATCCGTACCCGTTCGTGGGTGACGGCGCGGCGGGCGGCGGCGTCCTGCTCCCGGTGGAGCTGGTCGGCCAGCACGGCGAGCTGCCGGGTACGTTCGGCCAGCAACCGCGTGCTCGTGCCCGCGCCCACGGTGTAGGCCGCCACCAGGAGCGACTGCCCTAACGCCGACCACAGCGCGACGTCGGGCTGGCGGACCGAGGCCTGCGTCCACTCCGTCACGATCAGCGCCGCCCCGGCCAGGGTGAACGCCCAGGACCGGTGGGCGGCGACGGTGTAGAGCGTCACCAGCGGCCCCATGCTGTTGAGCCCGAGGTGGTAGCCCAGCATGTGGTAGACCAGCGCCGCCCCGGTGGAGACCAGCAGGACGGCGACCGGCGCCCGCCTGCGCAGTGCCACCGGCGCGTTCACCAGCACGGTCAGGGACAGGGACAACGTGTCCGGGGGCCGCCCCTTGCCCGGGTCGTACATCTCCCACAGCCAGGTCCCGACGACCAGCGCCAGGGCCAGGGCGCCGTCGAGGAGCAGGGGGTTGACCGCGGACACTCGCCGGACGAGTGATGCGGCGCTGATGGGCATCCGCCACGCTAACTCCGGGATCGGCCGTTACGCATCTACCTGGGGTTTACCTCGGCTGCCGCGGAAGTTGCAGGCCAGCTCGCGCCGGAAACCCCGGCGGGCCCGCGCCGCACGTCGCGTGCGCGAGAGCCCGTCCAGCGGCCGGTGACCGCGGGCCCATCCCGTAGCAGAATGTCATGGGGGCAGTTTTCGCAGGTGAGAGGGAGTGAGGCGGCGTGCTGAACAACATTCGGCCCCGCTCATATGCCGTGAACGGCTTGCGGATGCTTGCCGTCGCAGGCGCCTATTTCGCAGCTGCGAAGGTGGGGTTGGCGCAGGAGCTGGTCGGCGGGCAGGTCACGCCGCTCTGGCCGCCGACGGGCATCGCGCTGGCCTGTCTGCTTCTCATGGGCATCCGAGTCTGGCCCGGGATCACTCTCGGTGCGTTCCTGGTCAACCTGATGCTCGGACCGTCGTTGCTCGCGGTCGCGGCGATCTCCGTGGGGAACACCTTCGCTCCGGTGTGCGCTTACCTCCTGCTCGTTCGCGCGCGTTTCTGCATCGAGCTGGATCGGTTGCGGGACGCGCTGGCGCTGGTCTTCCTCGGCGCCTTGACCGCGATGCTGATCAGCTCGACGGTGGGCAGTGGCGTGCTCCTGCTCGCCGGCGCACTGCGAAGCGGTGACTTCTGGCCGACGTGGTCGGTGTGGTGGACGGGCGACGCGATGGGCGTGCTCGTAGTAACGCCCATCCTGCTGGTGCTGCGCACATCCCGGACTCCGTGGGACGCTCGTCTGTCCCGTTGGGGCGAGGCTGTGGCCTTGGCCGTGGGCACGCTCCTCGTCACGGTGGTGGCAACGGTGAGCTCCATCAACCTGCTCTTCCTCGTCTTCCCGTTCCTGATCTGGGCCGCCCTGCGTTTCCAGCTGGCGGGCGCCGCGGCATGCGCGCTGATCGTGTCGACGGTCGCGATCGTCGCGGCCGCGCAAGGTTCGGGCCCGTTCGCCGAGCACGGCCTCTTCCTCAACATGGTCACTCTGCAAGCGTTCAACGGGGCCGCGTCGCTGACCGCCCTGCTGCTGGCAGCGATCATCGCGGAGCGAAATCAAGCCCATGAGAGGCTCGAGCACATCTGTGCGCGCCTTACTGAGGTCGCGGACCGGGTCGACCGGGAACGGACCGCGGCCCAACGGTTGCCGCCCGCACCCGAAGTACGGCGCGAAAGCGGCTGATGTCATAACGATCTAGCGCACGTAGACGTTCGGCTGGGCCGGGGTGGGCATGCCGTTGCCGATGAAGTAGCTCGGGTGCGGCGGCTGGTTGTAGGCGGTGTTCTGCCAGGCGATCGCCACCCGGTACATCGGGTCGTGCATGAGGGTCCACAGCCGCCGGGTCGTCACGGTGGGGGTGCTGTAGATCCGCAGCGCCGTCTCCGACGTCGTCGGCCAGACGACCTCCTCGCGCCAGTCACCGAACAGGTCGGCGGACAGGGACGGGGTCGACTTGGTGCCGTTGTTGGCGTGCACGCCCGAACCGGTGAGCAGGCGGGTGTCGGCGCCGGTGCCGTACTTGTCGATGTGCGTGCCGTCGAGCAGCTCGCGGACCGGGTCGGC
This sequence comes from Nonomuraea sp. NPDC049028, assembly GCF_043197735.1. Classification (NCBI taxonomy): domain Bacteria; kingdom Bacillati; phylum Actinomycetota; class Actinomycetes; order Streptosporangiales; family Streptosporangiaceae; genus Nonomuraea; species Nonomuraea sp. NPDC049028. The sequence continues at coordinate 672,164 of NZ_JBICTR010000004.1, forward strand.
GTCCCACCAGATGAGGAAGTTGGTCGAGCCGGGCTTGCGGCCGATGTTCGCGCCGGAGGTGTTGAAGATCCCGGAGACGGCCGACGACCACGATTCGGCGCCCGCGCTGCCCGCGTACACGTCGTCGGACACGCCGCGCCCGTTGTCGCACCCGCAGGAGGGGTTCGTCCAGATGACGGCGCCGGTCCGGGCGTCGACCATGGAGGTGGCCGGCTGGTTGGTGTTCTCGTGCGGCTTGAACACCTCGAGGCCGGAGCGGGCCGGGATCAGGTCGCCGACGTGCAGCGCGTCACCGTGGAACAGCCGGGTGTTCCACAGCGGGCTCCCGTTGTCGTCGATCGCCTCCGAGCCGTAGATGATCTCGTCCCGGCCGTCGGCGTCGGCGTCCGCGATCGACAGCTGGTGGTTGCCCTGCCCCTCGTACTGGGAGCCGGACACGTTGGAGTCGAACGTCCACCGCTGGGTCAGCGCGCCGCTTCGGAAGTCCCACGCGGCGATCACCGTACGCGTGTAGTAACCCCGCGCCATGATCAGGCTGGGCCGCTGCCCGTCCAGGTACGCCGTACCGGCCAGGAACCGGTCGACCCGGTTGCCGTAGGAGTCGCCCCAGCTGGACACGGTCCCGCGCGGCGGGTTGTAGTTGACGGTGGACATGGCCGCCCCGGTCTGACCGTTGAACATGGTCAGGAATTCCGGCCCGGACAGGACGTATCCGGAGGAGTTCCGGTAGTCCGCGGACGCGGAGCCGATGACCCGGCCGGTGCCGTCGACACTCCCGTCGGCGGTCTTCATCGCGACCTCGGCCCTGCCGTCCCCGTCGTAGTCGTACACCTGGAACTGGGTGTAGTGCGCCCCCGCGCGGATGTTGCGGCCCAGGTCGATGCGCCACAGCCTTGTCCCGTTCAGCCGGTACGCGTCCACGTACACGTTGCCGGTGTAGCCGGACTGGGAGTTGTCCTTGGCGTTGGACGGATCCCACTTGAGCACGAACTCGTAGCGGCCGTCACCGTCCAGATCGCCCACGCTCGCGTCGTTCGCGCTGTAGGTGTAGGCGACCCCGTCCGGCGTGGTGCCGCCGGCGGGCCGCTGGATCGGGACGTCCAGGTACCCGTTGGCGAACTGCGTCGCCGCCGCGGAGGGCGCCTGCTCCACCCCGCCGACCACGGCGCGCACGGTGTAGGTGGACGTCGCCGCGGCGCCGGAGTCCAGGTAGTTCGTCGAGCTCGTGATGGGCGACGAGGTCAGCAGGGTCGAGCCGCGGTAGACGTTGAATCCCGTGCTCATGCTCTCGCTGCCGAGCAGCCGCCAGGACACCAGGTTGCCGCTGCCGGAATGGACGCTGATCAGGCCGCGATCCAGGTTCTCCACCTGCCTGGCCGCGGCGGCTGAGGCGGTACTGACGTTCATGGTCCCGGTCAGGGCGAGGACCACGGCGATCACGAGAGAGAGGGAGCGCCTTCGCGCGGGAAGCATGCCTGCTCCTTTCGGACCTGATCAGTAGACGTAGGGCCAGCCCGCGCCGTCGTAGGCGATGAGGTTGATGCCCAGCAGCAAGGCGCCGTTGTCGGCGTAGTGGTAGAACAGGACGTCGGCGTCGCTGTCCGTGATCACCGCCTGATGCCACAGGTAGTAGTACGACCCGTGCCGGAAGATGAACGGCGCCTCCACGGCCGTGCTAGCGCCGGTGCGCTGCGCGATCGAGTAGAGCACGCTCCCGCTCCGCAGCCCGGCCGAGGAGTTGAGCGGGATCAGCTTGATGCCGTTCCAGAACGAGCCGAAGGACAGCCACCAGTTGCCGGCGGCGTCCGTGACCAGGTTGGGGTCGATCGCGTTGTAGCTGCTGGCGGAGGTGGTGGAGATGACCAGGCCCTGGTTGGCCCACGTACCCGAGGCGCCGGTGGCACTGGTGGCCAGGAAGATCGCCGAGTTGCGGGAGCCGAACGTGGAGGCGGCGTAGGCGATCACCGCCGTGACCAGCATGGTCACAAGAGAGACGAGGAATCGCGCCATGGGCCACCTCGCTGTTATCGCTAACACCTGAGGGGATCGCCGGTGAGTCTTCTCGGCCGTACGGGGAGCGTCAAGGCGCGGGCTCGGAGCCTTCGGGTCTTGCCGGGTCAGCTCGGTGCGGCCGGTGAAACGTTCACCCCGTGATCCATCACCGCGAAACGCGTAGAAGGACCAGCGCTCCCCCGTACGCCACGGCGTACCAAGTGGGCGGCCACGCGCCTCCGGCAACAGCGGCGGCGAGGCTGATCGCCGAGATCGCGGCGATCAGCAGGACGGCTGTGGCCCGCTCCCGTGCCGCCAGCGCCGCCAGGGCGGCCCCGCCCAGGATGCCCGAAGCGGCGAGGAGATCCAGCAGCAGCCACGCGTCCAGCAGGCCGGCCCGGGTCAGCAGGTGGAGCAGTGGGAGCGGCAGCGACGGTGTCCAGATCCAGGTGAGCCCGCCTGCCAGGTTCACCACCGGTGGGAGCACCAGCAGCAGCGACGCCGCCGGCGCCGCCCACCGGCGCGGGCGGGCCGTGCCACCGTTCAGGGCCGTACTCCGGGCTTGTCGGTGATTCCGATGGCGAGGCGGACGGAGCGGCTCATGATCGTCCCCTTCTTGATCGAAAAGACGATGTCCGGGTTGGGGGATACGTAGTCGGCGATGGCGACGGCGCGCTCGCCCAGGTACGTGTAGGTGGTCCGATCGAGCAGGATCTCGTGACCCACCCAGCCGTCTTCAACACAGCCGACGGCCAGCGCCGGACGTCCTGCGACGTCTACCGCGTCCGGGTTCACCGTCACCCCGGGGATCTTGGCCATCGCCTGGTAGACGGCCGCCTCCTGGGCCGGGGGGACGAGGTTGTTGTTGAGCAGGGAGCCGAGTATCAAGTAGGCGGTGACATCCCGCTTCTGGCGAACGCCCACGTTTCCGTACAGCCAGGTCAGGAGCGCATCGGGATCCGTTGGCAGCGCCGCGACCGTGGCGAAGTCGGTGGGGGGCATGCCACCTCCGGTGGGCGAGCGGACCAGCTTGCCGCCTTCGAACATGGCCAATACCTTGCCGTCGGCCCGTGTCCAGGCCCGATCCACCCTGCTCTCCAGCGGCGTCTCCGCGGTCTGTACCTCGCCTGAGGTGGCCTTGGGGACACCCTGGTAGCGCGTCTCCATGTAGATCCATTGCTTCGGGCGGGGCGCGGTGAAGGGCCGGTCCCGGGCGACGGCGGCCGCCTTGTGGAGCAGTACCTGCGCGTTGGCGGCCGGCAGCGCCAGGCCCGGGACCATCGGGCGCGGTGCGTCTCCCTCGGGGTTCCCGACGACGGACGCGACCGCCGTGATCACGACGGCCAGCGCTCCCGCCGCGAGGACGCGCCCGCCAGCGCGAGGCAGGCGGAAGCGGCGCGCACGCCGGGGAAGCGCCGCGGTCGCCTCCTGAAGGAGCGCGGTCCTGGCGGCGGAACGGGTGTCACGGGACGGCGGGACGGGCTCGGGCCAGGCCCGGCGCAGGGCGTCCAGATCGGCGTCCGGATGTTCGCTCATGATCAGCTGTCCTTCCTGGTGAGTGCCGGGTCCAGCGCGGCGCGGATCTTCGTCCGGGCCCGGTGGAGCCGGGACCGTACCGTGCCCGCCCGAACGCCGAGCGCCTTGGCCGCCTCTTCGGAGGTCAGGTCGGCCCAGGCGACCAGCAGCAGTACGTCGCGTTCCGCTGCGGGCAGCTCGGCCAGCGCCGCCGCCAGCCAAGGCCGGTCCGCCAGCGAGGCGGCGATCCGGTCGGCGTGGTCCTCGCTGCTCTCCTCGACCCCGGCCCTGGCCAGCGCGCGGTACTGCCGGACCTCGGCCCGGTGGTGGCGGGAGATCAGGTTCGAGGCGATCCCGTACAACCAGGGCCGGGCGTCCGGCCGGGACAGGTCGTAGGTGTCGCGCCGGCGGAACGCGATCAGGAACGTCTCGGCGGCGATGTCGTCGGCCAGGGGCCGGGTGAGCCGCCGCTCGGCATAACCGTGGATCGGACCGTGGTAGCGGTCGAACAGCTCGGCGAAGCACTCCGGCTCCCGTAAGGACCGCTCGATGATCGCGGCGTCCTCCGCCCGCTCCGTCATCGGGGCCATGTCGTAGCTCTTCGAGTCATCGCCTGTCTTCCGTCGCGGGGGATCGGTCCCCCCTCCTTCACCGATAGCCCCAAAAGTGTTCGCTCCGCATAGCTTGGGGGCCATGAGACTTCTGTCGGTGAACGTCGGCCGCCCCATGCCCGTGGACTACACCGATGCCCCGGGCGGGATGACGGGCATCGACAAGCGCCCGGTGACGGGGCCGGTCCAGGTGTCACCCGTCGGCCCCAAGGGCACGGCGGGCGGCGGCGTGGCGGGGGACGCCGTCTGCGACCGCCGCTTCCACGGCGGCAGTGACCGTGCGGTGTACGCGTTCGCGCGCGAGGACCTGGACGCCTGGGAGCAGGCTCTCGGCCGTACGCTGGCCAACGGCGCCTTCGGCGAGAACCTCACCACGTCCGGGCTGGACGTGACCGAGGCGCTCATCGGGGAACGCTGGCAGGTGGGCTCCGACCTGGTGGTCGAGGTGACCGCCGGCCGGATTCCCTGCCGCACGTTCGCGGGGTGGGTCGGAGAGCAGGGCTGGATGAAACGGTTCATCGAGGTCGGCCGCACCGGCGCGCTGCTACGGGTGATCGCGCCGGGAGAGATCCGCGCGGGCGATCCGATCACCGTCGTCCGCCGTCCCGACCACGACATCACGGCGGCTCTGCTGCTCCGCGCCGCCACCACGGAGCGCCACCTGCTCCCGCGTACGCTGGCCGCCGCCGAGTGGATGGAGTCCGAGCTCCTGCGCGTTGCCCGTACGTATACGGAGAAGTACGGGTCACGCGGCTGAACCTATCTCGTGGTCAGTTCACACCAGGCCGCCCTTTCGGATGCGGGCCGCGTACCAGAGGGCGGAGTCCTTCGGGGTGCGCCGCTGGGTGTCGAAGTCCACGTGTACGAGGCCGAACCGCTGTCCGTACCCGTGGGCCCACTCGAAGTTGTCCAGCAGGGACCAGGCGAAGTAGCCCTTGAGCGGGACGCCACTGTTCACCGCCTCGGCGCAGGCGTTGATGTGGCGTTCCAGGTAGTCGACGCGGTCCGGATCGTGCACCGCGCCGTCCTCGCTCACCTCGTCGGCGAAGGCCGCGCCGTTCTCGGTGATGTAGAGGTCGATGGCCGGGTAGTCCTTGCGTAGCCGCTGGAGGAGGCGCAGCAGGCCGTTCTCGTCGATCTCCCAGTTCATCGTGGTGCGCTTGCGGCCGCCGTCCACCCAGCGGACGTCCTCCGCGCCGATCCACGGCGTACTGCCGGAAGGTACGGGCTCGCCGGCCGCCACCAGGGCGGGCGAGTAGTAGTTGACCCCGAGCATGTCGATCTTCCGGGAGATGAGCGCCAGGTCCCCGTCCAGGACGTGGGAGAAGTCGCTGTGGGGCGCCAGGTCGCGGATGACGTCCTCGGGGTAGGAGCCGCGCAGCACCGGGTCGATGAACAGCCGGTTCTGGATGCCGTCTATCCGGCGGGCGGCGTCCGCGTCCGCCGCCGACTCCGTGGCGGGCGTCACGTCCGACATGTTCAACGTGATGCCGATATTTCCGGACAAGATGGGGACGGCTAGGCCGTGGCCCAGCAGCAGGTGGTGCACCGCCTTGACGGCCTCGGACGGCTCCTGACGCCCCGGCGCGTGCTCCCCGTTGGCGTACCCGAGCAGCCCGGAACACCACGGCTCGTTCAACGTCGTCCAGTTCGCCACCCGATCGCGCAATGCCGTATGCACAATGTCGGCATATTCCGCGAACCGATAGGCCGTGTCCCGGTTGGGCCACCCGCCCGCGTCCTCCAAGTACTGCGGCAGATCCCAGTGGTAGAGCGTCGGCCACGGGGTGATGCCGTGCTCCAGCAGCGTGTCCACCAGGCGGCGGTAGAAGTCGAGACCCTTCTGGTTGACCACCCCGCGCTCCGGCACGATGCGCGGCCACGCGACGGAGAACCGGTACGCCCGCAACCCCAGCTCCGCCATCAGCCGCACGTCGTCGGCGTACCGGTGGTAGTGGTCGCAGGCCACGTCGCCGTTCTCGGCGCCCCGCACCTTGCCGGGGACGCGGCTGAAGGTGTCCCAGATGGACGTCCCCCGGCCGTCCTCCGCGAACGCGCCCTCGATCTGATAGCTGGACGTCGCCGCGCCCCAGAGAAAACTCATGCCCTGACGGCCCTCTCCATGATGCCGCCGAGGTGATCCGGCGGCGCAATCCGCTAAAGGTCGTGACCACCGGCTCGATCGTCCCGCCCGCAACGGCCGATCCATTGAGCCGTTGCCACCGCCACAGGCGACCTCGGCGTCCGGTGCGCGGTCGCGGCTCTCTTGGGAACAGACCTGACCTGTGCCGATCGGTGCCTCAACTGCCTGGGAGCGCTCCCATAAACGGTAGACCATCACCTGTGCCGGAGAGAAGAGGGCCCATGGGATGGATATTTACCACTACCTAATCCCTTGACCGTATCTAGGGTGGTCAGTAATGATCACGCCGACGCCGCGGTACCGCACCGAGAGAGGTCCGGCATGCCTGTTCGAGTGCGGCCGGCGTGTGCGCCGGCCGTGGTGACCCTCCCCCTCCAGCGCCTCCGTCGACGACGCTCTCCTGGTGCGCCCAACCCCACCGAGCCCTTCGGCGCACCACACCCCACTGAAAGGTGATTTAGTGCGATTTATCGCAGCAAAAGCCGCCGCAGCGTTAACCGCGGTCGTGGCCGCTGTCCTGGCCGTCCCACCGCCTGCCTCAGCCGCCGCCCAGCTGATCGGCAACGGCGCCTTCACCAGCTCGACGGCCCCTTGGCAGACGATCGGCCAGACGACGATCACGGCCGAGTCCGGCCGAATGCGGGTGAACGTGACGTCCGTCGTCGCCAACCCGTGGGACGCCATGGTGTCCAGTCCCACCACGACCGCCCTGAACGCCGGCAAGAGCTACACGCTCTCGTTCGACGCGTACTCCACGACGGCCTTCAAGGCCACCACGACCGTGCAGTACGTGGCGACGCCCAGCTCCAACCAGTCGCTGGCCGCGCCCGTCCAGCTCACGACGGGCAGCAGGCGCTACAGCATCCCGTTCGTGGCCGCGTCCGCCACCAACACCGCCGCCGAGGTGACCTTCCAGCTCGGCGGGTCCGGCGGCACCCCGACAGTCCGCTTCGACAACGTCTCACTGATGGAGACGCAGACGACCCGGCCCACGGCCCTGTACGTCAACAACCAGTCGAACCCCGCCAAGTGGGTCGCCGCCAACCAGGGCACGAGCGACGCGACGGCCATCGGCTCGAACATCGCCAACAAGCCGATCTTCGAGTGGTTCGGCGGCTGGTTCACCGACCTCACGCTGGCCGTGGACACCTACGTCGGCGCCGCCCAGGCCGCGGACAAGCTGCCGATGCTGGTGGCGTACAACATCCCGAACCGCGACGCCTGCGCGAACCAGTCGGGCGGCGGCGCGGGTGACGCGGCCGGTTATCACGCCTGGATCACCGAGTTCGCCAAGGCGATCGGCAACAGGCACGCGATCGTCGTACTGGAGCCCGACGCCGTCGCCGCCGCCGGCTGCGTGACCCAGATCGGCAAGGATCCGGAAGACCAGTACAAGATGCTGCTGGACGCGACCCAGGTGCTGAAAGCCCAGGCGCCGAACGCCTGGGTGTACCTCGACGCGGGCAACGCCACCTGGATTCCGGCCGCCGACATGGCTCCGCTGCTGGTCAAGTCGGGCATCGCCAACACGCGCGGCTTCTCCGTGAACGTCTCCAACTACATCACCACCGCCAACTCCGAGAGCTACGCCGTCGCGGTCAACGGCTACCTTTCGGGGACCGTCGGCGCCAAGAAGTATGTGATCGACACCAGCCGCAACGGCAACGGCCCTTGGACCGGCGTGGACAACTGGTGCAACCCGCCCGGACGCAAGCTGGGCACCGCGCCCGCCAAGCAGACGAGCGGCGCCGAGTACGTCTTCTGGGTCAAGGTCCCGGGTGACTCAGACGGCAGCTGCAACCTGGGCGCGGGCATCCCGGCCGGCACTTTCAGCCCCAAGCTGGCCATGGCCCTGATCAACGGCACCTCCTAACCCCTAAGTATTTCTGGAGTAGCCCTGGAGGGTGACGTGCCCCGGCCGGCCACGGCGGGCCGGGGTTCACGTGGCGCCACCGACCATCGTGGTGGCAAACGTTCAGTGAAGAGGACGTTCAGTGAAGAGGACGTTCAGTGAAGAGGACGTTCAGTGAAGACGCGCGGCGCCGCGTGTGTGGGCCAGGTCCGCCTCCATGCGTGCGGCGGCCTCGGTGAGCGCGGGCAGGACGTCGCGGATCAGCTCGGCGGGGGTGGCGCGGCTGGCGTGCGTGGCCACATTGACGGCCGCGACGGCCCGGCCGCTCCGGTCGCGAATCGGCACCGCGATGGACCGCACGCCTTCCTCGAGCTCCTGGTCGACAAGGGCGTACCCGTCCAAGGCCGCCTGTCGTACGGCTGCCGCCAGGTCGGCGGGCGCGGTGAGCGTGTGGCGGGTCAGCGGGGGCGAGGGCATCCCGGCCAGCCGTTCCCCGGGCAGGTCGGCCAGGAGAACCCGGCCCATCGAGGTGGCGTACGCGGGGAAGCGCGTGCCCACGGTGATGTCGACGCTCATGATGGCGACGGTCGGCACCCGCGCCACATAGACGACATCGTCCCCGGACAGCATCGCGACCGAGGCCGACTCGTGGACCCGCGCCACCAGGTCCGCCAGGTGCGGCTGGACGATCTCGCCGAAGGTCCGGCCCGACAGGTGGGCGTACCCCAATTCCAGCACCTTGGGCAGCAGGACGAAACGCGCGCCGTCGGCGGCGACGTACCCGAGGCGGTCGAGAGTCTGGACCGCCCTCCGTACGGTGGCCCGCGGCAGACCGGTGGCTTTGGCCGCGGCGGCCAGGGTGAGCCCGCCACGCGCCGAACCGAGCGACACCAGCACGGCCAGACCCCGGGCCAGCGACTGGAGATACTCCGCGCCCAACTCCTCCTTCCTGGCACGAGACGTGTCCACGCCCGCAGCACTCGGCACGGGCGGAGCGGACGGGGCAGCCAGGAGAGGCAGGGCAGGCGGCGGGAGTGGCGGGTCGGTCAGGGGCGCGGCCATGTCCGCCGCCGTTTTCAGCAGGCTGGGCAGGGCGTGGTCGCGCAGGCCGGCGGCCGTGTGCCTGCTGGTGTGGCTGGCGACGGTCAGCGCGCAGACCGTCGTCCCGTCCGCGTCCCGTACCGGCACCGCGACCGCGACCAGGCCGGGCTCGGTGAGCTGGTCGTCCTCGGCCCACCGCGCGGCGGGGTCGAGCAGGATCAGTCCGGCCGCGCAGCGGTCGGCGGGCAGCAGGTCTCCGACGCGGAAGGCCACCGACATGGTTCGCCGGCGGACGAAGCGCCCGACGAAGCGGACCCCGTCGCCGTCCCGTACGGCCAGCGACACCGACTCGTCCAGCTCGTCGGCGAGCCGCTCGGCGTACGGATCGAGCGCCCCCAGACCGCCGCACGTCAGGTACGCCTCCCCCAGCTCCATCAGGCGCGGCGCGAGCAGCACGTCGCGCTCTTCCGCCCGCGCGTAGCCGAGCCGGACGAGCGTGGCCACGATCCGGTCGACCGTCGACCTCGCCAGGCCCGTGGCCCGCACCAGGTCCGTCGCACGCATCGGCCGCCTGGGACCGGCGGCCAGCACGCGCAGCACGGCCAGCCCGCGCTCCAGAGTGCCCGCCGGTTCCATCCGCCCTCCTCCGACCTCAACCAACCTGCCTCCTCCAACCTCCACCCATCCGCCTCAACCCGCGCGCCTCAACCCGCCTCAAGCCGCCCATCCTCGACCCAAGCCGCCCCAAGGACTTTGACAGGGAGCGATGCGGCTCCGCATACTCGACCAGGATAATGAACTGAAGTTCACCTGGCGAACACTACGAAGCGGAGTGTCGTGCGGAGAGACAAAGTGGTGGCCACCGCCCATGAGGCGCTGGCCGATGTGCGGGACGGCGCGTCGTTCGCGGTCGGCGGCTTCGGTCTCTGCGGCATTCCGGACGTGCTGATCCAGGCGCTGTACGACTCGGGCGTGCACGGCATCAGCGTCGTGTCGAACAACTGCGGCGTAGACGGCGGCGGCCTGGGCACCCTGCTGGCCGATCGGCGGATCGCCCGCGTGACCGCCTCCTACATCGGTGACAACAAGGAGTTCGCCCGGCAATATCTGGGCGGCGAGCTGGAGGTGGAGCTGACCCCGCAGGGCAGTCTGGCCGAGCGGCTGCGCGCGGGCGGCAGCGGCATCCCCGCCTTCTACACCCCGGCCGGGGTCGGCACGCCGGTCGCCGAGGGCGGCCTGCCGCTGCGCCACGCGCCCGACGGGTCGGTCGCGCTCGCCTCGCCTCCCAAGGAGGTCCGCGAGTTCGGGGGCCGGCAGTACGTCCTGGAGCACGCCATCACCACCGACTTCGCGCTGGTCCGGGCGGCGAAGGGCGACCGGCACGGCAACCTGGTCTTCAACAAGGCCGCCAGGAACTTCAACCCGCTGGCCGCGATGGCCGCGCGAATCGCGATCGCCGAGGTCGAGGAGCTGACCGAGCTCGATCCCGACGAGGTCCACCTGCCCGGCGTGTTCGTCGACCGCGTCGTGGCTCTCACCCCGGAACAGGCCACCGCCAAGTCCGTCGAACGACGTACCACCTCAACTCCCCCCGAAGGGACCTCGTCATGAGCTGGACCCGGGACGAGATGGTCGCGCGCGCGGCCGCCGAGCTGCGCGACGGCGACTACGTCAACCTCGGCATCGGACTGCCCACGCGCATCCCGTCCTTCCTGCCCCCTGACGTGGACGTGATCCTGCACTCCGAGAACGGCATCCTCGGCGTCGGCCCCTACCCGACGCCGGAGGAGATCGACCCGGACCTGATCAACGCGGGCAAGGAGACGGTGACCGTAAGGCGGGGGGCGTCGTTCTTCGACTCGTCGCTGTCGTTCGGCATGATCCGCGGCGGCCACATCGACGTCGCGGTGCTGGGCGCCATGCAGGTCTCGGCTCGCGGCGATCTGGCCAACTGGATGGTTCCCGGGAAGCTGGTCAAGGGCATGGGCGGGGCCATGGATCTGGTCCACGGCGCCCGCAAGGTGCTCGTGATCATGGATCACACCGCCAAGGACGGATCCCCCAAGATCGTCCAGGAGTGCTCGCTGCCGCTCACCGGCAGGGCGTGCGTGCACCGGATCATCACCGACCTCGGCGTCCTCGACGTCACCGACAAGGGCCTGACGCTGGTCGAGAGCGCGCCCGGCGTGAGCGTCGCGCACCTGCGCGATCGTACGGATGCGCGGGTCATCACCTGAAAAGCCGACGCGGCTAGCCCCCGTTGACGGGCTTGCCCAGCGCGCTGCCGGCCAGCCAGTCGTCCCATGACTTGGCCCACGGTGTCGGGCCGTTGCCGAACCGCAGCTTCCGTGACGTACCGCTGACCTGGATGATGTCACCCCGCTGGGTGAACTCGAAGAACCAGCGGGCGTTGGCCGGGCTGGCGTTGACGCAGCCGTGGCTGACGTTGGAGTTGCCCTGCGCGCCGGTCGACCAGGGGGCGGCGTGGAAGAAGGTGCCGCTGTAGGTCATCCGGACGTTCCATTTGGTAGGGATGCGGTATTCGCCCGGGTGACCGGTGGTCGCGGAGTCCATGATGATGTCCGCGGCCTTCTCCTGGGCGATCATGGTGCCCGAATAGCTGTCGTCGCCCGGTCTGCCCAGGCTGACCGGGATGGTCTTGACGACCTTGTCCCCGTCGCTCACCTCCGCCTCGTGGGTGCGGGCGTTCACCTTGGTGATGTGCTTGGCGCCGACGGTGAAGCTCAGGCTGCGGTCCTTGGTACCCCACACCCCCTCACCCGCCCGTACGCCGGCCAGATGCGCGACGACCTTGACCTTCTCCCCGGTCGGCCAGTACTCACGCGGCCGGAACTGGACCTCCCGGTCGCTCACCCAGCTCCACGCGCCCTCGACCGGCTCGGACATCTCGACCACCAGGGCCCGCTCGATCGCGGCCCGCTCCTCCTTGCCCGTCACCGACCGCGACAGCAGCAGCTGGACGGGCATGCCGACGCCGACCTTCTCGCCGTCCAGCGGCGACATGCCGCTCTCCAGCGCGCGCTTCGGCTTCAGCGTGGTGAATTTCGCCTGCGTCGTAACCTCCTTGCCGTCCGTGCCGGTCACCTGGGCGCTGACCGTGTACGCCGTCGAGGGGCGCAACGGCCACTTGGGGCGCCAGGTCCCGTCGGCGCCCACGGCGCCGCTCACCTCACGGCCCTTGGAATCGGCGACGGCCAGCCGGGTGACCTTGCCGTCGGTGACCTTGACGCTGACCCCGGTGTCCGGCGCGACCTTCTTGGTCCCGTCCGCGGGGCTGATCGCCACCTTCGCCACCGGGCCTTGTGATCGGGGGGCGGCCGCCGGGTTCCGCGCGCCACCGCTGGAGGTGCATCCGGCGGTCAGGGCCACCGCCAAGGCGAGCGCGCTCGCGAACATCGTCGTGCCGGTCCGGCCGTTCCGCATCCTTGATGCCTCCCGTACCTGACGAATAGTCAAATTTCACTCAATCATGTTTGCCAATGGGCCGTACGGCCTTTGCCCCGACGCCGCGGGATCATGCGCCGCCACGCCGCCGCGGCATTGATGATCGCCACTCCCGCACAATCTGTTGACAGGCGTTCCCAACCAAGCGCATGCTTCATGCTGTGACGGGGGCCACACCCCCCAGCTCTTCCGTAGCGTCGCACCGGCGCGAGGTGCCACCACGGTTGTTCCTCCGACCACCTGTGCTGCCCGCAGCGCACGCACGTTGAAGGGATCCGATCCACCATGGCCGATTCGACGCCCGCAACGCCCACAGATGGACCGAGCCGCCGCACGCTGCTGCGCGGCGCCGCCATCGCCGGCGGCGTCCTCATGACCGAAGCGGCCCTGGGCCGCGCACCCGCGTACGCCGCCGACGTCGAGTACGACGTGGTGGTCGTCGGGTCGGGCGCGGCCGGGATGACCGCCGCGCTCACCGCGGCCAAGCGCGGCCTGCAGTGCGTGGTGGTCGAGAAGGCGCCGACGTTCGGCGGGTCGGCGGCCCGCTCCGGCGCCGGGATCTGGATCCCGAACAACGAGGTGATCCTGGCCGCCGGAGTCCCGGACACCCCGGCCAAGGCCGCCCAGTATCTCTCCCGCGTCGTCGGCGACACCGTGCCCCAAGCGCGACAGCAGGCCTTCCTGACCAACGGCCCGGCCATGATCTCGTTCGTGATGCGGAACAGCCCGCTGCGGTTCCGGTGGATGGAGGGTTACTCCGACTACTATCCGGAGTACCCCGGCGGCATGCCGAACGGCCGCTCCATCGAGCCCGACCAGATCGACGGGCACATCCTCGGCGCCGAACTCGCCCACCTGAACCCGCCGTACATCCCCACCCCGGCCGGCCTGGTCGTCTTCAGCGCCGACTACAAGTGGCTGAACCTCAGCCTGGTCAACCCGAAGGGCCTGGAAGTGAGCGCCGCGTGCCTGGCCAGAGGCACGGCGGCCGCGCTGCGCGGCGAGAAACCGCTCACCATGGGCCAGTCCCTGGCGGCGAGCCTGCGCGCCGGACTGCTCGCCGCGAACGTACCGGTATGGCTGAACACCCCGCTGCTCGACCTGCGCGTCGAAGGCGGCCGCGTCACCGGCGTGGTCGTGACGCGGAACGGCGTACAGACGCTGATCAAGGCCCGCCGCGGCGTCATCGTCGGTTCGGGCGGGTTCGAGCACAGCGCGGCGATGCGCGCGGAGTTCCAGCGGCAGCCCATCGGCACCGGCTGGACGGTCGGCGCCAAGGAGAACACCGGCGACGGCATCGAGGCGGGCGAACGCGCCGGGGCCGCGCTGGACCTGATGGACGACGCATGGTGGGGACCGGCGATCCCGCTGCCCGACGAGCCGTACTTCTGCCTGGCCGAACGCACGCTGCCCGGCTGCATCCTGGTCAACGGCAAGGGCGAGCGCTTCGTCAACGAGGCGGCGCCGTACAGCGACGTGGTGCACGTCATGTACGACCGCAACACGGCGGCGTCACCGCACATCCCCGCCTGGCTGATCGTCGACCAGAACTACCGCAACCGCTACCTGTTCAAGGACATCGCGCCGCTGCTGCCGTTCCCCCAGTCCTGGTACGACAGCGGCGCCGCCTTCCAGGCGTGGACGATAGAGCAGCTGGCGCAGAAGATCGGCGTCCCGGCGGCGACGCTGCGCGCCACCGTCACCCGGTTCAACGGTTTCGCGGCGACCGGCAAGGACACCGACTTCCATCGTGGCGACAGCATCTACGACCGCTACTACGCCGACCCCGTCGTCAAGCCCAACCCCTGCCTGGCGCCCCTGTGGCTGGCGCCCTTCTACGCGTTCAAGATCGTCCCAGGTGACCTGGGCACCAAGGGCGGGATGCGTACGGACGCGCGGGCGCGGGTGCTCCGGGCGGACGGCTCGGTCATTCCCGGGCTGTACGCGGCCGGCAACGCCAGCGGCGCCGTCATGGGACACAGCTACGCCGGCGCCGGCTCGACCATCGGACCGGCCATGACCTTCGGCTACGTGGCGGCGAACGACATCTGAGCCATGGAAGCGACCCCCAGTCACACGGGGATAGATTCTGATCACCTTCCGTAGAGATCCGGACGTGGCCGCCGTCGCCGGTGAACGATGGTCGGATGGTCGGCAAGCTCGTCAGGTGGCTCCTGGCGGCCATCGTTCCCCCATCGGTGGCGGTGGCCGCGTGGGGACCGCGGATCTGGGACGACCCGGTGGTCACCGGCATCCTGCTCGTGCTCTACGAGGGCCTGCTCGCGCTCGCGCTCTTCGCCGGGCAGATCGCCGGGCAGGTCGTGGAGCGCTGGCGGCAGCGAATCGTCGACAGCCTCGACCGGGCCGTGGGGCGGCGCGTCTCCCGGTTCGACAAGCGCTACCGGGAGTCCCTGCTGGGCAGCCTCCGCTACATCGATCTCAAGGGCTTGCCGACCATCGGCTACTACACCCCCGAGCTGGACGAGGTCTTCGTCGACGTGAGCCTGGCCTATCGGGCGCCGCGTGACGTACGCCAGGACGTGCTCGCCCAGCTGCCCGCCGAGGTGACCGACCGCCATTCGATCGGCGACTTCCTCGACCGCCGGCGCCCCGTGGTGCTGGCGATCGTCGGCGTTCCGGGCAGCGGGAAGAGCACCCTGCTGCGCCACACCGCCCAGCAGATCTGCCGGGCCGGGCGGGGACGGCGGCGTAGCGTGCCGATCCTGCTCTACCTGCGCGACCACGCCGCCGAGATCGTGGCGGCCCCGACGGTCACGCTGCCGCAGCTCGTACGGAACACGGTGGAGCCGGGCGTCAAGGAGCCGGCCGGCTGGTTCGAGGAGAAGCTGCGCGACGGCGACTGCGTCGTCATGCTCGACGGCCTGGACGAGATCGCCGGCCAGGACGACCGCAGGAGCGTCGCCGACTGGGTGGAGACCCAGATCAGGCGCTACCCCAAGAACGACTACGCGATCACCTCACGGCCGCGGGGCTACCTGTCGGCCCGGGTCGACGGCGCGACGGTCCTCCAGGTGTGCGGTTTCACCGACGAGCAGGTCAACCGGTTCGTCCGGGGCTGGTACACCGCCGTCGAAAAGCACGGCGAGGCGGGCGAGGACGCGCGGCGGCTCGCCGAGGCCGCGGCCGACGACCTGCTCGACCGGCTCAACCACACCCCCGAGCTGTACGAGCTGACGATCAACCCGCTGCTGCTGACGATGATCGCCAACGTCCATCGCCACCCGGGCGCCCTGCCGGAGAGCCGCGAGCGCCTCTACAGCGAGATCTGCCAGGTGATGCTCTGGCGGCGGCAGAAGGCCAAGAAGCTCCCGCTCGAGCTGAGCGGCGACAAGAAGGAGGTGCTGCTGCGCCGGGTCGCGCACGCGATGATGCAACGCGGCGTCCGCGACCTGCCGAGCACCGCCGTACTGGCCGAGATCCGGCCGGCCCTGCGCCGCATGGCGACGCGGCTCACCGCGGAGGAGCTCCTGTGCGACGTCCGCTCGAACGGCCTGCTCATCGAGCGCGAGAGCGACCTCTACTCCTTCGCCCACCACACCTTCCAGGAGTACCTGGCCGCCGCGCACATCCGTGACAAGGGCCGGCCCGACGTGCTGGTCGCCGCCGTCGACGACGTGTGGTGGCGGGAGACGACCCTCCTGTACGCCGCCCGCTCCGACGCCGACCCGATCGTGGCGGCCTGCCTGTCCTCGGGCACCGTCACCGCGCTGTCCCTGGCCTTCGACTGCGCCGAGGAGGGCAGCGAACTCGACCCCGCCCTGCGTACGCGACTCGACCGGCTCCTGGGCTCCGCCTTCACCCCGGACGCCGACCCCGAGCGCCGCCGGCTCATGGCCGGCGTCCTGGTCGCCCACCATCTGCGCCACCTGACCAGGACCGGCGCCGGCGGACGCGTCTGCGCCCGCCCGATCACCGCGGGCATCTACTGGCTGTACGTGCTGGACACGCGGGCTCCGGAGCCGGATGGCCCGGCCAGGGTCGAGCCCATCGCGTACGGGCCGTGCGGCGACCACCCGATCACGGGGGTACGCGCGGGTGACGCGGCGGCCTTCGTCGACTGGGTCAACGGTGTGACCGGCAACGAGCCCGTCTATCGGCTGCCGACCCATGACGAGATCGAGAATCCGGTGGTTCAGCGCTCGCTCAACCCCGGGGCGCCGGCGCTGAGCGTCTGGAGCGAACCCGGCGATCACCGCGCTCCCCGGCTGTGGACGCCTCCCGGCGCCGGGCAGCCCTACGAGGTGGCCGCCGCGACGCTGATCCGGCATGTCAACGATGACGTCCGCCGCTCCATGCCCACCTTCGTCCGCCTGCTCCTGCTGCGCGCCATCGTGGGCGTCCGCGTGCTGCGCCGCGGCCTCGACCTCGTTCCCGTCTTCGACCCGGCACTCGACCACGTTCTCGACCACGCCTTCGACCTGAGCAGGACCATCAGTCACGTACGAGGGATCGGCGACGCGTTCGGCCTCGCCCACCCGGCCGGCCTCGACCAGATGGAGGCCGACGTTCGCGCGCTCAGCCGATGCCTCGACCACGAGCGTGACCGCGCCCGCGCCCGCGCCATGGCCGACACCCTGGCCGCGTCCTTCACCCACGCCCGGACCGCGAACCCCGGTGGCGGGTGGACGGCGGCCGACGCCCTTGATGTCGTGCTCGACCCCGACCTCGTGCTCGATCACGCGCTCGACCTCGATCACGCCTTCGACCGGGCCCTCGACCGGGTCATGGGACGCGCGCTGTCGCACGCTCTGGCGCGGGTCCTGCGCCTGGACACGGCCCCCGCCGACTGGCCGGCCCAGTTCGCCCGGGCGTTCCTCAAGCAGACCAGCCTCCCGGCCGGCCCGTACGTCGTGCCGCCGGACACGCTGATGAGCAGGCTGCACACAGTGGACGAGGCGCTCAGGAGCGCCCTCGGGCCGCTCGACGCGGGCACGCCGGCTCCGTGGGCGCACCGGATCGCGGACGGACTGCGCGCGGCGGCCGTGCCGCTGTTCACCCGCCGCGAGCGGCTCACCTCAGGCACCGCGACGACGCTGCGGCTGGCGACCCTCTGCCTGGCCGCCGAGGCCGACACCCGCGGCGCCAACGAGCTCGCCGTCGCCTTCCGCGAGCTCGCGGCCGGGATCACCCTTCTCGAACGACGCTCCACCGGAGAACTGCCACCCACCGAAACCATCATTCTCGCGACCGTGTGACAAATATGTGTCACACATAATAACCAATATTGTCATCATAAATCGCAGAATGTCGCTTTTTCCCAATCGCCCTATTACGCCGACGACCCCAGCACAGGTCGCGAATCACGCCCAGAAAGACCACGTCGCGCGTGATACTGACACAATGCGCCATTCCCCCGTCACCGCCGGCCATTTTCGCCCGATGTCGCGCCGCGGCCTCGTCGCGGCCACGATCGGCCACGCGCTGGAATGGTTCGACTGGAACGCGTACGCGATCTTCTCCGTATTCTTCGCCGGCCAGTTCTTCCCCGCGGACGACCCCGCGCTCGCCCAGGTCAAAACCATGATGATCTTCGCGATCGGCTTCCTCTTCCGCCCCCTCGGCGGCATCCTGCTCGGCAGCTACACCGACCGGTTCGGCCGGCGCGGCGGCATGACGCTGGCCGTGCTCCTGGTGTCGGGCGGCAGCCTGATCCTGGCGGTGTGCCCCACGTACGCGGAGATCGGGCTGCTGGCACCGGCGTTGTTGCTGGTGGCGAGGATCGTGCAGGGGCTGTCCACGGGCGGGGAGATGGCCGCCGCCGCCACCTATCTCGCCGAGATCGCCCCGCCCGGCCGCCGGGGGTTCTACTCCAGCTTCGCGTACGTCACCGGCACGCTCGGCCCCCTGACCGCCACCTTGCTGGCGGAACTGCTCTTCACCGTCCTGGGCGAATCCGGCCTGGCCGAATGGGGGTGGCGCGTGCCGTTCGCGATCGGCGCCGTGTTCGGGGTCTACGGCCTGCAACTGCGGCGCACCTTGCACGAAACCAGCCCCTTCCTGGCCGGACGGGACCTCAGAGTGCGCCGTCCGACCTGGGAGGTGCTCCGCAGGCATCCGGTCAGCGGACTCCGCGTCGTCGGATTCACCGTCGGCGCGACGGTCGTCTACTACACCTTCCTCGTCTACCTGCCCAGCTACGTACAGGACAACTTCGGCATGCCCGCGGAGTCGGCGCTGTGGGCGTCGGTGATCGCGCAGTCCGCCATGATCATGGTCCTGCCCCTGTACGGCGCTCTGTCCGACCGGATCGGGCGCAAGCCGTTGCTGTGCGCCTTCGCCGGGGGCTATGTGGTGCTCATCGTGCCGCTGTTCACGCTGCTGAACTCGACGCCCGAGTCGCTGGTGATCGTGATGACCGTCGGGCTGCTGCTGTTCGGCTGCTACGCCTCCGTCGCGCCGACCGCCATGGCGGAACTGTTCCCCACGCAGGTGCGCTCGGTCGGCCTGGGGATGCCCTATTCGCTGACCGTGGCGGTGTTCGGCGGCACGTCACCGCACCTCGTCGAGCGGCTGACGGACAGCGGCCACGCCAGTTGGTTCCCCTGGTATCTCGCGGCCCTGTGCCTGATCAGCCTGGTGGTCTTCCTGACCGCCCGCGAGACGAAGGGCATCAACCTCGACCAGTGCTGACCGAGGCCGGATGAGGATCGGCGCGACTCTCGGCCGCGTCTCGGCGCGGCCGAGAGCGCGACAGCGTCGCCAGTGCCGCCGCGTACGCCAGGCCGTACCAGAGCGACGGACACCCTTCCGACCCGGTCGGGACGGCGGCGAGGCTGACCGCCGCGACCAGGCCGAGCAGTGTGGCGGCGACCGCCGGGCGCCGGACGGCCACCGCCACGACGGCGGCGCCACCCAGCACGCCCACGGCGGCGAGGAGGTCGAGCAGCAGCCACGCGTCCAGCAGCCCGGCCCACGCGATCGCGTGGAGCAGGGGCCCCGGCAGGGATCGGGTCCAGATCCAGGTGAGCCCGTCGTCAGCCAGGTTGACGGCCGTGGGGAGCGCCACGAGCACGATCATCACCCAGGGGCGTCCGATCAACGGACCCGCGCCAGGCGGTAGGAGGTGCCGTCGTTCCACAGGAGCCAGTCGCCGGCCGCGTACGCCACGCCCTGGAGCTCGAACGACTGTCCGCTGCGCGGGTCGTAGACCACAGACTGCCAGCCGGGCCTCTCGTCGAACTCGGCGTGCCCGGTGTACACGATGAGCCGATTGCCCGCGGTGAGGTGCGCGCCCAGGTGGGCGTACATGGCTTGATATTTTCCCTTCGACATCCCGGTGAGGCCCCAGTTGAGCTCCACCGCCCGGCCGACACGCGGGCCCTCGGTGACCTGCCAGTCGGCGCGGTCCGCCGTTCTGAGCACGCCGTCGACGACCCAGGCGAACGTGTCACGGTTGGCCGCGGCCAGCCAGAGCTGCCACCGCTCCGCACTGGTCGCCCGGACGTTCACCCCCTCGGGCAGGGGGCGCCGGGCGGCCACCGCCCCCGACTCGACGTCCACCTGGCGCAGGCCCTTGGCGTCGAAGGGGTCGGCCACGAACAGGTCGGGATAGGAGAACGCGACCGCCTCGCCGGAGACGCCGGACACCGGGGCTCCCTGGGTGCAGCCCTTGGCCGTCCACGGCCGCATCTGCGGGTCACTGCCGACGATCGTCCCTCCGCTGACCCAGAACGGCGATCCGACCAGGTTCAACGGCATGACCGGTGTGATGCCGTTCTGGTCCTGGCAGTAGAGCGGGGCGACGATATTGGTCCCCGGCCATACGCGGATACCCGATCCGGTGGCCGGTGTCTCGCCCGCGTCCACGTTCAGCGGTCGCAGCGAGCCGCCGTCCGGACCCGTCTCCCACAGCTTCTTCGCCTTGTCCGACCGGCCCAGCACGGACCCGTCCTCGCCCAGCGCCTCGGGAAAGAAGTCGCCGGCGTCCTTGGTCTCTTTCGGCAAGGCGACCGAACCAGGCATGTCGACCAGGTCTTCGAGCCCGTCGATGGAGTTGGCGACCATCTGCTCCCCTCCCCCGATCTGCCGCCACGCCACCGGCACGCCCACCGCCAGCACGACCGCGCACGCCGCCGCGGCGAACGCCAGAGCCCGGCGCCGGCTCCGCCTGACCGCGACGCCCCGGTGGACGCGGTCGGCGAGGCCCTCGGGCGGATCCGTCCGGCCGGGGTCGCCCAGCACGTCGCCCAGCCGCGACTCCACGTCATCCATGATCGACCTCCTGAGTATCGAGAGCGGTGCGCAGCCTGGCGAGCGCCCGTGACGCCTGGCTCTTGACGGTGCCGGCGCTGCAGCCCAGCAGGCGGGCGATCTCCTTCTCGCTGCGCTCCTCGACGTAGCGCAGGACGAGAACCGCGCGCATGCGCGGGGGCAGCTCGGCGAGCCGCGCCCTGAGGCTCGCGTCGGCGAGCAGACCTTCCAGTCCGCTGTCCTCCACGGCGGGCTCGGGCGGCTCGGCCACGGCGACCTCCCGCCGGGGGCGCCGCCAGCGGTTGGTCATGATGCGCAGCATCGCCGTGCGGACGTAGCCCTCCGGGTCGTCCTTGCGGACGATCCTGCGCCAGTGCACCCCCGTCCTGGTCAGCGCCTCCTGCACCAGGTCCTCGGCGTCGTGCCGGTCGCGGGTCAGGACCATGGCGTAGCGGTACAGCGCCGCCAGCCGAGCGGCCACGAATGATTCGAACGACCTCTCGCCGTCCTGCGGATCCTCCACCCCTACAAGGACACGCAAGGGCGGAGGAAGGTTGCGTCCCCCCTCTATTTTCTTTTTCCACCACAATTCACGGGCCGCCCATTAAACGGAAAGTATGCGTACCCGGGAGCTGCTAAATTCCATGCCATCGACCCCGACCAGGAAATAGGAGAGAGCAATGAAGGCCATCCGTCGCACCATTACCACTGCCCTTTCAGCGCTTACCGTGGCAGGCGGTCTGCTGGCCTTCGGGGCGCCCGCCGAGGCCGCGTCGCAGTGCACGTCGACGGGCGTGGGATATTTGTGTGTAAATATCGACCCGCGCGGATACGACGCCTCCTACCAGAAAGTCGCGGGCAGCACGGCGCACGTGGACTTCAACCTCGTCTGCGCCAACGGGCGCTGGTTCGGCGACGAGGGATCGTTCTACATCTCGGCCGGCGAGACCCGCACCTACACCTTCGCCGTGGGGTCCCAGGGCAGCTGCTTCCTGAAGCTGATCGACATGAACACCGGGGCGACCTGGCAGACGCCCAGCATCAGCCGGTGACCCGCCGGGCCGGTTGACGGCGCTCCCGATGGCGGCGCCCTCTGCGGCCGCCGCCATCGGGAGCGGCACGGCCCTGACGCTGGACGGATCGACCAGAACGCAAGCGAGTGGTTACTGAATGGAGGCGGGCGGAAAGCTCCTCTATGACAGATGTCTTGACGCTGGCGAGCAGGCCGACATAGCATCGCCCCGAAATCGCAAAGCGGGACATTAAACATCTTACGCAGCACAGCCCGCCGCATTACCGGAAATAAAGACAGCGGGCGTTACGCCGCGCAAGTAAGCTGGAGGAATACAACTTGTCCTGTTCGGGCGCCCTGACCTGGCGACTTCACGAGAAGCTGTTATGAACCGCCCCACCGTGGCCATTACCGGTGGTGCCGGTTTTCTCGGTTCGCATCTGTGCGAACGGTTCCTGGCCGATGGTTATCAGGTCGTCTGCGTGGACAACTTCCTCACCGGGTCGCCGGCCAACGTCGAGCACCTCATGGCCGAGGAGCGGTTTCGGCTGGTCCGGGCCGACGTGTCGCTGCACCTCGTCGTCCCCGGTGACCTGGACGCCGTCCTGCACTTCGCCTCCCCCGCCTCGCCGACGGACTACCTGCGACTGCCGATCGACACGCTGCGTGTCGGCTCCAACGGCACGTTCAACGCGCTCGAACTGGCCAAGGAGAAGGGCGCGCGGTTCGTGCTCGCCTCGACCTCGGAGACGTACGGCGACCCGCTGGTCCACCCGCAGCCGGAGAGCTACTGGGGCAACGTCAACCCGGTGGGCCCGCGCGGGGTCTACGACGAGGCCAAGCGGTTCGCCGAAGCGATGACCATGGCCTTCCGCAGGGCCCACGGCGTCGACACGGCGATCCTGCGGATCTTCAACACCTTCGGCCCCCGGATGCGGCCGTTCGACGGGCGGGCGATCCCCACGTTCGTCCGCCAGGCACTGCTCGGCGAGCCGATCACGGTGGCCGGTGACGGCACCCAGACCAGGTCCATCTGCTACGTGGACGATCTGATCGAGGGGATCGTCCGGCTGTGCAACTCGGACCTGGGCGGCCCGGTCAACATCGGTAACCCGCACGAGTTGTCCGTGCTCGCGCTGGCCGAGTGGATCAAGCAGCTCACCGGCTCGGCGTCGGGGATCGCGTTCACGCCA
Organism: Nonomuraea sp. NPDC049028; assembly: GCF_043197735.1. Lineage (NCBI taxonomy): Bacteria > Bacillati > Actinomycetota > Actinomycetes > Streptosporangiales > Streptosporangiaceae > Nonomuraea > Nonomuraea sp. NPDC049028. The sequence continues at coordinate 695,199 of NZ_JBICTR010000004.1, forward strand.
CGGCCCCAGGACGACCCGACCGTGCGCCGCCCCGACATCACGCTGGCCAGGACCCGGCTGGGCTGGGAACCGCGGACGCCGATCGAGGAGGGGCTGCGGCGCACCATCTCCTGGTTCCAGGAGCACCCGCACTTATGGCAGGCCAAAGGCGCCGAAGACCAGGCCGGCCTCACCGCCGCGGCGCCCTAGATGGAATTCTCACCAGCGCTCGCCGCGCATTTGCGTGCGATAGAAACCCGTGACCTGGCCGGATTCATGGCAACCGTCCACCGGGACGCCACGGTGATTCTGCCCAACGGAAAGCTGCTCACCGGAAAAGACGCGATCGGCGAGTTCCATACCGCCTGGTTCGGCGATCCTGATTGGTCACTCCAGCCGACGGTCATCCGGACGGAGACCTATGGCGAATCAGCATTGGCGGTGCTGTCCGTCGCTTATGCCGACCTGGATGCCGAAGGCCGGCCGTACGAGAAGTCGTACTACCTCACGCTGTACTTCGCCGTAATCGACGGACAGTGGCTGCTCGTGCACGACCAGAACACCTTCAGTTGAGCGAGGTGGCCCCCTGAGCAGGCTTCGATCCACGATCAATCTCGCGCCGGTCGCCTATCATCTGGCCCGGATCCGGCGGCGGGAGCGCCTCGACCACACGGAGCAATTACGCCTCCAGGCCATGCTGTTACGCACCCTGGTACGCCACGCCTACGACAACGTCCCCCACTACCGGCGGCTGCTCGACCCCGCGCTGGTCCGGCGATTACAGAGCGCGCGGGACCTGGCCGAGTTCCCCGTGCTGGACCGTACGGATCTGCACGGCACGGCCGGCGACGAACTGCTCGCGGCCGGCTTCACCCCGGACAACACCCGAGCGGCCACGACCAGCGGCTCCTCCGGCATCCCGATCACGATCCGCAACTCCGAGCGGGATCTCGGCTACCTGCGCGCGACCTACCTCCAGGACATGCTGTCCAACGGCCTGCGCCCCACCGACCGGATCGCCTACTTCCGCGTCAATCCGTTCCTGCGCCATCCTCTGGAGCGCTTCGGCGTCCTGCGTAACTTCCACATCCCGACGGGCCGCTCGCTGGACGAGCAGGTGGCGGCGTTCCTGGCGGCCCGGCCGACCTTCCTGATCGGGTTCCCCAACGTCATCCGCAGCGTCGTCGACGAACTGCGGCGGCGTGGCGTCCGGCATCGGGGCGTACGGACCGTGCTGTTCGGCGGCGAGCGGCTGTCGCCGACCGCGCGGGCGCGGATCCTCGACTACTTCGGCGCGGCCCACCGAGAGGTGTACGCCTCCGTCGAGGTCTTCACCATCGCCCGCACCTGCCCGCGAGGGGCGCTGCACCTGCGCTCGTCCGACCTGGTGGTGGAGGTGGAGCACGAGGACGGGACCGTCTCGGTGGAGGACGGCGAAGGCGACATCCTCATCACCCGCCTGCACAGCGAGGCGATGCCGCTGATCCGCTACCGGCTCGGCGACCGGGTCCGGATCGGCCCGAACGACTGCCCGTGCGGGGTGGCCACGACCCCGATCGTGCGGGAGGTGATCGGCCGCAGTCAGGACCGGATCGCCGGCGCCGACGGCAGGCGCTACTACGGCGACTTCATCACCTTCCCCGTGCAGAGCTTCCCCGAGGTGAGCCGGATGCAGCTGGTCCAGCACCGGCCGGGGTCCCTCGAGGTGCGGGTGGTGCTGGCCCATGACGCCCGTCCCGGCGTGACGGCCGACATCCGGGACGCGGTCCTGCGCGCGGTACCCGACCAGGAGGTCACCGTCCTGCCGGTCGAGGAGATCGCCCCGGAACCCAACGGCAAGATCAAGCTCGTCAAGGTGCTCGATCCCTCCGGGAATCCCGCGCCGCCAGAGAAAGGGGCCGCGGCGGATGTCTGATTCCACCCTGAGAGAGAAGCCACCGGCCACGAAAGCGGCGAACCGCCCCCGGCCCGGCATCACCGCCATGATTCCTTGCTACAACGAGATCGCCTGCGTCGAGCGGGCGTACCGGGAGATCCGCGCCGAGCTGGCCGCCTACGACGACGTCGAGCTGCTCTTCGTCGACGACGGGAGCACGGACGGCACCCTTGAGGCGATCAAGGGCTTCGCGGCTGAGGACCCCCGGGTGAAGTACCTCTCCTTCGCCCGCAACTTCGGGCTGGAAGCGGCGTTCTCCGCCGGGTTCAAGTACGCCTCGAAACCGTGGACCGTGCAGTTCGACGCCGACCTCCAGTCCCCTCCCCAGGAGATGCACCGCCTGGTGGACAAGGCACTCGAGGGCTACGACGTGGTGTTCGCGGTCCGCGAGAACCGGCAGGACGCCTGGTACCGGCGGCTCGGCACCCGCGGCCACCAGACGTTCGCCCGCCGCTGGCTGGGCATCGAGCTGCCGCCCGGCGCGTCGGTGTTCCGCATCGTCAAGACCAGCGTGGCGCGCAAGGTGGTGGACAGCCGGCTGTCCACGCCGTACTTCATCGCCACCGCGCCGCTGCTCGGCGCCCGCTACACGACGCTGCCCACCACGCATCGGCCGCGCCTGGACGGCCAGGGCAAGTGGAACCTGCGCAAGCTGGCCGCCCACGCGATCGAGCTCTTCGTCGGATTCTCCTTCCGGCCGCTGGTCTGGCTCAGCGCGCTGGCCACCGCCGTGGTGGTGATCGGGGTGGCGATCCTGGCGCTGGCGCTGGCGGGCCGGTTCGGCCCGACCGAGCTGGCGGAGGCCAGCCTGGTCACCGGCCTGGTCACGCTCGTCACGCTCGCGGTGGTCGCCCGCTATCTCGTACGGATGATGCGCGTCCAGGCGATCGGCGCGCCCCGCTATCAGATCAGGGAGGCCAACATCCCGATCCGCGCGGACGAGGCCCTGTACGGCTACGAGACCCCCTACGTCGCCACCGAGGTCTGGGAGAACGCCTCATGAGAAACCTCATCGTGCTCGGCGGCGGCGAGGACCAGCTCCCCGCCTACCGCGAGGGCCGCCGGCTCGGCTACCGGGTGATCGGCGTGGACCAGCGCCCGGACGCCCTGGGCGCGGCCGAGGCCGACCAGTTCCTCTGCATGACCAGCCGGGATCCGGAGGGGATCGCCCAGGCGCTGGGCCCGATCGACGTGGCGGCGGTCATCTCGCCGGCCAGCGACGCGGCCCAGGAGGCGGTCGCCGAGCTGAGCCGCCTCTACCGCACCGCCCACCAGCCCGCCCCCGACGCGCTGCGCTGCTCGGTGGACAAGGGGTTCTTCCGCGAGGTGGTCGGCCGTCTGGGCCTGCCCACCTACCGCCACGCCCAGCACGACAGCATCGACGAGCTCACCGAGGCGGCGGACCGCCTGGGCTATCCGCTGATCGTCAAGCCGGCCGACTCCTCGGGCAGCAAGGGCATCACCGTGCTCGACGGTCCCGCCGAGCTGGTGGGCGCCATCGAGCACGCCTGGAAGTACTCCTTCTCCCGGCAGGTGATCGTCGAGGAGCTGGTGGCCGGGCGGCACTGCGCCGTGGAGTCCTTCTTCGCCGACGGCGAGCTCGCCTTCATGGCGGTCACCGACCGCGTCATCACCGGGCCACCGGCGATGATCAGCCTGTCCCACGTCGTCCCCGCCGACCTGGACGACGACGTGCACGCGCGGCTGAGCGCGGCGGTCGCCGCGATCTGCGCGGCCGTCGGCCACCGGCACGGGCCGGTCAACTTCGACTTCGTCCTGACCCCCGGCGGCGACATCTGCTTCATCGAGATGGGCGCCAGGCTGGGCGGCAACGGCATGCCGCTGATGGTCCAGCACGCGTTCGGGCTGAACACCGTCGAGGCGGCCATCCGGCTGGCCCTGGGCGAGCCGCTGCGCATCGGCGTCTCGCGCCGCCGAACGGCCGTGCTGCGCATCCTGGCCGCCGACGTCGACGGGGTGCTCACCGCGATCGAGGGTCTGGACGCGCTCCGGCGGATGCCCGAGGTCGTCGACGTCCAGGTGTTCAAGACGGTGGGTGAGCACGTCCGCGCCTACACGCAGGCCGGCCACAAGCTCGGCTACCTGGTCATGGTCGCCGACACGCGTGAGCAGCTGGAAACGGCATTGGACGAAGCACTGCGCACCCTCCGGTTCGTGATCGAGCCTGATACGAGAGGTTCAGAATGATCCCCCGCAAGCACCTCGGCTTCCTGATCTTCGCGGCGCTGGCCGTCCTGGCGGCGGCGTTCGTCTGGTTCGGGCTGCCGCACGACCGCCAGGTGAAGTCGCTGTGGATCTTCCTGGTGAAGCTGCTGCCCTTCGTCTTCGCCACGGAGGCCATATCCCGGCTCGACGTGGAGTGGGCCAGGCGCCTCCGGCTGCACGTGCTGGCGATCCCGGCGGCGTTCCTGGTGTACTTCCTCTACTTCGTGCCCAAGATCTTCTTCTTCGGCTCCGAGGTGGCCGGCACCAGGGAGGCGTACTACGACCTCTACTACCACGTCCTCACGCTGACCCCGTTGATCATCGTCTCCCTCGCCATGGCGTTCCGGCTGGGCGGCGGCTCGGCGGGGACGGTGCGCCGGCTCGGCTACGGCATGCTGCTGCTGATGCTGTCGGGCCTGGAGGATCTGGCGTTCCTGACGGTCAACAACCACGTCGACCCGGCCTTTGTCACCATCCCCGAGGTCTGGGATTGGGCCACGCACATGAGCGTGTTCATCGGCCACGCGCCGACCAAGTACGAGGCGTACGCCTTCATCGCCGTACACGTGGTGCTGGCGCTCGTCGTCTTCCTCAGCCCGCAGCGCTGGTGGGAGTCGCTGGGCCGCAGGCTCACGCCGAAGGCACTCCAGGCCCGCTCGGAGAGCGCGTAGCGATGATCATCCGCGAGGCGGGCTACGTCCCGCTCAGCATCGCGCGGCAGTACGGCGGCGCGGCGGGGCTGCGCCGTCGCCAGCTTCGCGGGCTCAACCGGATGCTGGAGCTGGCGCGTACCCGGGTGCCCTACTACCGCGACGACCCCCGCTATGCGCGCGGCGGCCCGCTCCGTGACCTGGCCGAGCTGGCCGAGCTGCCGGTGCTGGACAAGCGGGTGCTGCGCGAGCAGCCACTGGAACGGCTGCTCGCCGACGGCGTCGACCAGGATCGGTGCCTGTCCTTCCAGACGAGCGGCAGCACCGGCCGCCGGGTCCGGATCCTGCACGACCGCGACAGCCACGACTACCACATGGCGGCCTGCGTGCGGCGGTTCCTGGCGACGGGCCGCTACCTGCCGACCGACCGGCTCAGCCATATCCGGCCGTTCGCGCCGCCCGCCCGGATGTTCGAGCGGTTCGGGCTGTTCCGGCGGCACGTGATCCTCTCCCACCGGCCGATGCGCGAGATCAAGGCGGAGCTCCTGGCCAACCGGCCCAAGGTGCTGATCGGCTACCCCGTGCACCTGCGGGGCCTGCTGCGCGAGCTCACCCCGGAGGAGCTCGCGCGGCTGCGGCGGACCCTGCGCATCGTCATGACCGAGTCGGAGCTGCTGCTTCCCGAGCACCGGGCGATGTTCGCCGAGCGGTTCGGCGCTCCGGTCTTCGACGAGTACTCGGCCTTCGAGGTGCTCAACGTCACCTACGACTGCCGCTACGGCCGCGCCCACCTGGGCGAGGACCGCGTCTACTGCGAGATCGTCGACGCGGCGGGCGATCCGGTCCCGGACGGCGAGGCCGGTCAGGTGGTCGTCACCGCCTTCATGGAGCGGGCCATGCCGCTGCTGCGCTACAGCCTGGGCGACATCGGCCTCATCGAGCCTGGCCGCTGCCGGTGCGGCCGCCGCTTCCGCATTCTGCGGCTCACCACTGGGCGCAGCAACGACTACGTCACGCTCCCGTCGGGCGAGCGGCTCTACCCCGACGCCTTTCTGCACCTGGCCGCCACCCATCCGGGCATCAGCGAGTGCTTCGTCCACCAGGACACGGCGGGCCTGGTGCGGGTGCACGTCGTGCCCAGCGCCGACCCGCCGGGCGAGGTGCTGGCGACCGTACGGGACAAGCTCTTCGGCCTGGCCGGTGGCGAGTTCCCGCTGGAGGTGGTGCCCGCCGAGACCGTCGAGATCACCGCCGGCGGCAAGGGCAGGTTCGTCACCTCCGACTACGGCGCACCGCCCGCATGAGGCTCGCGGCACCCAGACAGCTGATGGTGCTGCTCGGCGGGCGGGCCGCCTTCCGGGGCACGCTCCTGCTGGCCAACGTCGTGCTCCTGGCGGTCTGGAGCTCCGGAGACTACGCCGGATACGCCCAGGCGATGGGCGGCGCGGCATTCCTGACGCCGCTCGCGTCGATCGGCATCGAGAAGTGCGCGCTGAAGCTGATCCCGCGGGCGCGGCACACCGTCGGCCTGCTGGTCGGCGTCTTCGTGGCGCTGGCCGGGCTGCTGCTGGTGATCGCGATCGCGGTCCTGGCGGGCGTGCTGCTGTTCGGGCACAACGGGCCGTGGCTCCTGGGCGGGCTGGCGGGCCTGTACGCGATCGGCATCGGCGGCAACCAGGTGCTGGTCGGCCTGAGCCGGGCCATCGGCCGGCCGGGCCGGGACGTGGCCAACCATCTCGTCCTGGCCACGGGCCTGGCCTGCTGGACCGGGGCGGCGGCGACCGGGCACGCCTCGCCCACGGTGTTCCTGGCCCTGTGCCTGACGAACGTGTCCGTGCTCAACGTGGTGCTGCTGACCAGGCTGCGGCCGAGTTTCGCCGGGCTGCGGCGCCGGGTCCTCGTACACGTCGCGGTGGGGACGTCCCTGCTGATGGCGATCCCCGACGTGGTCGCGGGCGTGTCGATGAGCCTGCTGTTCGTGACGCTCTCGGTCAGCGGCGCGCAGGCGGAGAGCACCGGGCTCTACATGGCCTCCGTCGCCTCGGGGACGCTGCTCAACGCGTTCGGCTACCTGCTGCGCGTCCTGCAGCCCGGCGTTTCCCAAGCACTGCACCAGCGGGACCTGTCCGCGGCCTACGAGCGGCTGTCCCGCTGGCTGCGCCTGCTGCTGCTCGCCGGGATCCCCTATGTGGCGGCCGTCTCCTGCGCGGCGGCGCTCCTGCTGCGGCCGCTCGGCGGGCTGGGGGTCGTCGTCCTGTACGTGGCCTGCGTCCCGATCATCTTCGCGGTGGGCAGCGCCAGTTACCTGATGGAGAACGCCACTCCCCTAGCGCTGCGCGTGACCGCGGCAGGCGCGGTGGTGTCGCTGGCGGCGGTCGTGGTGCTGGCGGCCGTCGTCGTGCCCTGGGCCGGGGCGCTCGGCGCGGTGGGCGTGCTGGCCGTCGGCGCGCTCGTCCACGCGGCGGTCCTCCTGCGCTGGCTCCGGCCACGGCGCACGCTCTCCCCTCACCCTGTAGCGAAGGAGTCCTTGTCATGACCCATACCTCGCTGGTCACCGGCGGCGCGGGTTTCATCGGCTCGCATGTGGCGACCGACCTGCTCCGGGCCGGTCATCGCGTGGTGGTGCTCGACGACCTCTCCGGCGGCGACCCGGCCAACGTCCCGGAGGGCGCCCGCTTCCACCAGGGCAGCGTCTGCGACCCCGAGGTGGTGGACGCGCTGTTCGCGGAGTGGCGCTTCGACTACGTCTTCCACCTGGCCGCGTACGCCGCCGAGGGGCTGAGTCACTTCATCAAGCGCTACAACTACACCAACAACGTGATCGGCAGCGTCAACCTCATCAACGCGGCCGTCAACGCCGGAACCGTCCGGTGCTTCGTCTTCACCTCCTCCATCGCCGTGTACGGCCACGCGGAGCCGCCGATGACCGAAGACCTGACGCCCGCGCCCGTGGACCCGTACGGGATCGCCAAATACGCGGTCGAGCAGGAGCTGAAGGTCACGCACGAGATGTTCGGCCTGCCGTACGTCATCTTCCGCCCGCACAACGTCTACGGCGAGCGGCAGAACATCGGCGACCGCTACCGCAACGTCATCGGCATCTTCATGAACCAGATCCTGCGCGGCGAGGAGTGCACCATCTTCGGGGACGGCGAGCAGACCAGGGCCTTCAGCCACATCGACGACGTCGCGCTGCCGATCGCCCGCTCGATCGGCAACCCGCGGGCCTACGGGGAGACCTTCAACATCGGCGGCGACCGGCCGTACACGGTCAACGAACTGGCGGGCGCGGTGGCGGCGGCCATGGACGCGCCGCTCCGGGTCCGGCATCTGCCGGCGCGGCACGAGGTGGTGCACGCCTACTCCTCCCACGACAAGGCCCGCGACCTGCTCGGTGTGGGGACGGGGTCGGTGCCGCTGGCCGACGGGCTCGCGCAGATGGCCGCGTGGGCGAAGAAGCACGGTCCGCAGGAACCGTCGGTGTTCTCGGGGATCGAGGTGGCCCGCAACATGCCGCCGTCGTGGCAGGCGCTCATCGTCCCGTGACGGCCTACATCGTGGCAGGCGCTCGTCGTCCCGTGACGGCTTATTGACGGGACAGGGCCCGGGTGATGCCGGTGACGATGGTCGTGACCAGGATCCAGCCCGCCAGCACCAGGCCGTAGGCGACCCACTGAGCGCCGCCGACCGGCTGGAACGCCTTCTCCTGGCCGAAGTCGATCAACGGGAACAGCAGGTCCAGGGCGTACACCACGGCGTTGAACACGGGCCCCTTGCCCGCCTCGGCAGGCGGCGGGCGGTCGAGCGCGAACACCGTCGCCCCCACGACCAGCAGCGCGACGAACCAGGCGGCGGCGCGCAGCGGCCGGAAGCCATAGCCGACCGTGACGTCCTGCAGCACGCCCCATGCGCGGGCGGGCCTGCGGAGCGTGGCGCGCCGCCGCCGCTGCTTGGCCAGCAGGACCGTGCGGGCGTCCTCGTCGTGCCCGAGCCGCCGATAGGTGTTGGCCAGTTGCTCGTACGGCTGCGGCACGTACTCGTCCGAGCCGTCTTCCAGCCAGGCCAGCCGCCGGGCGGCGGGCAGCGTGGGATCCAGTGCCTCGTACGTCAGGCCGTCCTGCAGACGCGGCGACCAGGTGGCGGGGTCGTCGCGCAGCACCCCGATGCGGGCGTGCCGCAGGTCGACGGTGCCTTCGGGGGCCGACTTCGGGCGTAGGTACAGCTCACTCGCCTCCAACTGCCAGGCCGCCAGCGCCCGGCCGCCGGGGTTGGCGAGTGTGGCGTCGTTGAAGTACACGTGCCGGCGGACCTGGGTGCCGATCAGCGTGATCTCGCCGTCGGAGGTGAAGCCATGCCCGCAGAACAGCCCGCTGCCGATGGTCGCCGCGGCCGCGTCCAGCGTTTTGCCGCCGGGGGTGTTGCTCAGGCGGGCGCCGCTGAAGTCGGCGATCGTGCCGATGGTGGCGTCGACCAGCCGTACCACGCCTGCGGACCGGAACCCGTCGACGCAGGCCAGCGCGCCGCCGATGGAGATGCCGTCGGCGTCCAGCGCCACCTTGCCCGGGGCGGAGAGGTCGGCGCCGGCCAGGCGCAGAGATCCGGTGACGCGGGCCTGGGACAGGTCGACCCGGCCGCGTGCCGTGAGCCCGCGCGCCTCGATCGTGCCCTCGACCTGGATCTCCTCTGCCTGGAGCGCGTCGCCGCCGGGGTTGTCCAGGCGGGCGCCGGTCAGGTTGAGCTCGCGGTCGACGCGGGAGTCCGCCAGCCGTACCGTGCCGTTGGCGGAGAAGGTCCCGCCCAGGTAGAGGCCGCCTTCGGCGGTGATCCGCGAGCCGCGGAAGGCCATCTCACCCGGGTGGTCGATGGTGGTGCCGGTCAGGGCGAAGGGCCCGGTCACGCGGGTGTTGCGCAGGCTGATCATCCCGGTGACCGTCATGCACCGGCAGAACACGTTGCCGTCGGCGACGAGGCCGTCCAGCGTCAGAGCGTGCCGGTCGGTCGCGGTCAGCCGGGCGTCGTCCATGATCAACGTACCGCCGACCTTGACGTTGGACAGCCGCACGTGACCCTCGGCCCGCAACTCGATGGCGGCGATCCCACGGTCGGCCTGGAGCCGGTCGCAGTCGATCGCGAGCCCCGGCGCCCGCACCTGGGCGTGGTCAAGCGTGAGGCTGCCCGCGATGTGGGCGCCGCGCAGCTCCACCCGCCCCGTGAACAGGCAGCTCTCCAGCCTCAGGTGGCCGCCGATCTGGGCGTTCGACGCCGACAGGCCGGGCAGCCGGGACCGGGTGAAGCTCAGCTGCTGGCAGCGGGCCCAGTACAGGCGCGGCACCTGCTCGAAGTCGCAGGAGAGGAACCGCGCCGGGTGGCCGATGGTGGCGTGGGTCAGGTCCAGGAGTTCGGTGACGCGGGCGCCCTTGAGGCGCAGGGCCGGTAACCGCGCCGATTCCTCCCACTGGGCGGGTACCCGCACTGATTCCTCCCGCAGGGCGGGTGACCGCGCTGATTCCTCCCACCTGGCCGGTAACCGCGCTGATTCCTCCCGCAGGAGGAGCTCAGTGATCACTCCGGCGCGGACCGTCCGCTCCGCGCCCCAGCTCGCGCCGGTCGCCGGGTCGTCCTCGTCCGGTTTCCCGGTGCGGAAGTCGACCAGCTCGCCCCGGGGGAACGCCTCCCACACCCGGCGCTCGGCCGCGGACAGCTCCTCGACGCGCATGGCTGAATTCTGCCGCACGCCCAACGGCCGCCGATCATTTGACGCCGATCGACATCTCCACCTCTGAGCCGGTGCATGCGGTCGCTCCGGCGGGCGGGCTCAGGGCCGCCACCTTCCCGATCCAGTCGCGACCATTCCGGTCGCCGGCCTTCTCCACAGCCGCCTTTCCCGCGTCGAGCGGCCAGCCGCGCGCGCCCGCGGGCAAGCCGACGAGCTGCTCCGGCGCGATGTACGAAGGGGTGCCCATGATCTGACTGGTCGCCGTGGCCGTGGTGTCCGCCTCACGAGCGATGCCGAAATCGATGACGCGCGGCGTCGCAAGAAAGCCGACTCGACGAATGAGACAAATAGTAGAAAAGTTAACATTAAGGCGATTTCCTCTTAGCGGTCCGTTGGATTACGGGTGGCCTTCTCAAACACCATCTCCCCGGACGTAGCCTGGCCGGCCCGCATTCAGCACCGTCCGCGACCTGGCGTTTCGCCACGCCGAGGCCTCGAGCGGCTGCTGCTGTGACATGAAATGTCACGGTCCACTGAAAAGGACGGTAAAAACACAGGCTTGCGGACGAAGATCGCCATGCCTACGATCTGGAGGTAATTAATTCCTTTACAGGAAAGAGATATCACATGCCCGAAAAGTCCAACCTGGAACACCTGCGGCGAGTCGCGGCCCTCGCCGCCGCTACTGCGGCCGCGGCCGCAGCGCTCACTGTCGGCGCGGCCGCGGCTTCGGCCGACACCGGTTCTAGCGCGCTGGGCGCGGCGCTCGACCGCGTGGCCAGCGACGACGCCGTCTACACGCCGGCGGGCTGGTTCAATAGCTGATCCCAGGGCAACCGAGTTCCGGCTGCGCGGCGTCTTGCAGTCCAAGCCGCGCAGCCTTCTCCCTGCGAAAATACAGGGTAAGGATGGTTTAAGTGAGAGAACTCCCCCTGATCAGCCTTAACTCGATGGTGAGCCTAGGTACCAAGGTCAGTGAGTGGCCGACGAAGGATGTCGTCGACGCGGCCCTGGCGGATCCGCAGTGGCGGCCAAAACCATTCGTCGAATTCGTTCTCAAAGTTCACAGCAGGTGCAACCTCTCGTGTGACTATTGCTACGTATACGAGATGGCCGATGACAGCTGGAAAGACAACCCGGCCACTATGTCGAAGGACACCGTGGACCAGGCCGCCGCCCGCTTCGGTGAACACATGCGGGCCCACGCCGATGACATACCTGATGCCAAGGTGGTTCTGCACGGCGGCGAGCCGCTCATGGCGGGCCCCGAACTGATCACCTATCTCACTGAGCGCTTCCACGCCGAGACGCCACCTGGCATCGAGCTCGACATCCGTATGACCACGAACGCGGTGCTCCTCACCCCGGACAACCTCCGGCTGATGCGTGAATGTGGAATCCGCGCCTACGTCAGTCTGGACGGAGGTCGGGAAGCGCATGACCGGCACCGCAAGTACGCGAACGGTCGCGGCAGCTACGACGCGACCATCAGCGGCCTCAACGCCCTGCGCACCCCGGAGTATCGCGACCTGTTCTCCGGCCTGCTGTGCACGGTCGACGTGGCCAACGACCCGATCGACGTCTACGAGATGCTCATTGCCCATGAGCCGCCCATGGTCGACTTCCTGCTCCCGCATGGAAACTGGAACCAGCCGCCGCCGGCCTGGGGTGGCGACTCGAATACCACGACGTACGCCGACTGGCTGATCCCGATTTTCGATCGATGGTATGACGCTCCGGTACGTCCGACGTCGATCCGCCTGTTCGACGAGATCATCAACCTCGTCCTGGGCGGGCACAGCCACGCGGAGACCGTGGGACTCGCACCCTTCCAATCGCTCACTATCGACACCAACGGCTCGATCGACTTCTGCCACCAGCTCAAGTCGTCCTTCAATCGAGCCGCGATCAGCGGCCACCATGTGTCACGTGACTCGCTCGACGCGCTCATGCTGCAGCCCGGCTCGGTCGCCCGGCAGATCGGTGCTGACGCGCTCTGCGACACATGCAAGGCCTGCCCGATCAGCAACATCTGCGGCGGTGGACTCTACGCCCACCGCTACAAGGTCGGAACCGGCTATCTCAACCCGTCCGTCTACTGCGCCGACTTGTCCCGTCTTATCGGCCACATCGTCGAGCGTGTGGCCAAGGACGTACTGGAACACAACTAACCCAGCGGCGCCTTCCCGAGCAGGACAGCCCGAAGACCGCGAACACGACGCGGTCTTCGGGCGTTCGGCGAAATTCTTAAGTTCCTCAGGCCCCGCGCGCCCACCGGGCAGAGTCCTCGGTAACCAGGCCGAACCCGTCCGGGTTCACGAACGCACCTGAACACCGACTACTACCCCGACGTCATCAGCGGCTGGAACAGCGGCGACTGCCTGGCCGAGATCACCCGCCGCCTAGGCCGTGTACCGCTTCCCGCTCAACGCCATCCCCGCCTCTGTCTCGCGGGCGGCACGGCGGCGATCGACCACGTGACGCTGCCGTCGGGCATGTCGGCGGGCACCTACGCGCTGCTGCTCGACCTACCCGACCCGCAGCTGTCGTCCCGGCCCGAATACTCGATCCGGCTGGCCAACGAGAACGTCTGGGAGGCCACCAACGGCTTCAACAGCCTGCTGCCACCGTCCACACCCGGTGCTCGGCCGTGGACAGCTCCTCGACGCACATGCCTGAATTCTGCCGCGCGCCCAACGGCCGCCGATCATTTGACGCCGATCGACATCTCCACCTCTGTGCCGGTGCACGCGGTCGCTCCGGCGGGCGGGCTCAGGGCCGCCACCTTGCCGATCCAGTCGGGTCCCTTCCGGTAGCCGACCTTCACCGTGAAGCCGGCCTTCTCCACGGCCGCCTTTCCCGCGTCAAGCGGCCAGCCGCGCGCGTCGGGCACGCGGGCGCGGGCCGCGCTCATCACCAGGTCGACCGTGCTCGTGCCCGGCCGTAGGGCGGCGCGCAGGACTTTGCCGGGCGGGCCACCGGTGGAGCAGTCCGGGGTGAGCTTTCCGGGGGCCAGCCCGGCCTGCTGGAGTCTGGACGCCGCGTCCTTCTGCCGCAGCCCGGCCACGACCGGCACCGTCGGGCTGGGTGTCGCGCTGGGGGTGGCCGGACTGGTCCCGGTCAGGCCGGTCGTGGTCAGGTTGGTTGTGGTCAGGTTGGCTGTGTCCAGGCTGGTCGCGCTCGGGCTGGGCGTCGGGGGGTGGGTGGTGACGGTCGCGCCGGTCCGGGTGTCCGCGCTCACCGTCCGCGGGGCCCACGGCCGTACGGCTGCCGCGCCTACGCCGACACCGACCAGCAGGGCGGCGGCCACCGTGAGCGCCACGCGACGCCCCGACCGCGCACCACCGGACGGCCCGGCGGACGGCCCAGTGGACGGCCCAGTGGACGGCTCAGCGGGTTGCTCGGTAGGCGGATCAATAGGCGGCTCGGCGGACAGGGCGGCGGGTGGGGCGAGGTCGGCGGCGGCCTTGAGGTCGCCCGACCTGCCCCCGAGGAGCGTCAGCAGGAGCTCCTGCGCGGTGGGCCGGGTCGCCGGGTCCTTGGCGAGGCATCGCTCCACCAGGTCGCGCAGCGGCAGCTGGATCGGGGACAGATCGGGCGTATCGTTCAGCACGCGGTTGATCACCGCAGGAATCGAGTCCTGCCCGAACGGCGCCTTCCCCATGGCCGCGAACGCGATCGTCACACCCCAGGCGAACACGTCGGAGGGGGCGCCCGCGGGCAAGCCGGCGAGTTGTTCCGGCGAGATGTACGCGGGCGTGCCCATGATCTGACTGGTCGCCGTGGCCGTGGTGTCCGCCTCACGAGCGATGCCGAAATCGATGACGCGTGGACCGTCGGGACCGATCAGCACGTTTCCCGGCTTGAAGTCGCGATGCACGATGCCGGCCTGGTGGATGGCGGTCAGGGCGGTGGCGGTCCCGATCGCGAGCCGCTCCAGCGCGCTCCCGATGACCGGACCGTCCTTCGCCACCCGTTCGGCCAAGGAGGGCCCGTCGATGAACTCACTGATCAAGTACGGCTGACCGCCGAGCATCCCGGCGTCCACCACCTGGGCCGTACAGAATCGGGCCACCTGTTTGGCCAGGGCCACCTCGCGCATGAACATGCGCTGCGCCCGCTCGTGGTCCCACGACCCGGCGTTCAGCAGTTTCGCGGCGACACGCTGCCCGGTCGGCCCGTCCGGCCCGTCCGCTTCCGCGAGGTACACCTCACCTTGGCCGCCTCTGCCGATCCGGCCGATCACCCGATAGACGCCCAGCCGGCGTGGGTCACCCGTACGCAGGGGCTCGATAGCGCGCATCGCTTCCTCCCGAGAAAGTCACCCCTTATTCGCGTCAGTCCCACACGCGGATTGCGCGAAATACTAAAACCCTTATTTCCTACCTGTTGTGTTGACTATAGGAGCGTCCCCGATCTACGGTGAGAACTGTGACGCCCATGGTTCTCACCATCCGAGGTCACGTGGACTTCTGCCGCGTGGCCAGCGCGCTCTGTCCGTCCTTCCGTTGATCGGCCGACATCCCATCTCCTGGAAGGACCACATCCATGTCAACCCTGCACATCGACCCCGTAGCGGGCCGGATCGGCGCCCAGGTCAGCGGTGTACGGCTCGGCGGCGACCTGCCCGCCGACGTCGTCGCCGAGATCCGCCTCGCGCTGCTCGCCCACAAGGTGCTCTTCTTCCGCGGCCAGGACCACCTGGACGAGGAGCGGCAGGTCGCCTTCGCCCGGCTGCTCGGCGACCTGACCACCGCGCACCCCACCGTGCCCGCCCTCGACGACAACGCGCACATCCTCGACCTCGACTATCGCAAGGGGCACAAGGTCGACCGCTGGCACACAGACGTCACGTTCGTCGACCGGCCGCCGCTCGCCTCGGTCCTGCGGGCCATCACCGTTCCCCCGGCGGGCGGCGACACGCTGTGGGCCAACACCGTGGCCGCCTACGAGTACCTGCCCGCCGAGCTGCGTGACCTGCTCGACCGGTTGCGGGCCGTACACACCAACCAGTACGACATCGCGACGTCGGAGGATCCCGCGCGGACCCGCGAGTACGCCGAGGTCTTCGCCGCCACCGTCTACGAGACCGAGCACCCGGTGGTGCGCGTACACCCGGAGACGGGCGAGCGGGCCATCCTGCTGGGCGACTTCGCCAAGCGGCTGATCGGACTGTCGGCGCAGACCTCCGCCTCGGTCATCAAGCTGATCCAGGAGCAGGTCACCCAGGTGGAGAACACCGTCCGCTGGCGATGGGCGCCCGGCGACGTGGCCATCTGGGACAACCGCGCCACCCAGCACCGCGTCGTGCACGACTTCGGCGACCAACCGCGCCGCCTGCACCGGGTCACGATCGCGGGCGACGTCCCGGTGGACGTGGACGGACGGACCAGCACGGTGCTGAAGGGGGACGCGGCCGCGTACTCACCTGTCGCGGCCTGACCCCGCGAACGGCCTGTCGTCCAGGGAGACGACTACGCGGCCTGGCCGAGCGAGACCGCCGATCGATCGAGGGGGTGGTCCCGCCCGGCCAGGCCGGGATGGTGGGCGGCCGGGCGTGCATTTCCTATTGGTCGCGGACCGGGATCGGCTCGGCCAGCGCAGCCCGGCTGGGAGGTGCGGGGAAGGGGTCGGCGAAGTATTGGGTCTCGTGCGTCACGAGGCCATCGGTGATCTCCATGACGCTGAGCGAGTGTGTGGGCACGCCGTCATAGGTGATCACACACTCACTCACCCAAACGCCGCCGCCGCCCAGGATCCTGCGGATGGTGAAGTGGCGTTCGGCCGGGTGCCCGCCGCGTTGCGCCTGGATCCTCGCCCGGCCTCTGAAGCGCTCGCCCGACTGCGGGTAGTCCAGGATCGCGTCCGCGGCGTAGATCGAATGCTCGGCGTCGACATCGCCGCGTTCGGAGGCCGCCCAATGCTCCTGGAGCCGAGCCCGGATCTCAGCTTCGGGATCCCTTGCGCTGTTCACTCGTTACACCCCTCGTGACCAGTAGAAATGTCGCTCGGCCCGCACGATAGATGCTACTTGAGGGTTCGCCTGCGGCTCGGGACGGCTCAGGCCAGTTCGTCGGCGAGGGCCCGTTCGATGCGCTGCCAGGTCTCGGCGTGGTACGGCGAGTCCTCCTGTGCCAGGAAGGCGTGTGGGGCGCCCGCCAGGACGACCATCTCGTGCCTGATCCCGTCGGACTGAAGGCGCTCGGCGATGGCCGTCCGTTGCTCTTCGGTGATCGCGTGGTCGCGGTCGCCGACGATGTACACCAGCTTGCCCTTGATGCCCGGGGTCAGGTCGAGCGTGGGTTCCGGGCTGCTCACCGGGATGTCGGTGCCCGTCAGCCAGCCCGCGTATCGGTCAGCCCGAACAGCTGGTGGGCCACGATGACGGCCGGATACACGCCGTCCCCGGCGGGGCGGACGAGGTATCCACCCATGGGACCGTCGCTGGTCAGCACCGTGGGATTCACGGTGCCGTGCCGGTGCCTGAGGCGACGTCGGCAAGGGCGGACAGGACGGCTTCGGCCACACCTGTGGCGGAGGCTGGGTTCTGGCCTGTCACCAGGCGGCCGTCGCGGATCACCTGGGGCTGGAAGTCGGGGGCGGGCACGTGGTCGGCGCCCAGTTCGCGCAGGCGGGAGGCGAGCAGGAAAGGAACCACCGAGGTCAGCCCGACGGCCGCCTCCTCGGCATCGGTGAAGGCCGCCACCCGGCGCCCCGCCACCAGCGGCGTGCCGTCGGACAATGTCACGCCGACCAGGGCAGCCGGGCCGTGGCACACGGCGGCGACTACGCCGCCGTTCTCCCAGATGGTACGGGTCAGAGCGGCCATGGCAGGGTTGTCAGGGAAGTCCCACATCGTGCCGTGCCCGCCGGCGAACAGGATCGCGCTGTACCCGGACGGATCAACATCCTCCGGCCGAGGTGTTTTGCCAAGCGACGGCAGGGCGAGGAAGCGTTGCTGGACGGGGTCGTCCAGGTCCACCCCGTCGCGCGGCGGCTCGCCACCGGCGACGCTCACGAGGTCGACCTCGAATCCGGCCTTGGTGAAGAGCTCCCAGGGATGGGCCGCCTCCGGGACGTAGAAACCCGTGTCCCTGCCGGTGTCGCCCAGTGCGGCGTGGCTGGTCAGTGCGATCAGAATGCGTTGGGTCATGGCCCCATGATCGCCCTCGGGGGCCATCGGCCGCCAATAGCCCCATGTGGGTGCATCCATCAGCATTCTGATAGCTGGCCGCTCCGCCCACGACCGTATCCCTGTGACGGTCCGTGGTGGCTAGGGTCCTTCGGGAAGGACACCTGCTCCGGAGGAACGGAAGGATCCAGCGACTTTGGTCGGCCTTGGAGGCTGCCAAAGGTCGATGTGCCGGTGGGCTCGGCTTCTCTAGCGTCGGGATCATGACACTGACCGAGGCGCCGGGCTCACGGCGTGTGCACGAGATCGACGCCGTCCGGGGGTTCGCGCTGGCGGGCATCCTCGTGGCGAACATCGGGTTCTTCGCCGATCCCGGCTACGCCGTGGGGACGGGCATCTTGCCCATCACCGAGGGGCCGGTCGCATACCTCGTCAGCACGCTGGTGCTGACGAAGTTCTACATCCTGTTCTCCTTCCTGTTCGGCTACTCCTTCACGCTCCAGACGCGCGACGGGGTCAACGTCAAGGCCAGGATGCTGCGGCGCTGCCTCGGGCTCTTCGTGATCGGCGTCCTGCACGGGTTCCTGCTGTGGGTCGGCGACATCCTCACGCTGTACGCCACCCTCGGAGTGATCCTGCTGGCGATGCGCGGCATCTCGCCCAGGAAGGCCGTCGTCACCGGCTGCGCCATCATCGGCGTCATGTCGGTGATCTGGCTGCTGCTGGCCGGGCTGACCCTGCTCGACCCGGCGACGGGCACGGCAGCGGGCACGGCGGCGGTGACCGACGCGGCGGCCGGGGCGCGGGCGGAGGCGCTGGTCACGGGTGGGCCGTTGAGCTTCCTGTCGTTCCAGGTGGAGACGTACCCGGCGCTGGCCGCGATGGTGTGGATCGGGCAGGGGCCGATGGCGATGGCGATGTTCCTGTTCGGGCTGGCGGCGGGCCGGTCAAGGCTGTTCGAGGAGCCGGAGCGCTGGGCCCATCTCGTGCCGCGCGTCCAGTGGATGGGCTTCGGCGTCGGCCTGCCCGCCGCGGTCTTCTTCACCTGGGCGTCGTCCTCGTCCGGGGACACGCTGGATCTGGTCGCGCTGGCGGTGAACAACGTGGGTTCGGTGCTGCTGACGGCCGCCTACGTGGTCACCCTGCTCCAGGCGTTCAAGCGCTTTCCCGCCGTCATCGGCGTGCTGTCGCCGGCCGGGCGGGTGGCGGCCTCCAACTACATCGGGCAGTCGCTGCTCTGCTGCCTGGTCTTCACCGGCTACGGACTGGCCCTGGCGGGCAAGTTGTCGCCGCTCGCCGTGATGGGCGTGGCCGCGGTGATCTACGCGCTCCTGCTCGGGCTGAGCTGGTGGTGGCTGCGGAGCCATCGTTACGGCCCGATCGAGTACGGCCTTCGCCGCCTCACCGCGGGTCGGGGTTGACACGGATCAGGGCCTGGTCTTCTCTGCAACGAAAGGGCGGACCCAAGGGGGCACGGCATGGCCATGGTTCGACGGTTCACACTCGCCCTCACCGTCGCCGTCGCGCTGGTCGGGCTCCCGGTCATACCGGCGCAGGCCCGGGGTCCCGCCCCGGCCGGGCCGGGTGTGGCGTCTCACTTCGGGTTGGCGCGCAAGGACTGCGTCGGGACGGCCACGGGCCGGGCCTCGAAGGTCTGGTACACGGTCGCGGGCGGCGTGCTGTCAGACGTCTACGAGCCGACCATCGACAACACCAACGTCGAGACGATGCAGTTCGCCGTCACCGACGGCACGACGTTCACCGAGCTGCAGTCCCGCGACACCACCTACAAGGTGAGCACCGACCGCTCCGGCATGACCTGCACGATCACCTCGTCCAGCAAGGCCGGCCGCTACCGCCTGACCTCCACCTATCTCACCGATCCGGACAGCGACGCCGTCGTGGTCAGGACCCGGCTCCAGCCGGCCGGACTGCGCCTGTACATACGGCTGGACGCGAGCGTCAACGGCAACGGAGGCGGCGGCACGCCGAACGGCGGGGCCGACAGCGGCGTGGTCGACGGCCCGACCGGCGCCCCGGTGATCTCCGACTCGAACACCGAGACCTCCGCGCCCGCCCGCGACTACGCCGTACCCACCCACCTGGCGCTGCGCGCGGAGCGGCGGCTGCCCCAGGCGGGCGTCGGCTACGCGGGAACGCCCAGCGACGGCGCCGCGCAGTTGGACACCGACCACACGCTGACCCCCAACGCCACCGCGCCGGACGGCAACGTGGTCGCCACCGCCCGGCTGCCCCTGGACGGCTCGGGTGCGGTGACCTTCGCGCTCGGCTTCGGCCGTACGGCGGCCGCCGCGTTGCGGACCGCGGGCGAGGCCGCCACCCGGCCGTTCGAGACCACCCGA
The DNA here is from genome assembly GCF_043197735.1 of Nonomuraea sp. NPDC049028. Classification (NCBI taxonomy): domain Bacteria; kingdom Bacillati; phylum Actinomycetota; class Actinomycetes; order Streptosporangiales; family Streptosporangiaceae; genus Nonomuraea; species Nonomuraea sp. NPDC049028. The sequence goes on from NZ_JBICTR010000004.1 coordinate 715,201, forward strand.
GCCCGGTACGAGGCGGGCTGGGCCACCTACGACGCCGGGCTGCGCAAGCCGCCCGCCTCGCTCGCCGACGCCTACCGCTTGTCCGCCAACGTGCTGAAGGCGAGCGAGGACAAGACCTTCCCCGGAGCCGTCGTCGCCTCGCTGGCCAGCCCATGGGGTCAGGCGGTCGGCGCGGGCGAGAAGGTGGGCGGCAAGGCGGTCTATTTCGGGTCGTATCGCGAGGTGTTCGCCCGCGACCTGTACGAGGCGTTCACCGGCTTCCTCACCGACGGCGACCTGGCGACCGCCCGCGCCACGGCCCGCTTCCTGCTGGAACGCCAGCAACTGCCCGACGGCCGCCTGCCGCGCAACTCCCTGCTGAACGGCCGGCTCGCCCCCGACTCGGGCGGCGACCAGCTCGACGAGAGCGCGTACCCGATCCTGATGGCCCACCAGGCCGGGATCGGCGCGGAGCTGTGGGAACACGTCCGCCAGGCCGCGGACTTCCTGGTCGCGCACGGGCCCGCGTTCGGCGTCGAGCGCTGGGAGGAGCAGCAGGGCTACTCGCCGTCCACGATCGCGGCCGAGATCGCCGGTCTCGTCGCCGCCGGGGAGATCGCCGCCGGCCGCGACGACCAGGGCCGGGGCAGGCTCTACCGCGCCACCGCCGACCACTTCGCCCGCTCGGTCAAGGGCTGGACGGTCACCACGACCGGCCCGTACGCCCCCCGCTACTTCCTGCGCCTGTCGCGCACCGGCGACCCGGACGCCGCCGCCCCGTACAACCTCGGCAACGGCGGCCCGACCGAGGACCAGCGCCGGGTGATGGACGCGGGCTTCCTGGAGCTGACCCGGCTGGGCGTCCTGCCCGCCACCGACCCCGACGTGCTGGCCAGTCTGCCGGTCGTGGACCGGGTGATCGGGCGTACGACGCCGAACGGCCGGGGCTGGTACCGCTACGGCTCCGACACCGCGGGCACCGAGGACGGCTACGGCGACTGCTACGAGCCCGACCCCACCTCCTGCGCCCCGTCCGGGCGGCCCTGGCCCACCGCGAACACCGGCTCGGGCCACCTGTGGCCGGTCCTGTCCGGCGAACGGGCCGAGCAGGCGTTGCAGACCGGCGACCCGCGTACGGCGGCGTCCCTCCTGGCGGCGATGCGGGCCATGTCCTCCGGCACCGGCCTGGTCCCGGAGCAGGCGTGGGAGAACCCGGACCTGGCCGCCGCGCCGTACGGCACCGACCCGGCCACCGCCTCGATCGGCTTCCGCGACGGCGAGCCCGCCGGCTCGGCCTCCCCGCTGACCTGGGCGCAGGCCCAGGAGGTACGGCTGATCCTCTCGCTCGCGGCGGGCCGCCCGGCCGAGCAGCCCGAGATCGTACGCCGCCGCTACGCCGCCCACGGCATGCCCGCGACGGCGCCGCTCACCGTCACCGCCCCGGCGGAAGGGAGCACCGCCACCGGCACATCGGTCACGGTCGAAGGGACCACCGCGCCCGGTGCGCGCGTCGACGTCGCGGCCACGCCCATCGACATCGGCGCAGCCACCAAGGTCGTCTCGGTACGGGCCGGAGCCGACGGCCGCTTCACCGCCCAGGCGCCGGTCTCGTTCGGCGAGGTCGTACTCACCGTGACCGCCACAACCCCCGACGGCCGCACAGTGACCACCACAACCACCAAGACCTCCGACGGCCGCACCGGGTACGCCCGGCGGTCGATCGTCGGCGACATCACCGGCGCCACGACCGTGCTCGACGTCACCGACCCCGACGGCGACGACGACGGGCCGGGCACCTACGCCTACCCGACGGCCGCCGACTTCCACGCGGGCGCCTTCGACCTGCGCAGGTTCCAGGTGATCACGGACGCGAGCACCGTCTACCTGCGCGCCGAGATCGCCGACCTCACTCCCACCTTCGGCAGCCAGATCGGCGCCCAGCTGCTCGACGTGTACGTCCAGGACCCGGCCGTGACCGCACGCTCGACCGATCCGGCGTTCCCGCAGCGCAACTACCGCATCGCCGAGCAGGACGCCTGGTCGCAGCGGGTCGAGGCGCAGGGCTTCGCCGCCCCGGTCTGGGTGACGGCCGCCGGCGCCGCCCGGTCCGGAGCCGCCGTCCGCGGCTCCGGAACCACCCGAACGATCACGATCGCCCTGCCCAAGGCGGACTTCGGCACGCCGGGGCCCGGCTGGCGGTTCGCGGTCGTGCTCGCCGGTCAGGACGGGTTCAGCGCCGACCAGGCCAGGGGTTTCACCGCCACTCCCCAGCCGTACCAGTTCGGCGTGTGCGCCCCCGGCGGGACCGCTCCCCTGTGCTCCGTCGACCCCGGCGGCGTGCCCAAGGCCGTGGACGTGCTCACCCCGGCCGGACAGTCGCAAGCCGACGAACTGAACCCGCTCCTCGGCCCGGTCACTCTGCGGGCGGTTCGGGTCCCCTGAGGCTGAGGAGAGGCAGGTCGGGGAACAGGTGGCTGACCAGGAGTGTCGCCGTGCGCATCGCGGCGGCGACGATGTCGTCGTTCGTCGCCTCGGTGCCCTGAGCGGCCAGCACGGCGCTGTGCACGCTGAGCAGAGCCAGCCGGACGCTGAGCTGATCCTGCACTGAGGCTCCGGGCCCCAGGATGAGCCGGGTGGCCCGGTCGGTCCGCTCCAGCGGGCTGCTCTGACCCGTCGGCATGGCCGTCTTCAGGGCGGTGTGGTTGGCGACGGCGAACCGCATGTTCCGCACCCCCTGCTGGCTGCTCATCGTGAGCCACCGGCTCAGGAGCTCGGCGGCCAGCTCCGGGGAGTGCGGCTGCCCGGCCGCCCAGTCGAGCAGCTCGTCCATCGCGCGCATGTGGTCGGTGAAGAGGCTGACGATGACGGCCTCTTTGCTGTCGAAGTGGTAGTAGAGCGCCGCCTTGGTGATGCCCAGTTGCTCGGCGATCTCGCGCATAGAGGTGGCGTCGTAGCCGTGCTCGGTGAACAGGGTCAGCGCGGCCTCCTGGATCTCGGCTCGCGTCTGGCTGCCCTTGCGCCGCGCACCCGGCGCCGACTCCGTCTTGGTCATGGCTCTTCCCTCTTGCTTCAAAACTGTTACACAGCCTATTTGCCTACCGGCCGGTTAGCAAGTACGCTTGCCGACCGACAGGTAAGTTCTATGGATCGACAGGAGTGCACGTCATGGCCAAGGACAGCGCGGACACCGCCTCGGGAGCGGAAGAAGAGCAGGTCGGGTTAGGGTTCAGCCACCGCCAGATCCTGGTGACCATGAGCGGTCTGGTCGTCGCCATGCTGCTGGCGATGCTGGACAACATGATCGTCGCCCCGGCGATTCCCACGATCGTGGGCGAGCTGGGCGGCCTCGAGCACCTGGCATGGGTGACCACCGGCTATGTCCTGGCCTCCACCGTGGCCACACCGATCTGGGGCAAGCTCGGCGACCTCTACGGCCGCCGCATCATCTTCACCACCGCTGTGGCGATCTTCCTGCTCGGTTCGGTGCTGTGCGGCGCGTCCCAGGATATGGCGCAGCTGGTCGCCTTCCGCGCCGTCCAAGGGCTGGGCGCGGGCGGACTGATGGTCGGCGTGCTGTCGATCATCGGCGAGATGATCCCGCCGCGCGACCGCAGCAAGTACCAGGGCGTGATGATGGCCGTCATGCCGGTCGCGATGATCGGCGGCCCGCTCATCGGCGGTTTCATCACCGACAACCTGAGCTGGCGCTGGGCCTTCTACGTCAACCTGCCGCTCGGCGCGGTCACCCTGGTCCTGTGCTGGATCACCCTGGCCAAGCTGCCCAAGGGCACCGGCAAGGCCGTGATCGACTGGTGGGGCACCGGCCTGCTGACGATCTGGATCACCGCCCTGGTGCTCGTCACCAGCTGGGGCGGCACCCAGTACGAGTGGGGCTCCGGGCAGATCCTCGGGCTGATCGCCCTGGCCGTGGTCGCGTTCGTCGCCTTCATCTTCGTCGAGCGGCGCGTGGCCGAGCCGATCATGCCGCTGCGGGTCTTCAAGAGCCTCAACTTCTCGCTGTCCGGCGCGGTCGCCTTCATCTCGGGGTTCGCGATGTTCGGCGCGATGGGCTTCCTGCCGCAGTTCCAGCAGTTCGTCCAGGGCTCCTCGGCCACCAACAGCGGCCTGCTGCTGATGCCGATGATGATCGCCTCGATGGCCGTCAGCCTGGCCGCCGGCCAGCTGATCAGCAAGACCGGGCACTACAAGTCGGTGCCGATCGTCGGCGCCGTCCTGGTCACCATCGGCCTGGCGCTGTTCGCCACCATGGACGTCGCCACCTCCACCACGGTGACCGCCCTCTACATGGTGGTCCTCGGCGCCGGCATGGGCGGGCTGATGCAGACCAGCACCCTGATCGCGCAGAACAGCCTCGCGCTGCGTGACATGGGCGCGGGCACCGGCGTGTCGACCTTCCTCCGCAACATGGGCAGCTCGCTGGGTGTCTCGCTGCTCGGTGCCGTCTACACCAGCCACCTGACCGACACCCTCGTCGGCACTCCCGCCGTCGCCGGCCAGGCCGCCTCGATGACCCCGCAGCTGCTGCGCCGCCTGCCCGAGGCGGTCCAGAACCTGTTCCAGCAGGCGGTCACCAACGGCATCACCGCGCTGTTCACCTGGGGCGCGGTCGTGGCCGCCATCGGCATCGTGGCCGCCCTGTTCATCCGCCAGGTCCCGCTGCGTGGCGCCGCCACGCCGCAGGCGGCCCAGGCCAAGGCCGAGGCCGAGTCGGTCGCCATGAGCGGCTGAGTCCGCACGGGCGGGGGTCGCCCCGGCCACGTAAGGGTGCGGTTCCGATCACCTGATGACCGGAACCGCACCCTTACGGTTTTGTCGGGCCGCTCGAAGAAGCGGCTCAATAGGGCTGCTTCTTCGAGCGAAGCGGCCCGGGATCAGTAGGGACGTTGGAGGAAGCGGCCCAGGCGCGGGTCGTAGAGGCGCCCGCCGATCAGGACCGTCCCGTCCGGCGTGGTCGAGTGGAGCTTCCCGCCGAGCCAGCCGTACCTGCGCTGCTGCGACGCCACTCCATACTCGTCGTAGCCGAGCACGGTGGCCTCGCCGGTGCCGAGGTCGAGCTCGGTCCCGACGCTCCCCCCGACGGTGAGCAGCTGGAGCCGCACCGAACCCCCGGCGCCCGTGAGCGCGCCCAGCTCGCCTCCGGCCCCGATGACGTTCCTGACGACTTCCCCCTTCTCAACAAGCCACGCGGGCTGATCGCCGGCCGAGCCGTAGTGATGGACCGTGACCGCGCCCCCCGGGGTGGTCTCCGACCTGACGCGGCCCGCCGGGTCGCGGGTCCAGGTGAGGCTGGTGCCGCCGACTGTCTGCTTGACCGGTACGCCGTCGGCGAAGTAGTCGATCCCCCGGCCACCGGGCAGTGAGGTGGTGCGGCCGGCCGGGTCGTAGGCGTAACCGTCACCCACCAGCCTGCCGTCCGCGTACGCGTAGGTCGTGATCTTCGAAGCCGCGTCGTTCGCCTCCGGACACTCCTCGTCGGACTCCTGTACGGCCAGCCGGACCCGGTTGCCCGCGCCGTCGTAGCCGTAGCGGCGCAGCGTGCACAGCGGGAACGCCATGTCCAGCACCGAGGCGAGCTGCCCCGCCTTGTCGTAGCCCAGCTGCCGCTCGCTCATGGTGTCGCTGCGCATGTTCAGCAGTTCCTGACCGTGGATGTTCCGGCCGACCTGGTCGATCATCACCGGGCCTTCCACGCCGTCGCGGGTGTAGACCCGGGCGAAGTTCTGCCCGCGCTCGTCGTACACGGAGAGCAGGTGCAGCCCGCCCGGCAGATCGCCCTCGACCTGGTGGCCGTCGGCGTCGTAGCGGGCGGTGAAGGTGCCCGCGACCGAGTCGGTGACCGAGGTGAGCAGGCCGCGTGGCTCGGCCGCGTGGTCGTAGGTGTAGACCCTGGTGGACGGGGCCGAGTCCGTGACCTTGGCCGGGCGGTCGAGGTCGTCGTACTCGGTGCGGGTCTGGCCGCCGTCCGCGTCGGTGTGGGAGATGACCCGGCCCAGCCGGTCGTAGGCCGTCACGATCTTCTCCGTGCCGCGCCACCGCTCGGTGGGCCGGCCGCTGGCCGGGCTGTAGCCGATGCCGATCTCGCTCTCCCCGCCGGCCTTGGTCGTGATGGGCCGACCGGCCGCGTCGCGCTTGACCGTGGTGGCGACGCCGCCCTCGATGACCGTGTCCAGCAGGCCGGTGGCGGTGTAGGTGGAGGTCCGTCCGCCCTCCTGGCACACCAGGCCCGCCCATTCCGGCCGCCCGCCGCAGGGGGCGCCGCCGGTCACCGTGTAGAGGACGGGCGGGGCGGTGTCTGCGGTGACCGCCCGGCCGCCGGGGTCGCGGACCGTCCTGGTCTGCCGGCCGGTGGCCCAGTCGTAGGCGATGGCGGTGGTCTTGACGTCCACGTCCGGCTTGGACTCGCGCCCGACTATGACGGCGCCGGTCTTGACGGTGGTCGGCAGGTCACGGGCCGCCGCGCCGGTCGGGCGGCCCTCGTCGTACGTGCTGACGGTCCGGCTCCTGGCGCCGATGCCGTATCCGGCCGGCAGGTCGTCCACGTCGGACTCCAGGTTGATGATGTGGACCGGGCTCAGCTCCTCGAGCTTGCGACGGCCGGAGTCGTCGTAGACCGAGCGGGTGGACAGCAGGTCCGCCCGCTCCTCGGAGCCGTAGGCGGTGATGGCCAGCTCGGCGAGCCGGTTGTCGGTGGTCGGCCGCTGTGACAGCTCCCTGTTCGCCGCGGTGAGCACGCGCGTCGCGTGGCCGAACCGGTCATAGTCGGTCGCGGACAGGTGCCCGCCGGGGGTGAGCACGTTGACCGCCCTGCCCGACTCGTCCAGGTACGTCACGGTGGGGCGGGTGGTGGAGTTCGGTGGGTGGACCGCCGTGGCCGTCACGGGTGCCACCGCCTGTCCCCAGGCCACGATGGTCGTGGCCGTCAGGTCGGCCGGGCCGCCGGCCGCCTTGCTGAGCGGCACTCCGTACACGATGGTGGTCTTGGCCTCGCCCGCGATCTGGTCGGCGGTGCCGGGCTTGAGCGTGGGGCGGGCGACGCTCTTCAGGCGGCCGTCGGCGTCGTAGCCGAAGGTCCACGGCAGCTCTCCCGGCGGGGTGAGCGTCGTGACGCGGCCCGCGCTGTCATAGCCGTAGGTGGTCTTCAGCGCCGGGGTGATTCTCGGGTCCCAGGTCTCGGACAGGCGTCCGGCGGCGTCGTAGGAGTACTGGGTGACCACGGCGCCCTGGAAGGACACGGTGCTGAGGCGGCCGTCCGTGCCGTAGCCGAAGTCGATCGTGTGGCCGGATCGGGTGAGCGACTTCGGCCGGTCCTGGTCGTAGGTGTACTCGGTGGGCAGGTACCGGTCGCCCTGCTTGGCGAACGTGGTCGCCTGCCCTCGGGAGTCGCTCAGCGTGTACGTGCCGGTGAGCGTCAGGTCCTCGGCGCCCCGCTCGGGCCGCCATCCGTCCTTGGTCCTGGTGAACTGGACCGGCGTGCCGTCAGCCCTGGTCACCTGGACCGAGTTCGGCGAGGTCTCCACGAGTGAGGCGAGGCCCTGGGACCAGCCGGGGTTCCGGGACGTGGCCGTCCGGGTCAGAGTCAGGCCGAACGGGCCGCCCGCGGTCGTCTGGAGGCGGTAGTCGCCGGTCAGCAGGTTCACCGTGCCCGGCCCGACCTCGCTGGTCGCCGCCTCGGTGGCGCGGCGGTCGACGACGATCTCGGCCGACGTCGAGGCCACCGGGCCCGCCGTGCTGCCGACGAGCGCGCGCACCTGCGGCGCCGCGTCGCCGAGCTGGGTTCCTGCGTCCCAGACCAGGCCGGACACCCCGTTGGGCGCGGCCACAGGCCAGGCGGTCAGGGGCTTGCCGTCGGCGGTGAGCACGTTCGCCACGGGGAGGTCGGCCCACTCGTCGGTGTCGGCCCGCCGGTACTGGAACGTGGCCTGGGTGAAGCCGAAGCCGGTCACCGCGAGCGGGACCTTGCCGGTGCTCCGCAGGCCGTCCTTCGGCGCGGCGAGCGTGGCCACGGCCGCGCCCGAGCCGACGTTGAAGGCGTACGCGGTGGCCGGCGAGGCGTTCCCGGCCTTGTCCAGGGTGTACACGGTGAGCGTGTGGGGACCGACGGCGGCCGGGGTCAGCTTGACCGAGACGGCCGCGCCGGTGGTGAGCACCTTCGTGACCGCCGCACCGTCCAGCCGGTAGGCGAGCCAGCCGGAGTCGGTGTTCGCGGGCTTGAGCGTGAAGGTGCCCGCTTTGCCGGCGTCGCCGTGCCAGCCTCCGTCGGCCGGGTAGTCGGCCGAGGCCACCGAGGGGGCGGGCGGCGCGACGGTGTCCACGGCGAACGTGGCCGTCTGGTACGCCTTCGACGTGAGCGAGCCGTCGTTGGCCCACGACCGGATCGTGTAGGTCTTGCCGTTGGCCAGCTTGCCGGCCGGCACGTTCGCGCCGGAGAAGCCGTTGCTGGCCACGTACGCGCCGTAGAGGTTGTCGATGACCAGCGTCGAGCCCGCGTACACGTCGAACAGGCCGCGCACGTTGCCGCCGTCAGGGTCGCGCACGTGGTTGCGCAGCTGCGGCGTGAGCGTGTTGGTCCAGATCGTGCCGTCGTAGTCGGTGTACGGGGACAGCCAGGTGGAGACCGGGGTGCTCGGGTAGGAGTTGTACGTCACCGAGATGTACGGCACGTGGGCCGAGGCGTTGCCCGAGTTGAACCGCTTCCAGGCGTACTCGTCGGTCTCACTCGCGGCCCGCAGGCCCATGCCGGACTCCTTCCACCCCTCGTTGGCCCAGTACTGGACCAGCGAGGTGACGTTGGCGCTCACCCAGCCGTCCGCGCAGCCGCTCCCCCAGCCCTTGGTCTCGCTGGAGGCGGCGTAGCGATCGGCCAGCGCCGGGCCCGGCCAGCGCGAGGACGTCGAGGCCCGGTTGGCCGACCACACCTCCCACGACCTCGTGTTGCACGACCAGGAGTGGAAGTTCCACAGCTTCAGCGACGCCGAGACGATCTTCTTGCCCGCGATGCCGGGGATCTTCCATGTGATGAACGACCTGGCGACCTGGCCGCTGCCGTTGTTGCCGATCTTGAGCTCGGTCGAGCCGGACTGGTCGGTGCCGTAGCCCTCCTGCACGAAGGTGTCGAAGACCTGGCCGAGGTTGAGCGAAGGGTCGACAGTGACGGGGTACTTGGTGGCCGGGTCGCCGAGGAAGGCGGGGTCGGGGGTGAGGACGAGGTCCTGGCCGGACACCTTCATGGCGACGGGCGCGCGGTGCGGGTGGTCACCGGAGCCCGGGTCCACCGTGGCATCCCACATGACGGGCGCCGGGATGGTGGCGGTCGTCCGGCCCTTGCCGTCCACCAGCTCGACGCCGCCGTCCGGAGCCTGGCGGGGCCGCACGCCGGGCGCGCTGAGCCTCAGGGTGTACGAGAGCGGGGCGGCCGGACGGGACTTGACCAGCAGGAACTGCTCGGCGCCCGTCCTGGTGGCGGTGACGATCAGGTCGGCGCCCGGCATGACGTCGGGGTACGTGGCCGTCTCGCCGGACAGGCTTGGCGTGGGCAGCGCGCCCTTCCACTGCAGGCTCACCTTGGCGGCGCCCTCGCCGACCGTGATCAGGTCGGTCGCCGCCTCGCGGGCCAGACCGGACCGTCCGCCGCCGAAGGTGAGCGCGCGGCCGTGGCCTCGGGTCACGATCTCGCCCGACGGCGCCTTGGTGAGCGAGATGTCGACCGGAGCCCACTCGCCGTCGCGGCGGAACCTGACGGGGCCGGCGAACGAGTCGACCGTCAGCGTGCCGTCCGGGTTGGCGTAGGTGGTGGTGGTCTCGGTACGGGCGTCCGCGACCTCGACCCGCCGGCCGGTCAGCCGGGCGGACAGCCGGGCGGAGGGCTCGTCGGCCGCGCTCGGCTCGGCCGTGAGACCGGCGGGCGCGCTGGGATCGCCCACCGGCTTCGACGTGGCTTTGGCGGTGGCGGGGACAGCGGTGGCGGCGGGCACGGTGGCTGCGGCCGGGGACGGCTCGGCGGCGGCGGGTGACGGCGGCGCGACGAGGGGGAGAAGCAGGAGAGCGAGGCCACCGGCGAGGGCCCGTGGCGTGATGCCAGGCATGGGTGCTCCGGAAAGTGTGCGGGTAGCGGACGACGCCCCCGCCGAGTCGGCGGGGGCGTCGGGGTGGTGCGGAGTTACTTGCTCTGGCAGCTCTTCTTGCGGACCTCGTACCAGACGATGCCCGGAGCCTGGAACCGGATCGCGAGGCACTGCTTCTTGTTCGCGGCTTCCCGAACCTTGTAGATGACCGAGGCTCCGCCCGTCGTGTAGGCGATCTTGCAGATCAGCTTCGCCTTGCCCTTGAGCTTGTCGCAGCTGCCCTTCAGCGCCTCGATGGCGCCGGCGACACCGGCGACGAACCAGGCGTTGTAGATCTTCTTGGTGAGCTTCTTCGAGAAGATGAGCCGGCACATGGCCTTCCACCACTCACACTGAAGCTTGAGCGCGGGGTCGGCGACCACGGGGTAAGCGGCACCCGCGTGGTTCACCGTCTGGATGAGCGTCATGCCCTCCACCCGGTACGAGGTCGGCACCGCGTTGCCGTTGGCGTCCTTGGCCCAGGGCAGGTCGATCTCGGCGAGATAGATGTCGTTGTTGTAGATCAGGACGGTGCCGTCGTCCTCCTCGACCTCCAGCTCGCTGCCCTCGGGGGCGGAGATCGGGAATCGGTACTCGGTCGGCGCCGAGGAGTCCTTGATGATGGTCATCGCCCGGGCGATCTGGCCGGTGCGCTGGTGCGCGTAGGCGACGCTGGGCTGCTTGGCGGCGTAGGTGACCAGGCCGGGCAGCGGCTGGCTGCCGTTTCCGGCGGCCTCCGGCATGCCGATGCCGATGTCGGTCTCGCTGACGGTCGCGACCAGGGTGCGGTCGGGGTCCGTCGCGATGGCGAAGGGCCGCTGGACGTCGCCCTCGGGGATCTCGGTGGGCGGCGTGGTCTTGGCCTCCTCGACGATCTCGGGGACGACCTGGGTGAGTGCCGCCAGGGCGGGGTCGGTGTCCGCGAAGGCCGGGGTGCCGGCGGAGTTCACGGAGCTCAGGGCAAGAATCGCCGACATGACGGCGACGACGACCCGGGTGGGAATGCGCACGAATGTCCTTCCACTATCGGTGGGGGCAACGCACAAACGCCGCAAACGTAAAGATCATTATTGGCCGGTTAGGTGATCTTGGATGGCCGGACGGTAAACGTTTGCTGTCGTCAGCTGTCCCATCACGGAACGCGATGGAACGCCTTCCTTTTGGAGAACTCATAGGAAGGGACGTCTCTATGATCAGATCCAGCCGCCCGCGCGGCGTCGGCTTCGTCCTGGCCTGGATGCTGGCCGTCCTCGTGGCGGCGGCCGTCGCCGCCGCGCTCACGCTGCTACCGGCGAGCACCGCGTCGGCCTCGGCCCCCGTGCCCGAGCCGTCGACCTTCATCTCGACTCCCCCGGGCGGAGGCGACGTCCTGCTTGTCATGGACTACTTCGACGGGAACGACAAGCTCGTCGGCCAGTTCTGGAGGGGCTGTGGCCAGCCTTCCGGAGGCTGGGGCGTACGGCAGGGGATCCTGCGCATCTTCACTCCGCCCTGCGGACCGTAATCACGACGGGCCGTAATCACGACGGGCCGGGCACCGAAGACGGTGCCCGGCCCTGGTCGTGCCTGCCTTAGCGCTATACGGTGAACCGCGCTCAGCCCATGGCGGCCAGGCCGTGCACCACGGTGCTGGTCAGCGTGCCGATCTCGGCGATGCCGATGGTCACCTTGTCACCGTCGCGCAGCGTGAACGGCAGGTCGGGCACCAGGCTGGTGCCGGTGGAGAGCACGGCCCCGTCGGGGAAGGCGTCGGCGCGGAACAGGTAGCCGGCCAGGTCGTCCAGGCGCCGGTGCAGCTCCGAGGTGGACGCCTTGCCGTCCCACACCGTCTCCCCCGCCCTGGCGATGGTCAGCGTGATGTCCAGCGCGTACGGGTCGGCCACCTCCCAGACGGGCCGGATCGCCGGGCCGACCGCGCACGCGCCAAGGTAGATCTTGGCCTGCGGCAGGTACAGCGGGTTGACCCCCTCGATCGTGCGCGAGCTCACGTCGTCGACCACCGTGTAGCCCGCGATCTCGCCCGCGGAGTTCAGCACCAGGCCCAGCTCCGGCTCTGGTACGTCGATCTCGGAGTCGGCGCGCACGGCGATCCGGCCGCCGTCCCCCGACACCTTCCAGGCCACCGACTTGAAGAACAGCTCGGGCCGTTCGGCGTCGTAGACCAGCTCGTACACGTCGGCCGCCCGCTCGCTCTCGGTCACCCGCGCCTCGCGCGAGCGCCGGTAGGTGACGCCCGCGGCCCACACCTCCATCAGCCCGTCCACGGGCGCGAGCCTGCGCACGGACGCGGACGGGTGCTGCGGGCCGGCCGCGGCGGCGCACCGCTCGCGTAGCTCCGCGACGGGCAGGCGGAGCAGCTCTCCGACGGTGGTGACCCCCTCCAGCTGCGTCACCTGGTCGCCGTCGTCGACGCCGACCGCGTCCGCGCTGGTCAGCGGGCTGACAAACCGTACGATGTGCATGACACTCCCAGCTTCATCTGATGAAGTCCGAACTTCATCAGATGAAAGTCTATGAAAAAACCGACCGTCCCGATACTGTGCCAAACATCCGAATACGGAGGAAACCGTGGCAACTGATCCTTACCCGGACACGGCTCGGCATGCTCACGTCGTGCACGCCCTGGGTGCCCGGATCGTCGACGGTTCGCTGGTGCCCGGCACGCCCATCCCGATCGAGGAGCAACTGGTCAACGAGCTCGGCGTGGGCCGCTCGGCCGTACGGGAAGGCGTGAAGGTGCTGGCCGGCAAGGGCCTGCTGGAGACCAGGAGAAGCGCCGGGACCCGCGTCCGGCCGCGCGAGTCCTGGAGCCTGCTCGACGCCGACGTGCTGAGCTGGCGGTTCGGCGCCGACGCCCAGGCCGGGGACATCCGGGTGCTGGCCGACCTGCGCGTCGCGCTGGAGCCCGGGGCGGCCCGGGTGGCGGCCGAGCGGGCCGACGCGGCGGCCATCCAGCGCATCGACGAGGCCCTGGCCGCACTGCACGCCACGGCCGACGACCCCGACCCCTTCATCGACGCCGACCTGGCCTTCCACCGGGCCGTGTTCGGCGCCGCCGACAACGACCTGCTGCTCTACATCTACGACATGATCAGCATCGCCCTGCGCTCGGTACGGCAGGTGCACACCCGATCGGTCGCGCACAACAAGGAAACGCTGCCCAACCACGAGCGCGTAGCCGTGGCGATCCGGCGCCGCCATCACCGCAAGGCCGAGGAGGCCATGCGCGAGGTGGTCGAGGTCGCCCGCGCCGACGCGCTCCACTGCTGAGGGAATCCATGGACGTCCTGCTCGACGTGGCCGGCCCGGTGGCCGTCATCACCCTGAACAGACCCGCCAAACTCAACGCCATCACCCCCGAGATGGCCGACACGCTGCGCGCCTGCCTCGACCGCGTGGACGCCGACCCCGCCATCCGGGTGGCCGTGCTCACCGGCGCCGGGGAGCGCTCCTTCTGCGTGGGCAGCGACATCCGCGAGCTCGACGCGTACGCCACGCCGTGGGAGTTCCGCAACCGCGGCGACTACGGCGACGCGGTCCGCGCCCTGCGCAAGCCGATCGTCGCCGCCGTCAACGGCTACGCCTACGGCGGCGGCCTGGAGCTGGCCATGGCCTGCGACATCCGGCTGGCCGCCACCACCGCCACCTTCGCCGCACCCGAGATCAAGCTCGGCTGGATCGGCGGCAGCGGCCAGTCCGCCCTGCTCGCCCACTCCGTCGGCCCCGGCAACGCGGCCACCATGCTGCTCACCGGCGACCCGATCGACGCCGCGCGGGCCAAGGACTGGGGGCTGGTCACCGAGGTGCTGCCCCCTGACGAGCTGCTGCCGGCCGTACGAGAGCTGGCCGGGAAGATCGCCGCCCGGCCGCCGATCGCCGCCCAGACGGCCAAGGCCAACCTCAAGGCGGCCTACACCATGCCGCTCGACCAGGCCATCCAGTACGAGCGCGACCTGCAGACCGTCTGCATGGCCACCGCCGACGCGGCCGAGGGCCGGGCCGCGTTCGCCGCCCGCCGCGAGCCGGTCTTCGAGGGGCGCTGATGGGCGTCCTCGACGGTTACCGCGTGGTCGACCTGTCCATCGCCATGGCCGGCCCGCTGGCCGCCATGCGCCTGGGCGACCTGGGCGCGGACGTGATCAAGGTGGAGCCGGTGACCGGCGAGTGGCAGCGCCACGCCCCCGCGGGAGGCGCCACGGGCAACCAGGTCAACGCCTCGTTCCTGTCCCTCAACCGCAACAAGCGCAGCCTGGCCGTGAACCTCAAGTCGGACGAGGGCCGCGACATCGTCCACCGGCTCGCCGCGACGGCGGACGTGTTCCTGCAGAACTACCGGCCCGGCGTCGCCGAGCGCCTCGGCATGGATCACGACACCATCAGCGGGCTCAATCCGCGCGTCGTCTACGTCTCCATGTCCGGGTACGGCGAAAGCGGCCCGTACGTGACGCGGCCGGGACAGGACCTGCTGCTCCAGGCCATGAGCGGCGCCATGCTCAGCACCGGCCGCGACGGCGACCCCCCGGCGCCCGCCGGCACCTACGCGATCGACGCGATCACCGCCTACAGCGCCTTCGAGGGCGCCCTGGCCGCGCTGCTGCACCGCGAGCGCACCGGCGAGGGCCAGCGGGTGAGCGTCAACATGCTTGACGCGGCCATCGCCGTACAGATGCAGGAGCTGTCGGTCTTCACCGTCGGCGGGGTCCCGCAGCGGCGCGGGCGCGAGCCGCACGGCCACACCTACATCCGCGCGCCGTACGGGGTATTCGCCACCAAGGACGGCTACCTCGCGCTCGGCATGCCCAGGCTCGACGGGCTGGCCATCGCGCTCGACCTGCCCGAGCTGGCCGGCATGGACGGACACACCCAGCGCGACGAGATCACCTCGACCGTCGCCCGGCGGCTGCCCGAGCGCACGACCGCCGAGTGGCTGGACATCTGCGCCCGCCACGACCTGTGGGCGGGCCCGGTGTACGGCTATGCGGAGCTGGTGGCCGACCCGCAGGTCCGGCACAACGGCTCGTTCGTCACCTACGACCACCGCACCGAGGGCACGGTCACCACGCCCGGCTTCCCGTACGGCCTCAGCGCCGCCCCGCCCCAGGTACGCAGGGGCGCGCCGCTGGTGGGCGAGCACACCGCGGAGATTCTCGGCGAGCTGGGCTACCCGGCGGAGCGCGCCGCCGAGCTGGTGGAGAAGGGCGTGCTGGCGTGCGCGGACTGACCTGGGACCACCCCCGCGGCCACGCCCCGCTCGACGAGCTCACCCGTCTCGACCTGGCCGGGCCGAACCCGTACGGCGACGTGCCCGAGCCGATCGAGTGGCACCGGCAGCCGCTCGAAGGCTTCGAGTCCGAGCCGATCGCCACGCTCAGCGCGTCATACGACGTGCTGGTGATCGACCACCCCGGACTGGGCGCGGCGCTGGACTCGCTGGTGCCGATGGACGAGTTGTTCGCGCCGTCCGAGCTGGCCGATTTCCGCGCCCGCACCGTCGGCCGCTCCTATGAGAGCTATCACCTGGACGGACGCCAGTGGGCGCTGCCGCTCGACGCGGCCGCCCAGGTGGCCGCCGCCTGGCCGGGCACGCACATTCCGGAGACCTGGCCGGAGACGGTGGAGTTCGCGCGGAAGGGCGGGCGGCTGGCGCTGTGCCTGGGCGGGCCGCACGCCTTCCTCATGTTCTGCGCGCTGTGCTCGGGCGACTTCCTCGACCGCGAGGCGGGACTGCGGGCGCTGGAGCTCATGGCCGAGCTGCTCGCGCTGGCCGACCCCGAGGTCTCCCTGCGCAACCCGATCGGCGTCCTCGACGCCATGGCGGCGGGCGGGCCCGACCTCTGCCCGCTGGTGTACGGGTACGCCACCTACCCGCTGGCCTTCGCCGACGCCCCCTCCTGGCCCGGCGAAGCGCCGGGGAGCGTGCTCGGCGGCACCGGGCTGGCGGTCTCCAAGAGCCGGGTGCGCGACAGCGGGACCAAGGACGCCGTACGAGCCCACCTGCGCCGGTTGCTCTCGGAGCCGGTGCAGACCGGGCTGTTCCCCGCCACCGGCGGCCAGCCCGCCGCCCGCTCCGCCTGGGACGCCTCGGGCTTCTACCGCGACACTCGCGACACCGTGGAGGCGGCCTGGATCCGGCCGCGCTTCCCCGGCTACATCGGCAAGCAGGAGCGGACCTCCGCCCTGCTCCGCGACGGGCTGACCGCCCGCAGACCGGCCAGAGACCTGCTCGACGACCTGCACAGGGAGTGGACATGACCACGGCGCTGGTAACCGGCGCGGCCGGCGCGCTCGGCCAGGCGATCGTGCGCCGCCTGACGGCCGACGGCCACCAGGTGGCGGCGCTCGACCTCGACGCCGGCTCGCTCGACGGCGCGCTCAACCTGGCGGCCGACCTGCGCGAGCCGGCCGCCATCGAGGACGCCTTCACCCGTACGGCCGCCGCGCTCGGGCCGGTCGGCATCCTGGTCAACAACGCGGCCATCTATCCCAGCAGGCCCTTCCTGGAGGTGCCGCCGGCCGAGTACGACGACGTGCACGCGGTCAACCAGCGCGCCTACTGGCTGGCGGCCCAGCACGCGGCCAGGCAGATGACCTCGCTGGGCGCCGGCGCGATCATCAACATCGCGTCGATCACCATGCACGGCGGCTGGCCCGACCTGGCCGCCTACGTCGCCACCAAGGGCGCCGCCACCGCCCTGACCAGGGCTCTGGCCCGCGAGCTCGGGCCGCGCGAGATCCGCGTCAACTGCGTCTCGCCCGGCGCGTTCCCCACGGCCGCCGAGGAGATCCATCCGGATCCCGAGGCGTACAACCGGTTCGTCCTCGAACGGCAGGCGCTCCAGCGGCGCGGCCGCCCGGAGGAGCTGGCCGCCGTGGTGTCCTTCCTGGCCGGCCCCGACGCGTCCTTCGTCACCGGCCAGACCATCGAAGTCAACGGAGGGTGGGTGATGGCATGACGCCGACCCGCAGGCAACTGGCGGAGCTCACCGGCGACCCGGCCGCGATGGGCGGGGTGCGCCTGGTGACGCTCGGCGACGGCGCCGAACGCGGCATCCGGACGCTGGAGTTCCGCACCGGCTCGGGGCTGGCCTTCGACGTGCTGGTCGACCGGTGCATGGACATCGGCGCGGCCGAGCACGCCGGACGGTCCTTCGGCTGGCGCTCCCCCACCGGCTTCCGCCATCCGGGGCTGCACGAGAACAACGACGAGGACGGCCTGTCCTGGCTGCGCTCGTTCTCCGGGCTCATGGTCACAGGCGGCCTCGACCACACGCTGTTCGGCGGCGAGGTCCCCGCCGACACCTACCGATATCCGCCCCGCCAGTCCGTACGGCATGGCCTGCACGGCCGCGCGGGCAACCTGCCCGCCCGGCTGACCGGCTACGGCGAGCGCTGGGACGGCGACCACTGCGTCCTGTGGGCCGAGGGAGAGGTACGGCAGGCGGCGGTCTTCGGCGAGAACCTGACCCTGACCCGCCGCATCGAGGCCGACCTGGGCGGGGACGAGATCCGGCTGACCGACACGGTGACCAACGCCGGGTTCGAGCCGACGCCGCACATGTTCCTCTACCACATCAACCTCGGCTGGCCGCTGCTCGACGAGGGCGCCCGGTTCGAGGCGGACATCCGCGAGACCCTGTGGCAGAGCGACAGCGTCGCCGAGCAGGGGGCCGACCACCTGACGCTGCCGGGGCCGGTGCCGGGCTTCGTGGAGCAGGTGTACGAGCACGCGCTGAACCCCGGCGCCGAGGGCCTGCACCGGGTCGCGGTGGTCAACGACCGGCTGGGCATGGCGGTCAGCGTGGAGTTCCGGGCGGCGCAGTTCCCGTGCTTCTTCGAGTGGCTGAACCTGCGCTCCGGCAACTACGCGATCGGTTTGGAGCCGTCCACCCACCACGTGGGCGGCGACGCGGCGGCCCGCGAGGACGGCAGCATGATCTGGCTGGGGGCTCAGGAGTCGCGCACCTACCAGACCACGTTCAGGGTCGAAACGGCCTGAGTCCATAAGGAGGACCCGGTCCGCACCTGACTTTCGGTGCGGACCGGGTCCTCTGCTTTTTCCGCCAGGCAATTCATGAATTATCGGCTAAATCAGACGTGCTTGAATGGTCGAATAGCCAGAGAGAGCCATTGATTGGCTGCGGAACGGCCTTTAGCATCGAAGACGCCTCGACCGGACCACCAGCGTGAAGGCGACCGAGAATTCGATGACAGAGCCGCTCACATTCCGCGCCACCACGACCGAGGAATTACCCTCACCGCTCTGATGCTCTCCGGAAGAGATTTCCCACCCGTACTCTCAAAGCCGCCGAAATCGGCCCGCTGAGCCGACGGGTTTCATTCCCCTATCAGAGAGTGCGAGGAAACATGCCCCCCGAGCAAGCGGAACAGCGGCTGAGCCTGGACACCCGGGCCGCGCGCAACCTGGCCACCACGACCAAGACCCGTCCGCAGATGCAGGCCATCACCTCACGCTGGCTGCTGCGCATGCTTCCGTGGGTGGACGTGGCCGGGGGCACCTATCGGGTCAACCGCCGCCTGACCCACGCGGTGGGACGTGGCCGGGTCAGCGTGGTGCAGAACGGCGCCGACGACGTGTGGATCATCTCGGAGACGCTCACGGAGCTGCCCGCCCTGCGCGGGTTCGGCGACCTCGACGTGCTGAGCGCGCTCGCCTCGACGTTCACGGCTCGCCAGTTCCAGGCCGGGGAGGTCATCGTCGAGGCCGGGACGCCGGTCACCGAGACCTTCGTCATCGCCCACGGCCGGCTCAACCGGCTGTCCACCGGCCAGTACGGCGGCACGGTGGTGCTCGGGGTCATCGCGGACGGCGACCAGTTCGGCGACGAGGTCTTCGCCGAGGACGATGCCCGGTGGCCGTGCTCGATCCAGGCCACCACCGCCGGGACGGTCATGGTGTCGCCGCGGCGGGAGTTCCAGCGGCTGCTCGACCAGTCGCCCGCCCTGCGGGAGCACATCCAGCGTTACCTGGAGGGCACCCGCAAACCGGTCAACAAGCGCGGCGAGGCGGCGGTCCACGTGGCCGCCGGGCACGTCGGCGAGCCGGACATCGGCGGCACCTTCGTGGACTACGAGCTCCACCCTCGCGAATACCCCCTGAGCGTCTCGCAGACCGTCCTGCGGGTCCACACCCGCGTGGCCGACCTCTACAACGAGCCGATGAACCAGTTCGACGAGCAGCTCCGCCTGACGATCCACGAGATCCGCGAGCGCCAGGAATGGGAGCTGCTCAACAACCGCGAGTTCGGGCTGCTGCACAACGCCGACTACAGCCAGCGGATCAACACCTGGTCGGGTCCCCCGACCCCGGACGACCTGGACGACCTGATCAGCATGCGCCGCAAGACCCGCCTGCTGCTCGCGCATCCCAAGGCGATCGCGGCCTTCTTCCGCGAATGCAACAAGCGCGGCCTGACCGTGGGCAGCGCCAACGTCAACGGCCACGAGATCCCGGCCTGGCGCGGAATCCCGATCTTCCCCTGCGGCAAGATCCCGATCATCGACGGGCACACCAGCTCGATCGTGGCCATGCGTACGGGCGAGGAGGACCAGGGAGTGGTCGGCCTGCACCAGGTCGGCATCCCCGAGGAGTACGAGCCCGGCCTGAACGTCCGCTTCATGGGGATCAACCGCCAGGCGGTGATGTCCTACCTGGTCAGCGCCTATTACTCGACGGCGATCCTGGTGCCCGACGCGATCGGGATCCTGGAGAACGCCAACATCGCCGCCCCCCGCTCCTGACAACTTTAGGAAGAGGGCCGCATGCCCGCAGACGACACCGCAGAACCTCCGGCCGCCATCACGCTGCCGACCGGCCCGTCCGTCCGCCGACCCGCCGAATCCCGGCTCCAGGCCGTACCAGACAAGCCCACCGGAGCGGACGCGCCGGCCCGGATGGTGGCGGGCCCCACCGGTCTGGGCACCTCGGCGCTGCGCGTCCCGTCCCCGGACCAGTGGCCCCCGCCCAGGGTCTGCGAGCACGACGGGCACGAATCCCCGCAGCCGCGGCTGACCCTGTCGAGCGCCATGCTCACGTACGACCTCGAGCCGCTCGCCTACCGGGAGCGGGAGTGGGGCGACGGGTCGTACCCCCCGCTGTACTGCCCCGAGACCGTACGCGTCGACGAGGACCTGGGCGACGAGGTCAACCGGCGCCTGGTGGCGTGGGCGGAGCGGGTCGGGCTCCACGAGGGCCGGATGAAGGAGTTCAGCGACACGGGCTACGGCCGGCTGGCCATGCTCACGCACCCCGACGCCGACGACCCCGACATGCTGCTGATCGCGGCGCAGACGAACGCCGCCTGGTGGGCGGCCGACGACTACTACGCCGACGAGACCGACCTGGGCGCGACGCCGACCGAGCTGCCACCGCGGCTGGCCCTGGTGACCTCCGCCATGGACCCGCCGCCGCCCGCGGGCGACTACACCCGCCGGCTCGAGGAGGCGATCCAGGCCGACCCCGTCCTGGTCTCACTGAGGTCGAGCATCAGCCACATCTCCCGCCACGCCAGCTCGGCACAGATCGGGCGCGTCTGCAACATCACTTCCCAGATGTACGTGAGCTGGGCCGCCTACGCGGCTTGGCGCTATCTGGAGACGCCGCCGCCGGTCTGGCGCTACCTCGCGGCACGTCAGCACGACAGCTTCTACACCTCTATGACGCTGATCGACATCGTGGGCGGCTACAACCTGGCCGCCGACCTGTTCTTCATGCGGCGCTTCCACACCGCGCTCATGCAGGCGGGCACCGCCAGCGTCCTGGTCAACGACCTGTATTCCGTCGAGAAGGAGGCCGCGGACGAACTCCCCGACTCCAACGTGATCCTGCTCATCGCGGCCGAGGAGAAGTGTTCCATCCGCGAGGCGACCGAACGCGCGGTCGCCCTCCACAACGATCTCGTCAAGGGCTTCGAATCCAGCCATCGCGCGCTCATTTCCCTCCGGTGTCCCGAGCTCCACCGGTTCCTGCGCGGCGCGCAGGCGTGGATGGCCGGATGCCTCGAATGGCACGGCTCCACCAGCCGCTATCAGTCTTGACCGCACCCCCCGAAGTTCGTTGAAGAGCAGTTCATTGAAGAAGGGAATCCCTCAGGTGACCGCTACGCAGGACTCCTCCGTTCTCAGCAGCCTCTACCAGCGATCCGTCGCCGACTACTGGAACACCGAGCAGAACCCGGTCAACCTCCGGCTGGGCGAAGTGGACGGCATCTACCACCATCACTACGGCATCGGCGAGGTCGACTGGACGGTCCTGGACGGCCCCGCGGAGACCCGGGACGAACGCGTGATCAAGGAGCTCCACCGGCTCGAATCCGCGCAGGCCGACTTCCTCATGAGCCGGCTCGGCCCGCTCGAACCCCACCACCGGGCCATGGACGCGGGCTCGGGCCGAGGCGGCTCCAGCATCGTCGCCAACCTGCGGTTCGGCTGCCACGTGGACGGCGTCTCCATTTCCGAGTCGCAGGTCGCCTTCGCCAACGAGCAGGCCAGGAAGCGCGGCGTGGCCGACAAGGTGCGCTTCCACTTCCGCAACATGCTCGACACCGGGTTCGAGTCTGGAACGTTCCAGGCGATCTGGAACAACGAGAGCACCATGTACGTCGAGCTCTCGCTGCTGTTCGCCGAACACGCCCGGCTGCTGCGCCGCGGTGGCCGATATGTGTGCATCACCGGCTGTTACAACGACGCCTACGGCCTGCCGTCCCGGGCCATCAGCCAGATCAACGCGCACTACATCTGCGACATCCATCCGCGCAGCACGTACTTCAGGGAAATGGCGGCCAACCGCCTCGTCCCCATCAGCGTCGTGGACCTCACGCCCGCGACGATCCCCTACTGGGAGCTCCGCGCCCAGACCGCCCTGGCCACCGGCATCGAACAGCCCTTCCTCGACGCCTACAAGAACGGCAGCTTCCAGTACCTGCTCATCGCGGCCGATCGCGCCTGACAGACCTGCCGTCCCGGCCGCCGGCGACGCGAGCGTCGCCGGCGGCACCCCTCCCTGGGCGGCGCTCAAAGGCGTGTACCGGGCGGTAAAGTGGTGTGATCGTGGTAACCCGTAACGACGTGGCGCGCCTGGCCGGGACCTCGCCCGCCGTGGTCAGCTATGTGATGAACAACGGCCCCAAGCCGGTGTCCGCGGCGACCCGGAGCCGGGTGCTGGCGGCCGTCGAGGAGCTGGGCTACCGTCCCAACGCCGTGGCCAGGTCGCTGCGCGCGCGGCGGACCTGGACGATCGGCGTCATCGCCTCCGACAGCGCGGGCGGCAAGAGCCCGTTCTTCGGCGAGTTCACCAGATCGTGCGAGGACGTGGCCTGGGAGCGCGGCTACTCCGTCCTGCTCGGCAACTCGGCCGAGGATCCCGCACGCGCCGAGGGCTACGTGCGCTCGTTCATGGAGCGGCAGGTCGACGGCCTGGTGCTGATGCGGGTGCGCCCGTCGCCCCAACAGGTCAAGGAGATGGAGGGCGGCATCCCGGTCGTGACGATCGACCACGAGGCGCCCCCCTTCTTCTCCAGGCTGGCCGTGGACGATGAGGAGGGCGGCCGGCTCGCGGCCGCGCACCTGGCGGGGCACGGCCACACCCGGCTCGCGTTCATCGGAGGGCCGCTGGACATCACGGCCGTCGAGCTGCGGCTGGCAGGGTGGCGCAGGGGGCTGGCCGAGGCCGGGCTCGACAGCTCACTGGTCGCGCTGGGCCCGCTCAGCATGGAGGGCGGCTATTCGGCCGCCGTCGAGCTGCTGGCCCAGCGGCCGACCGCGGTGTTCGCCACCACTGACCATCAGGCGATCGGCGCCATGCGCGCCGCCGCCGACCTGGGCCTGCGGGTGCCCGGTGACCTGGCGATCGTCGGGTTCGACGGGGCACGCGAGTCGGCGTTCACCGTGCCGGGCCTGACGACGATCAGGCAGCCGATCGACGAGATGGCCCGCTTCGCCACGGAGACGCTGATCGCCGGGGTCGAGCAGGGCGCCCACCAGCCGGTGACGAAGATCTACCCCGCCGAGCTCGTGGTCCGCGGCTCGTGCGGCTGCCAGGACCGGCGGACGCCCTAGGTGGCGTGATCCGCCGCCACGGTCCTGGCGACGATCTGCGCGGCGACCTCGTCCGCGCGCGCCGCGACCGTGATCCTCGTGCGGCCCGCGCCTTCCGTGAACACGCTCCCCCCATCGGGACCGATCGCCACGTGGCCCTCCGGCGTGAATCCGAACAGATCGGGCGCCAGCAGGGTCAGCACCGTGATCGGGTCGTGCGGGCTGTTCCACTCCTCGTTCCAGAACCGCCACCACTGCTCGATCTCCGCCTTCAGCGCCTGCCCGAACTCGCCTGCCTCAGCGATCCTGGCCACGTCGCCGGCCTCCAGCCGCACGGTCGTGGTGATCTCCAGCCCGGTCACGGTGATCGGAGCGCCGGAGTCGAACACGATCTTCGCCGCCTCGGGGTCGCACTTGAAGTTGTGCTCCGGCTTCGCGGAGTCGAAGCGCCCGCCCATGATCCACAGGTGCCCGACGTTCGCCGCGAACTCCGGGTCGGCCTGGATGGCGTTCGCGATGTTGGTCAGCGGGCCGATCGCGACGACGTCGATCTGGCCCGGTGCCTGGCGTACCAGCTCGGTGAGGTAGGCGGTGGCGTCCGGCTCATGGGAGATCCGCTCGGTGTCGAGGTCGGGGAAGAGCTTGCCCTCGTGGCCCGCCCACCAGACCTCGCGGTCGGTGAGCGTCTTCTCCGCGCCGGGCACCACGGTGAGGGTACGGCCGGCCAGCCGTACCAGCCGCTGGGCCAGGCGCGCCCGCAGCGCCGTGTCACCGTAGACGGTGACGCAGCCGAGCAGGTCCACCTCCGGCGACCCGAGCAGGACGGCCAGCGCGAGCGCGTCGTCCACGTCGGAGCCGAGGTCGGTGTCGAGAACGATCTGACGGTCAGCCATGATGGCCTTTCTCTATTTGAGCCCGGTCGTCGCGATGGACTGGGTGAACTGGCGCTGGAAGCGCAGGATGATGACCAGCGGGATCACGGTCAGCACGACCGAGCCGGCGAACAGCTGCCCGTAGTCGATGGTGAACTGCCCGCGCATGTTGGCCAGCGCGATCGGCCCCAGCTGGTGCTCGGCGTCGGTGCCGATGAGCAGCGGCCAGACGTACGCCTGCCACTGGAAGATGAACAACGTCAGACCCGCACTGACCAGGGCGGGACGCGACAACGGCAGATACAGCCGGGCGAACACCCCGAACCACCCCAGCCCGTCGATCCGCGCCGCCTCCACCAGCTCGGCCGGGACGGCCAGGAAGAACTGACGCAGCAGGAAGATCGCCAGGCCGTGACCGAGTCCGGGCAGGATGAGGCCCGCGTAGGTGTTCTGCAGGTTCCAGTCGCGAAAGAGCGTGGCCAGCGGGATCGCGATCGCGTCGAACGGGATGAGGAAACTCAGCACGACGAGGCCGAAGAGCACGCCCTGACCTCGGAACCTGATGGCCGACAGGCCGAACGCCGCCGCCGCGGAGATGGCCAGGCCGATCAGGACCGTGGCCAGCGCGACGAGCAGCGAGTTGGCGATGGCCCGGCCGAAGCCGCCCGTCAGCAGCGCCAGATAGTTGGCGAGCGTCGGGTCGGCGGGGATCAGCGAGTTGCCGAGGTTGCCCGTGCCGCGCAGCGAACTGCTGAGCGCCCACAGCAGGGGCAGCGCGAAAGCGAGGCCGACGACGCCGGCGAGTGTCTTTCTGAGCATGCTCAGTCCTTGGCGCGCAGCAGACGGAACTGGACGATGACGACCGCGAGCACGACCAGCACCAGCAGCATGACCTCGGCCTGGGCCAGATTGAGGTCGCCGACGCTGTAGGCGCGGGTGAAGATGTCGAACATGGTGACGTTCGTGGAGCCCTGCGGGCCGCCGTTGGTCAGCATCTGGACCGGGGCGAAGACCAGGAAGTTGGAGACCGTGTCGGCCACCAGGACGAACGCCAGCGGCCTGCGCAGCAGCGGCAGCGTCACATGCCAGAATCTGGCCCAGGACGAGGCGCCGTCGATGGCCGCCGCCTCGTAGAGCGCGCGCGGGATGTCCTGCATGCCGGCGATGAGGAACATCATCCAGTAGCCGACCCCGATCCACGACAGCAGCACGATCAGGCACCACAGCGCCTGCTGCGGCGAGGTCAGGAACGGCTGCTGCGGGATGCCCAGCACGTGCAGCACGGCATTGAGCATCCCGTCGGGCCGGTAGGCCACGCTCCAGATGGCCGCCGACACCGCCGGCGGCACCGCGATCGGCAGGATCACCAGGGAACGCAGGAAGCGCACCCCGGCGAACTTCCGCGTGTAGAGAACCGCCAGCGCGAGGGCGACCGCGATCTGCAGCGGGTTCACGATCAGGCTGAACACCAGCGTGACCTTGACGCTCTGCAGGAACGTCGGGTCGTCGAACAGCGTCGCGTAGTTGCCGAGGCCGACGAACGACGTCTCGCCGGTGACCAGGCTGGTGTGCCGCAGGCTGCTGCCCACGGCGATGGCCGCGGGGATCAGCCGGAGCGCCAGCAGCGCCACCAGCGCGGGCGCCAGAAAGGCCAGCGCGACCTTCATCGAAGCTGCTTCCAGGCGGTGGTGATCTCCTGGGTCGCCTGGTCGAGCCGGGCCTTGGGGTCGGCGCCGTTACGAATGTCGGCGAACGCCTTGGTCATGATGTCCTCGAACTGGATGTAGCCGACCGACCTGGGCCGCGCCACCGCCGTGTTCTGGGCGTCGTACTTCATGATCTCGCCGACGCCCTTCGCCTTGGCGTCGAGCAGGGGTACGTACTTGTCGAACGCCGCCTTGTTCGACGGGATGATCGTGGTGTTCTGCGTGGTCTGGAGGTTGCCTTCGGGGTCGAGCGCGGCGTACTCGATGAACTTCTTCGCCGCCGCCTGCCTCTTGGAGGCCGGGTTGACGCCCCACGACCACGAGCCGGTCGGGGTCACCGGCTTGCCGCCCTGGAAGTAGGGGTACGGTGCCACGCCCCACTTCAGCCCCTTGGCCGCGGCGAACGTGCCCACGTCCCACGGGCCGCCGGCGAAGAAGGCCACCTTGCCCTCGCTGAACAGCGGCGAGGTCTGGAAGGAGCCGACGCCGCGCGGGGCCAGCTTGTTCGCGAACAGGCCGTGGTACCAGGTCATCGCCTTGAACCAGCCGTCGGTCGTGATGGCGGGCGTCAGCATCTCGGGGCCGGTGATCCCGGATCCGCCGCCGAGCGACTCGGCGAGGCTCTGCAGCTGGTAGAACTGCTCGATCTGCTCAGGGATGACCGCCCACTGGGCGCCGGCCTTCTCCTGCGCCTTCTTGCCGGCCTCGACCGTCTGCTCCCACGTCCACCGCTTGGCCGGGTCGCTCGGCGGTGGCTGGACGCCCGCCTTCTCCAGCAACTCGGTGTTGTAGAAGAGGAACTGGTCGGAGGTCCAGATGGGCAGCGCCCACAGCTTGTCTCTGAAGACGTTGACCTCGTACTGCCCGGGGAGCGCGGCGCTCTTGACCTTGTCCGTCAGGTCGCTCAGGTCGGTGAGGAAGCCGCGGGTGGCGAGCGCGGCGACGCGCGGCTGGTCGACCGTGTAGACGTCGATCGAGTCGTCCTTGGCCGCGAGGCGCTGCTGGAGCACGCTGTTGAGCTGGTCGAAGGGGACCTGGGTGTAGTTGACCTTGGTCCCCGGGTTCTTGGCCTCGAACCCGGCGATGACTGGGGCGAAGGTCTTGGGGTCCTCGGGGCCGACGAACTGGATCGGGCCCGAGGCGTCGGCGGCCTGGCTCGCGCCGCCCGACCCGCCCGACCCGCCCGACCCACCTGAGCCGCAGGCGGCCAGGGCGCCGGCCAGGGCTGTCGTGGCGATAACCACCCTGAAGAACTTCATCCCCTAGCTCCTTCTGGACCGAGGTCTACACGTGTCACCTTCAGGCGGCCAGGATGCCACCAAGCGCGCAGAAGGACAAGGGCCAGGTCAGGCGGCTCGTACGCCGCCCGACTGGACATTTAGGACGCACCACCTAAAGACGTTGACATACCCGCAAACCGGGCCATAGATTTTTTTGCGAAACGTTTTCACCAACTCGTCTCGGCCCACTGCTGCGCCGAGCCGCCCAGGCCGGAGTGGAATGACTTCGTTAGGCTCGGGCCCGGCGCGACGGAGCAGGCATTCGATGGCCTCGCCGCGACTGGGCACGCACACCCTCACCGAAGAGCGCGGGCTGCTCTTCGGCGGCGACTACAACCCCGAGCAGTGGCCAGAAGAGGTCTGGACCGAGGACGTCGAACTGATGAGGGCGGCCGGGGTCAACCTGGTCACCGTCGGCGTGTTCAGCTGGGCGCGGATCGAGCCGAGGCCGGGCGCGCGCGACTTCGGCTGGCTGGACCGGGTGCTCGACCTGCTCGGCTCGGCCGGGATCGCGGTCGACCTGGCCACCCCGACCGCCTCGCCGCCGCCGTGGCTGGGCCACCGCTGGCCGCGGACCCTGCCCGTGGACGAGTCGGGACACCGGCTCTGGTACGGCTCGCGCAACCAGTTCTGCCCATCGTCCCCGGCCTACCGGGAGAAGGCACTGGCCATCGTCACCGACCTCGCCGACCGCTACGCCGGACACCCGGCGCTAGCGCTGTGGCACGTGGGCAACGAGTACGGCCAGGTCTGCCACTGCGGTGACACGGCGGCGGCGTTCCGTACCTGGCTGCGAGAGCGCTACGGCGACCTGGACGCCCTGAACGAGGCGTGGGGCACCAGCTTCTGGAGCCAGCATTATGGCGAGTGGGCCGAGATCATCACCCCGCGCCGCGCCCCGTACATGATCAACCCCACACAGCAGCTCGACTTCTGGCGGTTCTGCTCGGACGCGCTGCTCGCGCACTATCGCGCCGAACGCGACATCCTGCGCGAACGAACACCGGACGTGCCCATCACCACGAACTTCATGGGTCTGTTCAAGCCCGTCGACTACTGGGCGTGGGCGCCAGAAGAGGACATTGTCTCAAACGACTGGTACCCCGACCCCGCCGACCCGCTCTCCCCCGCCCGCTCGGCGCTCACCCACGACCTGACCCGCTCACTCGGCGGCGGACGGCCGTGGCTACTGATGGAGCAGGCCACGAACGGGGTGAACTGGCGCCCGCACAACCTCCCCAAACAGGCAGGACAGCTGCGGCTGGAGTCGTTGCAGGCGCTCGCCCGCGGCGCCGACGGGCTGTGCTACTTCCAGTGGCGGGCCTCCCGGTTCGGGGCCGAGCGCTTCCACGCCGCGATGGTGCCGCACGCGGGGCCGGAGACCCGGCTGCACGCCGAGGTCCGTGCCCACGGCAACGAGCTGCGCGGGCTGGCCTCGGTGGCGGGCACGCCGGTGCCCGCCAAGGTGGCGATGGTGCACGACTGGGCCAGCTGGTGGGCACTGGAGGAGCGCGGCCGGCCCAGTGACCGGCTCACCCTGCCCGACCAGCTCCTGCGCTTCTACCGGCCGCTGTGGGAGCGCGGCGTGACCGTGGACCTGGTGCCGCCGTCCGCGGACCTCAGTGGGTACGCGCTGACCGTGGTGCCGAACCTCTACCTGATCAGTGACGGGGACGCCGCGTCCCTGACCGAGTACGTGCACCGCGGCGGTGTGTTGCTGGTCGGCCCCTTCTCCGGGGTGGCGGACCCGCGGGCGCACGTCCGTACCGGCCGCTTTCCCGCGCCGCTGCGCGAGGTGCTGGGCGCGTCCGGCGAGGAGTGGCTGCCCGCGCCGGAGGACCGGCCGGTGCGCTGCCACTGGGCCGACGGCACCGGCTTCACCGCGCGGATCTGGACCGAGCTGATGGCCGCCGAGGGCGCCGAGCCGGTGGCCACATTCGCCGACGGCGATCTGGCCGGCCGCCCGGCGGTGCTGCGGCACGAGAGCGGCGCGGGCGTCGCCTGGTACGTGGCGACGGTGCCCGAGGCCGACGGGCTGGCCGAGCTGACCGCGCGGGTGCTGGCCGACGCGGACGTGACCGGGGCCCTGCCCGAGCTGCCGCCCGGCGTCGAGGCGGTACGCCGGGGGCCCGTGCTGTTCGTGCTCAACCACGGTGACGAGACGCGGCGCGTGCCGATCCCCTATCCGGCCGAGGACCTGCTGACCGGGTCCACGGCCGACGGCATGGTGACACTGGCGCCGCGCGCGGTCGTCGCACTACGGCCTCTCGACTGATCCCGTCAGAGCTGATCCCGTCTGAGCTGATCCGGTCAGAGCTGATCCGGTCAGAGCTGATCCGGTCAGAGCGCCAGACGGGCCGGGAAACCACCGGTCGCGATCGGACTCCAACGGTCGATATGGAGGCGGATGAGGGACTTGCCCTGCCGCTCCATGGCGGCCCGATAGTCATCCCAATCGGGGTGCTCGCCGGAGATGCACCTGTAGTAGTCCACCAGCGCGTCGAGCGCCTCGGGCATGTCCAGCACCTCGGCCCGCCCGTCGACCTGGACGTACGGGCCGTCCCAGTCGTCGGACAGCACGCAGATCGACGCCCGCTCGTCACGGCGGGCGTTGCGCGTCTTGGCCCGGTCGGGATAGGTCGACACCACGATCCGGCCGCCTTCGTCCACCCCGCAGGACACCGGCGAGAGCTGGGGCCGCCCGTCGGCACGGGTGGTCGACAGCAGGCCGTGATGCCTGGGACGGAGAAAATCGAGGAGTTCGGGCAGTTCGACACGGCGGGCGGTCGCGACCCTCGGAGCCATTTCTTCCCATACCTTTCCGCGCCCGGCCATCGGCGGCGGCCGGCGCCAAGACTCCGATCCTTTCACCTCCTCGGGTCAGGCGACGGGTCGCGTTCCGTTGTGGCGCTCGGACGGCTCAGATAGGCGCCGACCGCGACGCAGACCGCCGCGAGAGACAGGACCAGCAGTCGCGCCGGCTGAGTCGGAGCCGCCTCCGGGGTTTCCGGCCCCCACTGAGAGAGATTGGGGAAGGAGTTGTAGTAGTAGCCGACCCCGTACAGCAGCCCGACGATCACCGAGAGCCGCGCGGCGGCCAGGAAGTACGATCGCGGACGCGCCGACAACGCGGCGATCAGCAGCATCACGAGCAGAGCGGGCTGGTAGGCGGCGGCCAGCTGGTTCCTGCCGGTGGTCAGGTGATACACGTCGACCAGGTCGTACGTCACGAGCAGGGTCGCGGCCAGCCCGAGCGCCATCGGGACCCATGGCAGGCCCTGGCGCGCGTGACGGACGAGGTGGAGGACGGCCAGCACGACGAAGCCGCCGGCGAGGGCGACCGTGGCGATCCATATCGCGGTCTCCCCCGGACCACGCGTGATGGCTTCGGGGGCGGCGAGATGGGCGGTGATCGCGGCCAGAGCCAGGACGGCCACGACCCGGTCGAGGAATCTCCACCGGCCGGGGGCGGCGGATGTCGTCTCGAACAGCACGGCCGCGAGCACCAGGACGCCCGCGGCGGCCGCCACCCATCCGGCTACGGGCTGCGGTCCCCGTGCCCAGGAGAAGACGGACAGCTCGCCGAGGTAGACGGCGGCGAGCCCGAACGTGGCGCCGACGGCCACGTCGCGCTCAAGGCGGCCGGGCGGCAGCAGGCCGACCAGGACGGCGGCGGTCACCAGAAGCGCCAGCCAGATCGAGGCGATCGGCGTGGCGAGCGCGATCATCGGCGTGCTGACCAGCAACAGGGCCGCCAACAGCACCAAGGCCCGCACGGGAATGAGCCACCTCGACGGCCCGGCCGCCGATGACACGGGCACGGACGGGGAGACCGTACTGGTCGCAGGCGTGGGTGTCGGTGTCGCGGGCGTCGGTGTCGGCGACGCGGGTGTCGCAGGCGCGGGCGTGGGTGGCGCGGGCTTTGGTGTCTTGGGTGCTGCCCCGACGGGCTCGGCGGGCCCACTGGCCCGTTTCGCGACCCGGGGAGCCGTGGCCTCGGCGCCCAGGGCCTTGGTGGCGGCCCCCGACACGAGTCGGCTGTCGTCGTCGGCCAGCGCCTCCAGGGCCAGCCGTGCCGCCAGGGCCAACCCTTCGTGCCTGCTGTGGCGCAGCCGTTCCAGTTCCCCGACCGCACCAGCCCTGATCTTGGCGATCGGGTGGTCGATCGCGTGCTGGAGTTCTTCCGGCAGTGACACCGGCCGGCTGACGGGCCGCGCCCTCCTGGCGATGTACATTTCGCCCTGCACGTCGAACGTCCACTTGCCCGGTGTCTGGCTGGGTGTGGTGCGCCGTACGGTGTCGTAGACGTGGTCGTACAGCTCGTCGATGGCGACATAGCCATCCGAGTCCCGGTCGGCCTCGCCGCTCTCCAGCCCTTCCACCAGGGCGCTGGTGAAGACGGAGGGCGACAGCTCCTGGGTGTCCGCCAGTTCGGTGCCGTCGAAGGCGTACTCCATGGCGTTGGACGCGGTGATCACCACGCGACCGCGCCCGCCGAACTGCTCCTCGACGTTGACGCCCAGTCCGGCGCGCGGCAGCGCCCCGCGCGCGAAGGCGCCCGCGTAGCAGCAGTCGAGCAGCAGGACGATGCGGCGCGACCGGCTGCGACTCATCCGCCGGTTGACGAACTCGGCCGGCACCGCGGTCGCCGCGAGCCGGTTGAGCTTGGTGGTGGGCGTGGCGAAGTACAGTTCGCCGGATTCGTCCTTGACGCCGTGACCCGAGAAGTGCAGCAGGAGGAGATCGTCGGGATCGCGGTCGGCGAAGAACTCCTCCACCGCCTCGTTGACGTCCTGCGTGGTCTCGTTGAGCATCGTCCGGACATCGAACCCGCCGATCCGGCGGTCTCCCAGCACGCGGGCCAATGCCTGGGCGTCCAGCGACGGGGCGCGCAGCCGCCGCAGCCCGGGATCGGCGTACTCGTCGCTCGCCACGATCAGCGCCATCCGAGTGCCGCTCAGCGGACGCTCGCCGCCGCGGGCGGCGCGCCGGCGCAGCCACTCGTCGGTGAGCCGCCGCTGCTCGCGGGACGGTACCCCGGTCAGTTCGAGCAGGTCGCCGTCGACACCGAGCTTGACCGAGCGGTTCCGATCGCGCTGCAGCCAGGCCGTCACCGCGTTCACGACCGCCGCGAGCAGGTCCATGCCCGCCAGCGAGATGACCAGGCCGCCAACGGCGAATGACAGGATCGCCCTGGCCCCCGGCGGCGGCTCTCCGGTCTCGGGTGCGACGTCCAGTACGTCGAGTTCGAGTAATTCGCCGCGCAACCCGGCCGTCAACCGCTCCAGCTCCTGCGCGTCCGCG
Organism: Nonomuraea sp. NPDC049028; assembly: GCF_043197735.1. Classification (NCBI taxonomy): domain Bacteria; kingdom Bacillati; phylum Actinomycetota; class Actinomycetes; order Streptosporangiales; family Streptosporangiaceae; genus Nonomuraea; species Nonomuraea sp. NPDC049028. Next base: position 747,516 of record NZ_JBICTR010000004.1, read on the forward strand.
CCGCCGTCGACCACGTGCACGGTCAGCCGCGTCACCTCATCGGCCATCCACTACCCCCCGCCCCGGAGCGTGTCGAGCGCATCATAAGCCCGGGGATAGACCCTCGAACAGCCCGGATATCGTGAGCGTATGGACATGATCGAAGCCCCACGGCTGGTCCTGTTGCCCCTGCGGGTCGAGCACGCGGACGAGATGGCCGTCGTGCTCGCCGATCCCGCCCTGCACGCCTTCATCGGCGGCGCGCCCGCGACCGCGCAGGAGTTGCGCAGCCGCTACGAGCGGCTGGTCGCCGGGCCGGTCGGCTGGCGCAACTGGGTGATCCAGCTGCGTGAGGACGGCGCTCTGGTGGGCTACGTGCAGGCCACGATCGACCGCCGCACGGCCGAGCTCGCCTGGGTGGTCGGCACCCCCTGGCAGGGCCGCGGCCTGGCCGGCGAGGCCACCAAGGCGCTGGTCGGCTGGATCGCGGGCCAGGAGATCGACACGATCGTCGCGCACATCCACCCCGACCACGCCGCCTCGGCCGCCGTCGCCGCCTCCGTCGGGCTGCGCCCCACCGACCAGTGGCAGGACGGCGAGGTGCGGTGGGAGGCGCCGGTATGAGAGTGGCGGTCCTGTCCGACACCCATGCCCCTCGGCATTGGAAGTCGTGTCCGGACCGGGTGGCCGCGCAGTTGCGTGGGGCCGACGCCATCCTGCACGCGGGCGATGTCTGCACGGGCGCGGTGCTGGCCGAGCTGGCGGCGTACGCGCCGGTTCACGCGGTGAAGGGCAACAACGACGGACCCGACGTGGACGCGCCCGAGACGCTGGAGCTCGAGCTCGCCGGGCTCCGGGTGGCGATGATCCACGACAGCGGTACGGCCAAGGGGCGGTGGGACCGCATGCGGCGGCGTTTCCCGGACGCCGAGCTGGTGGTGTTCGGGCACTCGCACATCCCGCTCGACCATCACGAGGACGGGCTGCGGATCTTCAATCCGGGCTCCCCTACCGACCGCCGCCGCCAGCCGCACGGAACGATCGGTCTGCTCGTGATCGAGGAGGGGCGCCTGGTGTCGACGGAGATCGTGCCCGTCACCTGATGGCGCCGCGTCGATGGACCGCCCCCGATATCAGTCGCTCAGGGCCTTGTTGATCACCGCGGTGTAGGCGTAGAACGCCTTGGTGCGGTTCGCCGGATTCTCGATCGAGCTACGGGTGAGATCGCCGTCGGCGAAGAACCGCTTCCGCTGGGCGCTGCTGATCTCCAGCTGAAGGCCCTTGCCCCGGCGGTTCTTGTTGGCGATGTTGTCCGGGCTCGACCCGTCGAGACCGTCCGGGATCTCCCGCGCGACCGTGAACCCGGCGGCGCGCAGCCCGGCGGTGACCCGCTCGACCAGCGCCGTGTCCCGGCCGCCGACGTACGTGCTCGCCTCGGTGCTGTCGGAGTAGCCGTGCCAGGAGACGGTACGGTCGACCCGGGACAGCAGCGTGAGCGCCCGCGGCTCGTCGAACCGGCTGGCCGTGATGTGCAGGGTGCCGTTGCCCGTGGGCTTGATGCCCTCGAACGCGTAGAAGGCGGCCTGGCTCGCTTCGGCGCTGTAATCCGCGAGCTGGGACGTGCCGGCCTCGATGCTCCCCCCGTGGATGGCGATGTGCGCCACCTTCGCGCCCTGAGGGAAGCGCTTGACGCGCCGGTAGTCGGTGCCCTCGGTCTCGTGCGCGGCGAGCTCGGCGTAGTTCGGGTACGTGTCGGCGAGGCGGTGCTGGGCGGCGGCGGGAGCGCGGTGCTGGGCGGCGGCGGAAGCGGGCGCCGGAACGAGCGCGACACCGCTCGCGACGAGGGCGACCCCGGCGAGACCTCGTACCGTCGGGAGAACGCTTGCCATGGTCATGCCCCCAGCTTTGGAAACGGTTGATGGGTCCACGGTAATGGAGCCGATCCGATCGCGTGCGAGACTGCTGGCATGGCCCATTCGCATGACGCCCACGCGCATGACGCGGACGCGCTCTGTGACGTCGCCCATGGCGAGGCGGCAGCCGGTGCCGAAGGCCGCACCCTCGTCGCCGTGTTCGCCTCACCGGTCGCCGACTACCTGCTGCGTTACGGCGCCGACCTGGGATTCCGCGGGATCCTCTTCGAGCCCGACCCCGGCCGGGCCGCCGCGCCGAAGGGGTTCGAGGTCGTCACCACGCCCCCGGCGGACCTGGACGGCACCGCGGACATCGTGCTCACCGACCACCACCGTCCCGAACTCGCCGCTGTGCTGCACGAGCTGCTCGCGCACAAGTGCCGGTGGATAGGGGTCATGGGCAGCCCGCGCCATCCGGCGCCCTATCTCCAGGCGCTGGCCGAGCTGGGCTCGCGGGAGGAGGACATCGCCCGGGTGCACCGGCCGATCGGGCTCAACATCGGCTCGCGCACGCCACCGGAGATCGCCGTCGCGACGCTGGCCGGTCTGCTCGCCGACCGCAACGGACGGCCGGGCGGCTTCGCCTTCTGAAGCCACCCGGCCACGGTGCCCGGTTCAGCAGGGGGTCTCGACGAAGTCCTTGTAGATCGAGCGGGAGCCCCATCTGGACTCGGCGCCCTCACAGTCCTCGTACATGGCGCCCACCACCGTGGTGTAGCTGGAGTCGGAGTAGTACGTGGTGACGCAGTGGTTGCCGAGCGCGCAGACTCGGGCGTACGCGGGAGCGCTGGTGAAGGTCGTGAGGGTGGCGAGGGCGAGGAGTACGGCCAGCAGTACGCGGCGAATCATGAAGATCCTTCCCGATCGAGGAAGTGGCACTGCCGTCGATGATCGATCACCGGGGGCCCGAGCTCAAGATGCGTGAGGATCTTGACTTCTACTGTCCTGAGCTCGGGTAGCCGACGGTCATGAAAAGGCGGCCGGCCTAGCCGAGGGTGGCGCGCAGGGCGGGCTGCAGGCGATCGGCGTGGGCTCGTACCATGTCGTCGCACAGCTCCCAGATCCGCTCCACGGGCAGGGCCGCGGCGGTCGCCGGGTCCGTCATGGCGGCGTGGCGGATGTGGCGTGGATCGTCCTCCAGCGCGGCCCGTACGACCAGGTCGTTCATGCTGAGGTAGGTACGGTTGAGTGCGGCCAGTTGCGGGGGCAGCTCGCCGACGCGGGTGGGCTGCACGCCCATCGCGTCGACCAGGCAGGGCACCTCGACGGTCCCCCGGGCGGGGAGGTTGCTGATCAGGCCGTGGTTGGGCACGTTCCCGTAGACGGTCCTGGGCGTGCCCGTGGTGATGCTGTGGATGATCTGCGGGGCGTACTCCATGGTCCCGTCGACCGGCAGCGGGTCTCCGGCGGCCAGGGCGTCGCGGGTCCGCTCGTAGATGGCCACGTTCTCGTCGACGATGTCCAGGTAGGCGCCGATGGGCAGGCGCAGCCGCTCGATCTCGCTGTCGTGGCCGAGGTACCAGGGCACGTACTCGGAGGAGTGCTCGCTGGTCTCGGTCGGGTAGTAGCCCAGCCGGCGGTACATGTCGACGCGGACGCGGCGGCGCAACTGCTCGTCCGCGGCGATCAGGGCGTCGAGCCGGGGGTACAGGTCAACGCCGTCGTGCTCGAACCGCAGCACCCACGCCTGGTGGTTGACGCCCGCGGCCCGGTACGTCACCTGTTCGAACGGCACGCCCACCAGGTCGGACAGGTCGCGCATCGTCCAGTAGACCGAATGGCACAGCCCCACCACGCGGGTGAGCCCGGTGGCCTCGGCCAGGTACTGGACGTTCATCGCCATCGGGTTGGTGTAGTTGAGCAGCCATGCCTCGGGGCAGACGGCGGCGATGTCCTCGCCCAGGGCCTTCAGCAGGGGGAACGTGCGCAGCGCGCGGAAGATGCCGCCGACGCCGAGGGTGTCGCCGATGGTCTGGCGCACGCCGTACCGGGCGGGGATCTCGAAGTCGGTGCGGGTCGCCTCGCCCATGCCGACCTGGACGATGTTGATGACGAAGTCGGCGCCGGTGAGCGCTTCGCGCCGGTCGGCGTGCGCGGTGATCCGCGGGCTGGCCCCGCGCTCGGCGGCGATGTGCCGGGCGGCGGCGGTCGCGGTGCTCAGGCGCTCGGCGTCGATGTCGTGCAGGGCGATGCGGGCCTCCTTCAGCTCGGCGAACGCGAACAGGTCCGCCAGGAGGCCCTGGGTGAAGACGACGCTCCCGGCGCCGATGAATGCGATCTTCGGGGTGTTCATGTCGGCTGCTGATCCTTGCTGGGGACGTGTGCGACGGCCTCATCCCAGGTGGGCTGGGCCGGGGTGCCGCCTTGGGCACGGGTGGACAGGGCGCCGCAGACGGCGGCGAGGTCCAGGGCTCGGGCGGGGGGCAGTCCGGCCAGGGTCGCGGCGATGAAGCCGGCGTCGAAGCTGTCGCCCGCGCCGACCGCGTCCACGGGTGTGACGGTGATGCCGCAGGTGGTGACGAGCGTGCGCCCGTCGTGGCAGAGGGCGCCGTCCGCGCCGTTCTTGACCACCACCAGCGGACCCCGCGCGGCGAGCGCGGCGGCGGCCCCCTCCAAAGACCCGTCCATGGAGCGCGCGAGGTGACGTGCCTCGTGCGCGTTGGGGAGCAGGATGTCGGTCTCGGCGAGTACGGCGGCCAGCCCCGACGGATCCCACAACCCGGCGGGGTCGTCGTTGGTGTCGAGCGAGGTCGTGGCGCCGTGGCCCCGCGCGGTGCGCAACAGGCCGGGCAGCGCCTTCGCGAGCCCCGGCATGAGGAAGTAGGAGGCGGCGTGCACGTGCCGGGTGGTGGCGAGCAGCGACTCGGGCACGTCGTCTCCGCCGGTGGCGGCCAGGGTGCCGGGTGCGGTCAGGATCGCGCGGTCGCCGCCGTCGCGGGTGAGCACGACGGTGAGCGGGGTGGACAGCTTCGGATCCACGCGCAGCGCCTCGGTGTCGACCCCGCGGGCGTTCAGGGCGTCGCGGACGTAGCGGCCGGCGTCGTCGTCGCCGACGCGCCCGGCGAACGCGACGCGCAGGCCCAGGCGCGCGGCGCCGCAGGCCATGATCGCCGCGGAGCCGCCGAGGGTGAGCGCGCCGGCGCCGACCAGTTGCTCGCGCTGCTCGAAGGCGAGCGGGGCGTCCAGGGGGCCGAGGACGACGTCAGGGTTGGCGTCGCCGATGACAAGCAGGTCGAACATGGACTTCCTGTAGCTGGAGATGGGTTTCAGCCCTTGAGGCCGCTGGAGGTGATGGACCGGATGAAGGACTTCTGGGCGCCGACGAAGGCGAGCAGCACCGGCAGGACCGTGATGACGTTCCCGGCCATGACCGCCGCCCACTGCGTGTGGTGCCTGCCCTGGAAGGTGGCCAGGCCCAGTTGCAGGGTGTACTGGGTGTCGTGGTTGATGGCGATCAGCGGCCAGGTCAGATCGTTCCACGTGCTGAGGAACGTCAGGATCGCCACGGTGCTCAGCGCGGGCCGCGACAGCGGCAGCACGATGCGGAACAACACCCGCAGCCGCGAGCAGCCGTCCATCCAGGCGGCCTCCTCCAGCTCCCTGGGCAGCGAGAGGAAGAACTGCCGCAGCAGGAACACCGCGAACGGCGTGACCAGCGACGGCACGATCAGCGCGCCCAGCGTGTCGATGAGCCCGAAGCTCTTCATGACCAGGAACGTCGGGATCATCGTCAGCTGGAACGGGATGGCCATCGTGGCCAGCATCAGCACCAGCAGGACGCGGGAGCCGAAGAACCGCATGCGGGCGAAGGCGTAGCCGCCGAGCGCGCCGAACACCAGGTTGGACACGACCGCGACACCGGAGACGATGAGCGAGTTGACGAACCAGCGCGGGAACAGCGCGTTGTTGAGCACGTACCGGTAGCCGCCCAGGTTGATCCCGGACGGCCACAGCGCGGGCGGGAACCGGTTGATCTCCGCGTTGGTCATCACGGAGCTGATCAGCAGCCAGACCAGCGGGATCGCGAAGACCAGCGCGAGCGGCGCCAGCAGCAGGTGCCAGGGGCTGAAGGGCAGCCGCGCGCGGCCCGGGCGGCGCACGCCCGCGTGCGCGGCGCGGCGTTGGGTGGTGGCGGTCGCCGTCATCGGGTGGCTCCTTCGAGGCGCTGGCGCTCGCGGCTGCGGATCACGCGCAACCCGGCGGCGATCACGAACAGGGCCACGGCGAGGACGTATGCGGCGGCGGCTCCGTAACCGGCCGTGAAGTTCTTGAACGCCTGCTCCCAGATGAAGTAGACGATCACCGTGGTGGCGCCGAGCGGGCCGCCCTTGGTCGTCACGTACACCAGGTCGAAGACCTGCAGGGCGTTGATGGTCTGCCACAGCACCAGGAACACGCTGACCGGCGTGAGCGTGGGCAGGGTGACGTGGCGCAGCAGGTGCCACCGCCCGGCGCCGTCCAGCCGCGCCGCCTCGATCAGCGGCTGCGGTACGTCCTGGAGGGCCGCGAGGTATACCACCACGCAGAACCCGAGGCCGCTCCACAGGCTGACGGCCACCAGGACGGGCAGGGCCTGGGCGGGGTCGGTGAAGAATCCCTGGGGGGAGACGCCGAGCCAGTGCAGCACCGAGTTGGCCGCCCCGAACTGCGGGTCCAGGATGAACGAGAACAGCGTCCCCTGGGCCGTGGCCGAGATGACGAACGGCACGACGAACAGCGTGCGGTAGAGGCCGACGAACCTGATCCGCCGGTTCAGCGCGAGGGCGAGCGCCAGTCCCAGCACGATGCTGAGCGGTACGTACAGGGCCGTGTAGACCAGCGTGTTGCGTACGGCCTGGCCGAAGTGCGGGTCCTTGGTCAGCGCGTAGTAGTTGTCCAGCCCCACCCAGCGGCTGGGCGTGACCAGGTCGTCGGCCTGGAAGGACAGCAGGAACGACCAGACCGTGGGCACGATGCTGAGCCCGAGGATGATCAGGACGGCGGGGGTGATGAACGTCCAGGCGGTCGCCGACTCCTGGCGGCGGGCCTGGCGCCGGGCCCGTTGCCGCAGTTCGTGGGCGGAGATGGTGATGGGGGTGGGCAGAGACGACATGCGAGGCTCCTCAACGCGGGATGAGCAGGGCGGCGTTGGCCTCTTCGGCACAGGTGCGCAGCGCTTCGGCGGGGGTGCTCCTGCCGAGCAGCACGGCGATGACGGCCTGCCCGAGCGCCTGGGAGATCTGCGGGTAGGCGGGGTGCGTGGGGCGTACCCGGGCCGTCTCCAGCGTCTTGACGAACACCGGCAGGCCCTCGGTCTCCGCCTCCGGCTTGCGCCAGGCGGGCAACTGCTGGGTGGAGCGGCTCAGCGGCAGGCTGCCCGCCTCCACGTCCCAGCGCACGTCCTGCGCGGGTTGCATGAGCCAGGTCAGGAAGGTACGGCTGGCCTTCACGCGCGCTTCACCGTTGTCGAACATGGTCCAGGTGTCGGGGCCCGAGATCGTGATCGGCCGCCCGCTGAAGGTGGGCAGGGGCACCACCTGATAGTCGATCTTGGCGGTCTGGATGTCGGGCAGCTGCCACGGGCCGGTGACCGACATCCCCATCAGGCCGGACAGGAACACCTGGTACATCTGCTCGCTGCCGGGCTTGGGGTCGATGTAGACGCTCTTGTCCTTGGCGAGCGACTCCACCACCTGTAGCGCCTGTACGCCCACGTCGGCGAACCCGATGCCGCGCCCGTCCTTGCCGATCACGTCGCCGCCCAGGTCCCAGATCAACGGCCACAGCCGCCAGACCGTGTCCTCGTCGGCCGCGCCCGGCCAGCCCGTGCCGAACCGGCCGCGGCTCGCGTCGGTCAGCCGCTTGGCCGTCTCGATGAACTCCGGCCATTTCCAGCCCGGCTGGGGCAGCGGCACCCCGGCGTCGCGGAACACCTTCTTGTTGCAGACCACGGCCAGCGAGTCGAGCAGCGCGGGAGCCGCGCGTACCCGGCCGTTGATCGTGACGGCGGCCCGCGCCGGCGCCCAGAAGTCGTTCCACGGCGTGGGACCGGACTCGACCATGCTGGTCAGGTCCACCACCTGCGGGCTGCGTGCGACGTTCGCCAGGTCCGAGCCGAAGATATAGGCGATGTCAGGGTAGGAGCCGGACGCGAGTGCGGCGGTGATCTTCTGCAGCATCGCGTCGGCCAGCACTCCCCCGCCCATGTCCACCCGGATGTCGGGGTGGGCCCGCTCGAAGTCGGCCACCAGTCGCGCCATGGCCTCTTTGGCGGTGTCGGTCTGGCCGTGCCAGAGCTCGATCGTGACCCGCCCGTCGGCGCCGACACCGTCGCCGGCGCCGCTCGCGCACCCGGCCAGCGCCGTTCCCGCCACCGCCGTGAGCGCCAGGGCATATCCGCCGCGCAGCACGTCCCGGCGGGAGGGCGGTGGGGCAACGCGCTCCATCTTTACCTCCAAAAACCGTGGGTCAGGAGACCGTTCAGCAGGTCTTGCGGACGTATCCGCTGGCGCCCTTGGGCGAGACGTCCACGTCGCGCTGGACGATGCTCAGCTTGGTGCCCCAGCCCGAGCACGCCTTCTTCAGGCCCGACGCGGTGTACTCGATCACGATCACGTTGTTGCCGAACGCCGCCGTGTAGTCGCCGCACTCGTCCCAGGTGCCGCACTCTTCGGCGACCGCGAAGTCGAGCCCGTTCGCGACGCGCGATCCGGCCAGTTCCGAGGTGTTCTTCTGGGCGATGGCCACGCCCTGGGCGTGGGCGTGGGTGCTGAGCAGCCGGATGTAGGCCTGGGCGTTCGAGGCCGTCAGCAGCTTCTTCGAGCGGGTGTAGCTGTCGTAGTTGTCGGGCTCGATGGCCTGGTAGCCCTTGGCCTTGCAGCCGTCGATCCAGCCGTTCACCTTCGCGGCGACCCGCTTGCGCTTGGCGTCGGTCCGCAGGTCCAGCAGCGCCTCGCCCCAGTCCTCGTCGATGACCACCTTGCCGTTGGCGTCACGCAGCAGCAGGTCGGAGTCCCAGTCGTCCTCCTCGCCCGGCTGGACCTGGAAGGCGTTGACGTAGCAGATGTTGTACAGCCCCGCGGCGGGCGCGGCGCCCCGGTCCCTGCTGACCACGGTGACCCCGGCCGGCGGCGTGTACGCGCCGCCGATCTGGTAGTCGAACCCGGCATGTACGGGGGGCAGGGTCACCGCGGCCGCCGAGGCGGTCGAGGGGACGGCGACCAAGGCGGCCGAAAGGGCCACGGCAGCGCCTAAGCATCTACGGGTGGGGCTCATCGTCGCGTCTCCAGACGATAGGGGGTACGTCCCCGCCTCGGACGCTGACAGCGATCCTGGCGACTTAGTCCGGGCTTGTGGCGGTGGCCACTTACCGGCTAGGCGTACCTCTGGGGCCGGTGCTCGATACCGGCGTTCCTCGGAGTAAATCGAGCACCAACGCTCCTGTCAAGAGTCCGGAGCTGCTCACTTCTGGCACATTCAGCGCAGCATTGCACAGGGGATACGTCACCGCAGTGCGGAGCAGCCTACCGGTGCGCGGAAGCCGGGGCGGGGCGATCAGTCCGCCCGTACATGCCGTCAAACCCACCCATCTGCTCGCCCGCACCCGCCGTCAGACCCGCCCGTTGCGAAGCAGAATGCCGAGCGCGCCGACGGTCGTGTAGCCGCGCCAGTCCAGGACGCCCGCCGGTGAGATCCGGGCGTAGTCGACGGTCCAGCCGCCGTCGTCCTTCTGCATCCCGGCCAGGCGGTCGAGGTCGGCCTCGATCACCTCCGGGGCGAACAGGGCCCGCACCGGACGGTCCGGAAACGGCGCGAAGTCCAGCGGGCGCAGCATCTCGTGCTCGGTGCCGCCTTCGACGCGCACCTGGCCGCCGGCCGGCAGGTACGCGCCCAGCCGCTCGAGCAGCCCGGCGGCCTCCGGGTGGGTGTCGTGCACGGCGTCCAGGAAGTGCAGCGCGAAGGCGAGTATGTACGCGGGCGGCTGCCGGTCGAGGGCGGCGATCGTGTCCAGGCAGTACCGGGTGGCCCGCTCCAGCCACGGATGTGCGGCCACGTCGGGCAGGTGGGCGGCGACGCGGTGCGCGACGGCCGCGGTGACGGAGGTGATCTGCAGCGAGGACACCGTACTGTCGGCGCCCGCCCACCAGGGGGCGTTGCCGGCGTTCGAGGTGCGGGGCAGCGCGAACGGCAGCCCGCCGTCGGGCAGCGAGACCGACTCCAGCCAGTCGCACAGCTCGCTCGCCCGCGGGCAGGCGGCCGGTGCGACGTCCTCGAACACCTCGAAGGCGTGCAGCGCGGCCCCCGGCTGACTCTCGGGCGAGCGCAGGTCGGGCTCCAGGCCCCAGCCGTAGCCGCCGTCCGGATTGCGGTAGCCGTCGAGCGCGGCCAGCACGGCGGCCGGATCGCGCTCGCCCATCAGAAGCTGGAAGCGACGGCGGTCCAGGACCCGTGCGTGGGTGGCCATGAAGTCGGCGGCCACGGAAAGATCGATGTTCATGCGTTCATCATGACCCGGTCACCGTGCCCCGGTCTTGAAGGAAACAGCCATGCTCACGCCTGGTCTAGCATGGGACAAAAGGGGCTATAGGTGCCCCTGTGTCTGTATGAGGGTGACCGTTGGGCCAGGAGCTTCTCTTCGACCACGCAGCATTGAGCGGCGCCGGGCGGCACATGAAGGACTCCGCCGCCCTGTTCCGGCGCCATGCCGACAGCCTGCTCCTGTCCGTGGGCGGCAGCGGCGGGTCGGCGTTCGGCGGCACCCTTCTGGGCGCGGCCGTGGACCAGCTCAACGAGCTGCTCCACCAGGCGTGCGGGCAGACGCACCACAACCTGCACGCCACCGGCACGGGCATCGAGGTGATGGCCGACGACCTGCGCAAGGGCGTGGCCGCCGCGGAGGAGGCCGTCCGGGCGACGGGTTCGTGAGGCGGGCCTCATGCCGGTGACCCTCACGCCCGAGCTGGAGCCGGGGTTCCGGCTGCTCGGTGTGAAATGGCCGAAAGAGGACGAGGACGGCATCCGTACGTGCGCGACGGCGTACCGTACATGCGCCACCTCCCTGCAGCGCGAGGTGAGCCCCGCGGCACACGGGGCCGTCGCGCGCGCCGGCACGAACAACGCCGGCGACCACATCGACGCGGTCAACGCCTACTGGGCCGACTACAGCGAGCCCGGCTCCGGCCACCTGGACAGCCTCGCGGCCTCGCTGCACGCCATGGCGGACGCCCATGACCTGCTCGCCCGGCTCATCGAGATACTCAAGCTGCTGCTGAAGCTGCTCGCGATGTACGTGCTCATCGCCCTGACCTGGGCGCTGGCCTCGGCGGTGATCTCCGGCGGGCTCGCCGCGCTGCGGGCGCGGGCCACTGTCGGGATGCTGCGCACCTTCGCCAGGCAGGCCGTGGCCACCCTGCGCCGCAAGCTGGAGCGCTACTTCGGCCGGACGCTGATCCGGGCGCTGGAGACCCGCCTGCGCCGCCTGCTCGGCGCCAAGCCGCCCAAGTTCCCGGCCGTGGCCACGGCCTCGCGGCTCAAGAAGGCGCTGGGGCCCGCCGGAATGCTGGCGGCGTCCGGAGGCGCCCTGTTCCTGGACGAGGAACGGCCGGAGCGTCACCCGCACGACCCGCCGATTCCCCCCAAGGGCGCCCCGTTCACCGGGGAATACCGTATCGGCCCGCCCCAGGACCCTGGCATCCACTTCGACGATCCCTGGCCGTACGACCCCGACGCCAAGCCCACCGCTGAGGACTACGCGAACTGGTACAAGTGGCGGGGCCTCATGCACGGCGAGGAGGCGATGCCGGGCTGGGACGACGCCGCCGCCACGGTCAAGCACTATCTGGACGGTTCCGGCACCGACTTCGAGGTCGACTACCAGAAGGCGTACGACGAGGACGAGAGCGTCCGCCAGTCGGTCGACGCGGCGGTCCGCCAGGCGCAGGAGCAGGCCGAGCGGCTCTACCGGGAGAGCGGCAAATCGGCGTTCCAGATGACCGGCCAGCCGCTCAAGGCCAAGACCGAGACGGACAACTGGAACGGCGCCCTGGGCAGCCACTCGATCTGGGGCAGCGGGAACGTCCGGATCGACGGGAACCAGGCGACGATGGAGATCACCGTCCACGCCCACGATCGGTACAACTTCAACAAGTACGACGACAACGGCGCCAAGACCGGGTGGATCAACCAGGAGAACGGTCGTTTCGAGGAGCTCGGCTGGGCCAGGTCGTACACCACGCGCGGGCAGCTGACCCGCACCGTGACGTGGACCATCCCCTCCCATTGACGGTCGCAACCATTCTTAGGAAACTTTCCTAAACGATTCTCGCCGACCCAGGAGCCCTGTATGAACGCGAGAAAATGGTCCGCCTCGGCCGCGACGCTCACCCTCACCATCGGGCTGGTGCTCGGCCTGGGACCCAGCGCTTTCGCCGCCCCCACCGGCTGCAGCTACCAGCTCAACACCGCGGAGCGGTGGGCCTCCAGCTACTGCACCTCGGGCACCGGTGAGCACCGGATCCACGTCCTGCAGCGGCACTTCCTGCCGGAGGTCGGGCTCATCCCCATCGAGGGCCCGTGGGCGCCCGCCGGAGCCACCTCGTACACCGGCATCAGCCCGCACACGACGATCAGCGTGTGGATCGACACCCGCGGCTGAGGCCGTGAAGGGGGCGTGCCCCGAAAGGCACGCCCCCGCCGGTCACGGTCCGTACGCCTTGACCTCCAGGAGGCCGACGGAGCTGGTGCCGTTGCCGGTCATCAGCACCCGCAGGCGGGTGGTGTTCGTCGCGGTGAAGTTGACGGTGTTGTACTGGTTCTTGGCCAGCCCGTACGCGCTCGCGCCGGGCACGTCGACATAGGCGCTGCCGTTCCAGTACTGGAGCTTCCAGGACGCGGGCATGTCGATGCCCTCGTCATCGTCGAAGAAGTACACCTCCGCCTTGTTCAGGTTCTGGGCCGAGGACCAGGTCAGGTCCACCCACTGCTGCCCGGTCTCCGGCCAGCAGCCCCAGCGCGGGTTCACGGTGTCGTTGGAGGAGGGCGGGTCGATCCCGTCGTTGACGGCGGCGACGCTCTCCCAGGAGGAGGTGTTCGACGCCGACGGGGTCGCCGAGGCGGCCAGGTTGCCGCTCGGCGGCTGCTGGGTGCCGCCGCGGTTGAACATCTTGATCTCGGTGAGCCCGGTCTTGGCCCCCGAGGCGTTAGTGGCCAGCACCCGTACCCGCTGGGCGCTGATCGCCGGGAACTGCACCACGTTGTAGTTCGCCCGCGGCGCCGACGGGCTCTTGGCCTGGCTGGGCACGCTGACCCAGGTGCTGCCGTTGTAGTACTGGATGTCGTACGAGGCGGGTGCCCGGTAGGTGGCGCTGGCCGGGCGGCTGTCCTTGAAGTAGAGCCGGACCTCGTTGAGCGTGCGGGCAGCCCCGAAGTTCACCTCGTACCAGTCCTGACTGGCGCCCGTGCCGCCCCAGAACGGCTCGTTGATCGGGAAGCCGTCGACCGCGCCCGCGGCGCTGCTGCCCGACGCGGTGGAGGAGGTCGAGACGCTCGCCCCCTGAGCCAGGTTGGTCAGGTTGGCGGTCAGGTCGACCCCGGCCTTGGCCAGCAGGTCCACCATCCGGGCGCTGCTCTGCGTCACCTGCGCGGGCGCCTGCAGCCCGGGCGAGGACACGTGGTAGGTGACCGTGCCGCTCGTGGTGACGTCACCGGTGGCGGGGTCCCAGGTGAACGGCACCAGCGAGTTGACCGTGGCGACCCTGCTGCCGTTGATGAAGATCGAGTAGCCCTCGGGCACGCCCGGATAACGGACCACGCCGTCCGCCGGGTCGTCCCAGACGATGGTCAGGTCGGCGTTGCGGTAGCGCAGGTTGTTGACGGTGAAGTTGGGCCAGCCGATGTTGATCGGCGAGAGCTCCACCTTCGCGTCGTTGCGCGGGCGCAGCCCGGCCACGTCCTCGATCACGGTCCAGTTGCTGCTGCCCAGGATGTTGTGGTGGATCCAGGAGCGGTAGGTGATCGAGGAGCCGTTCCAGTCGGCCCAGAACTCGTTGGCGTCGGGGTACTGGGTGTTGCCGTTGATGTACTGGGCCCAGGCGTTCCAGTACAGCAGCTTCTTGTACCAGGTCGCGTCGATCCACGAGTTGGAGTAGTTCCGCAGCACCGAGGAGAGCAGGCGGAACTGCACGGTGGAGTTGATCGTGGAGAAGTTGTTGCTACCGGTGCCCGAGGCCGCCTTGTCGGCCTGGTTGGCCGTGTAGAAGGGGAAGATCGGGTACTGCGCCGGATCGTCGAACAGGCGCAGCGCCTGCTTGTACGTCGCGGTGTTGGGGATGGCGCCGACGGCGAACGGGTAGTAGTTGTTGATCTCCTTCCACGGCACCCACTCGTTGGTGGACTTCAGCCGGTGCTCGAACAGCTGCCGGTTGGGGTTCCACAGCACGTTGACGATGGCGTTCTGGATCTGCGTGGCGAGCGTGCGCATCTCGGTGGCCTTGGCGGTGTTGCCGACCGCCTCGTACGCCTGCGCGGCGGCCAGCGCGCCACTGTACTGGTAGGCCGACTCGGCGCGGTCCATGTTGCCGGGCTTCCAGTGGAAGGAGACGGCGTCGGCGTCGTTGCCGGTCAGGGCGCCCCAGTCGTACTCGATGAGCTTGTTGTTGTCGTGGTCGTAGTACGACAGCTGGCCCTTGACGTCCCCCTCGGCGTAGCGCGCCAGGTTGGCGGCGATCGCCGGCTGGCCGCCGTGGATCTGGTAGCTCTTCCACGCCGCCTCGGCGATGTACTGGGTGTAGCTGTTGGACCAGTTCTCGGGATCGCCCGGATTGTCGAGGAAGCGGCCGTTCTTGGAGATCTGCCCGACGCTCAGCCAGTCGCCGTAGGAGTAGATCGGGTTGCGCAGGTACTTCAGGTCGTCGATGTGCATGGGCTGGGTGAGCGCGATGGCGTTGTTGTAGCCCAGCACGCCTTCGGTCGAGGTGGGGAACTGGAACGTCTGCCCGGGAATGTCGGCGTCGAGGTTGTTGAAGCGCATCAGCCACCAGCGGTAGTAGATGTTCTTCTTGATGGCGGGCTCGGGCACGTCGATGTAGGGCACGTTCTGCGCCCACCACAGGTTGTAGGCCCGTACGTGGGTGGCGAAGGCGGTGGCGTTGGTGTATCCCGCGTAGGCGTCATACTCGGTCCGCGACTCGGGGATCTCGTTGGTGACGAAGCCCATGACCACCTTGGCGGTCACGGTCCCTCCGGCCGGGATCGTCACGGACCTGTTCAGGCCGCCGCTGGAGACGGTGAAGCCGTCACCCGTCAGCCGGGGATAGATCGTGGTGAGGTTGTTGTAGGCGTTGACCTGCCCGGTCAGCTCGCTGCCGCTCCCCGAGGTGGCGTACGGGGAGGTGGCCCGCAGCTGCAGCGTGGTCGAGCTGGAGCCGCCGTTCGTGATCGACAGGTTCGTCACGGCGACGTTGTTGTTGGTGATGAACTTCGTCTGGTTCACCGTGATGGAGCCGCTGGTGTGCACGCTCTTCCAGTAGCTCGGCGCCTGCCAGCGGGAGTTGACCTGCTCGGTGAAGGTGCCCGGCGTGATGGCCACGGTGTAGGCGTCGTTGTTGCTGATGCTCTCCCAGTACGCCACCTGGCCGGCGAAGCCGAGCGTGCCCGGTGTGTGGGTCTTCATGAACAGGGCGCGTCCGCGGGACATCAGCCAGGTTCCGGCCGGGTCGTTGCCGGGGCGGGCCAGCAGCCGGTCCATCCAGAAGTCCGTGCCCGAGCTCTCCGCGTCGTAGATGGCCTGCATCATGTTGCCGGTCGTGTACGAACCGGGCGCGGCCGGGATCGACGGGCCGTTGAAGGTGGGGTATCCGATGGTCTGGGCAGCCTGCGCGGGAGCGCCTAAGACGAGTGATCCCGCGATGAGCAGGAGGGCCGTGATGATTCTTCTCATGCAGAGTGATCCGATCCGATCGAACGCTTGGGGGGAGTGATCGAACCTAGCGCTTGGTTGTGGTAGCGCTAACAATCCTTTCTGTCGAATCGGTGAAATAAAAGGTTTTCGGCAACGTAAACCGATATAAGGGCCCTGTCAATCGGCGTGGCAGCCTGCCTTGGCGGGCGTTGCGAAAAGGTTTTCGGCTGTTTTCGGCTTTCGGCAGGTCGTCAGGCCAGGCGAGCGAGCTGCTCGGCCGTCACCCGGCCGCGCATCGGGCGTCCCCGCATGAAGTGTTCAAGGTCGGTGATCGCGTACTCGCCGAGCCGCCGCAACTCACGCCCCTGCGCGCCCGCCACGTGCGGGGTGACGAGCACGTTGGGCAGGCCGAAGAGGGGATGGCCCGGAGGCAGCGGCTCGGGTTCGGTCACGTCGAGCACGGCCGAGACGCGCCCGGACGCGCACGCCCTGGTGAGCGCCTCGGTGTCGATCAGCGAGCCACGGGCGGTGTTGATCACGACGGCCTGGTCCGGCAGGAGCCCGAGGCGGCGCTCATCCAGCAGGTGGCGGGTCTCGGCGAGGGCCGGAGCGTGCACGGTGACCAGGTCACTGCGCCGGCACAGCTCGTCCACGTCCACCAGCTCGGCCCCCATTTCGGCCGCCTCCTCCAGTGAGACGTAGGGGTCGGACAGCAGGATGTCGACCTCGAAGTCGCGCAGCCGCCGCAGCACGTGCCGGCCCACCCGGGAGGCCCCGATCACGCCCACGGTGCAGTCGTACAGGCCGGTGCCCGCGCCCTGCTGCCAGGCCGACCTGTCGGCGCCGGCCGCGTAGTGACCGGCCCGCTCGAAGACCCGTTTCGCGCCGAGCACCAGCATGGCGATGGTGTACTCGGCGACGGGCACGGCGTTCGCCTCCGCGGCGGACGACACGAGGATCCCCCGCTCGAACACGACGGGATCGACGATCGCCTTGACGGAGCCGGCGGCGTGGACGACGGCCCGCAGGCCGGGCGCCGCCTTCAGCACCTCGGCGTCGATCCGCGGGCAGCCCCACCCGGTCAGCAGGAACTCCGCCCCGGCAAGGGCCCGCGCCGCCGCCTCGCCCTCGAACGAGGTGAACGTCACCGTCGCGTCGACCTCCACCGACTGCCGCAACCGTTCGATGAGGTCGGCGGGGAAGACGTCGTGGAAGGCCCAGGGCGCGATGGCGAAGACCGCGACGGGTGACCGTGACATCAGGCAGGCTCCTCAGGTGGGTGAACGGTTACGCGGGGTGCCACTTCACGTGCGGTCTCGGTGAGGCGAGGTGCCACCTCACGCGGGATGCCGGTGAGGCGGGGCGCCATCTCACGCGGGATGCCGGTAGGGAGACCGTCGCCGTCACTTCACGTCGGGTTCTTCCCGCCGCCGGCGACGCGGACGCAGGTGGGAGTCTCGGTGAGGCGGACCGTCGCCGTGTCGCCGCCCGGCAGGTCGAGGGTGACCTGGTCGCCGTCGACCCGCACCTCCGAGGGCGGCGCCTCGGCCGTGCCGGTGAGCAGGACAAGGCTGACGTACACGGCGGTTCCGCCCGGGTGGGCGTCCGCGAGCACGTACGGGGTGGCCGAGTGCCGTCCGAAGGCGTTCGCGCCCGTCGCGGTCGCCACCCCGGCCGTCGTGTAGCCGTGCAGCCCGCGCACCACGCTGACCAGCCCGTCCGCCCGCCGAGCCGACGCCCAGAGCTCGCCGCCGCGCGCCGTGGGCGGCGCCTCCCCGGCGATGGCGTGGCCACCGTCCCTGACCTGGTGTCCGGCGGGCGCGGTGACCCGGTGGATCCGTACCTCGGCCGCCCCGTCCACCACCGAGGCCGTCACCACGTGGACCGGCCCGGCCGGGAGGTCGTCGCGATAGGCGGAGGCGGCGAACCGGTCGCCCGTCGTGAGCGGCTCGATGCGCCGCCTGCGGGAGACGGCCCCGTCCGGCGCGACGACGACCACCTCCCCGTCGACGCCGACCACTGCCCTGTCGAAACCGACCGCCTGCCCTTCGGCTCCGGCAGCCTTCCCTTCGAGACCGGCTCCCGCCCCTTCGTTGCCGGCCGTCTCTCCTTCGCCGCCAGTCACCTCGGCCAGGTTGGGGCCGGTGTGACTTGTATAGGCGAGCTTGAGATAGTGCGGATCCGGCACCCCTGACGGGTCCTGAATCCGGTCCCGGTCACTGCCGTGGTTGACCAGCCGGACCACGCCGTCCTCGCAGGTGGCGTGCAGCAGCCACCCCGGCGGGCGCATCGTCACCGCCTGGTCCGCCAGGTCGATCGGCGCCGGGACCTCGGCGTCCGTCCATACCGGGTGTTCGGGGGGCAGCAGCAGGCCGAGGAACGCCTTGCTGGCCCAGTAGGGCGAGCCCGGCCCCGAGTAGCTCTGCGTGACCGGCAGGAACGTGTCGTACCAGCCGAGCGTCAGCAGCCCCCGCTCATCCGGCACGCCCCGCTCGACGAAGTGACGCAGCACCCCACCGGCGATCCGCCGGGTCCGGCCGGGCGGGAGCGGCGAGGAGCCGGTCAGCGCGCCCAGCCAGAGCGGCGCGACCGTGGCGAACCGGTAGGTCAGCGACCGCCCCTGGTGCACGGGCCCGCCGTCGGCGGCGAACAGGTGCTGGTACTGGCCCAGGAAGGCCCGGAGCCGCTCGCTATAACGTTCCAGGCGGGCCGCGTCCCCGGCCATCCTGGCCCACAGCAGCGGGTAGAGGTGCAGAGCCCAGCCGGCGTAGTAGTCGAAGTTCTTGCCCGCGCCGTCGGAGTACCAGCCGTCCCCGACGTACCAGTCCTCGATCCGCTCCAGGCCGCCGGTGATCTCGTCAGGCTTGTACGGCCCGCCCACCTCGGCCAGGAACTGCTCGACGACCACCCGGAACAGCACCCAGTTGTTGTCCGGTGTCCGCCTGCCGACGAAGCCCGCCAGCCAGGCCACCACCCGCTCCTGCTCGGCCGGGGACAGCCGGTCGTACAGCCAGGGCCGGGTCTCGTGCAGGGCCAGCGCGATCGAGGCCGCTTCGACCAGCGGCTGGGACATGTCGGTCAGCGGCGGCCAGGCGTACGGGTGCGCCGGGTCGGTCCCCGCCACCAGTCCCCGGGCGTACCGCTCGAGGAGAGCGGGCGGCACCGCGCCGCCCGCCCCGGCGATCCGGAACGCGGCCAGCAGGAACGTGCGGGCGTACCCCTCCAGGCCGTCACTCACCGGCCCCGACCGGCTCTCCCTGCCCGGCATGCGGTACTGCGCGAAGTCGTCGGTGGCGTACGGCACCACGGATTCCAGCAGGTGATCCGCCACGGCCTCCCAGTGCGCCCGGGTCCAGCCGGTGTAGGCGGACAATGCGGTATCGGCAGGTGGGAGGCGCAGCGATGACATAAGCGGATAATACGGCTCGCGATCAACGAGCCCGGGGAGGGGTGCTGTCGCGCAGGATCACCCGCGTCCCGATCAGCTGGGGGCCGAGTGGACCTGCGGGTGGGCGACGTCGTGGGTGTGCAGATTGCCGCACATGCCCCAGCGGGCTTCGGGTGGGGATTCGAGCAGCGTGGCCTCGCCTAGGTGCGTCCCGTCGCCGCGTTCCAGCGCGTCGAGCACCTCGGCGGTGTGGCGGGTCTGCCGGGCGACGGTGTCCTCCCAGGTACGCCGCCAGCCCGCGACCCTGGGACGCACCAGCGCGACCGCGCTGTCATAGAACTCCCGCAACGGTCCCGGATCCCCGTCGGCCAAGCTCTCGGACAGCCGCAGGAACCCCGCCACCGCCAGATCACGGCGATGCCGCACGGCCTCCTCCGCGCCCGCACCGGAAGGCAGCGTGGCCGCCTCCCGGTATCGGGCCGCGTCCGCCACGATCTCCGGTGGGAACGTCATCACCGCGTCACCCGCCTCGGGCAGCCCGGCGTTCTGCATCACCACGACCACCTCCAGACCGCCCCGGTTGATCGCCCGGTGGATCGTGCCCGGCGTGAACCACACCGTCGAACCGCCGCTCAGCTCCGTCTCCCGGAAACCGCGCGGGTCGAGGGTCTGCAACGCGCCACTGCCGCCTATGACGACGTACGCCTCGGTGGAGGCGGTGTGCATATGCGGCGTACCGCCCTCCAGACCATCGGAACACGCGCCCGAGTAGACCGACAACCGGGTGACCGAGGTCCCGCCGGGGAACGTCATGCTCTCACCCCCAACGCGGCACGGCCCTGGGCGGCCAGGTGCCGGGGGTTCTTTGCATCGTGCAAGGTGACGGTGGGTCTGGCCGCATGGGGCATTCGATGTTCCTCTCGCGGTTCCTCTCGCGCCTGACAACCGGCCGATCGGCCCGGCCATTCGCGGTTCCTCTCGCGCCAGGCAACCGGCTGATCGGCCCGACCATACTGGATACGGTCGCACCCGGCTGGTCGCCGTCCGGCCTGCCACGCGCTATTGCCGCCCCACCGTAGATCCGGTCGCACTGCGCCTCAGGACCGCAGGTCATGTTCCTGGGGGCTCCTCAACCCCCGGTCATGTTCCTAGAGGTTTATCAGCCGCAGGTCACGCCGGGGCGGCCAGCCAGCGGCGTACGTCGGCCATGGCCGTACCGTCACTGTCGGCGTCGATGCCCGCCGCGAGGTCCGCGATCGTGATGCCCGCCAGCGCGCCGGACCAGGCCTCCTGCGCCGAGGCCATCGCGCGGGCGATCGCGCACGGCCGGTCACACCGTTCGGCCGGTACGGCCAGCGGCCCCTGCTGCCGGATCTCCGTGCACCGGTAGGCGGGTGAGTCGCCGTCGATGGCCTGGACCACCTCCAGCACGGTGATCGCGGCGGCCGGCCGGGTGAGGAGGTAGCCGCCGACCTGCCCGGCCGTAGACCGGACGATGCCCGCTCGGGAGAGCGCCTGGAGGTGCTTGGCCAGGTACGCCGGCGGGGTGCCGTGCAGCTCCGCGAGCCGCGCCGCCGGCACCGGATCCTGGCCCTGGCTGAGCGTGACGCAGCTGTGCAGCGCCCACTCCACTCCGTTGGACATCTTCATGTCAGACAGCGTCTTCCGCTCTCTGTGTTTACGTGAGTAAAACGGACATCAGCGTAGCCTCGTCGCCTGCTGGCCGAGGCCGGGAGGCGATCTGGTGGAAGCCGATGCCGCGTCCGTCCGGCGAGCCGGGCGGACCGTGGTTGAGAGCCGCGTTGTCGGGGCCTGGCTCCGCATTCCTGGAGAGAGTGCGACTCTTGGGCCACCGCCCCGCCGGACGCTGTCCCATTGGTGCGGACACCAATGGGGGCGGGGACCGGGCGCCAGTCAAGCACCCGGCTGTTACTGAACATTACCATCTGATTACCTTCAGTCGCGGTCGATCAGGAAACCCAACCACAATTCTTCTGACAACCACCGGCTGGCATAGCGAGCACCGACAACAGTTCTTACCCTACCCATTCCGGACAAAGAATGTCCGTGATAGAACTCGGATGGAAAATATCCGAGATCAATTGGGAGCCCCCATGACACGTACCGCCCTCGGCGCGGCCGCCGTCGCGCTGTTCGTCGCCGCGGCGAACCTGCGACCCGCGATCGCCGCCGTGTCCCCACTGGTGGACCGCATCCGAACCGACCTCGACCTGTCCGCCACGGGAGTGGCGCTGCTGACGACCATCCCGACGTTGGCCATGGGGGTCTGCGCGCCCCTGGCCGCCGTGGTCGGCCGCAGATTCGGGCTGCGGCTCGGCGTGCTGTTCGGGCTGGCCGTCATCGCCGTGGCGACGGCGGCCCGCGTCTTCGGCGGCTCCGCCTGGCTGCAGCTGATCTGCGCGGCGGCCGTCGGCGCCGGGATCGCGATCGCGCAGACGCTGTTGCCGCCCGTGGTCAAGACGCGCTTCGCCGACCGCGCGGGCCTGGTCACCGGCATCTACACCGCCGGCCTCGGTCTGGGCGGCGCGGTCGCGGCCGGGGCGACCGCGCCCCTCGCCGACGCCATCGGCTCCTGGCCGGGCGCGCTGGCCTCCTGGTCGGTGCTCGCGGTGGCGGGCATGGCGATCTGGTCGGCCTCCCGCACCTCCCTGGCCCTCGACAGCACCCCAGCCCTCATGGGTACGAACCGGACCGGCGCAGGCCAGACCGGCACGAGCCAGACCGGCACGAGCCAGACGGCGGCTCCAGTCGGGCCTGTCACCAAAGGGCTGCCCTGGCGGAGCGGCTTGGCCTGGCGCATCACCGTGCTGTCCGCCGTCAACTCCGCCCTGTACTACTGCGAACTCGCCTGGATCGTCCCCCTGCTCCACGAGGACGGGCACCGTGACGCCACCGGCGCGGGCGTGCTGCTGACCGCGATGATCTCCATCCAGGTAGTCGCCATGCTGGCCGTACCGGCGCTGCTGGGTGAAGGGCGGGACAGGCGCGCCGGGCTGGTCCTGACGACGACGTTGACAGCGATCGGGTTCGCGGGGCTGGCGGCGGCTCCGGCGACGGCCACCTGGGTGTGGATCGCCGCCCTGGGCGTGGGTCACGGCGGGCTGTTCACGCTCGTCCTAACGCTGCCCGTGGTGGTGAGCCGCGACGCCGCCGAGGCCGGGCGGATCAGCGCGATGGCGTTCTTCGTCGGCTACGCCTGCGCCGCGCTGGCGCCCGTGCTGGTGGGAGCGCTACGTGACGCCACAGGAGACTTCCACCTGGCGTTCGGCCTGCTCAGCGGGCTGACCGCCGCGATGCTGCTCCCCATCGCCCGGCTACGTGAGGGCGGGCGCACGGAAGTGACCGGCCCAACAGCGAGCGCCCGGGATTTGTGAGGCGTCACAGATTTGACAGCGCGGATTTACCGCCTGGTCCAATTCACAGAATGACCTTCGCGGCTCATCGTTTGTCTGCACCTCGAACTCCTCACCCCCCACCAACCCCTCGCCGAAGGAGTCTCCATGGTCCGACGGATGTTGACCGTGCTCGCAGCGGCCGCCCTGGTGTTAGGTCTCGCCCCCGCCGCCCAGGCCACGCAGAGCGACGTGTACGTGGCCCTCGGCGACTCGGCTGCCTCGGGACCGCTCGTGCCCAACCAGGTCATCCCCGACCTCGGCTGCTGGCGCTCCGACCACAACTACGCCCACCTGACGGCGCAGGCCATCGGCGCCCGTACGTTCCGCGATGTCACGTGCTCCGGCGCCGACACCGGCGACATGTACCAGCGGCAGAGCACGGATCTCGGCTCGGTCGCGCCGCAGCTGGACGCGCTCGGCCAGGACACCACCCTCGTCACGGTGCAGATCGGGGCGAACGACGTCGGTCTGACGGGCTTCATCGAGGACTGCCTGAACCTGCTGCCGCCGCCCGTCGGAGACGCCTGCAACGACGACTACATCGTGGACGGCCAGGACAGCTGGCGGGTGAAGACGGACGCGCTGCGCTCGCGCCTGACCACGCTCATGGGCGACATCCGGGCCCGCGCCCCGCAGGCCCGGATCTTCATGGTCGGCTACGCCACCTACGCCCCGCCGAACGGCTGCTACCCGCGCGTCCCGATCATCAAGGCCGACGCCAACTACATCCGCGCCACCCTCAAGTACTTCAACCAGATGCTGGCCGAGCAGGCGTACGCCGCCGGCGTCGGCTTCATCGACCTGCAGACCCCGAGCGTCGGCCACGACCCGTGCGCGTCGCCGGGTGTGCGGTGGATCGAGCCGTACGTCCCGGCCGCGCCCGCCGCGCCCTTCCACCCGAACGCGCTCGGCATGAGCAACTTCGCCACCGTGGTCACGGCCGCCGTCTCAGGCGTCTAACCAGTCCAACCCGAGCCGGCGACGCGCGGCCAGCGCCGCGCCGATCCGCTGGAGATGCGCGGGGTCGACGGGATCCAGCCCGGTCAGGCTGACGGCCCTGCGCAGGCGGTAGTCGACCGTGTTCGGGTGTACATGCAGGAGTGAGGCCGACCGCCGCCGATCGAGCCCCGTGTCCAGGTACACCTTGAGCGTCCTGAGCAGGTCGGGATTGTCCAGCAGCGGATCGAGCAGGCCGGCCAGGGCCGCCGTCGCCTCGCTCGACCGGGTGAGCTGGTATTCGAGCAGCACGTCGGCCAGCCGGTAAGCGCCGGGCGGCCGCTGGAAGAGCCGCACCACCTCCAGCACCTCTTCCGCGAGCTTGGCCGCGGCCGGCACCCCGGCGGGCGGCGCGAGCTCGGCGGCGACCCACACCGGCACCCCAGCGGCCTTGCTCATGTCGGCGCGAGTAGCGGCGGCCATCTCACCGACATGAGCAAGGCGCCCGTCAAGCGGACCGCAGGGCACCAGCACGAGCCCGCCCGTGGTGTCGAGCACCGACAGCACCGGCTCCGCGGCGTGCCGGCGCAGCGCGGTGGTGATCCGGTGCAGCTTGCGCCGCCCGGCGATGGACCCGCCCGGCTCGTCGGAGTCCTCGTCGGCGTGCCGGCCCGCCGCGACGGCCAGCACGAGGTAGCGCCGCGCGAGCCGTACCCCTGCCAGAGCCGCGCTGTCGCCCGCGAGCAGCGCGGACACCGTCGCGTGCATGGTGTGCTGCTCGTGACTGAGCATGCTCTCGCGCTCTTCCAGGTACGCCGTGCAAACGGCGCCCGTCACCGCCTGCGTGTAGACGAGGATGAGCCGGTTGGCCGCCAGGACGTCCTCGAAGTCGGCCGGCGTCGCGGCGGCGAACAGGTGCTCCCACACCATCCGCGCCCCACGGGCGTAGGCGTTGAGCAGGTCGTCCAGCGGCACGCCCTCCCGGGCCCGGCGCGCGGACGAGGAGCGCAGCGGCGCCAGCTCCGCCCTGGTCGGCGGGCGGCCGTCGCGGAACATCCGGGAGATCAGCCGCAGGTTGTCCTCGGTGATCCGGGTGATGTCGCCGTCGAGCTCTTCCCTGGGCAAGCGCCGGTAGATAGGGATCTCCTCGGCGAAGCTCCGCACCAGTCGCCTGGCCAGTTTGGTGGTCTGGCGATCAAGCGTCTCATGTACGGGGCGGCCGGCCAGAGTAAGGGGGCACGCCACCGTCAAACCATGCCAAAACGGACGCATTTCCGCAATGGACAGGGCCTCACGAACGCCATTGCAAGCCTCTGACCTTGACTGACTTTGCGCTGACGGCCATTAGTCACATACGTTTACAGACTCATGCAAGCGTAAGTAAAGGCGGTCACTCTATGAATTTCAGCGAGTACGTCGTCTCACGCTGGGACACCCTCTCGCTGGCCGCCGGGGAACACGCCCTCGTCGTCGGCGTCGCCATCGGCGTCTCCACGGCAGTCGGCGTCGGCATCGGACTGCTCGCCCACGACCTTCCGAAAACCCGGGGATTCTCGCTGGCGATCTCCGCCGCGATCCTGACGGTCCCCTCCCTCGCCCTGCTCACCCTGCTCATCCCGATCACCGGACTCGGCTGGGGATCCACGCTGGTCGCGCTGACCGCGTACGCGTTCCTGCCGATCATCAGGAACACGGTGGCCGGGCTGCGCGGCGTCGACTCCGCCATGGTGGAGGCCGGACGCGGGATGGGCATGAGCCGGACCCGCGTCCTGTTGAAAGTGCGGCTGCCACTGGCCTGGCCGCTGATCCTCACCGGGGTGCGCGTGGCCACGCAGATGCTCATCGGCATCGCGGCCATCGCCGCCTACGTCGACGGCCCCGGCCTCGGCACGCAGATCTTCGAAGGCCTGTCCCGGCTGGGCTCGGTGAACGCGCTGAACGCGACGCTCGCCGGCACGCTCGGCATCGTGGTCATCGCCGTCCTGTTCGACCTGTTCTTCTTCGCCGTACGTCAACTGACCATTCCTAGGGGGCTTCGTGTTCGATCGTGACACCGGAGGCGCAAGCATCGAGCTGCGGGCGTTGACCAAGCACTACCCGGGGCAGCCCGCGCCGGCGGTGGACCACGTCGACCTCGACATCCCCGCCGGCGAGCTCGTGGTCTTCGTCGGCCCGTCAGGCTGCGGCAAGACGACCACGATGAAGATGATCAACCGCCTGGTCGAGCCCACCTCGGGCGAGATCCGCATCGGCGGCGACGACGTGCTGAGCCTGCATCCCGACGAGCTCCGCAGGCACATCGGCTATGCCATCCAGCAGGTGGGGCTGTTCCCGCATCTGACCATCGGCCAGAACATCGGCCTGGTGCCGAAGCTGCTCGGCTGGACCCCCGCCAAGACCGCCGACCGGGTGGAGGAATTGCTCTCCCTGGTCAACCTGGAGCCGTCGGCCTACCACGACCGCTACCCCCGCGAGCTGTCCGGCGGGCAGCAGCAGCGCGTGGGCGTCGCCAGGGCGCTGGCCGCCGATCCCCCCGTGATGCTGATGGACGAGCCCTTCGGCGCGACCGACCCCATCACCCGCGAACACCTGCAGAACGAGTTCGTCAAGCTCCAGAAGCAGCTGCGTAAGACGATCATCTTCGTCACGCACGACTTCGAGGAGGCCATCAAGCTCGGCGACCGCATCGCCGTGCTCAAGGAGCGATCGCACATCGCCCAGTACGACACCCCCGCGAACATCCTGGCCAACCCGGCGGACGACTACGTCGCCGGCTTCATCGGCCAGGACGCCACACTCAAGCGCCTCGCGCTGCTGCGCGTGGCGGACGTGGAGTGCCGGCAGCAGCCGGGCAGCGCGAACCTGCCGCAGATCACCGCGGACGCCAGCCTGCGCGAGGCCCTGGACGTCATGCTCGCGCACGGCACCGACCGCTGCGGCTCGCCGTCCGGCGTCCTCACCTACAACGCGCTGTGCGAGGCCGTGGGAACCGAACCCGCACCCGCCCCTCGACTGAAGTCGGTGGGCTCCGGACCGAAGCCGGTGAGCGCCGCGCCCGTGCCGGACACCGCCCGAGAGGAGGCGGTCGGCAGGTGACCACCGCGACACTCGGCGCGGACCGGACCCGCCCACTCGGGCGCCTGACAGGTCTGCGGTATGTCATCACCCCCATCGCCCTCTGCGGCGTACTGATCGCCCTGTACGCCTGGCTCGGCGCGCAGAACCTGGACTCGATCGAGAGCCGCAGCCTCACCCGTGAGGTCCTCCTGGCCAAGGCCGTGGAGCACATCCAGATGACGCTCGTGGCGACCGCGCTCGTGGTGGTCATCGCGATCCCTCTGGGCATCGTCGCCTCGCGGGCCCGCAACCGGCTGATCACCCCCATCATCCTCACCCTGGCCAACCTGGGCCAGGCGATCCCGGCCATCGGGCTGCTCGTACTGTGCACGTTCCTGCTGGGGGTCGGCTTCCAGACCGCCCTGGTCGGCCTGGTCGCCTACGCGGTGCTGCCCGTACTGCGCAACACGATGGTCGGCGTGCAGCAGGTCGACCCCGCGCTCATCGAGGCCGCGCGCGGCATGGGAATGACCAAGGGACAGGTGCTCCGCCGCGTGGAGCTCAAGCTGGCCGTGCCGGCCATCCTCGCCGGGCTGCGGACCGCGCTCGTGCTGACCGTCGGCGTCGCCACGCTCGGCGCGTTCGTCGCCGCGGGCGGCTTCGGCGAGCTGATCATCAACGGGCTCAAGCTGAACCGCATGCCCGTGACCATCGCGGGCGCCGTGCTGACGGCGAGCATCGCCTTCTTCATCGACTGGCTCGGCGGGCTCGCCGAGAACCTGCTCAAGCCGCGCGGCATCTGACTCCCCCTCTCATACCGCAAGTACCGTAAGCCCAGCTTCAAGAGGTGTTTTTCGTATGCGTGTCCGCAAGACGTTCACCCTGCTCACCGCAGCCGCCCTGACTCTGACCGCCACGAGCGCCTGTGGCTCGGGCGGGGAGGTCGAGGCCGCCAGCGCGGGCAATGAGCTGTCCGGCGCCAAGTTCGTCGTCGGGTCCAAGGACTTCACCGAGAACATCGTGCTCGGCCAGATCGCCGTGCAGCTGCTCAAGGCGCACGGGGCCGAGGTCGTGGACAAGACCAACCTCGGCGGCACCGTGCCGAACCGGCAGGCGCTGACGTCCAAGGCGATCGACATGTACTGGGACTACTCGGGCACCGGCTGGATCGAGCACCTGAAGAACGCCACTCCCATCCCGGACTCGGCCAAGCAGTTCAAGGCCACCGCGGAGGAGGACCTGGCGAAGAACAAGATCCGCTGGATCGGGCCGACGCCGCTGAACAACACCTACGCGCTGGCGATCCGCTCCGAGAAGGCCCAGCAGCTGGGCGTCAAGACGGTCTCCGACGTGGCGAAACTCGCCAAGACCAACCCGAACGAGGCGTCGTTGTGCGTCGAGTCGGAGTTCTCGACCCGCGACGACGGGCTGCCGGGGCTGTCCAAGGCGTACGACCTGAACATCCCGAAGAACAAGATCAGCCAGCTGGACACCGGTGTCGTCTACACCGAGACCGACAAGGGCCAGACCTGCAACTTCGGCGAGGTGTACACCACCGACGGACGCATCTCCGCGCTCGGCCTGACCGTGCTGCAGGACGACAAGCGCTTCTTCCCGATCTACAACGCCGCGGTCAACGTACGGGACGAGACCTACCAGAAGTACCCGGCGCTGGAGAAGGTGCTCAAGCCGGTGATCGCCAAGCTGGACGACACGACCATGCGCAAGCTCAACGCCCAGGTCGACGTCGACGGCGAGGAGCCGAACAAGGTCACCGCCGACTGGCTCAAGACCGCCGGCTTCCTCGGTAAGTCAGCCGCATAGCAAGTCATCGCCACCGGCCGCGCAGCCAGCCGATCGTGGCCCGGCGTGAGTGCTCGCGCCGCTCCCTCAGGTGCGGGGCGTGCGGCCGGTGGCGTGCATGATCTCCGGCCTACCCCATGGCCGCCCCGAGCACCCCTCAGCCCAGCAACTCGACCGTGCCCGCCTCACCGTCCACCCGGACCCGGTCGCCGTCGTGCAGCCGCATCGTCGCGTTCCCCGTGCCGACCACCGCCGGTATGCCCAGCTCGCGGGCCACGATCGAGGCGTGCGACAGCGGCGCCCCCATGTCCGTGACCACGGCGGCGGCGCGCGGGAACATCGGGGTCCAGCCGATGTTGGTCAGCGTCGTCACCAGGATCTCGCCGGGCTTGAGCCGGTCGCCGTCCTCAGGCGAGGAGATCACCCGGGCGACGCCCTCGACGATGCCCGGCGCGCCGGGGAAGCCGGTGACCGTGTCGCTGACGGGCGCGCTCCCGCCGCGCGCGTCGTAGATGTCGCCGCGCCGGTCGGGGTCGGCGGCCCAGCGCACCGGGTCGAAGTGGCCGACGATCAGCGTCGGGTACGGCGGCAGCGCCGCGTACATCTCGTAGGTCGCCCGCCGGGCCGGAACCCGCTCCAACGCGGACGTGTCGCCGCGCAGGAGGCCGAGGATCTCCTCCAGGTAGAGGAAGAACAGGTCGTCGCCGTGCCCCGTGAGCTCCCCGGCCCGCAGCACGAAGGCGCGCAGCACCCAGAACGCCCGCATGTTCTCCGACCGGGCGGTCTCGCGGTCGCGGACGACCTTGTTCCACCTGGTGACCCGGTCGCGCATCCTGGCTTCCTTGCGGGGGTAACGCTGGGCGAAGCGTGCCCACGCCTCCTCGCGCGCCTTCTTCTGGCGGGCGAGGAGGGCCTCGGTGTCGGCGCTCACGTCACGGAGCCCGGCCAGCTGAGCGTCGATCCACGCCGGATCCTCGCCGGGACGCGGAATGGAGACCTCGAACTCGTGGGGCCCCCGATGCCCGTACAGCTGGGCGAAGGTGTCCCGGTCGATCTCTCCCCTGGCCAGCCTGCCCAGCCCGATGACCGGGCCGAGGCTGGCCAGTTCGCCGTCGATGTTGACGCCGGTGAGCATGGCTTCGGCGTCGACGTCGCCCATCATCTTGCGCAGCTTGTCGCGGGTGTAGACGAGTGTGGCCCCGCCCTGCCGGCCGGCGGCCTCCAGCATGCGGCAGCTGGTGACGACGTACGGCTCGATCTCGCGCTCCCACAGGGCGGCCAGCTCGGGGCCGGTCTCCATGGTGGCGACGCGGGCGCGCAGCTCCTCCGCTTGCCGCCGCGCGGTGGCGAGGAAGGCGGGCATGCCTTTGAGGTTCGTACGGACGCGCTTCTGGATGTCGATCCCCAGCGGCACGACCTTCTTGAGGATCTCCCAGCGGGAGACCTTCAGCAGCGGCACGTCGAGGCCGGGCGGCAGCTTGCCGAAGATCTGCTCGACGGCGCTCAGCCGTGACCGCATGCCGAGCGAGACGGCCATCGTGTACATGACGCTCAGGTTCATGTAGAAACGGCCGCCGATGTTGCCGACCAGGTCGAATCCGGGCAGCGCCGAGGCGGCCATCGCCTCATGGATGAACATGCGGACGAACGACCAGGTCACGGGCGTCATCACGTCGGGGATGGCCTCGCCGAGGTTGCCGCCGGTCCACAGGTTCTCGCCCTTGAGGCTGTCGTTCCACTCCTCGACCGGCTGCTTGAGGCCGGTGATCGGGCGGGCCTGGACGATGAAGAACGAGCCGTCGCGCCTGGCCCATTCGACGTCCATCGGCGTGCCGTACAGCTCCTCGATGCGCGAGCCGACCCCGGCCAGCTCGGCGGCCTGCGCCGGGTCGAGGACGGCCCGGCGCCGCAGCTCCTCGGGCACGGGCTCCTCGCGCGTGCCGGACGGCGTGCGTACGGTCATGACGGTCTTGTCGCCGATCCGCGACTCGGTGACGGCGCCGTGGCGGACCACGACGGTGTCGGGGGTGACCTGGCCGCCGACGACCGCCTCGCCCAGGCCCCAGGAGGCGTTGATGACGATCTCCTCGCGGGCGCCGTTGACCGGGTTCGCGGTGAACATGACGCCGGCCGCGTCGGCGTCCACGAGCTCCTGCACGACGACGGCCAGCGCCACGTCGTCGTGCGGCACGCCGTTCTGCTCGCGGTAGGCGATGGCGCGGGCGTTCCAGAGCGACGCCCAGCAGCGCTTGACGGCGTCGAGCAGCGCCTCGCCCCTGATGTTGAGGTAGGTGTCCTGCTGTCCGGCGAACGACATGCCGGGCAGGTCTTCGGCCGTGGCGGACGAGCGGACGGCCACCGGCACGTCATCGCCCATCGCCTCATATGCCGTGCGGATCTCCGCGGCGACGGCGGCGGGCATGTCGTGCCCGGCGAACAGGGCGGCGATCCCGGCGGCGTCGCCGGCGGCGGCCGCGTCGAGGATCCGGTCGCGGAAGTCCGCGGCGAAGGCCCGGTAGGCCTCGGTGGTGATGTGGAAACCGCCGGGAACGGGCAGTCCTGCCCTGGTCAGCCTGGCCAGGGAAGCGCCCTTTCCGCCCACTGTCGCGAGGTCCGCGGCGGCATCGTCGAGAGGGAGTAGCACCCTCACGTGACACGCTCCTTAGCGCCCAGGGAGAGCGCGAGCTTCCGCTCCGCGATCTCCTCCATGGTGTCGAGGTAGCCGAGAGTGGCCAGCCTGACGGCCCGCGCGTCGTCGTCCGACAGCGTGGCGCCGGTGCCCATCGCGCGGACGCCGGTGTCGGCGACCAGCTCGACGAGCCGGTCCTCCGGCATCCGCATCTGCTCGGGCATCATGTTCTGCGTGAGCAGGAACCCGTAGATGACCGAGGCGAGGGTCGCGAGGTGCTCGGCGGGAGTCAGGTCCGAGCGGAGCACATCCCGCCCGGCCAGGTCCTGGAGGTAGGTCCCGAACGCGGCGCCCAGATCGAGCGTGGTCTGGCTGCTCTTCTTCTGCCTGCTGAGCTTGCCGAACACCTCCGAGTCGTCCAGGATCAGCGCCCTCATCAACGGCCGGCGCAAGAGCCCGCCGACCAGCTCCCGGAGCAGCTCGCGCAGGTCCGCGGGCGCGCGCTCGCGGACCTCGCGCACCAGAAGGACCCGCTCACGGCGGATCAGCGCCGCGAAGAGCATCTCGCGGGTCTTCCAGTGCAGGTAGATCGTGCCCTTGGCGACCTCTGCCTGCCGGGCCACGTCGTCGATGGTCGTCTTGTCGTAGCCCCAGCGCAGGCACAGCTCGGCGGCGGCGTCGAGAATCCGGTGCGCCCGCTCCAGCTGACGCTTCGGATCCTGCGGGGGCCGTCCCACTCTGGCCATCTCGTCTCACCTCAAATGTTTGACTAGATGAGACTATGCAGTCATTTAATTAACCGCAAGTTCACCCCAGCTTCGCCAGGAGCTCTTCGGCGTCGGCCGCGAACGTCGAGTCGTCGGTGCCGGCGGCGAGCCGGAGCATCCGCCTGGCCACGGTGAGGTCGCCGTGGGCGTACCGGATCTCCCCCAGGCGGAAGGCGGCCTCGGCGACCAGCTCGGGCTGCTCGGTCAACCCCAGGGTGAGCTCGTAGTAGCGCACGGCCCCGTCGCGGTCGTTCAGCCAGTAACAGAGCTCCCCCAGATGCGCGGCCGCCATGCCCGACTCGGTGTCTCCCGAGTCGATGACCCGCTGGTACCAGCCGAGCGCCTCCGGGAAGTCCCGCTCCCGCTTGGCCAGCGCCCCCAGGTACATCGCCCCGAGCGCGCTGACGTGCCCCGTGCCCGAGTTCACCGCCTGGATGTACCACTTGCGGGCCTCGTCCTCGTCCTCGTCGTGGTAGCTGTGGCCGAGCGCGACCATCGCCCTGGCCGCCAGCTCCTCGTCGCCCGCGCCCAGCACCCGCTCGTACACCTGCCTGCCCTCGGCCACCTCTCCGGTCCCGACCAGGGCCTGGGCCAGCACGCTCAGGGCGGTGGGCTCACCGCCCTCGGCCGCCTCCCGCAGCGTGCGCAACGACGCCTCGGTGTCGCCCTGGCGACCCTGGAGCATGCCGAGCAGGCTGCCGAACACCGACCGCACCGGGCTGTCGGCGTCCCCCGCCTGCTGTTCGGCCAGGCTGTAGAAGGCGGCGGAGTCGCCCTCGGCGTCGAGGAGTGCCAGCAGCCTGCCGCCCGCGACGAACCGCACATCGGGATCCTCGTGTTCGTTCAGCCGCTCGTAGACGGCCCGCGCCCGCTCCGTCTCACCGAGCTCGGCGAGCCGCTCGGCCACCCCCAGCTCGGTGAAGGCGTCGGAGCCGACCAGCTCGTAGTAGAGGTGGACGGCCTCGGGGTCGTCGCAGAGCTCCGCGAGCTCCCTGGCCTTGGCACCGGCGTGCGGCCCCGAATGCGCCAGCACCTGTACGGCCAGCGCGTGCTCGCCCCGCTCGTACGCCTGGTAGGCCAGGGTGTTCAGGTTGTCCAGGGCGGTCTGGGCCAGCGCGGACCCGGTCCCCGCCGCGGCGCCGAACGCCTCGGCCGCCTCGAGCAGGTCACCGTCCTCGTGCAGCCAGCAGCCGAGCTGGATGCCGCCCCTGGCCGCGGCGTCGGCCTCACCCGACTCGACGGCCAGCCGCGCCTGCCCGACGGCCGCCGCCTTGTCGCCCAGCGCGTGCAGGGCCTCCGCGAGATCGGCGCGCATGCCGGGGATCTGCTGACCGGTGTCGATCCCCTTGCGGTACATGTCGACCGCGCCCGCCAGGTCACCCGTCGCCTTGCGCGCGTCGCCCCACACCCAGTAGCCCATGGCCACCGTCTCGGGATCGCCGGTGCCGACGGCCAGCTCGGCCTCGGCGGCGATGGCCGCGTACTCCTGCCGCTGGAGCAGGTTGACGAGCAGGTGGCACCGGCAGGCGAGATCGCCGGCCGCGGCGCCACGCTCGAGCACGTCACCGGCGCCCGCCAGGTCGCCGCGCTCCTCCAGCAGGGCGGCCAGCTCGACGGCGGTGGCCGGCAGCGCGGCCCGCAGCGCCTCGGCGGCTCCGTCCAGGTCGCCGCGCCGGCGTCGGACGACGGAGACGTTGCGCCACGCCATGAGGGCGATCTCGTCGTCGTCGCTCTCGGTCGCGGGCAGGAAGCACAGCTCGGCCTGGCTGTGCTGACCGTCCCCGGCCAGCTCGGCGCCGAGCCCGAGACCGGCGCGCGCGGCCCACTGGGGGTCGCCCACCTCGATGACCAGTTGGTAGAGCGCCCTGGCGAAGTCCTCGTCGCGGCTCGCCCTGGCCATCTCCAGCGTCTCGGCGAACGCGTCATCGGTGGGGAACCCGCTCGCCTCAGCTCGGCTCGCGGGGAACTCGCTCGCCTCGGTGAGCGCTCCTTCCGCAAGGACCCCGGCTGTCGCGGTCGCGTGGGATTCCGTCAGCAGACGGCGTACCTCGGCTATGTCGCCGGCGTCCAGCGCGAGCAGGAGCCCCGCCATCGGCGCCGACCCGGTCAGCTCGGTCAGCGCCGCCAGCGCGCCCTGCCGGTCGCCCTCGGCGGCCAGTACCCACGGCCGTTCCTCCGGCGACGCCGTACCGAGCCGGACCCGGGCCGTGGCCGCGGCCCGCGGGTCCGCGTCCTGGGCCGCCGCGCGCTCGTAGGCCGAGCGGGCGCCCTCCGGGTCACCCGCCTCCTCCAGGTGGCGCCCGGCCTCCAGCAGCGTGGCCCCCGCCGCCTCAGGATCGATCGCCACGGCCCGCTCGAACGCCGCCCGCGCGCCCTCGAGGTCGCCGGTCCGCGCGAGGAGCCCGCCCAGCAGGCACTCGGCCTCCGCCGCCTCCTCGTCCGGCCCGGTCCGCACCGCGGTGGCCGCCGCCACGAGGGCTCCGTCCAGGTCGCCGCCGTCACGCAGCAGCCGGGCCAGCCGCGGGGCCGCCGCCACCTCGCCGAACGCCTCCCGCAGCACCTCACGGGCCTCGCCGGGCAGGCCGGTCGCGACCAGGATCTCCCCCAGCCGCAGCGCGGCCTCAGCCACATGCGCCCCGTCGTCCCCGGCGAGTATCTCTCGGTACGTCCGCGCCGCCGCGTCGAGGTCGCCGAGCGCGTGCCAGGCCCGGCCGAGGTCGCGCCGCGCGACGGCGGCGAGGCGCTCGTCAGGACCGGCCACCGCCTGCTGCCAGGCGGCGATCGCACCGTGCGCGTCACCGGCGTCGTGGCGCAGGGCGGCGAGGTAGCAGGCCGCCTCCTGCCGGAAGTCCGGGTGACCGGCGCCGACCAGCAAGGACAGCGACCCGTCGGCAGCGGCCGTCTCGCCCTGCCGCCGCCACGCGTGCGCGGCCTGCAGAGCGAGCATGGACGCCATCCACGACCTGCCGTCATCAGCGATCGCCTCGAACGCCGCAGCCGCCGCACGGAAGTCACGGTCGAGCAGGAACCGGGCGTAGCTTCCCGTCTCCCCCTCTTCCGGGTGAGACTCCGGAACACGGCCGAACGCGGCCCGCGCGCCGTCGAGGTCGTCGATCCGTACCCGGGTGAGCCCGAGCAGCCACGCGTGACGCGGCGCCTGGACCGGGTCGCCCTCGGCGACGAGCCGCTCATGCAGGCGGCACGCGGCCAGCAGGTCACCCTGGCGCTCGAACAGCCCGAGCAGCGCGCCCACCGCCTCGAGCCGGAGCCCCCGGTGGCCGGTCTCCATCGCGGCGGTCAGCGCGGCCCGCGCTTCAGCCAGGTCATGCTCGCGCGTACCCGCGTCCACACCCCCGTCGGAGTCCTGACCGAAACCGTCAGAGCCGCCCTCGCCGGACTCGTTCGCGCGCTCACCGAGCAGCTCACCCAGCCCGTACGCCACCCACGCCGCCAGCACCGGATGCCCGTCGGCCCGCGCCCGGCGCAGCAGTGCGACCGCCTCCTCGCTCTGGCCCTGGTTCACCAGGACGTCCTTGAAGATGGTGGCCGTATAGGAGAGCGCGAGCGGGTCACCCGAGTCGGCCGCCGCGTGGAACAGCCGGGCCGCGTCCGACAGGTCGTACCCGATGGAGGCGAGCACCTGCGCGAACACCGCGGTGCCGATGGCGGCCGTCGCGGGGTGTTCCATGGCCTCGCGGTAGCGGACCAGCCCCTCCTCCCTGCCCAGGCGCTGGTGGTCGATGACCGCCCGCAGCACCGGGTGCGGTTCGTCGCCCGATTCGCGCAGCAGATGCAGGAAGAACTCGGCGCTGAAGCCCTGCAGCAGGTCGTCGCCCTCGGCGACGTACGACAGCAGCTCGTCGGCCTGCTCCCGATCACCTTCGCCCAGCTCCAGCTCGGCCAGCGTCATCATGGCCCGGACCGACTGCGTGGCGGCGCCGGAGTCGATGGCGCCGCGCAGCAGCCGTCGCGCCCCGGCCAGGTCGCCCGCCTGCAGGTGGCGCAGCGCCTCGTCGACGTCCAGGAGCGCCTGTTCCTCCACCGGGTCGGCGAGCGGCTGCTGCCGTGCCGCGTGGTCGAGCAGCAGCGCGGCCTTGAACGCCGCGTCGGGGTCGTCGTGCTCGGCCGCCTCGGCCACGAGCGCCATGACGCTCCCCCGCTCGTCCGGGTGCCGGTCGAGCAGCAGGCCGAGCAGCGTGATGGAGATCGAGGACCAGTCCGACTCCCCCGCCTCCAGTACGGCCCGCAGCGCCGCGAGCGCCTCGGCCACCTCTCCGGCCTCGGTGTGCATCTGCGCCAGGCACGCCTGGGCCTCGACGGCGTACTCCCGCTGGCCGCTGGCGACCACCCGGTGGAAGATCGCCTTCGTCGCCGCCACGTCGCCGAGCTGCGCGGTCACCTTGGCCTGCTCGATGAGCGCGGGCAGCCGCTCCTCGGGCCTGGGGTCCTCGGCGGCCTCGGCGTAGGAGGCGGCCGCCTCGGCGTACTCGCCGAGATCGACCAGGACCGCGCCGAGCAGCCGGTGGGCGGTGGCCAGGTGGTCGGGGTGTCCCACGGCGATCGCGTGCTCGCACACCTCACGGGCGGCCGCGAGATCCCCCTCGTCGGCGTGGATCCGGTAGAGCCGGAACGCCGACAGCGACACCACATCGGGATCGCCACAGGTCAGCAGCTCACGGTAGTCGTCCTCGCTGTCCGCCAGCTCGAACAGGTCACGCGCCGTACCCGGATCTTGGGGGGCGAAGTCGGGCAGCTCCAGCTGGGCGGCCATCGCGGCCACGGCGGGACTGTCGCACCGGCGCGCCCGCTCCAGCGCCTCCTTCGCGCCCTCGACATCGCCCAGCTCGGTCAGGACGAGCACCAGCGCCGTCTCGGCGAGCGCGGCCACCTCGAAGTCGGCGCCGTCGCACGCGATCATCAGCACCCGGTGCGCGGCGGGCCATTCGCGGGCGGCGACCAGCATCATGCCCATGGCGATGGCCGAGCGCTGCCCGAAGACCGGATCGCCGGAAAGGATCACCGACCGGTGCGCGGCCTCCGCGCCGTCGAGATCGCCCTGCTCCTCCAGCAGGCAGGCCAGCAGGTGTGACGCCTCGGGATCGCCGGCGGCGGCGATCTCCCTGAACAGCACGGCCGCCGCGTCGGGATCCCCCGCTTCCCAGCACTTCATCGCCGCGGCCAGCTGCTCTGACTCCATATTGCACTCCCCAGTCATTTAATACTGTGAAAAAGCTACACATGTGTCGCTCTGGTCACAGCACGTTCCCCGATCTCGGGACCTTCCGACCATCCCGGTTCGGAGCGCCGTAGCGTAGGGGCCATGGCTAAAGCGTTCTGGATCGACCAGGAGTTCGACAGGGATCGTGACGGGCGCTATGCCGTACACGTGCGCAAGAACCTCGAAGAGTTCGAGTGGGGCGACATCGCGCCGGTCAGGTTCGCCTGCGCGGCCTGGCGGCTGGCCACGCCGCCGTCGCTGAACCCCGGCTACGTGCGCTGGGACCGCCGCATCCTTGAGGCGACCTGCCACCGCAACACGTGGGACGGCACGCTCAACGCGCGGATCCGGCTGGTCTCGCCGCTGCCCGAGGAGCTCACCCGCTCACGGGCCTGGTGGCGCGACCGCGGCTGGCTGGGCTGGCAGGAGACGTTCGGGCAGTACGTCGAGCCGACGCAGCAGGACCTGGCCAGGATCCCGTTCCTGCGGGCGACGCTGCTGGTCGAGGTGCCGGTGCCGCTCGACGACCTGCCGCCGGAGCCCGAGGGCCCGCATGACGAGGTCGAGCAGAGCGCGGCGCGGGCCCTGGCGGTGCTGGTACGCGAGCTGAACCAGCTGGTCACCCCCATCCTCGACCAACTCGGCTGACAGCATGCCCGCCACATAACTGGGTAGCGGGGGGCGCATGAGAATGGTGCGCGCCGTGCTGTCGATTTCGTCGCTCGCGGGCTGTGCCGTGCTGTCGATTTCGCTGACCGCGGGCTGCGCGGTGGACGCGACCGCCCCGGCCCGCACGGCCGAGCGCTTCCACGCCGCCCTCGCCGCGCACCAGGAGGACGCCGCCTGCGCGCTGCTCTCCCAGCAGACCGCGGAGAAGCTGCCCGACCCCGGCCAGACGTGCGCCGACGCGCTGCGCGAGCTCAAGCTGGGCGCCGCCGGACCGGTCACCTCGGCGCAGGTCTGGGGCGACGACGCCCAGGTACGGCTGGCGGGCGACACGCTCTTCCTCCACCACTACCAGGACGGGTGGCGGGTCACGGCCGCGAGCTGCCGCCCGCAGGGAGACCGCCCCTATGACTGCGAGGTGGAGAGCTGATGCGGGTGATGTTCACAATCACGCTCATCGTCATCGCGACCGGTTTGATCTGGTTCTTCACGACAGGACTGGTCCGCCTATGAAGCAGAAGATCAAGGAGAACGGGCTGTCGCTGGCGTTCCTGGTGATGTTCCTGCTGACGCTGGCCGGGCAGGCCATCGCGGGGACGGGCCAGTTCAACGACCAGCAGCTGGTCAACGGCGGGGAACCGGTGCCGGTCTTCACGTACGTGACGTCCTCGGACTTCGCCGTGGACGTGGCCGAGAACTGGCAGTCCGAATACCTGCAGTTCTTCCTGTTCATCACGATGACGATCTGGCTGGTGCAGAAGGGTTCGCCGGAGTCCAAGGATCCCAAGGAGGCGGGTCTGGAATCGGACGAGAAGCAACTCGTCGGCCGCCACGCCCGGCCCGACTCCCCGGCCTGGGCGCGGGCCGGCGGGCTTCGGCTCCAGCTGTACAGCAACTCGCTCGGGCTGGTGATGGGGATCGTCTTCGTGCTGTCGTGGCTGGCGCAGTCGGTGGCCGGGGTGGCGACGTACAACTCGCAGCGGCTGCTCGACCTGCGGGATCCGGTCTCGTGGGGCGCCTATTTCACCTCGCCGGAGTTCTGGAACCGGAGCCTGCAGAACTGGCAGTCTGAGCTGCTCGCCGTGCTTTCCATGGTGGCGCTGTCGATCTACCTACGGCAGCGGGGATCGCCGGAGTCCAAGCCGGTGGGCGCGCCGCACTCCTGGACCGGCGTCGAGGGCTGATGGGTTGCCAGGGTCGAGGTCTGATCGATCGCCGGGCTCCACGCCTGATCGGTCACCGCGCTCCCTATCTGGTCGGTCGCCGGGCTCCCTAGCTGGTCGGTCGCCGGGCTCCCTAGCTGGTCGGTCGCCGGGCTCCACGGCTCACCGGTGACGACCGCGACGATGCGGGTGCCCGGCTGGAAGACGCCCTGCCGTACCAGGTCGAAGACGCCGTAGAGCATCTTCCCGACATACACCCCCTCGACCCGATATTTCGCGATGAAGTCATCGAGAACCGGAGTCGAGCGGGCGTAGCCCCCGAAGTGGTAGTCCAGGTTGACCGACCAGTTCGGCCACACGCGCCCGTAAGCCTCGCGCTGCAGGCGCGCCACCTCATCGTCGAGGAACCCGGCCCCCTTGAGCACCGCGAACCCGATCGCCCGCCGGCCCTCCGGCAACCCGGCGGCGATCCCGGCCAGGGTGCCGCCGGTGCCGACCGCGCAGCAGATCACGTCGTAGTCGCCGCCGATCTCGCCGGGCAACTCGGCGCACCCGCGTACGGCCGCCGCGTTGCTGCCCCCCTCCGGCAGGATCGCCACGTCACCCCACTGCTCGCGCAGCGCGGCCTGCACCTCGGGGGTGTGCTTGCGGCGGTATGTCCCCCGGTCGAGATAGGTGAGCCGCATGCCGCAGGACTCCGCGTACGCCAGCGACGGGTTGAGCGGCAACGTCTCCTCACCCCGGATCACCCCGATCGTCGCGAACCCATCCCGGCGCCCGGCCGCCGCGACAGCCCTGATGTGACCGGAGTAGGCACCGCCGAACGTGAGCACGCGAGGATGGCCCAGGTTGTACTTGAGCTTGCGGGCCTTGTTGTCGTCGCGGACCAGGAAGACCCGGACAGAGGCGAGCGCCGGATCCACCAACTCCTCCATGGCGCTAGTCTACGGTCGGACCTTTGTTGAGGAGTGTTGGATTATGCGCGTTGTCGATGCTTTTCGGGCCGCCTTCGGCGCCGACCCGCGGACGGTCTGGCACGCGCCCGGCCGCGTCAACCTGATCGGCGAGCACACCGACTACAACGACGGCTTCGTCCTGCCCTTCGCGGTGCCGTGGGGCGTCACGGCGGCCGTCAGCCCGCGCGAGGACGCCACGATCCGGCTGCTGTCCCTGCAGTCGTCCGGCGACCCGCTGGTGATCTCCAGTCACGAGGAGTCGCAGGGCTGGAGCCGCTACGTGGTCGGCGTCCTGGCGATGCTGGGCGACCGGGTGCGCGGCGCCGACATCGCCATCGACGGCGACGTGCCCCAGGGCGCCGGGCTCAGTTCGAGCGCCGCGCTGGAGGTGGCCATCGCCTCGGCCCTCAACGACCTGTACGACCTGGGCATGACGCCCATGGAGCTCGCCCTGCTCAGCCAGCGGGCGGAGAACGACTTCGTCGGCATGCCGTGCGGCATCATGGACCAGGCGGCGTCCGCGCTGAGCGCCGAGGGGCACGCGCTGTTCCTCGACTGCCGCTCGCTCGGCTCCCGCAACATCCCGCTCGACCTGGCCGCGCACGGGCTGACCATCCTCATCATCGACACGCAGGTGCACCACGAGCACGCGGGCGGCGAGTATGCCAAGCGCCGCGCGGAGTGCGAGTCGGCGGCCCGCAAGCTGGGTGTCGCGGCGCTGCGCGACGTCACGGACCTGGCCGGGGCCCTCGACCAGCTGCAGGGCGCCGAGCGCAAGCGCACGATGCACGTCGTCACGGAGAACCACCGCGTCGAGGCACTCATCGGCCTGCTCAGGGCCGGGGCGATCACGGAGATCGGGGCGCTGCTGAACGCCTCCCACCTGTCGCTGCGCGACCAGTACGAGGTGTCGTCGCCGGAGCTGGACCTGGCCGTGGAGGCGTCGCTGCGCGGCGGCGCCCGGGGCGCCCGCATGACGGGGGGCGGCTTCGGCGGCTCGGCGATCGCGCTGGTGTCCGACGAGCGCCTGGAGGCCGTGAAGGAGTCGGTGAGCGCGGCTTACGCCGAGCGCGGCTGGCAGGCCCCCCGCTTCCTCCCCGCCACCCCCTCTTCGGGTGCTCGGCGTATTTCCTGACTTCTCTTTAGATCAACATCTTTTGTTACGGCAGGCCCGGTGGGCCCCACCCGCCAACCGGGGCCGGGGCCCGTCCAGGGGCACGCTCCTCCGGTTCACCGGCTCGCCGCCGCAACGTGCGCACGGACATCTTCTGCGTGGTCTTCGGGAACCCCTCTGATTACAAGGGCGGGAAGTTCGGCGGGCGGCGTTCCAGGAAGCTCGCGACGCCCTCGGCGAAGTCCGGGCGGTTGAAGGAGGCGAGCATCTCCTGGGTCGCCGTCTTGGCCGCCTCGTCCAGGGTGATGTCCCAGTCGTTCCAGACCTGACGCTTGATGACGGCCATGGAGGCCGGGGAGCTGTGGGTGGCGAGCTCCAGGGCGTACTCCTGGGCTGTGGCGAGCAGCGCGTCGCCCGGGACCGAGCGGTTGGCCAGGCCGAGCTCGTAGGCCTCCGCGCCGGTGAAGACCCGCCCCGACAGGAGGATGTCCATGGCTCTCTGCTGGCCCATGAGGCGGGGCAGGATCCACGACAGGCCGTATTCGGCGATCAGGCCGCGGCGCGGGAAGGCCGTGGTCCATTTGGCGTCCTCGGCCGTGAAGATCAGGTCGCAGGCCAGCGCGTGGACCACACCCAGACCGGCGCAGGCGCCGTTGACGGCGGCGATGATCGGCTTGGCGATGGTCGTGGGGAAGGTGTTGGGGCGCGGGTCCGGCGTCTCGTCGTAGTCTCCGGTCTGGATGGCGCTGAGCGTCTGGAAGTCGGCGCCCGAGCAGAATCCCTTGCCCGCGCCGGTCACCACGATGGCCCGCACGTTCGGGTCCTTCTCGGCCTCCTGGAGGAGGTCGAAGTAACACCGGCCCATCGCGTCCGTCCAGGCGTTGAGCCGGTCGGGACGGTTGAAGGTCAGGGTGAGCACGCCTTGATCGGCCGAGGAGAGAACGAGTTCCGCCATAGGGCAACAGAATCATATTCTAGCGATGAAGGGCAAGACAACCCTCCGACCAGCGGGCGAAGCGAACGAAAGCAGAGGTCAGAGTGGGTTGCTGGAGTTGGGGGAGGTGGAACACAAGACGAACCTCCGGTCAGCCAGCGTGGTGGACGAAGGCTGGGGTCATCGTGGGGTTGTCGTAGTAGCGGTGGAAGACGCGTGTGGTGCCGCCGGAGATGGGCGGCACGATCCACGACCAGTCGGCCGGGCACACGCGCCCCGCCTTCTCCTCCCGTCCCAGGTGGGTGAGGAACCGGTTCGACTCCGTGTGGTGGTCGGTCATCGTCACCCCCGCCTGCTCGAACGAGTGCAACACGGCCACGTTCAGCTGGACCAGCGCGTGGTCCCGCCACAGCGACCGGTCGGAGGCGGTGTTCAGCCCGAGCCGCCCGGCGACCACGGGCAGTTGGTCGTAGCGGTCGGTGTCGGCGAGGTTGCGGGCGCCGATCTCCGCCCCCATGTACCAGCCGTTGAAGGGCGCGCACGGATAGCAGAGCCCGCCGATCTCCAGGCACATGCCGGAAATGGCCGGCACGGCATGCCAGCGCAGCCCCAGGTCGGCGAACCACGGATGGTCCGGATGCGTGAGGGGCACCTCCAGCACCGCGTCGCCCGGCAGATTGCACAGCAGCCTCTGCCCGCGCCCCGGCTGGATGACCAGGGGCAGCACATCGAACCTGCCGCCCTTCCCGCCCCGCCAGCCCAGCCGCCTGACCTTCTCGGTGAAGTCGACATAGCGGGGATCCCCGACGATCGACCCGTCGCGCATGCGATACCCGGCGTACCGGATGAGCTGCTCGTTCAGCACCCGGGGTCCGCGCCGCTCAGGCGTGTCCGGCGGGAACACGGTGATCGTCGGCCGGATCTTGCCCTCACCCGTCGCGTCGCGCAGATGAGCCACGCACTCGAGGGCCACGCCCTCGGCGCTGGTCACTTGCCTGCGGTCGCGTACCCGTAACGAGCGCCAGTAGAGCCGCCCGATGCAGCGGCTGCTGTTGCGCCAGGCCACCCTGGCACCGAACTGCAGTTCCTCGAAGGTATGGGCATAAGTCCCATGACGGGCGATCTCCTTGGCGACCTCACGCAGACGCGCGTGCACGTCACCCGCGCCGGGATTCTCGGCGTGGAAGAGCCTGATGAAGCGCTCCGCCTCGCGAATGTCGATCGTTCGCTCGATGAGCGTCTGTACGGCGATGGCATCGAAGGGACGTAGGGACCTGATCCAGGTACGCACGCAGTAACCAGCACTTTTCCATCAACGGAGCGCCCCGCCGATTCCGGGTCGGCGGCACCTCCTGGCAGGCGGCGCCCTCTCCACACCGCCTTCACGACGTGCCCGCAGCTCCTGCCATCCTTCACCGTCCACAGCCGTTTGTCCCGGCAAATCGAAAATCCCGTGACCTTACGACTACAAAGCGTGAAAGACGCTATCCGCCGGGCCGCCGCACCAGGTCGAGCCGCATCGCCACCACCACCGCCGAGGTCCGGTCGGAGACGCCCAGCTTGCCGTAC
Source organism: Nonomuraea sp. NPDC049028 (assembly GCF_043197735.1). Classification (NCBI taxonomy): domain Bacteria; kingdom Bacillati; phylum Actinomycetota; class Actinomycetes; order Streptosporangiales; family Streptosporangiaceae; genus Nonomuraea; species Nonomuraea sp. NPDC049028. The sequence goes on from NZ_JBICTR010000004.1 coordinate 790,900, forward strand.
GCCCGCAGCAGATGCGTCTTGACCGTGGCCTCCCCGATGAACAGCCGCCGGCCGATCTCCCCATTGGTCAGCCCCTCCGCGACCAGTTCCAGCACCTGCCGCTCCCGCGCCGACAGGCGCCACCCTTCGGGTCCGGCCTTGTGCCAGGTCGCCAGGCGGGCGGACACCGACGGCGACAGGACGGTCTCGCCGCCCGCCACCGCCCGTACCGCAGCCGCCAGGTCGGCTCGTGACACGTCCTTCAGCAGGTACCCGGCGGCGCCGGCCGACATGGCACGCTCTATGTCCGCGTCGTTCTCGTACGTGGTCAGCACGATCACCCGGTAGCCCGCGCCCAGCCGCCGGATCGCGGTCACTCCGTCGCAGCCCGGCATGCGCAGGTCCATGAGGATCACGTCGGGCCGCAGCCGTGGCGCGACCGCGAGAGCCTCTTCACCGGATCCGGCCTCGCCGACCACCTCGATGTCCGGTTCGGCGACGAGCATCCCGCGCAGGCCCTCGCGGACCATCGGGTGGTCGTCGACGATCAGCACGGCGAGCATGGCAACTCCACCGTGACCGTCGTGCCCGACCCAGGAGCGGCCGCCACGGTGACGGTCCCGCCGAGCCGCGCCACCCGGACACGCATGGTCCGCAGGCCGTACCCGTCACGGGTGGTGGACGGCTCAAAGCCGTCACCGTCGTCACTCACCGACAACCGCACCGCTCTATCCCCGTCGTCGCTCACGGACAGCCGCACTGCCGCTACCCCGTCATCGCTCACCGACAGTCGCTCTGCCGCGCCCCCGGAGTCGGTCACTGACTGCCGCCCCGCCCCGCCCCCGGGGTCGGTCACCGACGGCCGCGCCGCCGCGTCCCCGTAGTCCAGCGCCAGCCGTGCGGACCGAGCGCGGGCATGCTTGCGCACGTTCGCGAGCCCTTCCTGAGCAACCCGCACCAGCACCGCCTCGGCCGTGGCGGGCAGCGCGATGGGCTCGCCCCTGACGGTCACCTCCACCGGCACCTCGAACCCCTCCCCCAACCGGCGCAGCGCCTGCCCCAGTGACGTGCCGTCGAGCGCGGGCGGGGCGAGCGCCGCGATGAGCGCCCGCGTCTCGGCCAGGTTCTCCTTCGCCGTCTGTACGGCCAGCGCCACGTGCCGCTCGGCCCCCCGACCGGCCTCAGCGGCCTGGAGGAGCATGATGATGCTGGTGAACCCCTGGGCCAGAGTGTCGTGGATGTCGCCCGCCAGCCGCTCGCGCTCCGCCAGGACCCCGGCCTCCCTGCTGACCTCCGCCAGCTCCTCCCGGGTGCGGTCGAGCTCTTCAATCAGCTCGGCGCGTTCGCGGTTCTGCTGGTACAGCCGGCTGATGAACGTGCCGAGCAGCGCGCTCGCCGGCAGTCCGACGGCCAGGGCGAGGAGGGTCATCAGCGGATCCGCCCCCGCCGTCGTCAGTCCGTTGATCATCGGCGCGGCGAAGAACGCCGCCGTCAGCACCACGGCGTGCGCCACCCGCAGCGACATGAACGCCATCGGCACCAGCGCGGACAGCGCTATCGCCGCCGCCGACTCCAGCAGCCCGGCTCCGGTGACCAGGACGAGCACGCTCGCCGCGTACCACCAGCTCTCCCGCACGGGGATGGCGTCCGCGCGGACGGCTCTGCGGCCGAACAGGACGTAGGAGAGGGCCATCAGGAGCACCAGTCCGACGGCGATGGGCGGGCCGCCGTCCGCCACCATCGCAATGACGGTGGTGATGAGCACCACCGCGAAGTACGCGTCCCAGAACGGATAGGAACGCAGCCAGGCGTTCTCGGCCCGCGCCGCCACGGGACTCCCCATGATCTGCAGTTTTACCCCCTCATGGCTATATGTCCACCGATCGGTGGATACCCCGGCGACGCCGGAACCGTGATCGTCATGGTCATGAACAAGCACACCTACCGCACGGTCATGCTCGCCCTGTCGCTCGTCTTCGCCGCGCTGATCGCCATTCTGGCCCTCCTCGGCAGCGGCGCCATCGGCCTGGTCGCCGGGATCGGCGGCGTCCTCCTCGGCCTCGGCTGGGCGCTCTACGGAGTGCTGACCGGCAAGCGGGACACCGCGGTCTAGCCGCAACAAGAAACCCCCTCCCCGGAGACCCGGGAAGGGGGTTCAGCCTTGCTCCCGCGATAGGACTCGGACCAGGCATCGCTGGCAAAAGTAATTATTCAGTGACGTAGGTGCGACGGCTGCTAGGTCGAGGGCTCCCGGGCACTGTGCTCCCCGAGCAGCCGATCGATCATCGCCAGCAACAACGGTTGCAACCGATCCAGCGGGGCGTCACCGCGCACAATGATGTCGGCGTACTGCCGGGACGGCTCGATATACAGCGTGTGCCCGACCCGAGCGCTCTCCCGGTAGTAATTGGCGATCATCTCCGGCTCGCTCAGTCCGCGCGGCTCCTTCATGTCCCGCAGCAGCCGACGCAGCGCACGCTCGTCCGCGTCGAGTTCGACGAAGAGCCGCAGATCGAGCCGTTCGCGCACCGCTGCGATATGCAAGATCATGAGCCCTTCGACAAGCAGCACGTCCGGCGCTACTACGTCGCTGGTCCGGCTGTCGAGGTCGCGCAGGAAAGCGAGCCAGTCGACCGACTCGGGCCGGTTGTAGTCGAAGGTCACCTCACCGGTCGTGGGGGAGACGAAAGTCGGGCCGCGATCGACGTCGTGACACATGTACGGGTCGCTGGTGAGCACGTCTACGGTGCGTCCGGATTGCTCGACGGCGGTACGCAACCAGGTGGCGATCGTAGTCTTGCCTGACGCGGAGCCGCCGGCGATGCCGACGACGAGTGGGTGCGCCACGTGGTCTCCAAGGCCGATCGGACAAGATCAGATCAGCCTATCTCCGGGCACGTGCCATCTGGCCGCTTCGTCGATCTGCACGGGAAGTGACGGCGCGTGCTGCGGGGATCACAAGAAGGGCGGGCATCGGGAACCGCTGGAAGGTACGAGAGCTCCGCCACTGCTTCGTCTCGATCCTGAGCGATGGGGACGTCTCGGTGGAACGCATCGCCGATCTCGTCGGGGACTCGACGCCCACCACCACGCAACCGTCTACCGACACCCGATCAGACCGGTCATCGTCCATGGCGCTGAGACCATGGAAGCCGTCTTCGGCCACGCTGACCAAACCGGGTAGTGGCTCCCGGAACGACTCAGGCCCCTCATCCTTGATCCCGGAGAGGGGCCTGAGCTCTGCCTACCTCGGCCTTGCCGAAGCTCCCGCGATAGGACTCGAACCTATAACCTGCCGGTTAACAGCCGGCTGCTCTGCCGTTGAGCTACGCGGGATCGTACGTTCGCGCTGATCGGCGGGCCTTGCGGGCCGCTCCCCTGGGCGCAGGAATAGATTAGCGCACTCGAGGAGTGCGTGTCGCATCGTCATTCGGGTAGGCCCGGAGACAGCGGAGGTGCAATATGCGTTATCGGATGACATTCGCCATTGGTCTCGCCGTCGGCTATGTCCTGGGCAGCCGGGCCGGACGCGAACGCTATGAGCAGATCAAACGGGCCGCCCAACGCGTTGCCGACAGCCCCAGGTTCCAGGAGACCGCGGGCGTGATGGGCGCCCAGCTGTCGAAGGCGGCTGGAGTGGCCAAGTCGAAGGTGGGGGACACACTCCAGCATCGGATCCCGTTCCTCAACGGCCACGACCACCACGACACCGGCACCGGCTGGCCCGGCGAAGAGGTCGAGCAGGCCGGCCAGAAGAAGACCGACCAAACCGGCATTCCGCACTGACGCGGAACTTGACGCGGAACTGCCGCGAGCAACGCCGGGCCCCGGGCATGAGCGCAGGACGAACCACCGCCCATGCCCGGGGCACCCGCGTGCCACCCCACTCACAAGCCCGGGGTCCCACCCCACTCACAAGCCCGGCGCGCACGCATGTCCCGCTCGTCTACCGGGCGCCCGAACTCATGCCGCCCGCTCGATCCGGCTCCTCAGACCCCCATGCTGCGCCGTACGCCCTCAAGGGCCTGTTCGGCCTGTGCGCGTACGCCCGGGTCGTTCGGATCGAGGCCGTCGTCGAAGACGAGGGTCCACCCCAGCACCTCACCGCCGGGCGGACGTCTGGCCACCAGCCGTACCCCGCCACGACCGGGCAGGTCCACGTGCTTGTTCACCACGATGGTGGCGTTGACCCGCTCCCGGACCGTCTCGGGCAGCAGCCGCGGCTCCGGCAGCTCCACGCGGTGCCGCTCGCCGGACATGGTGAGGATGTTCAGCCCCTCCTCGTCCCAGGCGGCCCGGTCGATCGTCTCGTACGGCACGCGGATCCCGCCGGGCAGGTGCAGCGCCAGATTGGTGGCCACCACGTGCCCGTCGCCGGTGGCGGCGAAGGTCAGCACCCGCTCCCCCGGCTCGGTGACCAGGGCCTTGCGGACGTCGGCGGGCAGGCGGCGAAGGAAACTCATTCCTTCACGCTATCGGCGAGCAGGTCGAGGGTGAGCGCGGCACTCCAGGAGAAGTCCCGGCACCCCCGGCCGCTGCCGTCGAACGGGTCGAAGCACTCGCGGAACCCCGCCTGCCTGACCAGGCGGAGCGTGCCGTTGGCGAGTTGCCGGCCGAGCGAGCCGAGCGCGTGGACGTCGGCCGCCCGGCGCAGCAGCCAGTTGGTGTTCACCCAGGACGGGCCGCGCCAGTAGCGGGTGCGGTCGAACTGGGCGGCGCGGATCTCGCAGCTGGGCACCGGATAGCCCGTGGCGCCCATGAACCTGGCCGATTCGAGCATCTCGATGGCCGCGTGGACGCGGTCGCTGGGCAGCTCGGGGTCGAGCAGCGGGCCGAAGCCGCCGACCGTGCAGACCCGGATCAACCGGTCGGCCCGTAGGTCGCGGGCGTAGAAGCAGCCGTCCCACAGGCGGTCGAGGAGCGCCGACCTGATGCGCTGGGCCTGCTCGGCGTGGGGCACCGGGTCGGCGCGGGCCAGCGGCGCCAGCTCGGCCATGGCCTGGCAGGAGGCGAGCCAGATCCCGTTGAACATCGGGTCCTCGACGGCGAACGGGTGCTCGTCGCGCAGGTATTCGGCTCGGTAGCCGGCGTTGCGGTAGCGCAGCGCCAGCCAGACGTAGCGGTCGTGGTCGCTGTCGGGGTAACGCTGCTCAAGTTCGACGGTGCGGTAGCCGTACCTGATCTCGGGCAGCGCGGCGAGCGGTTGGTCCCAGGCCGGGCTGTCGTCCATGCCCGACTCCCAGGGGTGCACGATCGCCGCGAGCCCCGAGCCGCCCAGGTCGCGCGCGGCGGCCAGGTAGGCGTGCTGGGCGGCCAGCGCCGGAAACGCCCGCCTGACGAAGTCGGCGTCGCCGGTGTGCCGGTAGAGCCACCACAGGGCCAGCGCGTGCAGCGGCGGCGAGGTGAGGCCCGAGGTGAGCACGCGCGGCGCGGCGTCGTGATCCTGTGAGCGCCAGACCGAAGGGCCCGGGAAGTACGCCTCGGGGGTGTGGAAGACGATGTGCGGCACCATGCCGGTCGCCCACTGACCGGCCAGCAAACTGAGCAGCTCGGCACGAGCCCGGTCAGGCCGGTGCCTGGCCAGGCCGATCACCACGAACGCCGAGTCCCAGCTCCACTGGTGCGGGTAGAGACCTGGGGCGGGAACGGTGGAGGTTCCCGTCCAGTTCGCCTCGAGCACGGACAGTGCCTCGCGCCCGAGCGCGGCGTCGTCGACCGCGGGCCGCGCCTCCATCAACCCACTATGCGCCGCTAGGCCGTAGGAAAGCTACGTCCGGGCCCACTTGGAGACGAGCATGATGCCGAAGGCCACGGCTCCGATGATGAGTCCCCACTTGATCAGCGTGAAGACGAAGCCCACGAGGGGGCCGATGAGGATGAACACGGCGATGATCGCCAGGATTGCGAGAAGTATGCGTCCCATGTCTCTGACGTTACGAGATCGTTCAAGCGGATTGCAGGTGAGGCAGGGTTGAATCAGGGACAAGTCAGGGTCTCCCCTACTCTCGGAACCAACCGGCATACTTCCCGGAACCAACCGGCCTCCTCCCGGAACCAACCGGTCGGTTTTGCCGTTTAGCCGGTAGACAACGGGGCGCGGGGGCCCGTATCACGGGGAGCGTGATGAGTCTGGGACCACCCATGAGCAGGGAGGGTGCGGAGTACGCACTGCGCGCCCGAGCCGACGAGCGCGACCGCATCTCCGGCGACCTGCTCGATCTTGAAGCCCACACCACCTACCAGTTACTCAAGGGCGCCTCCTTACGCGGCCCGACCCAGACCCGCTGGGCCGCCGCGCAGAGCGCCATCGCCGCGCTGTGGGCGCTTTACGACACCTATCGGGGGGTGTTACGCGCGGCCGAGCAGGTCAAGGGCGCCCGCGGCCGCCTCGGCGCGGAGCAGCTCGCCACCCTGACCGAGTTGCTGTCGGGCCGCTCGGTGGTGCTGAAGGCCGCCGCCAAGCCCGTCGAGGAACGATCCCTCCTCCCCCAGGCGGACGAGCGGCTCACCCTGGACGAGACGGTCGCCCGGATGGACACGGCCTTCCAGCAGGCCACGGACGTACTGACGGAGATCGACACGGTCTGGTCCGCGGCGTTACCCCGCCTCGACGCCGCCGACGCCGAGCTGCGCGCGGTCGGCGACCTGCGGCGGCAGCTCGGTGAGAGCCTTGACCTGACCCAGACGGAGACCGATCTGCGGCGGATGCGGACCGCCGTACTCGAAGATCCGCTCGGCTCGGCGCCGCCGGAGCACGAACTGGAGCGCGTCACCCGCCTCCTGGCGAGCACCCGCGCGGACCTGGAGCGCGCGCTACAGGTCAGTCAGGAGTACGGCAGGCGGCGCGAGGAGCTGGTGGCCGCGCTGGACCGGGTACGCGCGGCCGAGAGCGAGGCCAGGGTGGCCCACGGCAGGGTCGTGGTGAAGATAGCCCTGCCGCCGCAGGCACAGCCGCGGAGCAAGGTGGACGCGCTGGCCGACGAACTGGACGCGCTCGACGCCGCGCCCGGCACCTGGCTCGACCGGGCCGGGCGGCTGACGGCCCTGGAGCAGGGCGCCCAGCAGGCCGCCCAGCAGGCACGGGCCACGGCGACGGCGCTGATGGGGCTGCTCGGCAGGCGTGATGAGCTACGCGGGCGGCTCGGCGCGTGCCAGGCGATGGCGGTGCGCAAGGGCCTGGCGGAGGACCCGGGCGCGACTGAGCTGTACGAGCGGGCGCGGCTGCTGCTGTGGAGCGCTCCCTGCGATCTGACGAAGGCGGCACAAGCCGTCGACCTGTATCAGCGTGCGATCCACGGAGGTGGCCGATGACCCGATGCGCCCAGCCAGGCTGTACGGGCACGATCGAAGATGGCTACTGCGACCTGTGCGGCCACGCGGCGGCGTCCGCCGCGCCCGCCGCGGCCTCGACCCCGGCGACGGCGTCGAGCCCCTCGGACTCCCCTGACACGCGGCCGGTGAGCAGGCAGATGACCGGCCCGCTGAGCAGCGGCCGGTCGCGGCCGGGCGTGCTGGGCGAGCTCGCCGACCTGCCGTCGGTGCCCTACCGGGACCCGGCCACCGCGATCATGGCCAATCCCATGGTGCCCGAGGAGAAGCGGTTCTGCGCCAACCCGGCGTGCGGCGAGCCGGTCGGCCGCTCCAGGCAGGGGCGCGCCGGGCTGCCCGACGGGTTCTGCCCGCACTGCCGTACCTCGTTCTCCTTCACCCCGAAGCTGGCCAAGGACGACCTGGTGGCCGGCCAGTACCGGGTGCTGGGCTGCCTGGCGCACGGCGGCCTCGGCTGGATCTACCTGGCCGCCGACGAGAACCTCGACGGCCGCTGGGTGGTGCTCAAGGGCCTGCTGAACACCGCCGACGCCGAGGCGCTGGCGGCGGCGGAGGCCGAACGGAAGTTCCTCACCACGGTCGACCACCCGAACATCGTCAAGATCATCAACTTCCAGCGCTCCGGCGGCCTCGGCTACATCGTCATGGAGTACGTCGGCGGCCAGTCGCTGCACGAGCTGCGCCGCCAGGGACCGCTGCCGCTGCGCGAGACGCTCATGTACGGACGGGAGATCCTGCGCGCGTTCGGCTACCTGCACCAGCACGACCTGGTCTACTGCGACCTCAAGCCGGCCAACGTGATCAGGGTCGGCAATCGGCTCAAGCTCATCGACCTGGGCGCGGTCCAGCGCGTCGGCTCGCCGCCGGGCACCTCCTGGGCCACGGTCGGCTACCACGCGCCCGAGCTGGAGACCCAGCCCTCGTCCGTCGCCTCCGACCTCTACACGGTGGCCAGGACGCTGGCGGTGCTGACCATCCCGTCGTTCAGCCCGGCCAAGGGCGGGGTGGAGAACCCGCTGCCGGCGGACTGCGGCAACGAGGCGTTCGCGCGGTTGCTGCGCCGGGCGACCGCCCCCGATCCCGCCGCCAGGTTCCAGAGCGCCGAGGAGATGGAGGAACAGCTCGTCGGCGTGCTGCGCGAGATCAGCGCGCTGGCGGAGGGGGTGCCGTACCCGGCGCAGTCCGCGCTGTTCGGGCCCGAGCGGCTCGCGGCGGGGGCGGCGCTGGCCGCCGACCGCGGGCGGGTGTTCGCCGGGCTCGACCCGCTGGAGGCGGCGGCCGCGCTGCCGGTGCCGCTGGCCGACCCCGCCGACCCGGCGGCGGGCGCGCTGGCGGGCCTCGTCGGCCGCGATCCCGACGTGCTGGTCAGCCAGGTCGAGGGGATGGCCCGGACGCCCGAGACGCTGCTGACCAAGGCCCGGCTGCTCGCCGAGCAGGGCTCGGACCAGGCGCTCTCCGCGCTGGACGAGGCGGGGCGGACGCTGCCCGGCGACTGGCGGGTGACCTGGTACCGGGCGGTCCACCTGCTGGCCTCGGGTCATGCCGACCGGGCGGCGCCGATCTTCGACGAGTGCTTCTCGCTGCTGCCCGGCGAGTGCGCGCCCAAGCTGGGGCTGGCGTTCGCGCTGGAGTGCATGAACGGCGACCCGGTCCGCTGGTACGAGAGCGTGTGGCGTACCGACCGCTCCTACGTGAGCGCCGCGTTCGGGCTGGCCAGGGCGGGCCGGATCGCGGTGCTCGACGAGGTGCCGACCACGTCGAGCCACCGCGTGGCCGCGCAGCTCGCGGTCGTGGCCGCGGTGGCCAGAACGACGGGGGCGGCCGACCCGGGCAAGCCGAACGAGCTGTCGGCCGCGGCCGACCGCCTCGACGACCTCACCGACCTCGACCCGCGCCGCCGCGAACTGCTCACCGCCGAGCTGCTGGAGAGCGCGCTGACCTGGCTCGACAACAACAAACCACCGGGCGGCCTGAAGCTGGCGGGCGCCGAGTTCACCGAACCCGGCCTACGCAAGCGGCTGGAGGGCATCTTCCGCCGCCTGGCCGTGGCCGCGAGCTCCCGCCAGGAGCGCCAGGCCCTCGTCGACCAGGCCAACGCCGTCCGGCCCCGGACGTGGGTGTGATGGACGACACCGCCGCTCCAAAGGCGGACGTCCGGTGCCCGGTCTGCGAGACCCCTGTGTTCGCCGGCGACTCCTTCTGCGAGGCGTGCGGGCATCCACTCGGAGCACCTGCCTGTACGTCCTGCGGCGCCCCCGCCGTTGACGCGGAGGGCTACTGCGAGCGGTGCGGCGTGCGCCAGCCCACCAGCCGCGACCACGCGGAGCTCGAACTCGACGGCGGTACGGCGGGCGTGACCGACAAAGGCCTGCGCCGCAGCCGCAACGAGGACGCCATGGCGCTGCTGTCCACGGACACGCGGACCGTGGTCGTCGTCTGCGACGGCGTGGGCAGCTCGCCGCGCGCGGACGAGGCGTCGGCGGCCGCGGTGGAGACGGCCTGCGCCGCCCTGGGCAGGGGCGTCTCCACCGAGGAGGCGTTCGGCCTGGCCAGCCGGGCCGTGGGCAAGCTGGCCACCTCGGTGGACGACGCCCCCGCGTGCACCTACGTCTCGGTGGTGGTCGAAGGCGGCCGGATCACGCTCGCCTGGGCGGGGGACTCCCGCGCGTACTGGCTGTCCACCGGCCCCCGGCCGACCAGAACCAACCCGTCCGCCGACACCCAACCGGTCGAAACCGACCCTCCCCCCCATGCCCGGCCGGTCGAGACCGGCCTTCCCACCGACACCCGGCCCGTCGAGACCGATCTTTCCGCGGGCAGCCCGCCGGTCGAGGCGAGCGCTGACACTCGGCCGGTCGGGGTTCTTCCGGCGGCCGCCATCCGGTCCGCCGTGACCGGTCAGGTCGTCGGTACCCAGTTGACCGTGGACGACGCCGCGCCGACGGGTGAGATCACCGCCTGGCTCGGCGCCGACTACGGCGACGTGCGCCCGCACGTCCGCGTACTGGAGCCGGAGACCCCGGGCCTGCTGCTCGTGTGCAGCGACGGCCTGTGGCGCTACCTCGACGGCTACACCTTCCCTTCCACCGGCAGCCCTCTGGACATGGCCCGCGCGATGCTGCGACACGCGCTCGACTCCGGCGGGCAAGACAACGTGACCATCGTCCTGATCCCTCTAGGAGACGCACATGGGTGACCAGCCCACTTTCACCCTGCACATCGACCAGAACAAGTACCTCCCGATCGACGGGCGCGAGGTGCACGCCATCCTCACGATCAACTCCACCGGCACGGTGACCACCGAATCCGCCACCCCGGCCGAGGCCGCCGAGGTGATCATCATCGACACGTCCGGGTCGATGAGCGGCGGCAAGATCAGAGAGGCCCGGGCCGCCGCCGCGACGGCCGTGCAGACCCTGCGCGACGGCGTGCACTTCGCGGTCATCGCCGGGACCGACCGGGCCCGTGTCGTCTACCCGAACGGCCCCCAGCTGGTCAGGGCCAGTGCGGCCACCCGGGCCGAGGCGCAGCGGGCCATCGGCAAGCTCTCCGCCGGCGGCGGCACCTCGATCGGCCAGTGGCTGCAGCTGGCGGCCCAGCTGCTGTCGGCCCACCCGAACGCGATCAGGCACGCCATCCTGATGACCGACGGCCAGAACAACGAGCGCGCCGACGTGTTCGCCGGCGCGCTGGCCCGCTGCGAGGGCGCGTTCGTCTGCGACAGCCTCGGCGTCGGCGACGACTGGGTGCCCGCCGAGCTGCGCAAGGTCGCCGAGGCGCTGCTGGGTACGTTTGACTTCGTCCGGAACCAGGGTGACCTGGCCGACTTCTTCCGCAAGCTCACCCAGACCTCGATGAGCAAGACCGTGGCCGAGCTGGTGATGCGGGTGTGGGTGCCGCAGACGGCGACGCTCAAGTGGGTCAAGCAGGTCTCCCCCACGCTGCTCGACCTGACCGGCAAGCGCACCGACGTCAACCCGCTGACCGGCGACTACCCGACCGGGTCGTGGGGCACCGAGGACCGCGAGTACCACCTGTGCGTGGAGGTGCCGCCCGGCCAGATCGGCAGCGAGATCCGCGCGGGCTGGGTGAAACTGCTCCGTCCCGACACCCAGGAGGTCTTCGCCAGTGGCAACGTGCTCGCCCAGTGGACCGACGACCTGGCCCAGTCCACCCGGATCAACGGGAAGGTCGCCCACTACACCGGCCAGGCCGAGCTGCACGAGCTGATCCAGGACGGGCTGAGCGCCCGCGCGGCCGGCGACGTCGAGAGGGCGACGGCCCGCCTGGCCAAGGCCAAACAGCTCGCCGCCGACTCGGGACGCGAGGACACGGCCCGGCTGCTCGACAAGGTCGTCGAGGTGGATCCGGCCTCCGGCACCGCCCGGCTGCGCAAGAACGTCGACAAGGCCGACGCGATCGAGCTCGACACCGGCTCGGTGCGTACCAGCAAGCTGCGCAAGAACGGGGAGGGCAGCTGATGGCGACCTGCCCCCAGGGCCACACGTCGGGCGACGACGAATACTGCGACGTCTGCGGCCTCCAGCTGGCCGCCTCCCCGCCACCGGTCACGTCGTCCGCCGCGCCGGCCGCGCCCGCCGGTGTCGGCTCCGGCGCGGCGGTGGAAGAATGTCCCGTCTGCCAGACGCCGCGTGCCGGGCAGTTCTGCGAGGTGTGCGGCCACGACTACTCCGGCACCGCGCCCACCATGGCGCCGCCGGTGGCCGGAGCGCGCTGGGAGGCGGTCACCGCCGCCGACCGCGCCTACTACGAGAAGGTGATCGCCGAGGGCGGCCCCGATGCCGACGCCGTCGCCTTCCCGCCGTACTGCCCCGAACGGTCCTTCGCGCTGTCCGGCGAGCAGGTACGCATCGGCCGCCGCAGCCGGGGCCGCGACCTGCGGCCGGAGATCGACCTGACCGGGCCGCCCGAGGACCCCGGTGTGTCCCATCTGCACGCCGTGCTGCTCGCCGGGCACGACGGCTCGTGGACGCTCGTCGACCCGGGCTCCTCCAACGGCACCCAGGTCAACGGCAGGCCGGTGGCGGTCAACGTGCCGGTCCGGGTGGGCGCGGGCGACCGCATCCACGTCGGCGCCTGGACCGTCATCACGATCCGCGAAGGCACGCCGTGACCGGCGAGGGGGCCGCCACGACTACCTTCACGACCTGCGAGGGGGCATTATGACCATCGTCCAGGCCAGGCCGTCAGGCCAGGTCGGGCTGGCACCGCCGGGGGCTCCGGCGCGCCGGAGTGTGCCGGGGAGGATCCGGGTCATCTCCGGCATCACCGTGGCCTCCCTGGCGCTGCTCTTCGCCGCGCTGGCGGCCGGGAGCGTGAGCGCGCGCGACGGGCTGACGGTGATCGGCCGCGACGCGGGCCCCCAGGTGGTCGCCACCGCCGGCCTGTATCTCGGGCTGAGCGACATGGACGCGCAGGTCGCCGACGCGCTGCTGATGGGCAAGGACTACACCTCGCAGCGCCAGGCCGCCATCGCCCAGTACGAGCGGCGGCGCTCCGAGGCCAACCAGGCGCTGCTGAAGGCGTTCGAGCTGTCCGGCGACAACCCCGCCGAGCGGCAGACCGTCCAGTCCGTGCTCGACGGCCTCGGCCGCTACGAGCGGCTGGCCGGGCAGGCGCTGCTGCTCGACACCCAGTCCGGTCACGCGGCCGGGCCGCCGCCGCAGAAGGTGGTCGAGGTGTACCGGCAGGCCACCGACCTGATGCGGCTGGTCCTGCTCCCCCAGGCGTACAACCTGACGCTGGAGAGCGGCACGATCGTGCGGAGCACCTATGACGAGAAGAGCGTCATGGTGCCGGTCGTACGGTTCGCGGTGATCGTGGCCGGGCTGCTGGCCCTGGCCTGCCTGATCTGGCTGCAGGTCTTCCTGGCACGGCGCTTCCGCCGGGTGTTCGGGCCGGCGCTGCTGGCCGCGACCGTCGTGACCGTCGTCGCGCTGCTCGCCGGGGTGAACGTGCTCGGCCGGGACACGCAAGAGCTGCGCACCGCCAAGGCCGACGGCTTCGACTCGGTGCTCACGCTGGCCAGGGCCCGCGCGATCAGCAACAGCCTGCACGGCGACCAGAGCCGGTTCCTGCTCGACAAGGGGCGGGCCGACACCTACGAGCACACCTTCCTCGACAAGTCCCAGTCGGTTATCTATCTGGAGGCCGGGAACCTCGACACCTACCAGGCCAAGGTGGCGCAGGGCGCCAAGCACTTCCTCGGCCTGCTGGGCACCGAGCTCGGCGGGAGCGACGGCCAGCGGGCGCTCGAGGCGTACACACGCTTCCAGGACGCCGACGCCAAGTTCCGCGCGCTGGCGGCCAGCGGCCAGGCCGGCCAGGCCGTGTCGGCCAGGCTGGGGACGGTGCGCGAGTCCTTCGACGCCTACGACCAGGCGCTGCTGAAGCTCGCCGAGCAGCATGAGGCGGTGTTCAAGCGGGCCACGGACGCCGGCGAGAGCGCGCTCGACAACCTGTGGCGGCTGCTCCCGTTCGCGATCGGCGGCCTCGGCCTGCTGGTCATCGCCGGGGTGTGGCCACGGCTCAAGGAGTACCGATGAAGCGGCTGCTACCGGCGGTGCTGGTCCTGACCGCGCTGCTGGCCGGGGCCTGCGGCATGGGCGGCGCGGAGTCGATCGTGGACAAGGACGCGATCGTCATCGGGGTCCGCCCCGACCTGCCGTCGGTCGGCGTACGCAAGTCCAACGGCACCTTCGAGGGCTTCGACGTGGACGTGGCCCGCTACATCGCCCAGAAGCTCGGCAAGGACTTCACCTTCATCCCGGTGCTGGCCTCCGACCGGGAGAAGGTCCTGCTCAACGGCAAGGCCGACCTCGTGCTGGCGACGTACACGATCAGCCAGGACCGCAAGGCGAAGGTCCTGTTCGCCGGGCCGTACCACATCTCCTACCAGGACATCCTGGTACGGCCGGACGAGCCGTCGATCAAGAACGTCCGTGACCTCAAGGGCCACAAGATCTGCCAGGTGAAGGGCTCGAACGCGACCCAGCGGGTCCTGGAGGAGCGCAAGGTGGCGGCGGAGGTGGTGCCGGTGGACGACTACGCGGCCTGCCTGGCGGCGCTCAAGGACCGCCGGTTGGACGCGATCACCACCAACGACGTCATCCTGGCCGGTCTGGCCGTCCAGGACGGCAGCGGGCTGCGGCTGGTCAACGCCCAGTTCAACGAGCAGCGGACCGGGGTCGGCATGCACAAGGGCGACGTCGCGGGGTGCGAGGCGGTCAACCGGGCGATCACCACCATGTACCAGGACGGGACGGCCTCGAAACTGCTGCACAAGTGGTTCGGCAAGGCCGGCCTGAACCTCAGCACCATCGCGGTGCCGCAGTTCGAGGGCTGCTCCTGAAGCTGCGTAGACGAACGAACGGCGGGCCCGGGGAGAACCCCGGGCCCGCCGTTCGTCGCCACGCGAGTCGATCAATCCAGATAGTCACGCAGCATCTGCGCCCTGGTCGGGTGGCGGAGCTTGGCCAGCGTCTTCGACTCGATCTGCCGGATGCGCTCCCGGGTGACGCCGAATTCCCTGCCCACCTCCTCCAGCGTGCGCGGATGCCCGTCGGCCAGGCCGAAGCGGAGCTGGATGATGCGCTGCTCACGGTCCGACAGCGTCGCCAGGATGTCGTCGAGCTGGTCCTGCAGCATGATGAAGGCCGCCGCCTCCATGGGCACGACCGCGTCGGCGTCCTCGATGAAGTCACCGAGGTCGGAGTCTTCCTCACCGATCGGCGACTGCAGTGACACCGGCTCCTGGGCGATGCGCTGGATCTCCACCACACGATCGACCGGGAGGTCCATCTCCTTGGCGATCTCCTCGGGCGCGGGCTCACGGCCGAGGTCCTGGTGGAGCTGCCGTTGCACTCTGACGAGCTTGTTGATCGTCTCCACCATGTGTACCGGAATGCGAATGGTGCGCGCCTGGTCGGCTATCGCACGGGTGATCGCCTGCCGGATCCACCAGGTGGCGTAAGTGGAGAACTTGTATCCCTTGGTGTAGTCGAACTTCTCCACCGCGCGGATGAGCCCGAGGTTGCCTTCCTGGATGAGATCGAGGAAGAGCATTCCACGACCCACATAACGTTTGGCGATCGAGACGACGAGCCTGAGATTCGCCTCGATGAGGCGCTGTTTCGCCCGAGTGCCCTGCCAGACGAGCTCCCTGAACTCGGGAAAGGCCAGACGCGACACTCCGCTGGCCAGCTTGTCCTCGGCGAACAGACCGGCTTCGATCGATTTGGCGAGCTCCACCTCCTCTTCGGCTGTCAGCAGCGGCACCCGGCCGATCTCCCGCAGGTAGATACGGACTAGATCGCTGGTCGGCGCCCGCTTGCCTACGTCTTCCTCGTCGGCGCGGGTGGTCTCTTCCTCTCCCTGGGGTTCGAGAACCTCCACGCCGTTCTCCGCGAGCATCCGCACGACGCGTTCCAACGCGTCGGACGGCAACTCTGAGCGGTCAAGCGCGGCTGCGACGTCATCGACGGTTACGCTTCCGCGCTCCCTTCCCTTCGCGACGAGGTCCGCCACTTGATCTACGGATGGCGGTCCACTTGGCAGTACCGATGCACCCACGGGACACAGTCTGCAGTATTGGTTCCGTAAAATGGCAGACCCATTTTTGTAACCGAAGGTAAGGCCGTGGCCCTTACCAAATTGAGATCGCTTAAAGGTTTAGCGGCACTTTGATCAGGAAAGTAAAGTCAATTACGCGGTCGAGTAAGGAGTGTCCGGGGCGGGGTTGTCGCCGGACACCAGGCGTAGCCTGCCCGGATGCCTTCTGACACCGCTGTCCTACGCGACCGGTGAAGGATTTCGCCACCGCTATCTGGATTCAACAAGTTCCCGACATCTTCTGCTCGGGAACTCTCGAACGAGCCGTTACAGGGACCATTCGCGGCTCGTCATCCGCCGATGGGCTACGTCAAAGCGGGTGCGCACGGGCCCGCCGAAACCCTGAGCCGGTTGCCGCGGCTGCCCGTGAAAGCGTCCCCAAACCCCTCAGCTGCCCGCGGCCCGGTCGCGGAGCACTCTGCGCTGCTGCTCCAGCGCCACCAGCTCGCCGAACAGCCGGTTGTAGTCCTGCTGCTCATCCACCGGGTTGAGCCGCTGGATGCGCGACTTGACCTGAGCGATCGCCCGGTCGACCGCGATGGCCTCGATCGCCGCCAGCATCGCCGCCCCGTAGCGCTCCTCGGTGTGGGAGTCGGCCCGGATCGCCTCGACCGCGAACCGGGTCACCAGCGCCCGCGTCACGTCGTCGTGGCACTGCTCCAGCAGCCGGTCGACCCACTCGCGGCCGCCGTGGCCCGCCGACGCGGCGCCGCCCGCCGCGGTGATCACCTGGTGCACCAGCACGTGGTCGGGCGCGGTGAACGCCCGCGGGTCGAGCGCGTCGAAGCGGGGACCGAGCAGCGCGGGCCGCTGGATGGCCAGCTTGAGCAGCTCGCCCTCGACCCGCACGTTGGGATCGACGGGCGCGGCCTGCGGCGCCCGCCGCGGGCGACCCTGCTGGGCGCCGCCGACCTCGGCGATGCGCTGCATGACGAACCGCTCGTCCATGAAGCCGAGCCACCGGTCGAGGTCGATCGCGTAGCGCTTGCGCAGGCCGACGTCCTTGATCCCGGCCACGATCGGCGCCGCCGCGTCGAGCGCGGCGATCTTGCCCTCGTTGCTGCGCAGGTCGTAGCGGGAGATCGTGCTGCGGATGGCGAACTGGAACAGCGGCTCGCGGCTGGCGATCAGGTCGCGCACGGCCGCGTCGCCCTGCTTGACGCGCAGGTCGCACGGGTCGAGCCCGTCAGGCTGCACGGCCACGTAGGTCTGGGTGACGAACTTCTGCTCGTCGGCGAACGCCCGGAGCGCCGCCTTCTGCCCGGCCGCGTCGCCGTCGAAGGTGAAGATCACCTCGCCGCGGAACTCCGCCTGGTCGAGCAGGAAGCGCCGCAGGATCTTGATGTGCTCCTCGCCGAACGACGTGCCACAGGTGGCGACCGCTGTCGGCACCCCAGCCAGGTGGCAGGACATGACGTCGGTGTAGCCCTCGACGATGACCGCCTGGGACCGCTTGGAGATCTCCCGCTTGGCCAGGTCGATGCCGTAGAGCACCTGGCTCTTCTTGTAGAGCGGGGAGTCGGGGGTGTTGAGGTATTTCGGCCCGTCGTCGGAGTCGAGCAGCTTACGGGCCCCGAACCCGATCACGTCACCCGTCGCGTCGCGGATCGGCCAGATCAGCCGCCCGCGGAAGCGGTCCATCGGCCCGCGCCGGCCCTCCTTGGCCAACCCGCCCTTGACGATCTCGTCGGCGGTGAAGCCGCGCCCCAGGAGATGCCGCGTCAACCCTTCCCATTCGTTGGGCGCGTAGCCCACGCCGAACATCTCGGCGTCGGCCCGCTCGAACCCCCGCTCCGACAGGAATCGCCGGCCGGGCGCGGCCTCCGGGCCGAGCAGCTTCTCGGCGTAGAACTCGGCGGCGGCCTTGTGCGCCTCGATCAGCCGGGCCCGCTCGCCGTGGTCGCGCCGCGGCACGTAGCCGCCCTGGTCGTACTGAAGCTGGATCCCGGCACGCTGGGCCAGCCGCTCGACCGCCTCGCCGAACGTCAGGTGCTCGATCTTCTCGACGAACGTGATGACGTCGCCGCCCTCGGTGCAGCCGAAGCAGAAATACATGCCGCGCTCGGGCGTGACGTTGAAGGATGGGCTCTTCTCGTCATGGAACGGGCACAACCCCTTGAGGTTGCCGCCGCCCGCGTTGCGCAACTGGATGTGTTCGCCGATCACATCGGCGATGGGCGATCGCTCACGAACGAGCGCGATATCGACGTCACGGATCCTGCCAGCCACGCCGGTGAGTCTATTCCCGAGCTACGACAACCGTCCCCACCCGGGCTCATGACTGCCCTCCGTGAGGTGACGGTGACCTGGCGGTAGGAGGATGTCACCGTCGCGTCGCGAAAGGCGGAAATCTGTCGGGAGCACTTCCCCGGTCGGCTACAAAGGTAAATGTTTGCGGTGGACACGTCGACACGGGTGGAGATCATGCGAGCGGGGCATCTCGGACGTTGGGCGGCTTTAGCGGGCGCCGCGCTGCTGGCGAGCGCCTGCTCGCCACAAGCCACCGGAGTGGCGGGCGTCAGCGCGCAGTCACCGGCCACGCCCCCGGCGAGCGCGAGCCCGTCCGTCACCGCCACTATTCCCTCGCAGACGCCAACCGCCGATCCCCAGTCGGCCGAAACGCCGCCCAAGGGTGAGGACCCGGTCAAGATCCCGCCGCCGAAGCTGTCGAAGTACACCTACGCCTTCCCCGTCCAGGGCTGCCGGACGACCTACCAGCGCCAGCTGCTCGTGCTCCCGAAGACGGTGATCTGGGCGGGCAAGGGCTGCGCCTTCGTGGCGCCGGTGGACGGCGTGGTCGACGAGGTCAACACCCTGAACAAGTGGTCGCCCACCACCGACGTGGGCGCCTACCGCGAGGGCCGCTTCGTCACGATCATCGGCGACGACGGCGTCCGCTACCTCGGCGGCCATCTCGACGCCGTGGCCGACGGCCTCAAGCCGGGCGTACGGGTGAAGGTCGGACAGATGCTCGGCCGGGTCGGCAACTCGGGCAACGCCCGCGACACCGCCACGAACCTCTATTTCGCGATCTCCTGGAAGACCGGCCCCGCCTACTGGTGGGTGCGCCGGGGCATGGTGAACCCCTGGGACTACCTCGACGCCTGGCAGACCGGCAACAAGACGCTGTCGCCGAAGAAGGAGACGCTGAAGATGCGCGGCCGGCTGGGCGAGACGCCGCCGTGCGCCGTTCAGTGCGCGTCGAAGAAGGTGGTGGAGCCCAAGAAGAAGAAAAAGAAGACCCACGCCACGCCGACTCCTACGGTGATCATCGTCAATCCGACGTGAGCTTCATCGCCGGTCCGACGTCAGCTCCTTCGGGTCCACGGTAACTCCGGAGCGGATGAGCTGCTGGATCTCGCTGACGACGTCCCAGACGTTGACGTTCATGCCGGCGACGACCTTGCCCTCGCGCAGCCAGTAGGCGACGAACTCCAGGTCGGGGACCGAACCCCGGTAGACGACCTCGTCGTAGCCCTGGATGTCGCCGGAGAACTCCATGCCCAGGTCGTACTGGTCTGTATAGAAGTACGGCACGCGGTCGTATGAGACCTCCTGGCCCAGCATGGACCTGGCCGCGGCGGGGCCGCCGTTCAGCGCGTTGGCCCAGTGCTCGACTCGGATGCGCCGGCCGTACAGGGGATGGAAGGACTCGGCGACGTCGCCCGCGGCGAACACGTCGGGATGCGAGGTGCGCAGCGCGGCGTCCGTGAGGATGCCGCTCCCGACCTCCAGCCCGGCGTCCCGGGCCAGCCCGACCTCGGGCTCCGCGCCGATGCCGACGATGACGAGGTCGGCGGTCAGGCGCTCGCCGGAGCTGAGCCGCACGCCGGTCTCGGTGATCTCCGCGGCGCCGGTGCCGGTGCGCACGTCGACGCCGTTGCGCCGGTGCAACCCGGCGAAGACCTCGCCGAGTTCGGGCCCGAGTGGCCGATACAGCGGCGTGGGGTCGGGTTCGACGATCGTGACCTCGCACCCGGCCTTGCGGGCGGACGCGGCGGTCTCCAGCCCGATCCAGCCCGCGCCGACCACGATCACCCGCTCGGCGCCGGCCAGGCGCGCCTTGAGCGCCTCACTGTCCTCGACCGTGCGCAGGCAGAGGCCCGGTCCGGGCAGGCGCCGCGGCCTCGCCCCCGTCGCGATCAGCAGCTTGTGGTACGGCTGGCGCGAGCCGTCGGAGAGCCGGACCGCGTGCTGGTCGAGCTCCAGGCGCGTGACCCGCAGGCCGGTCCTGAGGTCCACGCCGTTGTCGGCGTACCAGTCGGCGCCATGGACGAAGATCTTCTCCCGCTCGCTCTTGCCCTGCAGGTATTCCTTCGACAAGGGCGGTCTCTCGTAGGGGCGTTCGGACTCCGCGCCGATCAGCACGATCTCGTCGTCGGAGCCCTCTTCCCGCAACGTCTGCGCCGCCTTGGCCCCCGCCAGTCCCGCGCCGACGATCACATATGTAGCCATGGCCGCAGTATCCGCCCGCCGGGGGTCATCGGGAAAGACGCTTGTGCCAGGCGATGGCGGACGTGTCGGTGAGAGAGGCGATCTGGTCGATGACCACCCGGACGCGGCCGGCGTCGTCGGGCGCGCCGAGGTAGGTGGGCCGGAAAGCGGGCTCCAGGGTGGCGGGCGCGCCGAGCGTGATCAGGGAGGCCAGCTCGGTGATTAGGTCGCGCTGCCTGGCCTGGTTGGCGTGGTGGTCCTCGGTGGTCATCACGTAGTGGGCGGTGATGCCCTTGAGCAGCGCGCACTCCAGCCGGGTGGCCGGGGGGACGACGAGCTCCGCGCGGTGCCGCGAGGCGTACGCGTCCTTGGTGGCGGTCTGGGCGGATCGGCAGAAGCGGCCGATGAGACCGCTCGTCAGCGCCTTGAGCCCGGCCAGGTCGGCGAAGGTGGCTTCGAAGCGGCGCGGCCAGAGCGGGGTGGCGATCAGTGCGGCGAAGACGGCCTCGAGCTCGGCGAGGTCGGCAGTGGGCGCGTACCAGGTGCGGGTTGTCTCGCAGACCGCGCGGCGCTCGGCGGCCGACAGGAGCGCCTCGGGCGTGACGTGGCCGGAGTGCAGCGCGTCCTCCAGGTCGTGGACGGAGTAGGCGACGTCGTCGGCCCAGTCCATGATCTGCGCCTCGAAGCTCACCCGGCCGTCGGGAGCACCGTCCCTGATCCATTCGAAGACCGGCAGGTCGTCGTCGTAGACTCCGAACTTCGGCGATCTGTCACAGGTCCACGGATATTTGATGGAGGCGTCGAGCGCGGCCCTGGTGAGGTTGAGCCCGGCGCTGCGGCCGTCCTCGGTGAGGACCTTGGCCTCCAGCCGGGTGAGCAGGCGCAGGCTCTGCGCGTTGCCCTCGAAGCCGCCGCACGAGGTGGACAGCTGGTTGAGCGCCACCTCGCCGTTGTGACCGAACGGCGGATGGCCCAGATCGTGCGCCAGGCAGGCGGTCTCCACCAGGTCGGGGTCGACGCCGAGCGTCGCGCCCATCTCCCGGCCGACCTGGGCGCATTCGAGCGAGTGGGTGAGCCGGGTGCGCGGGATGTGCTGGCCGCCGCCGAGCGTCTCGCCGGGCCCCACGACCTGCGTCTTCGCGGCCAGCCTGCGCAGCGCGGAGCTGTGCAGGACCCTGGCGCGGTCGCGTTCGAACGCGCTGCGCTCCGGGTTGCCGGGAGGTTCCGGCACCCACCGTGCCTGGTCGTGTTCGTCGTAACGGGCCATAAGAGCTGTGATTTTATCCAGTTTCCGGTCTCCGCTAGTGTCGACCCTCGCGAGAACCCCATTCCCCGGGAGCCCCTCCTCCATGACCACAGCGTTCCGGGCCGTGCTGGCCTTCGCCCTGCTTGCCGGCTTCTACGTGCTGGTCGGCCTCGTGCTGGTCGCGGCCGTCTTCTTCGATGTGCTGCTGCTGGTCGACTTCCACGTCAACGGCCTCAAGTACGCGGTCATCCTGACCCTGGCGGGGGCCGCGCTCGTGCGCGCCCTGATCATGGTCAGCCGCCGCAAGGACGGCGAGCAGCCGGGCGTGCTGGTCACCCGCGAGCACGAGCCCGCGCTCTGGCAGATGGTCGACGACCTGTCCCAGCGCGTCCGTACGGCGCCACCCGACGAGATCCGCCTGGTGCCCGAGGTCAACGCGGCCGTGGCGGAGGACACCCGCTTCCTCGGCATGAAGGCCACCAGACGGCGCATGTACATCGGGCTGCCGCTGCTGCAGACCCTCACGGTCGACGAGATGCGCGCGGTGCTCGGCCACGAGCTGGGCCACTACAGCGGCGCCCACACCCGCCTGGGCGCGCCGGTCTACCGGGGCCGGGAGGGGCTGATCGCGACCGTCGAGGGGCTGGCCGGCAACCCGTACGTCCAGCGGCTGTTCACGTACTACGCCAAGCTCTACATGCTCGTCTCCCAGAGCGTGTCGCGCGGGCAGGAGCTGGAGGCCGACCGGTTCGCGGTGGCCATCGGCGGTCGCCAGGCGATGTCGGAGGCGCTGCGCAAGATCCACAGCACGGCGACCGCCTGGAAGATCTACGCCGAGGGCTACCTGTCGATGACCGGGGCGGGCGGCAACCGGCCCGCGGCGGTGTTCGGCGGGTTCCACGCGCTGATGAGCGATCCGGCCAGGCAGGCCGAGGTGGCCAAGCTCGGCGAGGAGCCGCGGGAGACCTCCCTCTACGACTCCCACCCGAGCCTGGCCGACCGGCTGGCCGCCATCGAGCTGCTTCCGGAGCCGGAGCACGTACCCGACCCGCGCTCGGCCCTCACGCTGCTGCGCGACGCGAACGTGGCGGTGCAGGCGGTCGAGCAGTCGATGTGGACGCCGGAGGCGCTCACGGGGCTGCGGGCGGTGTCGTGGGAGGAGCTGGTGTCCCAGGGCATGTACGCGGCCCGCAACGCCGAGGCGCTCAACGACCTGGCGCTGGCCGGGCAGCGGGTGCTGGGCGCCACCCGGCCCTACCTCGACGCGGCCTTCGAGGTGATCGCCAGGGGACGGCGGCCCGAGCTGGAGGAGAAGCTGCGCGAGCTGGGCTGGAACCCGTCGGAGACGCTGCTGGCCGGGGTGCTCGGGCAGGCGCTGGAGGCGGTGCTGATCCAGCACGGCCAGGCCCGGTGGACGCTGTCGTGGGCGGGGCCGGCGCGGCTGCTGTTCGACGACGGCGAGGAGGTGGCGCTGTCGGAGTACGCGGCCCAGGTCGCGGCCAACCCGTCCGCCGTTCCCGGGCTCCGGAAGTGGCTGGGCGACCTGGGCATGCGTCACGACTACGTGCCCGCCACGCTGGAGCAGGCGGAGGCGACCGTCTCACCCGGTTGACCGCGATGGTCCCCACAGGGCCACCAGCCACGACGGGCCGTCTCCATCCCCTCCCCCGCAGGGGGAATCTCACCCAAAGGACCCCCACCACAACGGGCCGTCACAGGGATCGAGGCGGTCGTGTGATCCCCCTTCGGGAGAGGAAGATCTGACGGTCCGTCGTGGCTGGTGTCTGGGGGTACCCCCCTTCGGCTGCCTACCGGGTGTCGGAGTCGCATTCGGCGAAGGCCGCGCGGCCGGCCTCCAAGCGGGCGACCGGGATGCGGAACGGCGAGCACGAGACGTAGTCGAGCCCGGCCTGGTGGCAGAAGTGCACCGAGTCGGGATCGCCCCCGTGCTCGCCGCAGATGCCGAGCTTGAGGTCGGGGCGGGCCGCGCGGCCCTCCTCGACGGCGATCGTGACCAGGCGGCCGACGCCGTCGCGGTCGAGGGTCTCGAACGGCGAGACCCCGAACATGCCGAGCTCCAGGTAGCGGGAGAAGAACGCGGCCTCCACGTCGTCCCGCGAGAAGCCCCAGGTCATCTGGGTCAGGTCGTTGGTGCCGAAGGAGAAGAACTGGGCCGCCTCGGCGACCTGGCCCGCGGTGAGCGCCGCCCTGGGCGTCTCGATCATGGTGCCGATCAGGGCCTCGACGCCGAGGTCCGCGAGGATTCCGGCGGCCTCCTCGCGGACGGCCTCCAGCTCCTGTACGGCGGCCACGAGCGGGATCATGATCTCCGGTTTGGCTCCCGGCACCTCCTTGGCCGCCTGGGCGATGGCGCGTACCTGCATGGCGAACAGGCCGGGGATGACCAGGCCGAGCCGCACACCACGCAGCCCGAGCATGGGGTTCTGCTCGTGCAGCCTCTTGACGGCGACCAGCAGCTTGCGGTCCTTGTCCGTGGCGTCCCCGGTGGCCACCTTGACCGACAGGTCGGTGAGGTCCGGCAGGAACTCGTGCAACGGCGGGTCGATGAGCCGGACTGTGACCGGCTGACCCTCCATAGCCTGAAATATCCCGACGAAGTCGGCTTTCTGGAGGGGCTCCAGCGCGTCCAGCGCCGCCTGGCGCTCCTCGTCGCCCGAGGCCAGCACCAGGTCCTCGACGAGCTGCCTGCGCTCGCCCAGGAACATGTGCTCCGTACGGCACAGCCCGATCCCCTCACCGCCGAAGCGGCGCGCCCTGGCCGCGTCGTCGGGCGTGTCGGCGTTGGCCCGCACGCCCAGCCGGCGTACCTCGTCGGCCCGCCGCATGATCCGGTCCACGGCCCGGACCAGGTCGTCGTCGGGCTCCCGGCCCTCGAAGTACTCGACCACGGCCGAGTCCACCACGGGCACCTCGCCGAGGAAGACCTCGCCGGTCGTGCCGTCGATGGAGATGAGGTCGCCCTCGTTCACCACGATGTCGCCCGGCGCGGTGAACCTGCGCTCGCCGATCGACACCTCCAGCTCCTCGGCGCCGCAGACGCAGGTCTTGCCCATGCCGCGGGCGACCACGGCGGCGTGTGAGGTCTTGCCGCCGCGGCTGGTCAGGATGCCGCGCGCGGCGATCATCCCGGACAGGTCGTCCGGGTTGGTCTCGCGGCGCACCAGGATGACGTCCTCGCCCTGGCCGGCCAGCTCGACGGCGCGCTCGGAGGAGAACACGACCTTGCCGACGGCGGCTCCCGGCGAGGCGTTCATGCCCTTGGCGATCTTCTTCTTCTCGGTGCCCGAGTCGAAGCGCGGGAACATCAGCTGCGCCAGCTGGTCGCCCGTCACCCGCGTGACGGCCTCGTCGAGCGTGATGAGGCCCTGGTCGACGAGCTGGGTGGCGATGCAGAACGCGGCGGCCGCGGTGCGCTTGCCGACCCTGGTCTGCAGCATCCAGAGCTTGCCGCGCTCGATCGTGAACTCGATGTCGCACAGGTCGCGGTAGTGGTTCTCCAGCGTCTCCATGATCCGCAGGAGCTCGTCGTACGAGCTCTTGTCGAGGCGTTCCAGCTCCTGGAGCGGGATCGTGTTGCGGATGCCGGCGACGACGTCCTCGCCCTGGGCGTTCTGCAGGTAGTCGCCGTAGATGCCCTGCTGACCGGAGCCGGGGTCGCGGGTGAAGGCGACGCCGGTGCCCGAGTCGTTGCCGACGTTGCCGAAGACCATGGCCACGATGTTGACCGCGGTGCCGAGGTCGGCGGGGATGCGTTCCTGGCGGCGGTAAAGGATGGCGCGCGGGGCGTTCCAGGAGTCGAAGACGGCCATGACGGCCAGGCGCATCTGCTCGCGCGGGTCGGCGGGGAAGTCCTTGCCCGTCTGGTCGCGCACGATGCCCTTGAACGTCTCCACCAGGCCCTGCAGCTCGGCCGCGCCGAGGTCGGTGTCCTGCCGGTCGCCCTTCAGCGATTCGAGCGCGTGCTCGAACAGCTCGCCGTCGATGTCGAGCACGGTCTTGCCGAACATCTGGATGAGCCTGCGGTAGGAGTCCCAGGCGAAGCGGTCGTTGCCGCCGGCCTGCTTGGCCAGGCCGTGCACGGACTCGTCGTTCAGCCCGATGTTGAGGACGGTCTCCATCATGCCGGGCATCGAGAACTTCGCGCCGGAGCGGACGCTGACCAGCAGCGGGTCGTCGGCCTGGCCGAGCGTCTTGCCCATCCGCTTCTCCATCGCGGTCAGGTGCTCGGCCACCTCCCGCTCCAGGCCGTCGGGGACCGCGCCCTCGGCCAGATAGTGGCGGCATGCCTCGGAGGTGATCGTGAACCCGGGAGGGACGGGCAGCCCGAGATTGGTCATTTCGGCGAGGTTTGCTCCCTTGCCGCCGAGAAGATCCTTGAGATCCTTGTTGCCCTCGGTGAAGTCGTAAACGTACTTGGCCACCACAGCTCCAATCAACGCCTCTGGTTCGGACTCTACCGGCGATAATCATGATGAAACTGCACTCATCGGTTAAGTCAACGTTTCAGCTGGTGAAGGGCCTATCACCGGTCTAATCCAATTTATGTTCTGTTTGAC
Source organism: Nonomuraea sp. NPDC049028 (assembly GCF_043197735.1). Classification (NCBI taxonomy): domain Bacteria; kingdom Bacillati; phylum Actinomycetota; class Actinomycetes; order Streptosporangiales; family Streptosporangiaceae; genus Nonomuraea; species Nonomuraea sp. NPDC049028. Next base: position 817,096 of record NZ_JBICTR010000004.1, read on the forward strand.
CAAGAATTGGTTTATACCAATTGGTATAAACCAATTCTTGAAAGATCCAGAGTTAAGGTTCACAATCAGGAGCACCCCCTAGCAGGAGGCGCCCGATGGCCACTCCTACGAAGCCCCAGCGTTCGGCCCGCCTGGTCGCCGGATCGGCCAAGGCCGCTCAGGGCTCCGCGCGCTACCTGGACGAGCGCCTCGGGCTGGCCGGCTGGCTCGGCCCGAACCTGCGCAAGCTCTTTCCGAGCCACTGGTCGTTCCTGCTCGGCGAGTTCGCCCTGTACTCGTTCGTCCTGCTCGTGCTGACGGGCACCTTCCTGGTCTTCTTCTACAAGCCCAACCCCGACGTGGCCTTCGCCTCGGTACGCGAGCTCAGCCTGGACATCAGGGGCGGCCTGCTGGTGCGCCAGATGCACCACTGGGCGGCGACGATCTTCGTGCTGTCGATCGTGGCCCACCTGTTCCGCGTCTTCTTCACCGCCGCCTTCCGCAAGCCGCGGGAGCTGAGCTGGATGACCGGCGTGCTGCTGTTCGGGCTGGTGCTGTTCGAGTCGTTCCTGGGCGTCTCACTGCCCGCCGACCAGCTCGCCATGACCGGCCTGCGGGAGGCTCAGGGCCTGCTGCTGTCGATCCCGCTCGTCGGCGGCTACCTGTCGGCGTTCGTCTTCGACGGCGGCTTTCCCGGCCAGGTCATCCCGCGCCTGTTCGTGACGCACGTGCTGCTGGTGCCGGGCATCCTGCTGGCGCTCGTGCCGCTGCACGGGATCGTCCTGACCTGGCGGCAGAAGCACACCGAGCACCGCACTCCGGCGTCGGACGAGACGCGGGTCACGGGCGGCCCGTTCTTCCCGTACTTCGCCGTCAAGAACGGCGCCACCACGCTGTTCACGATGGCCGTCATCACGCTGCTGGCCACCTTCGTCCGGGTCAACCCGGTGTGGGAGCACGGGGCGTACCAGCCCGGCGGCTGGCCGCCGTCGGCTCAGCCGTTCTGGTATTACGGCGTTCTGGAAGGCGCGTTACGCCTGACGCCGCCCTGGGAGATCACCGTCGGCGGCTTCGTCCTGCAGGTCGGCCTCTGGATCCCGATGCTGGTCCTGGCCGCCTTCTTCACGGTCCTGCTGTTCTATCCGTTCCTGGAGCGCCGCTTCACCGGGGACCGCCGCGTGCACAACCTCCTGGACCGCCCCTCGCACGCGCCCGTCCGCACGGCGCTCGGGGCGGCGGTGATCACGTTCTTCACGGTGCTGTGGGCCGGGACGTGGGTCTCGGAGACCCCGCCGGACCCGAAGGCGCCGATGCCGCTGCTCGCGGCACCGCACGAGACCTACCTCTGGATCGTGTACGGGCTGCGCGTGGCGATCTTCGTCCTGCCCCCGATCGCGTACGCCATCACCCTGGCGGTGTGCCGAAGCCGCACCCGCCGCTGATGCTCCTGCCCACCTGCTCCAACGGCATCGACCCCGCCCACGGTCCAGGAAGGACCGCGAACGGGGTCAACAATGCGCACGTCACGGCGCCCAGCCCCGTAAACCGCAGGAGCGTGCCCCTGGACAGGGCCCGGCCACGTATGGCGGGTGGGGCTGGCCACTGCCGGCCGTAACAAAAAATCAGTCGTTCAGGTGCTGGCGGAGGTAGGAGTCGACGGCGTCGAGGGAGATGCGCTGCTGAGCCATCGTGTCGCGCTCGCGGATCGTGACCGCCTGGTCCTCGAGCGTGTCGAAGTCGACCGTGATGCAGAACGGCGTGCCGATCTCGTCCTGGCGCCGGTAGCGGCGGCCGATCGCGCCCGCGTCGTCGAACTCGACGTTCCACCGCCGGCGCAGCTGTGCGGCCAGGTCGCGGGCCTTCGGCGACAGGTCGGCGTTGCGCGACAGCGGCAGCACCGCGGCCTTGACCGGGGCGAGCCGGTGGTCGAGCCGCATCACCGTGCGCTTCTCCATGACCCCCTTGGCGTTGGGCGCCTCGTCCTCGCTGTAGGCGTCGAGCAGGAACGTCAGCGTGGCCCGGTCGACACCCGCCGCCGGCTCGATGACGTAGGGCACGTAGCGCTCGCCCGTGTCCTGCTCGAAGAAGCTCAGGTCGACGCCCGACGCCTTGGAGTGGGCGGTCAGGTCGAAGTCGGTGCGGTTGGCGATGCCCTCGAGCTCGCCCCACTCACCGCCCGCGAAGTTGAAGCGGTATTCGACGTCGACCGTGCGCTTGCTGTAGTGGGACAGCTTCTCCTTGGGGTGCTCGTAGAGCCGGAGGTTGTCCTTGTTGATGCCCAGATCGGAGTACCAGCGGAAGCGCTCGTCGATCCAGTATTGGTGCCACTCCTCGTCGCTGCCCGGCTTGACGAAGAACTCCATCTCCATCTGCTCGAACTCGCGGGTGCGGAAGATGAAGTTGCCCGGCGTGATCTCGTTGCGGAAGGACTTGCCGACCTGGCCGATGCCGAACGGGATCTTCTTACGCGCCGACTGCTGCACGTTGAGGTAGTTGATGAAGATGCCCTGCGCGGTCTCCGGGCGCAGGTAGGCCAGACCCGACTCGTCCTCGATCGGGCCGAGGTAGGTCTTGAGCAGGCCGCTGAACTGCTTCGGGTCGGTGAAGGCGCCCTTGTTGCCGCAGTTGGGGCAGGTGATGTCGGCCAGGCCGTTCTCGGGCGCCTTGCCGTTCTTCTCCTCGTATGCCTCGAGGAGGTGATCGGCGCGGTAGCGCTTGTGGCACGACTGGCACTCGGTCAGCGGGTCGGTGAAGGTCTCCACGTGACCGCTGGCCTGCCAGACCTCGCGGGCCAGGATGACGCACGAGTCGAGGCCCACCACGTCGTCGCGCGACTGGACCATCGACAGCCACCACTGCCGCTTGACGTTGTTCTTCAGCTCGACGCCCAGGGGACCGTAGTCCCACGACGCGCGCAGTCCGCCGTAGATCTCGCTCGACGGGTAAACGAGCCCGCGGCGTTTGGCGAGGCTGACGATCGTGTCCATGACGTCTGTGCGTCGTGCCATTTTGGTTGCGTCTCTTTCCGGCTGGAGGTCGGCGAAGGGAATGGGTGAGCTCCCAGCTTAGGGGACGCTCACGAGCCCTCGCGCGCGAGTATTTCTACTCGCCGTCTTGAAGATAGACGTCCTCGAACGCGCTTGGTTCATTGACCATGAGGATCATCAGGGGATACATCGCCATCCGCGCCGCGGACAGGGCCCTGCGGTAGAACCCGGCGCCCTCCCACTCACTGACCAGCGCCCACAGGTTGGGCTCATCGACCGAGCGGGCCAACCGGCCGCGCAGGAATCCGGGCTGGTCGGCCAGTGTCTGAAGGATGACATGGGCTTGCTTGACGAAGTCTTGGGACTGGGACTCTGGGACGGTGTAACGGATGACGGCGAGCACGCACACCAGGATGTCAGACGATTACGTACCGCTGGGCGATTCCAGTCCCTGACCTGCCCGCACCCACTGACCGATTCGGGCGCTCCGACCGCCCACCTGCTGTTCGATGGGGACGGGGCTAGGCTCGGGCCGTGGCCACCAATGACAACCGCCGCGGGAATGCCCGGCGGCCGCTTCCCGCCGGCGAGCAGTTCTTCACACCCGGCGCGACCGGCCTGCGCAAGGCGGTCGAGGAGCGCAGCGCGACCCCGATGACGTTCCTGTTCACGCAGGCGCCCAAGTGGGCGGCGCCCGCCGTGCTGGTGGTGCTGCTGCTGACCGGGTTCGCCGTGGACAGCTGGCTGGGCGGCGTGGCGGTGCTGCCGGTGCTGGGGTTCGTGGGCTGGCTGGCGTACCTGTCCTGGCCGTCGCTGGGGCTCGGCGGGCGGCTGCTGCGAGTCGTGATGCTGGCCTTCCTGCTGGTCCTCGCGGCCGACCGCTTCGGAGTGTTTTAGCCGGAGATTTTGACAATCATTTTCATTTTCCCCATAATCGGGGGCGTGATGTCCCGAACGCCCCTAATCGGTGCTGCCATCCTCGCGACCACCCTGACGGCCGCCGCGTGCTCCAACACCGGCGCGGCTGAGACGGCGGCGCCCGGCAAGCCCGCCGTGATCGCCGCCTTCTACCCGCTCCAGTGGCTCACCGAGCAGGTCGGCGGCCCCGACGTGAGCGTGTCGGTCCTGACCGCCCCCGGTGTCGAACCGCACGACCTGGAGCTGGGCGCGCACCAGGTGGCCCAGCTCGAAGACGCGACCCTGACCGTCTACATCAAGGGCGTCCAGCCCGCCGTGGACGACGCGGTCGACCAGGACAAGAGCTTCGACGCCGCGACCGCCGTCAAGACGCTGCCCGCCGGCGAGCACGCGGAGGGTCACGACATCGGCTACGACCCGCACCTCTGGCTGGACCCGTCCCGCCTGGCCACCGTCGCCGCCAAGCTCGGCGAGCGACTGGCCGCCGCCGACCCCGCGCACGCCCAGGGCTACCGGGACCGCGCGGTCAAGACGGCGGGTGCCCTGGGGACCCTCGACCAGGAGTACGCCAAGGCCCTGACCACCTGCGGGACCAAGACGCTGGTCACCGCCCATGAGGCGTTCGGTTATCTGGCCGACCGCTATCACCTCAAGCAGATCGGCATCACCCTGGACCCGGAGACCGAGCCCTCCCCCACCCGCATCGCCGAGGTCGCCAAGCTGGCCAAGGACGAGAAGGTGACCACGATCTTCACCGAGGCCCTGGTCAGCCCCAAGGTCTCCGAGGTGCTGGCCAAGGAGGTCGGCGCGCGGACGGCGGTGCTCGATCCGCTGGAGAGCAAGCCGTCGGGCGACTACCTGTCGGGAATGCGCGACAACCTGAAGACCTTGCAGACCGCATTGGGGTGTACGGCATGACCGGCGCATTGGGGTGTATGAGATGAGCGGCACATTGGGGCGTACGGCATGAGCGGCACAGGCGAGACCGCCTTCGCCATGACCGGCGGCCGGGTGAGCCTGGACCGGCGCGACATCCTGCGCGGCATCGATCTCACGATCTGCCCCGGCGAGGTCGTGGCCCTCATGGGCGCCAACGGCTCCGGCAAGTCCACGCTGGTGCGCGCCCTGCTGGGCCTCACTCCGCTCTCGGGCGGCCAGACCCTCCTGTACGGCACACCGCCCGCGAAATTCCGCGACTGGTGGCGCATCGGCTACGTACCGCAGCGCCTGGCCGTCGGCGGCGGGGTGCCCGCCACGGTCCGGGAGGTCGTGACCTCCGGCCGTGTGGCCAGGCAGAGCCGGCTGCGCCGTACCAGCGCCGCGGACAAGGCGGCGGCGGCGAGCGCCCTCGAGGCCGTCGGGCTGGCGGACCGGGCGGGCGACCCGGTGCAATCGCTGTCCGGCGGCCAGCAGCAGCGGGTGCTCATCGCCCGCGCGCTGGCCGGCGAACCCGACACGTACGTCATGGACGAGCCCACCGCGGGTGTCGATGCCGACACTCAGCAGCTGCTCGCCGATACGCTGGCCACGCTGGTGCTGAACGGCAAGACCATCGTGCTCGTCGCCCACGAGCTCGGCCCGCTCGAGCCGCTCATCACCCGCGGCGTGGTGGTCCGTGAGGGCCGGATCGCGCACGACGGCAGACCACCACGGCCCGAGGGCGACTGCGCCCGGCCGGGACACGAACACGTGCACCCGCACGCCACCGAGGCGAGCGCGGGACCGCTTTCCGGATGGCGGGGAGAGCCATGATCGAGTTGTTGGGCAAGCAGTTCTTCCAGCTGGCGCTGATCGCGGCGCTGCTGGTGGGGCTCTGCGCGCCCGCCGTCGGCACGTTCATCGTCCAGCGCAGGCTGGCGCTGCTCGGTGACGGCATCGGGCACGTGGCGCTGACCGGCGTCGCGCTGGGCTTCCTGACGGGCACCGCGCCCGTGCTCACCGCCGTGGCCGTGGCCGTCATCGGCGCCGTGGCCATCGAACTGGTCAGGGCGCGCGGGCGCACCAGCGGCGACGTGGCGCTGGCGCTGCTGTTCTACGGCGGCATCGCGGGTGGCGTCATGCTCATGGGCATCGCGCCGGGTGGCAGCAACGCCAAGCTGAACTCCTACCTCTTCGGCGCCATCGCCAGCGTCACCACCGAGGACATCTGGATCATCGGCGCGCTGGCCGTCGCGGTGATCGCGGTGGTCGTGATCTTCGGCAGGGAGCTGTTCGTGCTCTGCCAGGACGAGGAGATGGCCAGGGCCAGCGGCCTGCCGGTGCGCTTCCTCAGCCTGCTGATCGCCGTCACGGCCGCGCTGACCGTCGTCATCGCCATGCGCGTGGTCGGATTGCTGCTGGTCAGCGCGCTGATGGTGATCCCGGTGGCGACCGGTCAGCAGCTCACCAGGGGGTTCCGCTCGACGATGGCGCTGGCCATGCTGTTCGGCGTCGTCGCGGCGGTGGGCGGGCTGCTCGCCTCGACGCTGTCCGCCAGGGTGCCGCCGGGCGCCGCGATCGTGCTTCTTGCCCTCTGCGGCTTCGTCCTGGCCCTCGGTGTCGGTAAGTTCGTACGGCGAGGCAGACCCCAGGAGTCCACAGTGAGCGAGCGATCCACCATGCGCGTCGAGGAGGTCGCACGATGATGTCCACGAGACGCGACGCCGTGCACGACACCCTCCGCCAGAGCAAGAGCTTCCGCAGCGCCCAGGACGTCTACGCCGAGATGCGCGCCCACGGCGCCAAGATCGGCCTGACCACGGTCTACCGGGCGCTGCAGGCGCTGGCCGACGGCGGTCACGTCGACGTGCTGCGCACCGACGACGGCGAGTCCGTCTACCGCGCGTGCGCCAGCGGCGACCACCATCACCACCTGGTGTGCCGCCGCTGCGGCCGGACCGTCGAGGTGGCCGGTCCCGCCGTCGAACGCTGGGCGGAGACGGTCGGCTCCGAGCACGGCTTCACCGAGATCACTCACACGGTCGAGGTGTTCGGCACCTGCTCCGGCTGCTCGGCCTCGGTGCGGGCGGGCTGAGCGCGCCGCGAGCCGTACAGGACGCCCAAGACGATCACCCCGCACCCGGCGAGCTGGAGCGGCGACGGGTGCTCGCCGAGCAGCACCGCCGACAGCCCGACCGTCGTCATCGGCTGGACGAGCAGGAGCAGCGCGGTGAGCGCGGCGGGCTGCCTGGGCAGCGAGTACGCGATCAGCGACCAGCCGGCCACCTGCGGCCCGAGCGCGAGCAGCAGCAGCCAGCCGTGCGCCGGCCAGCTCGGGACGAAGTCGGCGCCCCCGAACACCGGGCTCAGCGCGGCCATCCCGACCGTGGCCACGGCGGTGGCGTGCGTCAACGGCCCGACCGTACGCCCCGAACCGCCCTTCAACACCAGCAGGAACCCCGCGTACGAGATCGAGGTGGCCACACCCGTCACGACCCCGAGCAGCGGGTTCGCCCCATACGCCGCGCTGTCGAACACCCCCGAGATCAGCACCACCCCGGCGAACACCACCGGGGTGGCCATCATCAGCCGGTTCGACGGCCGCTCACGGAACAGCGCCCACGCCGCGAAGGCCACGATGAAGACCTGCAGATTGCCCAGTACGGTCGCCAGCCCCGCGCCCACGTACTTGATAGCGTGGTGCCAGAACAGCAGGTCGAACGCGAACAGCACGCCCGCCAGCCACGCCAGATTGCGGCTGCGGGCCGGGAGGGGCCCCAGCCTCCGCCGTTCGAGCCAGGCCAGCACCAGCATCGGCGGCAGCGCGTACGCGCACCGGAAGAACGCCGAGGTCGCCGGCGAGACCCCCGACAACCGGACCAGCGGCGCGGAGGTGGAGATGATCAGCGCACCCGCGATCGCAATCAGCACGATACGACGATGTGCACCCACAGAAACCCCCGAGCTCCTTGGAGCGAGATACGCTGCGACCACGCTAGAGCCGGTCGTCGACAGGAGTCAACATGCCGTTTGGCCATGACATGGTGCATTCGCTGGCCACGGTGGTAGAGCTGGTCAACACGTCCCCGTCGACCGGCGGAGACGACGGCCTGGCCGAGCTGGCCGACCTGCACGCGTTCGTCGAGTCGCGGCAGGTCAGCGGCATCGGCGCGCTCACGGCCCGCGACCTGGGGCAGGTGCGACTGGTGCGAGAGGCGTTCCACCGCGTCTTCACCGCCCCGGACCAGCCGACGGCCGTACGACTGCTCAACACGCTCCTGTCGGGGACCCGCATCACGCCCCGGCTGACGGAGCACGACGGACATCCGCTGCACATGCACTACTTCGCCCCGGACGCGACACTTTCCGAGCACCTGGCGGCGGACTGCGGGGTGGCGCTGGCGCACCTGGTGGTGGACGAGGAGTGGGAACGGCTGCGAACGTGTTCGGCACCTGATTGCGACCGGGTGTTCGTGGACGAGTCCCGCAACCGATCCCGTGTCTACTGCGACAGCCGTACCTGCGGAAACCGGATGCACGTAGCCGCCTATCGGGCTCGGCGGCGGGCCTGACAAAGCTCGGTCATCGCGATCGGGGCGCGCTACGCGCGGGTGGCGCTCCGGGCGGTGGCCTGCCGGCCCCCGCGCCCCCGGACGTGAGCCGACTTGTCATCAAGGTCTCTGGCCAAGTGCTAGTGGCGACTCGTGGCCTGCGTAGGGTGTCGCGTGATGATCACAACTACATGAGCCGTCTTACGTCACGGCTTTGCGGCCCAAGCTGGCGACGCCGTCGGAAGCGCGAGCGTGGAAGGCCGTACGAGAGTTGGCCCGGCATCCGGTGCCCGCAGCGGCCAGCCCTGCCACGGCGCCTGCCCGCAACGCGCCTCTTCTGTTGATCGCAGCACTGAGCATGAGGCGATCCTGGGCGTTCCGGCCGCATGAGGAACAGGGGTGTTGCAGGTTCCCGCAACAGGCTTGACCTCGGTTGATGTAGCGAAAGTCAGCGGGGGTCTGGTGATATTTGCATCTGTCGGCCGACGCATCTCCCAGACATGGTGGGCGCCACAAGCTGATCGACGGAGGAAACGGAGTGCCTGGTATGGCCAAGCTCATCGTCTGCAACATCATGTCTCTTGACGGCTTCTACGCGGCGGCGGACGGCAACCCGCTCGTGCTGCCGATGGACGCCGCGTTCGACGCCTACAACCTGGAGCGGATCCAGGCCGCCGGCTCGCTGCTGCTCGGCGCCGACTCGTACCGGATGTTCATGAGGTTCTGGCCCGCCCAAGCGGACAACCCCGAGACGTCCACGGTGAACCAGCAGTTCGGCGCGATCTACGGGCGGATCGAGGTCAGCGTCGTGTCGGACTCGCTCACGGACTCGGACATCGCGTCGTGGGCGGACCGGACGACCGTGGTCAAGCGCGCCGACGCCGAGGGGTGGGTCAAGGAGCTCAAGCAACGTACCAGCGGCGACATCGTCACCTTCGGCAGCCGGATCACCTGGAACGCTCTGCTCCGCGCCGGGCTCGTCGACGAGTTGCACCTGATCGTGGGGGCGAAGGCGCTCGGCGAGGGGACGCCGATCTTCACTCAGCCGGTCGAAGGGCTCACCGTCGCGGAGGTCCGCAGCCTCGACGGCTCCGACAACGTCCTGCTGCGCTATGCCACGACCGGCTGAGCCGGCGGAAATGTGGCAAGAAGCCGAGTCGTCCGAGGGAGATCCTTCGGGCGACCCGGCTTCTGATCGGGTGGCCCGCCCGGTCCACCGTGACGCCACTGCCTCGACGTCCCGAATGCCTCGACAGCGCCGGGCCTCGCGATGCGGATCTGGCGGTGCAACAGCACAACTGCTCAGGTCTGGGACGACACCTTCTGAGCCGGCGGTGGCACGATCGGTCGACGTGAGCCGATCTACTGCACGATGATCGCGTCCGCTATAGTCTGCCGATCCCGTCGGATGTCGAGGCCGTACTTGCAGGAGGTGTGCAGCAGATGCGCAGGACCGTTCAGCGGCAAGGCCGCAGCTCTGCTATCACCCACCACCTCCCCTCAAGCCGGAGACATCGTGTCGATTCGCATCACCCCTCTTATTGACCCCAAGCTCACCTCATCCAGCCGGCGCCTCGCCTGGCTGGCCACCCGATCCACCGGCGTTCCCGTCGGGTCGGCTTTTCTGCGCCTGTTCACCAGGGCGGGCCAGGATCATCTGGCCGAGCTCGATCTCCACGTCCACCCGGCCGAACAGCGCGTCGGTGTTGGTTCTCTCCTGTTGACGGCCGCGCTGGCCGCGGCCCGCGATGAGGGCCGACGCTCCGTCATCGCGGAAGCAGAGCCTGGCTCGCCGGGAGAGGCCTTCCTGTCGGCACACGACTTCCGCAAAGTGCTGACCCTGACCTACACGCGACTGCCACTGGCGCAGGCCGACCTCGCCGGCCTTCGGGAGATCGTCAGCAGCCCGCACCTCGGGTACCGGTTGGTCGCGTGGGACGGGATGGTGCCCGACGAACTGGCTGATACGTTCGCCGCGGCCCGCCGCGCCATGGACGACATGCCGATGGACGACACCGACTACAGCAGCGTGCATTGGGACGTCGACCGCGTACGGGAGGCGGTGCGAACGATCGAGAACCGAGGCGATCTGCTCCACACCGTGGCTGCCGTCGCCGAGTCGGACGGTTCCATCGTCGGCTTCACCGAATTGGTCGTCCCGGGAGACGGCAAGGGCGATGCCCAGCACTACGGCACCGGCGTGCTGCCGGAACATCGCGGGCACGGCCTGGCCCGCTGGATGAAGGCCGAGGCCATCCGGCAGGCCCGCGAGCGCTATCCGTACCTCGATGGCCTGTTGACCGACACGGCCGACAGCAACCGTCCGATGCGCGCCATCAATGACGCGCTCGGCTACATGCCGACCCATCAGAGGGTGACACTCCAGCTCGCCCTGTAGCGGAGCCGTAGCGGACGAGCGTCTGTTCGTCGCTGTTGTTTCGGACCGTGACGTGCTCAGCGGTGATGCACTGATGCGACGGCGTACAAGTGGGGGTCGAATCCGTCTGCCAGGGCGGCGGCCTGGCGCATGTGCACCTGAGCGGCTGGGGTGCCGAGCATGGCCTGGAATGCCTCCGCGGTCTCCCACTGGGCGTAGTTGACCACCCTGGTGCCGTCGTCGCTGGCGTGGATGTTGGCGGCGACGAATCCGGGGAGGTGCTGCATGACCTCCTCGGTGGCGGTGACCAGCAGGTCGACGAGCTCGCGCTGACGGTCGGCCTGGACGGTGAAGACATTGATCAGGGTCGCCACCGGGGCGTCGACGGTGATGGTGGTGGTCGCGGGCACGGCTTCTCCTCATGTCAGGTTCCTTACACGGAGGATTATGTGTAAGGTTCCTGTCATGAGTCAAATGGATGTCCGTCAGCGCGTCGGCTATCTGGTCAAGCAGGTGAGCCAGGCCTTCCGCGGCGCGTGTGAGGAGCGTCTGCGCGAGATGGGCCTGTCCATGTCCCAGTACGCGGTGCTGCGGGCACTGGCCGACGCGCCCGGCGCCCCGGCCGCCGAACTGGCCCGACGCACCTTTGTCACCCGGCAGTCCCTGCGAGACGTGCTCGCCGGGCTCACTCGGGCCGGGCTGGTCTCCGTCGCCACGCAACCGACCTCAGGTCGAGCCCTGCCGGTCACCCTCACCGATGCGGGTCAATCCCTGCTCGACCACGCCCACAGGGTTGTGCTCGACGTGGAGGAACGCATGATCACCGACCTCCCGCCAGGCGAGGTGGAACAGCTGGCCTCCCTGCTCACCGCCTGCGCACGAAACCTGGCCTGACACCGCCGCCGGCACAAAGCGCAAATCGGTCTGTGTATTCATGCAGGCCGATTTAAGGATCTGCGTCAGTGGTGAGCACCTCCGCCCACACCGCTTTACCGCCAAGGCCATCGTATGGTCTGCGTAGCGGGGATGTGTTCGTGTCCTACCGGACTACCGGGACCCCGGCTCACGTGGTGGTGAAAGGCGGCTACCTGCTCAAGGCCCCGGACTTGTGCGCGGCACGGATCGCCCCTTGCTCATGCGCAGGATCAAGGCAACCGCGTCCTCCGAGTGGACTGCTGAAGTCAGAACCTCCTGCAAGAGCAGGCCACGAATCGCGGCAATGGTGACGGTGGCCACATCCCGCGCTTCCTTCGTGTCGAGCCCTTCGCGTTCCGCGAGAGAGGCCAGCATGTTGGTCAGGTCGTCGAGCGAGTCGATGAACTCACGAAAGTCCTCTGGGCTGTACGCGGCCAGTCCGACGACGTAGAAGAAGCCGCGGGCACGCGGCAGCTGCTCTGGCCGGGTGTAAGTACGCCAGATCGCCACAACGAAATCGTCGAAGGTGCCCTGCTGGGCGGCCGCCAAAAGTGCCTCGTTGTCACGGGATCGCTGCGCCTTGAGCATGGTGGCCAAGACGCCCGAGAGTGACCCGAAGTGGTATCGCAACAGGGCGTGGCTGGTCTCGATCCGGGCGGCGATCTCACGGAGCGACATCTCCGGCGAGGGAAGGGCCTCGCCGAAGGCGTCGAGAAGCCGTGCCAGGAGTCGCTCGCGCGCGCTGCCCTTGCGTTCCGAGGTTGACAGGATCACTCCCACAGTTTATCCATTGGAAAAGAAAGATTGGCGGTTCCGTGTTGCTTCGCACATGGTCGCAGTCAGCTCGCAACGGCGGAGGATCGACTATGGGACCTGCTCATGTAGTCGGCGCGGCGGTCATCGACGGATCGGGGCGCGATCCCAGCAACCTCGACATCACCATCGAGAACGGCCGCATCACCCAACTCGGTGCCTCCAGCGCGCACGGCGAGCGTCTCGATGCCGAGGGATTGACGATGACGCCCGGCCTGATCGACGCTCACGTCCACCTGGGCCTGTCGAGCCCGATCCAGCCGCACTTCTCGTTTCAGATAAGCGCCGCCGAGATCGCGGCGGACATCTTCGCCACGGCCGGCGCGACGCTCGACGCCGGCTTCACCACCGTTCGCGACACCGGCGGGATCGACGGCGGTGTCGTCACCGCGATCGCGAAGGGCAAGGTCAGAGGGCCGCGCGTCCTGTCGTGCGGACCTGTTCAGTGCCAGATCGGCGGGCACGGCTACTACGGAGCCGAATGGGAACCCACCGAGCTGTGGAGCAGCCACCACATCGCGGGCCTGTGCGCCCTCTCCATGATGGCGGGCAACGCGGACGAGCTGCGACACAACGTCCGCGAAGCCTTCCGCCGCGGAGCCTCCTTCCTGAAGCTCTGCGTGACCGGCGGAGTGGTGGGCGCACATGATCGACTGACCGACACCCAGTTCACCGTCGAAGAGATCGCTGTTGCAGTTCAAGAAGCTGCGGCACGGAACACCTATGTGACAGTTCACGCCCACAACAACGAGGGCATACGAAATGCGGTCGAGGCCGGGGTGCGCTGTGTCGAGCACGGCACTAGCCTCGACGAATCCACAGCGACCATGATGGCCGCTCGCGAGGTTGCCCTCGTGCCCACCTTCGCTGTCGTCGAGCAACTGCTGCACGACACCGCCGGAGCAGGTCTCGCCGAGTCGACCCGCGACCGAGCCAAGGGCGCACGCGAGCAGATGACGAAGGCGCTCGCTGTCGCCAAGCACGCAGGAGTACGGATCGGGCTGGGTTCCGATCTCATCGGTCCGGCCCAGGACCGTCGCGGCAAAGAACTCAGCCTGCGCGCAGCCCTCGAGACGCCGATGGAAGCGCTCGTGGCGGCGACCCAGACCAACGCCGAGATCCTCCGCCTGTCCGGCCAGGTGGGTGTCATCACTCCCGGCGCGCAGGCAGACCTCGTTCTTTGGAACGGCAACCCGCTCGAAGACCCAGAACTGTTCTCCGACCCCACCAACGCCGTCCTCGTAATCCAGGCCGGCCAAATCGTAAAGGACCTCAGATGAGCACCATGTGGCAGGGCTGCCTCGCCCACACCGACTACTTTGAGGTGCGCTCCAGCGGTGGGCACGACTACGGCGTCTGGGTCACCACGCCACCGCGCTACGACCCTGCCGCGGCGCAAGCGCCTGTCGTGTACGTGCTCGACGGCAACTGGGCCGTGGGCATGACCGCCCCACTCATCGTCACGCAACTGGACCCCATGCAGTCGATTCAGCCCTACGTCCAAGTCAGCGTGGGTTACGCAGGCGAGGAAGCAGAGCACTGGGAGCGGTTGCGCAACCGCGACCTCGTGCCCCCCGGCGAACCCATCGCGAAGGAGTACATCGATGCGATGGAGATGGGGGTCGAAGCGGGCACGATGACTCGCGAGCAAGCCGACGCCTACCTCGCTGAATTGAGCGACAGCCGCGGGGATATGTTCCTGAACTTCCTTACCGACGATCTACACCCGCGGATCGAACGCGACTACGGCACTGCCCCGAGCGGTCACGGCCTCTTCGGCTATTCCTACGGCGGACTCTTCAGTCTCTACGCCTGGCTCACCAATAGCACCTTCTTCGAGAGCATCGGCGCGGGCAGCCCCGGCATTGTCAATGCAGACAGTCAGGTCTTCGCTCGTCTTCAAGCAATGGGTGACACCCTGCCTGCTACCAAGCTTCACGTGACCTTCAACGACCGAGAGATCCTCGGAGACGTGGCGGTCTACCAGAATCTCGCGAAGAACGCGGCCACGTTCCTTCACCGCCTCACCTCACGCAGCGGATCCGTCACCAGCGCACTCATGCACGAAACGCACGTGACTGGGCTGCAGGCCTCGTTCCTCAGCTACCTCAGGACCTGCCGTGCCCTGTAAGCGCGAACGCCGCGGTTTGTGCAACCGCCGCGCTGGGTGGCCGCACTCCTCGTCAGTGCCATCTTGAATCCCTGTGCCACCATGTTTCCCTCACCCAACAGTCAGCCGAATCCTGCGCTGACCTAGGCGGAACATCCCTTCAGGGTCATGACGGCGATGATGGCCGCGGGCCTCTGCGAACTGGCTGTTCGGCGGCGAGGACGGTACCGATGGGAAGGGATGCAGCTCGCTGCGATGACGCCAAAGGAGTTGTTTCCGGCGGGCTGAATCCGCGACGGCAGTCGAGTGCACCGGTCCGCGACGGCGCGGACGTCGCCGGCGCGGTCGAGGAACAGCTCCGCGGTGGCGAAGACGATGGGATCGGTGTTCAGGAGCCGGCCCACCATCGAGTCGAGCTGGCCCGGAAGCCAAGACGGACGGGGAGGCCGGCGAGTAGCCGGTAGACCTGAGTTCCCGAACTCGACAACCGGCCGGAACATCGGCATGGTGTCAGCGACCCGGGCCGCCTGTACCGCGCCCCGGTAGGACAACGTCACCTCGGCGAGTGTGGGTACCGCAGGTCCCACTCTCACGACGACGTGGTGTCCGTTACCTGTGTTGTCGAGCAGCCGTGCGCCGCGCCATGCAGCGCGGTCGGCAACTCGGGGCAGCGGCGCCGGGCCGGTTCGGTGGTGACCAGAACTCCGCGGGTCGGCCCCACCGCGACCACCGCCTGAAGGTTCCTACAAAGCAGGCTGAGCCCGGCGCGTGCGGGCCTGGCGCACATGTGACCGCATTGCCGGCGGCCTGGACCACCGCGGTGCCGCCCGCCGCGGCCAGAGCCACCAATGCCTCTTCCAGCATCCTTGCCCCCTCGCTCGCACATCCGGCCCTGGGACCGTACCGCCGCCTCGGCGCACGTGGAACGGCTACGCCGAAAGAGGTCTGTCCACGGCTGTGCCCAGCTCGCCGGACTGGTCGTCGACCTGGCGGACTGAACCGCTGCGAGCTCGGCGGCGCATGAGGCCCCACCGACGGAGGTGAACGTCACGACCGAGATCTGAACCGGGCCGTACACCCACCTGGCCAGCCCGAACAGCGGTGAGTCGACCGGCAGCGGTTCGGGGTCGGTGACGTCGAGGATCGCGCTGAGCCGCCCGCTCACGCATTCGGCGGTGAGCGCGCCGGTGTCGATCAGGCTGCCTCGGGCGGTGTTGATGACCGTGGCGTGGTCGGGAAGCAGCGCGAGGCGGTCGGCGTTCAGCAGGTTCCGGGTCTCGGGCAGCGACGGCGCGTGCAGGGGCACGATGTCGCTGCGGTGCAGCAGGTCGGGCAGCGGAACGAGGGTCGTGCCGAGGGCCTGGGCGTCCGCCTCGGTGGCGTAGGGGTCGCTCGCGAGCACGGTGAGGTCGAAGGACCGCAGCAGGTGTGCCACCCGCCGGCCGGTATGCGACAGGCCGACGATGCCGACGACGCGACCGTAGTTGGACCGACCACCCCCCACAACTGCTTGGCTGCGACGCAGGTCAGAGACGGGTTCGTTGTTTTTCCGCGATTGCTACCGGGACCCCCAGCCATGAGGAGCGAAACCATGAGCATCCCGACCTTCCGTACGGCAGCCGTCCGCACCCCGACCGGACCCGACTCGATTGAGATCATCGACGTTCCCGTCGTCGAGCCCGGGCCCGGTGAGGTCCGGGTCATGATCGCCGCCGCGTCGGTCAATCCCGTCGACCTCGCGGTCGCCCGCGGCCTCTTCCATGCCATGGGGCTGGTCAACCAGCCCGAGCACACCGGCCTGGGCTGGGACTTCTCCGGGACTGTCGTCGCGACCGGCCGCGGCGTGGACCTGAGGGCCGGCACGCCGGTCGCCGGCCTGGTGGACGGCTTCGACCGCGACTTCGGCACCTACGCCGAACAGCTCGTCGTGCGGGCCGCCGGCGTCGCCGTCGTTCCCGGCGGGCTGGACTTGATCGCGGCGTCGACGGTACCGCTCAACGGGCTGGCCGCCGCCCAGATCATCGATCTCCTTGGTGACGCACCCAGCGACGGCGACCAGTTGCTGGTGACCGGGGCGGCCGGGGCGGTCGGGGGGTACGTCGTCTCGCTCGCGCGGGACCGCGGCTGGCAGGTGACCGGTCTGGCCAGAGCCGAGGACGAGGAGTTCATCGAATGGGACAGAATCGGTGCCGTGCAGTTCGGGATCCTTGGGTCGCTTGAGGTGCGGACGGCCGCCGGTGAAGCGGTCGCCGTGGGTGGGCCGCGCCCTCGGGCGCTGCTCGCGTTGCTGCTGCTCGACGCCGGGCAGCTGGTCAGCGTGGAGCGGCTCATCGACGGTCAGTACGGCGACGACCCGCCCGCCGGGGCGGCCAACGCCATCCAGGCTCACGTCTCCCGGCTGCGCCGGAATCTGCCGGCCGGGTTGGTGGAGTTCCACGGCGCCGGTTATCGGCTGGCGGTGGAGGCGGAGGACATCGACGCGCACCGGTTCGAGCGGCTGGCCCGGGACGGGCGGAGGCTGCTGGCGGCGGGGCAGCACGAGTCGGCCGCGCGGGTGCTGAGGGAGGCGCTGGCCCTGTGGCGGGGGCCCGCGCTGGCCGATGTGGCCGACGCGCCGTTCGCCGCGCCGCAGGTGGCGCGGCTGGAGGAGGCGCGGCTCACGGCCAGGGAGGATCTGGCGGAGGCCGAGCTGGCCCTGCCCGGCGGGACCTCGGTCGCCGAGTTGCGCGAGCTGGTGGCGGCCCATCCGCTGCGCGAGCGGCCGCGCGGTCAGCTCATGCGGGCGCTGCACGCCTCCGGGCAGCAGGCCGCCGCGTTGGCGGTCTACGACGAGGTACGGCGGCTGCTGGCCGACGAGCTGGGGGCCGATCCCGCTCCTGAGCTGGCGGCCCTGCACCTGGCGATCCTGCGTGGCGAGGAACGGCGGGAGCAGGCTCCCCGGCGGCGGGTGCCCGTGCCGCTCAACCGGCTCGTCGGCCGGGAGGAGGAGCTGGCCAGGATCGTCGCGCTCGGCGACGCCCGGCTGATCACCATCGTCGGCCCCGGGGGCATGGGCAAGACGCGGCTCGCCGTCGAGGCCGTCCACCGGGCGGGTCCGGGGCGAGAGGCGGGGTTCGCCGATCTGTCGTCGGTCGACGACGGGCTTCAGGTGGCCCCGGCCGTACTGGGCGCGTTAGGGCTGCGCGAGGCCGGGTTGCAGGTGCCCGCGCTGGACCGTCCCGACCCGGTCGACCGGCTCGTCTCCGCCCTCGCCGACCAGCCGGCGCTGCTCGTGCTGGACAACTGCGAGCACGTGGTGGCCGCCGCCGCCGAACTGGTCCGGCGGCTGCTGGACGCCTGCCCCGGCGTCGCGATCATGGCGACCAGCCGGGAGCCGCTCGGGCTCACCGGCGAGATGCTGGTCCCCCTCGCGCCGCTCGCCGTGCCGCCGCCGGGCATCGATCCCGCCGAGGCCCTTACCTATCCGGCCGTACGGCTGTTCGCCGAGCGGGCCGCCGCCGTCCGGCCCGGGTTCAGCGCCGATCCCGAGGTCATGGAGGTCTGCGCGGGGATCTGCGCCACGCTGGACGGTCTGCCGCTGGCCATCGAGCTGGCGGCGGCGCGGCTGCGTACGTTCACCCCGGCGGAGATCGCCGACCGCCTGAACGAGCACGGCCGCTTCAAGCTGCTCTCCCGCGGCGACCGTACGGCGGCGGCCAGGCACCGCACCCTCCACGCGGTGGTCGAGTGGAGCTGGAGCCTGCTCACCCCACAGGAGCAGGAGGTGGCGAGGCGATTCTCGGTGTTCGCGGGGGGAGCGTCGCTGGAGGCGGCCGAGTTCGTCTGCGGTGACGGCGACGTGCTGGCCGACCTGGTCGACAAATCGCTCATCGAGGCCGACGGCGGGCGCTACAGGATGCTGGACACGATCCGCCTGTTCTGCGCCGAGCGGCTGACCGAGGCGGGAGAGCAGCGGCGGACCCGCGACGCGCACGCCGCCTGGTTCCTCGATCTGGCCCGGCGGGCCGACCCGTGGCTGCGGCGGGCCGAACAGCTCGACTGGCTGGCCAGGCTCTCCGCCGAGTACGACAACCTGCGGGCCGCGCTCCGGCACACCGTCGAGGACGATCCGGAGACGGCGTCGCGGCTGGTCGCGGCCCTGTCGGTGTACTCGTGGCTGAGCGGGCGGCGCGAACAGATCGCCTCGTCCGCGATGCGGCTGCTCCATCTGATGGGTGACGAGCCGGTCGCGGGGCTGGAAGAGGAGTACGTCATGTGCGTGCTGCAGGCCGTACCGGAGGTGTCCCCCGAGCGGTGGGCGCGGGCCGTGGACATCATGACGACGCTGGACGGCGAGTTGCGGCACCCGTTCCTGGCCGTGCTGTGGGGCATGACGGCGGGCCCGGCAGACGCGGTGTCCACCCGGCGCCGCGGGCGACTGCTCGGCTCCGACCCGTGGAGCCGGGCCGTGTCCATGCTGGGAGAAGGGCTGATCCTCCTGCACGACGGCCAGGTGGCCGAGGGTGAGCAGCGGCTGGAGGAGACGCTGACCCGCTTTCGCGCCCTCGGCGAGCGCTGGGGGATGGCGCAGAGCCACGAATGGCTGGCGATGATCGCGAGCCGGCGCGGCGACTGGGCGGCCGCCAGGCGGCTCTGGGGCCAGGCCGTGGACCTGAACGGCCAGCTCGGCGCGGCGGACGAGCTGGTGGACGTGCTGTGCCGCAGGGCGGCGGGGCTGACGCGGGAAGGCGACCTGGACGGGGCCCGCGCCGATCTCGAACGCGCCACCGAGCTGGCCCGCCGGACGGGCATGTCGCGCGGGCTGCCGTTGCTGAACATGGCGTGGGGCGACCTGGCGCGGTTCTCCGGTCAGTACGACGAGGCGCGGGCCCGCTACACCGCCGTGCTGGACGCCGCCGTTCCCGGCTCGTACGCGACCGAGGGCATGAGGCCATTCGCCTGTACCGCGCTGGGCCGGCTGGCCGCGGCCGAGGGAGATCTCACCGAGGCCAGGCGCAGGCACGGGGAGGCGCTGGAACTGGCGCGCACGGTGGTGCCGACGGACGCGGCCGAGATCGCCGAGGGCCACGCGGGGCTGGCGCTGCTCGACGGAGCGGCTGAGCGGGCGGCGTACCTGCTGGGCGTGGGGGTGGCGCTGCGCGGTACGACCGTCGCGGGTGATCGGGACGTCGCCATGGTCGCCGCGGCGGCGACCGAGCGGCTGGGCGCGGACGTGTTCGCCGCCCACTTCGCCACGGGAGCCGCGCTGAGCGGCGACGAGGCGCTGTCAGTCCTCGTCGGTTAAGGGGACGCACTGTCAGCCGGTTGTCCTCAGGGTGTCAGCGCGCCCCGCGAGAGTCGGGGACATGCAGAACACCAACGTCCTCATCTCCGGTGCCAGCGTCGGCGGCCCCGCCCTCGGCTACTGGCTCGCCCGCTACGGCTTCCGCGTCACGATCGTCGAGAAGGCCCCCGGCCTGCGCCCCGGCGGCCAGGCCGTCGACTTCAAGGGTGAGGTCCACATGACGGTCCTGCGCCGCATGGGCATCCTGGACGACGTGCGCCGCCTGCAGACCGGCGGTACCGACCAGGCCTTCGTCGACGCGCGCGGCCGGACGCTCGCGGTGATGCCCGGCGAGTTCAGCGGCGGCGAGCTGGAGATCCACCGCGGCGACCTGGCCCGCCTGCTCTACGACAGGAGTGTCGAAGCCGGCTGCGAGTACGTCTTCGGCGACTCGATCACCTCACTCACCGAGACCCCGGGCGGGGTGCACGCCACCTTCGAGCGCTCCGCGCCCCGCACGTTCGACCTGGTGATCGGGGCCGACGGCATCCACTCGAACGTCCGGCGGCTGGTCTTCGGCCCCGAGTCGGACTACGTCGAGTTCCTCGGCCACTACTACGCCCTGGCCGAGGTGCCCGAGCGGTTCGGCGCGAACGCGAAGATGTACAACGAGCCAGGCAGGATGGTCGCCGCCGGCGGTCCCAAGGCGTCGGCCTTCTTCGTCTTCGCCGCCCCGCGCCTCGACTACGACCGCTACGACACCGAGGCGATGAAGCGGGTCGTCCTCGACGCCTACGCCGGGATGGGGTGGCGGACGCCCGAGATCCTGGACGCGGTGCGCCGCACCGGCGACTTCTACCTCGACTCGATCAGCCGGGTGAAGATCGACCGGTACTCCCAGGGGCGGGTGGCGCTGCTGGGTGACGCGGCCTACGCCAACACGCTGGGCGGGTTCGGGTCAGGGCTGGCGCTGGTGGGGGCGTACGTGCTGGCGGGTGAGCTGGCGGCGGCCAACGGCGACCACCGGGTGGCGTTCCGGCGGTACGAGGAGGGCTTCCGCGAGTACGCCAAGGTCTCGGAGAAGGGCAACGCCGGTCCGTGGCTGGCGCCTCCGTCGAAGGGGCGGATCCGGATGCGCAACTGGATGTTCAAGGCGAGCTTCATGCTCAAGCTCATGATGAAGATGGCGGACGACTTCGCCGAGAACATCACCCTGAAGGATTACCCGTCGCTGGTCCGCGACCTGGCCAGGTGAGCGGGCGCGGCGGTGAGAGCACGGCTGAGGGCCCCGTCGGGGGCCTCTCAGCCGTGGCATCCGTCAGCAGGCGGCCTTGTCTGTCGCCGTGCCCTTCTCGCAGGCCGACTCCTGGGCCCGGCCGCGGAGCTGCGCCAGCGGGGAGTCCCCGGTGGACCTGAGCTGCGCCTGCCGGCCGTCGGTACCCAGGAGCTGGGCGGCACGGTCCTCGTCCGCGAGGGGGGCGACGAGCGCCGCCCCCGGCTTCTCCTCGACGAACACCCCCTGGCCGATCGGGAGCTGCACGGACGCCTGGTACGCCTGCGCCTGCGGCGACGCGGCCCGCCGCTTGACCCGGTCCAGGGCGTTGTCCACGTAGAACAGGCCGCGGCCGGCCGTGCCGATCGACTGGCGCAGGCCGTCGAGCGTTGTGCCGGTGGGCTGCTCGACCCGGAGCCGGATCTGTCCCCCGGTGTACCCGCGGCCGAGCTTGCCGGCGAGGACCTTGTCCACCTTGACCACGACGCTGGCCCAGCGGATCGCGGCCTCTTGGCTCTCGTATGGCACGACCCGCGGCGTCAGCGAGTCGTCGTCCGAGGCGTACGCGATGCCCGGCTCTACGCCGACGACCGTGCCCTCCACCAGCGCGGCGGCCGGGCGGAACGCGCCGGACGGCCGGGCGCCGGGGGTGATGTCCTCCAGGGAGTCGAAGAGGTACTGGCCCGTCCCACCCGCGTCCGTGTGGAGCTGGGACCAGAACGAGCGCTGCGGCTGCTGACCGGCCTGCGGGGCGGCCTGCTGGGCGCATCCGGTCAGCGCGGCGGTGGCGCAGGCGGCGACGGCCGTGAGGAGTTTGAGGTTTCGCATCGCCGGTCTCCTAGTAGCGGCCGTTGATGTGGGCGACATCATGCGCGCTGTATTTGATGATCTTGTGCGCTCCGGTCTTCAGGCACGACGTCGACTCGGTGGAGTGGTCGAGCCCGACCGTGTGCCCGACCTCGTGACAGGCCAGGGCCTGCCGCTGGGTCGCGGTCATCCAGTCGATGTCGGCCAGATCGTAGCGGACCTCGTACTGGTCGCAACGCCACGGCTGGCTGCTGTCGGCCGGGGCGACGGTCTTGACGCACTTCGAGTACGCGAACAGGTTGTAGCCCGTGCTGGAGCCGTCCCAGTCGAGGCCCCAGTGGTCGACGTAGTACTGGTCGAAGGACTCGACGTCGGTGCTCGGGTCCGCGGTGGTGTCGTGGGCCACGGTCATGTCAGTCTGGGAGTCCAGGTTGAGCAGAGCGGCTTTCACGGCGGTCCTGGTACGGGTCTCCAGGGACGCGTAGTTGTACCAGTGCTTGCCGTTGTCGGCGAAGGGGCAGCAGCCGTTGGCGCTGCCGAAGCCGTTGGCGCTGGCCGGAGGCGCGGCGGTAGTGGTGATCGCGGCCGCGAGGATGATCGCTGGCAGGAGCTTTCGGTATGACATGTCATCCGTAAATTGAGGGTAAAGGACGTCCGGATATCCTGCCGGGTGCTTGAGAGGGGATCAACTCGGGTCATCCCTTCGCCGCACAGCACCGGCTGAATGGCTGGTGGGACTCAGCGGCCGAACTTCCAGCCCGGCGGGAAGATGAGCGCCCGCAGGCCGTGTCCCTCCACCTTGCTCGCCCACTCCTCCGGCGTCGTCATGATCTCGCCGTCGCCGTCCAGGGCGCTCTTGACCGGCGTGTAGCCGAACCCCGAGCCGAACAGCCGCGCCACCAGCTCGCCGCCCCGCGTGGCGGGACCGGGCAGGCCCAGCTTGGCCACGTCGTAGCCGAGGATGTAGCCGGTGTTCCCGGCGACGATCCCGCCGAACTCCCTGGTGTTCTCGCCCGCCGACCTCGTCGGCCGGCCGTGGGCGGCGTCGCTCGCCGCGTCCAGCGTGAGCGCACCGGCGGCGTAGGCGGGGCCGTCGATGGCGGCGTAGTTGAGCGTGGTCAGCACGTACTTCGGCAGGCAGATCTGCAGGATCCGGCCGACGTTGACGCCGAAGACGGCCTTGACCGTCTGGGCCAGCTTCACCAGCCGCGCCATCTGGGCGGCGGCCATCGCCTGCGCCACGCCGTACAACATGGTCGTGAACGGCTGGAAGCAGACCAGCCACAGGAGCTGCACGATCGCCTTGTCCAGCTCGGCGAGCTGCTTGCGCACCCCTTCCACCAGGTCGGCGTACGCGTCGCAGCCGGCGGCGAGCACCCGGCAGTCCTTGGCGAACGCGGCGGGGAAGCCCATGATCCGCAGGATGTAGAGCTGGGCGAAGGCGTCCACTCCCTGACCGCCGTTGTTGTTCCACACCGAGGCGGCGGCGCTGTCGGCCATCCCGGCGACGCCGCCGGTGTGGCCGTGCGGGGGAGGCTGCTCCGGGCCGTTCAGGTCGTCGGCCAGCTCGCGGAAGGCGGCGGCCGCCTTGCGCAGCTCCGCCGGGTCGATCTCCGGCGCGGTGACGCCGGCGTAGACGCGCAGGGCGACCATCGTCCCGGCTGAGGCCAGCAGCAGGGTCGTCATCAGGCTGGCGGGTGACAGGACCCTGGCCCCGCTCAAGGCCGTCGGCGACAGCATCGGCCTGAGGGGGATCACGGGGTGCCCTCCACCGGCCAGGTGTAGACCGGCACGTCCGCGATCTTGATGTCGTCGGCTATGCCCCAGTCGACGGTGGCCACATTGCGGCGCATGGTCAGGATGCCGTCGGCGATGTCCCCGTACACGGCCGCGAAGTCCTCGATCATGCGGAGCATCTCGTCGCGCTTCGGCTTGTACCACTCGACGAACGCCTTGTCGGCCGGCTCGTTCACCGGCCAGCCACCCAGTGCGCTCAGCGCATCGGCGGCCTTCCCGACGGCCCGCCGCACCGCCGCGGACGCGTCGTCGAAGGCGGGCGCCGCGTGCTTCCTGAGCTGATCGTGATCGATGTCGAGGGGCGGCCGCGACGGCCCCTCAGAAGGGGCTTCTGCCATCGGTCACCGTTAATCGCGAGGACGGAGTCGTCATGTGATCATGCTCACGGTCTGATATGTCCGAAGTGTCTCTCTGTCGTCACGATCACATCTACGCTTTTCCGACATTCGGCGTTCACCGGATGTTCGCCCGGGAACGCCGGGTCAGAACTCGCATCAAGGGATCTCAACGGCGGCGAACCGGGCGCCGATCCAGGCGAGGATGTCGGGCATGGCGCCGTCGTCGATGCCCATCGCAGTGCCGTACGTGTCATGTTCGAGACCGTCGTACACGCGGTAGGTGATGTGCGAGCCTGTGGCGCGGAGGCGGGCGGCGACCTGGGCATTGATCGGCTCAGGGGTCACGGTGTCGGCACCGCCTTGCAGGAACAGCACCGGGCCGACGACGCGCTTGCGGCCGAGGCTGTTGTCGCGCAGGTATCGGGTGAAGCGCGGGTCGCCGGAGTAGCCCGGTTGGACCAGTGCCGGACCGGTCAGATCTCCGTAGACCGCGGTGGCCACGCCCAGGCAACCGTTCCGGGCGGCGTCCTGGCGGGACAGGGCGGCGGGGGTCAGGAGACGTCCGATGTCGATCTTCGGATCGCTGTAGGCGGCGCCCTGCGCGAGCAGCGGGGCGAACCCGCCGTACGGGACGGTCGTGGCCACGTGGGCGGCCAGCGCGGGCAGGTCGGCGGCGGGCGAGGTGACGACCACGCCCCGGTAGCCCGGCTCGGGGCGTGTCCCCTGGCGTTCGGCGAAGCCGAGTGCGGCGCCGCCGCCCTGGGAGTGGCCCCACAGCACCCAGTCGCCCGACAGGTCCGGAACCGCCTGGCGCGCGGACCGCACCGCCCCGGCGATGTCCTCCGCCTCGGCGGTCTTGTTCACCAGTTCCGGACGGCCGGTCGTGCCCAGGCCCGCGTAGTCCGGGGCGACGACCGCGTACCCCCGCTCCAGGAAGCGGACCATCTGGTTGCCGTGGTACAGGTCGCGCATCAGCGACGGCGCGCAGTCCGCGGCGATGCCGCTGGCGCCGTGCGCGTCCACGACCACCTTCCAGCCGCCCGCCGGGCGCGGGCGGTCCTGCGGCACCAGGACGACGCCGGAGACCGCCACGTCCCGGCCCCGGGAGGTACGGGAGTGATACAGCACGCGGACGGCCTTGACCGGCTTGTTCTCCACCACGTAGTCGGAGGTGGCCGCCGCGCGGATCAGGGTTCCGCTCGGCGCCCACGGCAGTGGGTCGGGAGCGTCGTAGAAGGGGGTACGAGGCAGGGCGTTCTGCCGCTGGGCGGTCCAGGCCCAGTCGATCTGGCAGGCCTGGTCGCAGGTGTCTGCGTTCGCTCGCGGGCCCGTGGCGGGCGCGGTGGCCAGGACGGCGCCGACCGCGATGACCGCCGAGAGCCGGCGAGCTCCGGCCAGGAAGGCATGACGAATAGACCTCATGGGAGGCTCCTGTTTCAAAAGGGGTGGCTCAGCCGCCGATCCGGCCCGGCGGCGCGCTTATCCGACGGGGCGGCCGTCGACCAGCTTTCCGCTGGGTCCGTAGACGAAGTCGGTGGTGGTGTCCATGATGAACTCCATCGGGAAGCCCAGGTCGATCGAGGCGGCCTGCTCCAGCCGCTGCACCGCCTCTTCTGGCAGTTCCAGGTCGATGGCGGCGAGGTTGTCGGTCAGCTGGTCCAGGGTGCGGGCGCCCAGGATCGGGTGGATCCAGGGCCGGTGCGCCCGCGTCCACGCGATGGCGACCTGCGAGGAGGAGACACCGAGCTCGTCGGCCACGGCGTCCACCGTGCGCGCGATGCTCAGGTCACGTTCGGAGATGGTGGCGCGGTCGACCCGGGACGGACCGTCGGCACCGGACCGGGTGAACTTGCCGGACAGGACGCCGCCGGCCAGGGGCGACCATGCGGCCACCGACAGCTCCAGAGCGGCGGCCATGGGCAGCAACTCGCGCTCGATGTCGCGTTTGACCAGGCTGTAGGGCAGCTGGAGGCCGGCGAACGGCGTCCAGCCGCGGAACTCGGCGATGGTGTTCGCGCGGGAGATCAGCCAGGCGGGCGCGTCGGAGATTCCGACATACAGCACCTTCCCGGCCCGTACGAGATCGTCCAGAGCCCGCATGGTCTCCTCGATGGGTGTGCTGGGGTCCCAGATGTGCACCCACAGCAGGTCGATGTAGTCGGTGCCCAGCCGGCGCAGGCTGGCCTCGACCGAACGGACCAGGTTCTTGCGGTGGTTGCCGCCGGCGTTGGGGTCGGTGCCGTCCATGGTCAGGGTGTACTTCGTGGACAGCACGAAGCGGTCGCGGTCGGTGCCGAGCAGTTCCCCGACGATCTGCTCGCTGCTGCCCTCGGTGTAGCGGTTGGCGGTGTCGATCACGTTCCCGCCGGCTTCGGCATAGGCGGCGAACATCTTGCGGCACTCCTCGGTGGAGGCGCCCCATCCCCAGTCCTGCCCGAAGGTCATCGTGCCAAGGAACGCCTCAGACACCCTCAAACCGGTGCGACCAAGCAGTCGGTACCGCATCACATAATCTCCTTCACATTCGCGCCAAGTTGGCGACGCGAAGGAACCTATCGACCGTGATCGGCATCCGTATTGCACGTTCTTGCCCCGCCACTTGCCCTGCCCGGGGTCAGCGCGAGGTCCAGGTCGTGCCTCGATAGGTCGACTGATATATGGCCGGGGTCATCCCATAGGCTCGCGCGAACACCCGGGTCAGGTGGGGTTGGTCGTGGAATCCCGTCTCGTACGCGACCTCGGCGATCCCCGCGCCGCGCCGGAGCAACTCCCTGGCCCGATCCAGCCGGAGACGCAGGTGCAGCTTGTGCGGCGGCAGACCGAACCGCGCCGTGCACGCGCGGACGAGCCGATACTTGCTGAGGTCCGCGATCGCGCTGAGTTCGTCCAGCGTCACGTTGCGGGAGAGGTTCGCCCGCAGATACTCGCGTACGAGTTCGGGGGCCCGCTGCCTGGTGTCCCTCCCGCCCTCGGGATCGTAGGCGTGCCGAGCCAGCGCGGCGACGAACTCCAGCACCCCCGTCTCCTGCCGCAGCGCCGAACCGGCTTGCCCCGGCGGCAGGTAGAGAGAGCTGTGTACGGACCGGAAGCGGTCGGCCAGCCCGCCGTCCCGGATCACCGGGTCCCCGTAGCGCACGGCGTCAGGCGCGGCGACCTCGGCGATCAAGGATGGTGACACGCACATGATCTGCCAGTGCGCCGACCCGGGATCATCCGGCTGCCCGGAATGGGCGTCATCCGGATGGAGAGCGAGTAATTGGCCGGGAGCGGCGTGGAATGTCGTGCCGCGTCTGCGTACGGTGAAACCGGAGTCGAGCACGAGAACCACTTTGAGCTCTTCATGGACGTTGCCGCTGTAGGACTGCGCCTGCCCATCCACGACCACGACGTCCGGCACGTCCTCGGACACCCGTGGGACTTCTAACTGAGCCACACCTGACACGGCCACAACCTTAGTCAACGGCACTTTGATCGCAGGATCCTCAGGTTTCTGGATCTCATCGCATACTGGGAGAATCTCCATGACAGGCGACGGACCGGAGGACTGATGGCCGAACGACCCGGCGAGGCACGTGCGGAGGAGCCTGCGGTCAAGCGCAGGAGGCCCCGTGCGGGTAGCGGGGAGTCGCTCGGCGATCAGGCGTACGAGCACATACGCGCCGCGATCCTCCAGGGCGAATACCGGCCCAACCAGCGGCTTCCGGAAGACGAGGTGGCGGCGCGGCTCAACAGCAGCCGCACTCCCGTACGCGTCGCGCTGATGCGGCTGGTCGACCAGGGGCTGGTCGTCCGGGAGCGGCAGGGCTGGGTGGTGCGCGAGCACACGCCGGACGAGATCCGCGAGATCTACGAGGTGCGGTGCGCCCTTGAGTCGATGGCCACCGGGCTGGCCGCCGTGCGCGCGTCCGAGGAGCAACTGGACACGATCGCCGCGTTCTACGACGGGCCGATGGCGGATTTCATCCAGCGCCCGCGGGCCGAGCTGGGGCGGATGAACCGCGACTTCCACGAGGCCATCGTGCGGGCCTCGGGCAACGGCCGGCTGCTGGACGAATGGCTGCGCAACCGCGACTTCGGCATCACGTACAACATGGCCGTCCTCTTCACCCCGGACGAGGTGGTCACGTGTGTGGCGGGCCATCAGCGCATCGTCGAGGCGCTGACGAACCGCGACCGTGAGGGCGCGGAGCGGCAGGCGCGGATCCACGTCGAGGACGTGCAGGCCGCGGCCTGCCGCCGGCTCGACGCCCTGCGGATGTCCGCCGGGCTGTACCTGTCCTGAAGGCCCGGTCACGGCGATGAGCGGAGATGGGTGCGCTCTCCGTCGTGCTCCAGGATGGTCAGGATCTCGGCCGGGCCGTCGTGGGCGCCGAAGGCGTGGGGGATCATGGTCGAGAACTCCGCCGCCTGACCGGTCTCGACCACGATGGTCCGCTCCCCCAGCAGCAGTACGACGGCTCCCGACAGAACGGTGAACCAGTCCCTGCCGGGGTGGACCTTCAGCTCGGCGGGGTCCCTCGGGGGCGGCTTGGTGAGGCGCATCTTGGCCACGGTCATGCCGTTCGGCCCCGGCTCCCGGCTCAGCGTCCAGATGGTCATCCCCCGCGCCTCGTTGCGCTGGGGCCTGATCACCACATCGTCGTCGGTGACCGACTCGACGAGGTGGTCGAGGGTGGTCTCCAGGGCGCGGGCGATCGCGGTCAGCTGGTCGAGGCTGATGCGCCGGTGGCCCGTCTCGATCCGGCTCAGGGTGGAGGGGCTGAGGTAGCAGCGGGCCGCCAGGTCGTCGAGTGACCAGCCGCGGGCCGTACGCAGGCCCCTGATCCGCTTGCGGACCAAGCCGTCGAGATCTCCGTCTTGCTTCATACGCAAGACCTTATGCCAGAGGAGCAAGGTGGACATAGTCTCCGAACATGGCAACCCACCACGACCACTCCACGGCCGGATCCGACGACGCCGTGATGACCGAACTGCTGGATCTCGACGCGGAGGTGCTGCACGCGTACCTGTCCGAGGTGACCGCCTGGGTCCACCAGCTCGCCGGCGACCCGGCCCCCAGCCATCTCCTCGACCTCGGCAGCGGAACCGGCACCGGCACGTTCGCCCTGCTGGAGCGCTTCGCGAAGGCCGAGGTGACCGCGCTGGACATGTCCGCGCCCTATCTGCACCACCTCCGGAACAAGGCTGATGAACGGGGCGTGGCCCACCGTGTCCGCACCGTTCAGGCGGATCTGGACGCGGCCTGGCCCGATCTCGACCCCGTCGACCTCGTGTGGGCGGCCTCGTCCTTGCACCACATGGCGGACCCCGTCCGCACGCTCACCGACGTCCGCACGGCGCTCCGCCCCGGCGGGCTGCTGGTGGCGGTCGAGATCGACTCCTTCCCGCGCTTCCTGCCCGATGACCTCGGCATCGGCCGCCCCGGACTCGAAGCGCGCTGCCACGCCGCAATGGCCGAGGAGCGCAGCGCCCGGCTCCCGCATATGGGCGCCGACTGGGGCCCACTCCTGACCAGGGCCGGGTTCACCGTCGAGACCGAACGGGTCTTCACCGTCGACCTGACGCCCCCTCTGCCCGCCGCCACCGGCCGCTACGCCCAGCTGTCCCTGCGACGCCTGCGAACCGGGCTGGGCGAGCGGCTGAGCGCCGACGACCTGGCCGCACTCGACGCCCTTCTCGACGACGAAAGGCCCGACGGCATCCTGCGGCGGGGCGACCTTCACGTCCGCACCACGAGGACCGCCTGGGCGGCACGACGCCCATAGCCGGTTGACCCACCATGCTCCCGGACAGGTCGGGAGCATGGTGGGTCAACCGGTTGCGGCCGGAAACGGTGCCTCTTGAGAAATTGGATCCAAATTTGTACCCTACGTTGCATGCAATCTTCGAAGCGCTCCTCGTCGGTCGGCCCGCGGACTGAGGCGATCACCACGACGGAGCCCGGCGATGCCGCCCGTGGCGCGGTGCTCCTGCCGTCGCTGCCCGGCAAGCCCGAATTGACCCCCGAAACCGCCCAGGTGATCGAGGAGGTACCGGGCTACCTGGGCGTACCGTTCGTCAGCCCGATCTTCCAGGCGCTCGCGAACTACCCTGACTACCTCGTCCCGGCCTGGAACCGGTTCAAGCCGATCATCGGGTCACCCGAGTTCAAGCAGGCCGCGGCGGGGCTGGGCGTGCCGGCCGGGCTACTGCCCGCTCCGGAGGAGTCGTTGGCGGCCGGTGACACCCGCCGTTACACGATCACGTTCCACCGGCTGCTGCCCGAGATCCTCCTGCTGGCCTCGTGCTGGTACCGAGGGCTGACCGTGGGCGCCCCCGCGACCCTCGCGCTCGACGGCACCACCCCCGATCCGGGCCCGCGTGGCGTCGCCCCGGAAGCGGTCAACATCGTGCCGGACGGCACTCCGCCCGGCGAGGAACTGGCGCGGGTGTACGAGGAGATCCGCACCGTGCACGGTCATCCCCGGGTGCTGAGCTACTACCGCGCGATCGGCGGCTTCATGCCGCAGGTGTGGCGGCGGCTGGAGCCGATCGCCCGCAGCGCGGAGTACGCCGAGGCGCGCGAGCAGGTGCTGGCCGACGCCGCCGCCGCTGCCGCCCGCCTGCCCGTTCCGGTGATCGACACGGCGCACGCGGACGAGGTGGCGGCCATACTCGCGGTGTTCCGGGTCCGGCTGATCCCGTCGCTACTGCTCGACACGGCGGTCGTTCTCGCGCTTCTGGGGGAGAACGCGGCGATCGTCACCACCTGACCCTCAGGCCGTGTCTCCGAGAGCACCGGCCGACCTAGGCCGCTGACCAGGCCCGGGACGCCGACCAGACCCGGGCTCGGGGCACTGGCCGGGGCTCGGGATAATCGTTCGCCCTGACCGAAACGCCGCTGACAGGATCCACGCCATGCCTGCCTTCTCCGCGCCTGACGGAACCACCCTGGCCTACCACGTGTTCGGAGCGGGCACCCCGCTGATCTGCCTGCCGGGCGGCCCGATGCAGGACGCCGGCTACCTCGGCGAACTCGGCGGCCTGTCGGCGCATCGACAGCTGATCATGGTGGACCCTCGGGGCACCGGCCGGTCCGCGACACCGGAGGACACCACCTCCTACCGCTGTGACCGGCTGGTCGACGACGTCGAGGCGCTGCGCGAGCACCTCGGTCTTGACCGGATCGACCTGCTCGCGCACTGCGCCGGCGCGAACCTCGCGGCCCTGTACACGGCCCGGCATCCGCGACGCGTCGGCAAACTCGCGCTGATCACGCCGAGCCCCTTCGCCGTCGGCCTCGCGGTCACCGGTGAGGCCCGGCTGGAGGTCGCGCGGCTGCGCGAGGAGGAGCCCTGGTTCGCGGCCGCCTTCGCGGCCCTTGAGGCGATCATGGGCGGCAAGGCCACCGACGACAGCTGGACGGCCATCGACCCCTTCTTCTACGGCCGGTGGGACGCGGCCGCGCAGGCCCACCACGCCGCTCAGGAGGGTCATCGAAACGACGAGGCCGCCGCCGCCTTCGGCGCCGAGGGCGTCTACGACCCGGCCGCCACCCGCGCGGCACTGGCCGCCTTCGACGCGCCGGTGCTGCTGCTGGCCGGCGAGGTCGACCTGAACACGCCCCCGAGCGTCGTGGCCGAGTACGCCGGGCTGTTCCCCGACGCCGAGTTCGTCGTTCAACCGCGAGCGGGCCACTTCCCGTGGGTCGACAACGCCGACCGGTTCGTGGCGACGACCGCGAAGTTCCTGGGCTGACCGCGAAGTTCCTGGGCTGAAACCCGCGGCGTCGCTCGCCGCCCATCTGACGATCAGTCAGGCGCCGACAGCCCCTGTCAGCGAAATGCAAGACCCGTCGGCCACCCTCCTATGGAGCGCTCCACGAGCGGCGCCGGACTTCGGGAGGTAGTGCCATGGGGGCGGACGCGACCATTCTGCGCGACCTCGTGACCGACGAGCTGGCCCGGTCCGGCGAGGGCGGCTGGGCGATCGAGGCGGCCGATTTCTGGTGCCGGGTCACTCCCGACGGCTATCCGATGCCCGATCAGGGATGGAAGCTGCACGTCTCCGCCACGATGCTGTCGGCTCCCTTCGTACTGGCCCAGGTCGCCCGGGTGCTCATCGAGGCGGGATGCGCCTTCAAGTTCCCCGACCGGCTAGGCGACTACTGGGAGCTGCTCGCCCCGCATTGCGCGCGGGCGCAGGCGGGCAAGTTCGTGACCGCCTACCCGACCAGTGACGCCGAATCTGTCCGCCTGGCCGCCCTCCTCGACGAGGCCACCAGGGGACTGCCTGGCCCGGCGATCCTCTCCGACCGGCCCTACCGCGCGGGCGGCCTCGTCCACTACCGCTATGGCGCCTTCTCCGGGCACCGGACGCTGGGCAACGACGGGTTCTACGAGGTACGACTGCGCGCTCCGGGAGGACAACTGGTCCGCGACGAACGGGCGGCCTCCTTCACCCCGCCGAGCTTCGCGGCCTGCCCTTTCCCTGAACCACCAAAAAAGACCGCAAAAGGGACGTCCGCGGTCATGCTCAACGACCGGTTCGTGGTGCGGGAGGCGATCAGACACGCCAACAGGGGCGGCGTGTACATCGCCGAAGACACGAAGACCGGCCGCGAGGTCGTCATCAAGGAGGGTCGCCCGCATGCCTCCTCCGACCTCAGCGGCCGGGACGCCAAGGACCGGCTGGCTCTCGAACGTTCGGCTCTCGACGACCTCGCCGCCACCGGTGGCGTGCCGGCCGTCGTGGACTTCTTCGAACAGGGCGGCCACGCCTTCCTCGCGGAGGAGCTGGTGCCCGGCCACACCGCGCACCGATGGACGGAGGCGCACGCGACGCCTCTCGGCCGGGACGGCTTCGGCTGCCCGGCCGAGCAGGTCATACCGGTCGTCGCACGCCTGGTCGGCCTGCTGCAGAAGGTGCATGAGCAGGGCTACGTCTTCCGGGACCTCTCCCCCGGCAACGTCATGATCCTGCCCGACGGCCAGATCCGGCTCGTCGACCTCGAGTACGCGGCCAAGCGGGACAGCACCGTCATGATCGGCGGCACCTCCGGCTATCTCGCGCCGGAGCTGGCGCCGTACTCCGGAGCCTTCCGCCAGGCGCCCACGGCGGCGGCGGATCTCTACAGCCTCGGCGCGCTGGTGTACTTCCTCGCGGTCGGCGCCGAGCTCGGCCTGGCGGAGGACGAGGAGGCCGGCCCGGCTTGGGGCGCCCGCGCCGGCGACCTCCTGGCCAGGGTCGCCGAGGGCAACCCCGCTCTGGCGGCGCTCCGGCCCATGGTGGCGGGCCTGCTCGCCGAACCCGAGGACCGCTGGACGCTCGACGCCTGCGCGCGCTTCCTGGCCAAGCTCCGAGAGCCCCTCGCGCGACGCGTTCTTCCGTCTCGCGTGAGCGCGGACGACCTGGTCGCCGACGGGCTCGCCTGGCTGGCCGAGACCATGGACGACCGCGCCGACAGCCCGTCCCCCTGGCCCAACATCACCTATGGGCTCGAAGCCGACCCCTGCGCGGTGAGCGCCGGCGCGGCCGGCATCCTCCCGGTCCTCCCTCCCGAACAGGCCGGCACCGTCTCGCGCTGGCTCCGCCGCCGCCTCGCCGAGGAGGACGTCTGGCCGTCCGGCCTCTACGCCGGGCGATCCGGCGCCCTCTGGGCGTTGTACGAGGCGGCGCGGGACGCGGAGTCGAGGGACTTCGCGGTGCGGGCCGCGTACCGGCTGCCGACCGACCATCCCAGCCCCGACATGACCCACGGCCTGGCCGGGTGCGCGATGGCCACCCTGCGCCTGGCCATCCGCGCGGACGACGCCGCGCTGCGCGAGCGGGCCGCGCGGATGTTCCAGAACCTGCACGACGCGCGGTCCTCGCTGGACGGGCGCCCGCAATGGCTGACACCGGCCTCCCATGACTCCAGCCTCGCCGGCACCAATCACTTCGGCTTCGCCCATGGCCTGGCGGGAATCGGCACCGCCCTGCTCTACGGGGGCGTCGCCTTCGGCCAGGCGGAGTGGCTGGAGACCGTGCGCGAGGTGGCCCACACGTTCTACGCGCACGCCGATGTCGAACGGGGTGCGGCCTGGTGGCCGTTCCGGCGTGACGAGCCCGAGTCCGTACGGCCGCGCCGCCCCCACTGGTGCAGCGGATCGTCGGGCGTCGGCTCGTTCCTCATCCGCTACTGGCACGCCACCGGCGACCCGATCGCGCTGGAGCTCGCCGAGCAGGCGGCGGTCGCCGTACACCGGACGAGGTGGCAGTCGGGCTCGGTGCTGTGCCACGGCCTGCCGGGCGAAGGCGACTTCCTGCTCGACATGGCCGAATTCACCGGAGACGAGCGGTACCACCGATGGGCGGAGGATCTGGCCACCTGCCTGACCGCGCGGGCCGTCAGGCGCGCGGGCCGGCTGCACGTGCCCGACCGCCTGGGCCGGATCCTGCCGAGCTACCTGGGCGGGGCCGCAGGCGTCCTCGCCTTCCTGCTGCGCCTGCGTCACGGACATCCGCGCCTGTGGACGCTCGACGACGTCATCGGCCGCCCAGCCCATGAGCTCACCGCGCTTCGAGCGCGGTGATACCCGAAGGAACGGAACCAGAGAGAGGGGGAGAACATGTCTTTCGACGTTCAGGACCTGCAGAACCTGCAGGAGCGTGAGCCGAGCACCTCGGAGTCGGCGCTGCTGAGCAACTGCATCAAGCACCCGGGTTGCACCGACACCAACTGATGAAGATAACGGCGTGCGGCTTGGCATCGGCCGCACGCCGTTTCCAGATCTCCGAGAGGGCAGGCGTCGTGACGACCCGCAGGATCATCCGGCTGTTCGCGCCGTATCGCCGCGCCGTCCTGCTCGTCGTGCTGCTGGTCGCGATCTTCTCCGCGCTGAACGCGGCCGTGCCGCTGCTGACCCAGGTCGTCTTCGACCGCGCCCTGTTCGGCGCGGGCGGCCCGCGGCCCGGCCTGCTGGCCCTGATCGCCGCTCTCGCGGCGGTCGTCGCGGCCGGGGCGGCGGGCGTCGACCTGGCCCAGGCGTGGATCTCGGCCCGGATGGCCCAGCGGGTCATCCACTCCTTGCGTACGCGGCTGTTCGGCCACCTGCAGCGGATGCCGCTGGGCTTCTTCGCCGCCGCCCGGAGCGGCGAGATCCAGTCGAGGCTGGCCAACGACACCGACCAGATCGAGGACGCGATCAAGGACACGCTGCCCAGCCTGCTCGGCAGCCTGCTCGGGTTCCTGTTCGCGCTGGGGGCGATGTTCTCGCTGTCGTGGCGGCTCGCGGCGGTCACCCTCTGCCTGGCGCCGGCCATCCTGTGGGTCACCGCCCGTTCGGGACGCGCGCTCAAGATCCTCTCCGCCGCCGGCCAGCGCGCCCGCGCGGAGATCGCCTCCATCGCCGCCGAACGCCTCTCCCTGGGCGGCATCACGCTCGCCCGGGTGCACGGGCGCGACGGCCACGAGGCCGCGGTGTTCGCCGCGGAGAGCGAACGGCTGGCCGGGCTGGGCGTCCGCGCGAGCCTGGCCGCTCAGTCGGTGCTGAGCGCGGGGCACATCTTCTTCGTCCTGACTCCGTACATCGTGTTCGTCGCGGCCGGGCTCATGGACGGGATCACGCCCGGCACGCTCATGGCGTTCGTGGTCCTGCAGTCGAGGCTCTACCAGCCGCTCTGGCAGATCCTGCACATCTCGACGGAGTTCCGCACCGCCCAGGCGGCCTTCGAGCGGGTCTTCGAGTACCTGGACCTGCCGCCGGAATCGCCCCCTCCCGTGGGGGGAGCAGGGGCGGGTGAGGTGAGCGTCGCGGGCGCCTCGTACGCCTACGCGGGGCCGCAGGGCGAGACCCGGTGGGCGCTCCGCGAGGTGACCCTCGACCTGCCCGCCGCCTCCGCCACCCTGATCGTCGGCCCGAACGGATCGGGCAAGACGACGCTCGGCCACCTGCTCGCCGGTCTGTACGAACCGGCGGAGGGCTCCGTACGGACCGGCGGACGCGTCTGCCTGGCCCCACAGGAGGCTCTGCTCTTCCAGGGCTCCATCGCCGACAACCTCCGCTACGCCGCCCCCGACGCCGGCCTGGACGACCTGGTCGCGGCCTGCGCGACCACCAGGATGCACGAGCGGATCATGGCCCTGCCCGACGGCTACGACTCCGTGGTCGGCGAGCGCGGGGCGCTGTTCTCCGGCGGTGAACGTCAGCGCCTCGCCCTCGCCCGCGCGCTCCTGAGCGACGCGCCCGTCCTGGTCCTGGACGAGGCGACGTCCGCGCTCGACCCGCTGGCCGAACGCGAGGTCGTCCACGCGGTTCTGCGGCGCCGCAGGGGGCTGACGACGGTGATGATCACCCATCGATTCGGGGGCCTGGACGCGTTCGACACGGTCGTCGTACTGGACGGCGGACGCGTGGCCGAGTCGGGCACGCCTCCGGAACTGCTCGGCGACCGGCGCGGCCTGTACGCGCGGATGGTCCGCGCCCAAGCCGTCCAGCGGCGCGCGGAGATCGCCGCTAACATGCGCTGATGCGGGTAAAGCTGCTGTCGTCCCTCAGACGGCTGGCCGCGATGAACCCTTTCATCGTCGACCTGGCTTTCGGCGCGGCGGTCGCCGCCATCACCTTGACGTTCCTGTTCTCCGTGGGCGGGACCGAGGCGGGTTACGCGGAGCGTCCCCTGGACGCCGTCGGCGTGGGATTGACGCTGGTGACCAACCTCGTACTGGCCTGGCGGCGGCGCGCGTCCCTCACCGTGCTGGCGATCTCCTGCGCCGCGGCGTTCGTCTTCCACCTGGCCGGTTACGACTCCAGGTTCAACGAAGTGGCGCCGCTGCTGGCGCTGTACACCGTGGCCAGTCGGTGGCGTCCGGCCGTGTCGCTCCCCTGCGTGCTTCCCATGACGGCCGTCTGGTGGCACGCCGCGTTCCTCGCCCCGCCCGACTTCGCCTGGCCGAACGTCCTGCAGGTGAGCATCATGGTCGCCGTCGCCTGGACGTTCGGCAACAGCACCCGGATGCTGGTCGAACGCAACAAGCAGCTGGCCCACCTCACCGGACGGCTGCGCCAGGACCAGGAGGACAAGGCGCGGCGCGCCGTCACCGAGGAACGGGTGCGCATCGCCCGCGAACTGCACGACGTGGTCGCCCACCACATGTCGGTCATCGTGATCCAGGCGGGACTCGCCCGGTACGTCTTCGGCACCGACCCCGCCACGGCGCGCGGCGCGCTCACCACCATCGCCGACACCGGCAGCGAGGCCATGGGCGAGATGAGACGACTGCTGTCCGTCCTGCGCATAGAAGCGAGCGACGACACGGATGGCTACGACCCGGCACCCGGTCTGCAACGGCTCGAACAGCTGGTGGAACGGGTGAACTCGGCCGGCCTGCCGGTGAAGATGTCGATCACCGGCGCCGTACGCCCGTTACCTCCAGGAATCGACCTGTGTGCCTACCGGATCGTCCAGGAATCCCTCACCAACGTGCTGAAGCACGCGGGCCCGGCGACGGCGACGGTCTCGCTCCATTACGGCGCCGAGCTGGAGCTGCGCGTCACCGACGACGGCAGCGGGCCGGCCGTCACCCCGGACGGTGATGGTCACGGCCTGATCGGCATGCGCGAACGCGTCAAGCTCTACGGGGGAACGGTCACGGCCGGGCCGAAGCCGTCAGGCGGCTTCGAGGTCGCGGTCACCCTGCCCCTGGCCTCCCCGGCTATGGACGATCGCCCTTCACCATGAAGGCGAACCTGCGATACTGCAGACGCCCTGAAAAGCCTCCCGGGCCCGCCTTAGAGGCGGGCCCGGGTCATTCTGGCTGTTTCACGAGACCTTGTCGGGCCGCTCCGAGATGCGGATGGCGTTGACGATCGTCATGCCCTGCCGCGTGGCGAAGCGGACGTTGAGCTGGCCGTCGGTGACCTTCACCGTGTACTGCCTGCTGACGGCCGTGTACGTGCCCGCCTCCAGCGCCAGGTCCAGCGCCGGGATCGCGAGCTGGCCCTCGACGAGGACGTCGAAGACCCGGCGGCCGATCTGCGTCGACTTGACGTCGGCGAAGTCCAGCTCGACGGTGTACGTCCCGGCCGGCACGTTGTCGAAGCGGTATTCCAGCATCCCTTCGCGGGCCGACTTGAACAGCGCCTGGTCGTCGGTGCCCTTGATGGCCTTGGACGAGGTGGTCGTACGGGTCGAGGTGGCGATATACCCGTAGCCGCCGGTGCTGTACTTCTTGTCGGCCGTCCACGCGTCACCGGCGGTGTCCGTCACGGCCTTGGTGCCGCCGGCCTCCAGAGCCACCTGGAGCTTGGGCACCACGACCGTCACCGTGACCTCGATGATCGGCTGCCGCCCGCTGGCCGACTTCACGATCAGCTTGCCCGAGCGGTACGTGCCCGGCTGGACGCCGGTGCTGGACACGCTGACCTTCAGCGTGACCGCCTGCCCCTTGGCCAGATCGCCCGCCGTCGGTGTGACGCCGATCCAGCTCTGCGCCGGGTCGGTGGTGACGGTGTACGCCGTGGGCGAGCCGAGGTTGGTCAGCTCCATCGTGCGGGTCCTGGCGGCGTTCGTGGGCATCACCACGGTCAGCTCGCTGACCGAGGGGCTGACCCGGCCGGTGACCAGCGCGGTGTCGATCCTGGTGACCGTCGTCGGCGCGATCGTGACGCTCTTGGTGAAGGTGCCGTAGTTCTCCTTCGACACCACCACCTCATAGTCACCGGCCAGGACCTGCCCGTAGAAGGCGCCGTCCTCGCCGGTGGTGTAGGTGGCCACGTCGCCCACCTTGACCGTCGCGCCCGCCAGCGGCTTGCCGTCGTTGGCGTCGGTGACGGTGCCGGTCACCAGGCCGTGCCTGCTCGCGATGAATGTCAGGCCCTGCCCGGCGGACAGCGCGGCCTCCTCGTTGGCGTACTGGAGCGCGTCGGTGCCCGTCGCGTTCTCGATGCCGATCGTGGCGCTGGTGCCCTTGTCGCGCTCGCTCTCGATGTCCTTGTAGCGGTAGCTCATCGTGCCGTCCTCGCCCAGCAGGGCGGCGAACGAGACGCGCTGATCGGTGGCCGAGTAGAACTTCGCGTTGCGCCACTCGATCACGAACTGGCGGTGCGGCGCCGTCCCCGTGACACCGGTGTAGACGCCGCTGTCGGCGTCCACCACCAGGTCGTCCCAGTACGGGTAGACGGCGTTGTTGGGCGTACCAGCGCTGGGCAGCTTGCCGTTGCTGCCGGTGACGACCTTGTCGGTGGCGAAGGTGGCGAACCCGTTGGTGCTGATCCACGCCTTGCTCTGCCCCACCCCGTAGAACGGGACCGGGAACGGCAGCGTCACCTGCTGCGCCTCGTCGTCGCCCGAGAGCGCGAGCTTGTCGGTGCCCGCGACGTACGGGGCGGCGGCACTGCGGCAGGTGTAGCCGAAGTCGTCACCGCGCAACGGCAGCTCGACATCCTTGGTCACGTCCCCGGCCACCGTGACGGACGCCGTGGCGCTGCTGGCGCAGCGGGAGGCCGGAGTGATCGTGAGGTCGTAGGTGCCGTTCGGCAGCGACATCCGGTAACGGCCGGCGGCGTCGGTGACCGCGCTGACGGGCGTGCCGGCCGCCTCGACCTTGGCGCCCGGCTCCGGCGTGCCCGCCGTGGTGATCGTGCCGGTCACCACGCCCGTGGCCTTCTGGGTCATCACCACGTCGGCGGTGGTGCTCTGGTCGGCCGCGATCGTCGCCGTCGCGCTGCCCTTGTCGTAGCCGAACTTCTCTGTGGCGATCTGGTAGTCGCCCGGCAGCAGGCGCGGGACGGCGTACGTCCCGTCCGTACCGGTGACCACCGTACGGCTCAGCGGCCCGGACAGGGTGACCGTGGCACCGGACACCGGGCTGCCCGCGGCGGTGACCGTACCCTTGAGGTCGCCGAGACCCCCGCGCGGCGCGGCGGACACCGCGGCGAAGGCGTCCAGGCGGCCCTCGCCCCACACGTTGTTGTCGGCGGCGGTGCCGCCGCAACTGGTGTCGTTGACGTCGATCGCGGTGCTGTCGAGCAGCGGCCGGGTGGCGGCCACGTCACCCTGGAGCCCCGGCGACGCCGACCAGATCAGCGCCACCGTCGCGGCCAGGTGCGGCGAGGCCATCGACGTGCCCGTGTAGCTGTCATAACCGTTGCCGGGCACCGAAGAGCGGACGTCCACGGCGGGGGCGGCCAGGTTCGGCTTGATCTCGCCGTTCTCGCCCTCGCCCTTGCTGGAGCGGGCGTACAGGACGTTGTTGACGTCGAAGCCGCCCGCGCTGTAGCTGTTCACGTACTGGCCGGGCGAGCCGCTGGTCCGGCAGGCGGGCCCCTCGTTGCCGTTGGCGAAGGCCGGGAAGATGCCGGCGGCGACCCACGCGTCGACGATCTCCTTGTACCAGGGGTCGAAGCCCACGCCGCCCCAGGAGTTGTTGACGATGTCGGGGGCCAGGTCGGGGCGCGGGTTGGCGCCGTTCAGGTCGGTGGGGGCGAGCATCCACTGGCCGGCGGCGAGCAGCGAGGCGTCCGTGCAGGTGTTGACCTCACAGCCCTTGGCGGCGATCCACTTGGCGCCGGGCGCCACCCCGATGCCGTTGACGCCGACCATGGTGCCCATGACGTGCGTGCCGTGCCCGAGGTTGTCGCAGGGCGCCGCGCTCGGGCAGATGTGCGCCGGGTCGAACCAGTTGTAATTGTGGTCGACGGAGCCGTCAGGGCTCCGGCCGCGGTAGGCGGCGGCCAGCTCGGGGTGGTCGAACTGGGCGCCGGAGTCGATGGTGCCGACCACGATGCCCTCGCCGCGGTCGCCGAGCTCGTTCCAGACGCGCGGGGCGTTGACGCGGTCGATGTTCCACTCGACGGCATTGACCTTCGCCTCGGCCTTGCCGGGCGCCGGCTTCGGCAGCGGCACGGTCCGTACGGGGTCGATCCGGTCCACTTCCGGCAGGTTGGCGATCTCGGCCGCCAGCTTGGGGTCGGCGGTCACTCTGACGGCATTGACGATCCAGTACGGGGTGTAGTCGGCCTTGTGGGAGTCCAGAAGCTTGCGCAGGGCCGCCTGCGAGCTGCCGGCCTTGGCGGTCTTGGCCTCGAAGACCTGCTCGGCCTTGTCGTCCTTGGTCGTGGCCCGGCGGGCGCCGCTGAGGTCGGCGGTGCCCTTCAGGCGTACCCAGAAGGTGGCCTTTCCGTCCGCTGCCAGGTCGGCCTGGACGGATTGATTGATCTTTCCCGGATCGGGCGCGGCTTGGGCCACGCCCTGGGGGAGGATGAGGGTGACAGCGGCGGCGACCGCGATCAAGATCGCACGCCAATGGGGGGTGGACGGCACACGCTCTCCTTCACGCCATGGAGTAGAGCTGATCTTTACGCCTATGGGGAGAAGAGTGAAGAGAACGTGTCAGCTTTGCAAGGGCTCGACCATAACAAGACATGACTTGTCATGAAATGTGATCTGGTAACTGCAGGGGACGGCCGCGCTGCCCGACCTCGCGCGTGCAACCGATGCGCACACAGCGGGTGCATCTTGACCACGCCTACGGAGACGGCGTCGGCGACCAGAGTCCGGCCGCGGTTCCGTCCTCGACATGCTTGCGATAGGTGAGGACCTTGCCATGGATGATCTCCAGGCTCGCCGTCAAGTCGGCGATCTTGTCCCGGACGGTTCTCTCATGCTCCTCCAAGAGCGCGAGCCGCTCCGGCTCGTTGCCCGGACCTGATCGAACAAGTCGGGCGAACCTCTTCACGCCGGCGATGGGCATGCCGGAGTCCCGCAGCCGGTTGCACAGCAGGAGCCACTCCACATCCTCCGGGTCATAGACCCGCTGCCCCCCGGCTGTGCGCGGGATCGGGCGGAGGAAGAGCTCCTCCCGTTCGAAGAACCGCAGCGCGTGCACACCCAGCCCGGTCGCCTTCGCGACGTCGCCGATGGAAAGCCCGTCTCCAGTTGCGGTCTTACTCATGCCGTTCCGCCTAGCTTGACCTAGATTGCAGTCTAGATTCTAACGTTCGAGGCATGGCAATCACGCAACACAAGATCGGTTCGGGGTTCGACGCGCACAGCACCGCGAACGACGTTCTAGCCGGTATCCAGCTATCCGGCAAGAACGTCCTGGTCACCGGCGGTTACTCGGGACTCGGCCTGGAGGCCACAAGCGCGCTGGTCCGCGCCGGGGCACACGTCATCGTGCCCGCCCGCCGTCCTGCGGTGGCGAGGCAGGCGCTGTCCGGCGTTCCGCGAACGGAGGTGCACGAGCTCGATCTGTCGGACGCCGACAGCATCCGGACGTTCAGCCACCGGTTCCTGGAAACCGGCCGCACCCTCGACATCCTCATCAACAACGCGGGCGTCATGGCCTACCCGCACAGGCTCATCGCTTCCGGTTGGGAAGCGCACTTCGCCATCAACCACCTCGGTCACTTCGCTCTGGTCAACCGGCTGCGCCCGGCGCTGTCCCCCACCGGGGCACGAGTGGTGTCCGTGGCCTCGTCCGGGCACTTCCTGTCCGACATCCGCTGGGACGACCCGCACTTCCGCCACGGCTACGACCATTGGTCGGCCTACGGGCAGTCCAAGACGGCCAACGCCTTGTTCGCCGTCCACCTCGACACCCTCGGCGCGGCCAGTGGCGTGCGTGCCTTCGCGGTGCACCCCGGCAGCATCCTCACTGAACTGCAACGGCGCATCCCCCAAGAAGAGCAGATCGCCCAGGGCTGGATCACCCGGGACGGCCGGCACGCCGACGGTTTCAAGACTCCAGCCCAGGGCGCGGCGACGGCCGTATGGGCGGCCACCTCGCCCCTGCTCGACGAGCACGGCGGCGCCTACTGCCAGGACTGCGACGTCGCAGAGCCCGCGATCACCGATGACATGCTCATCGGCGGTGTCAAGCCGTGGGCGGTCGATCCCGACTCCGCATCCCGGCTCTGGGCGCTCTCCAGCGAACTCACCGGGCTGGATCGCTTCTCCTGACTCGGGGGTGAGGTCACCACGCGCCCTGGCTGGATCGTCTAGACCTGGTTGGGGATCTGGTTGGGGATCGCCCCGCCGTAGCGCCTGTCGCGCTTGGCGAAGGTCTCGCACGCCTCCCAGAGATCGCGGCGGTCGAAGTCCGGCCAGAGCCGGTCGAGGAACACCATCTCGGCGTAGGCCGACTGCCACAGCAGGAAGTTGGAGAACCGCTGCTCCCCCGACGACCGTACGAACAGGTCGACCTCCGGGATCTCCGGCTCGTCCAGATAACGGGCGAAGACCTTCTCGTTGACCTTCGACGGCTTGACCCGGCCCGCCGCGATGTCATCGGCCAGCCGTAGCGCCGCCTCGACGATCTCCGCCTGGCCGCCGTAGTTGACGCAGAACTGCAACGTCAGCTTGCGGTTGTCCTTGGTCAGCTCCTCGGCGGTCTGCAGCTCGGAGATCACGCTCTTCCACAGGCGGCCCGGCTTGCCCGCCCAGCGCACCCGTACACCCATCGCGTGCAACTCGTCACGGCGGCGGCGGATGACGTCGCGGTTGAAGCCCATGAGGAAGCGGACCTCGTCGGGCGACCGCTTCCAGTTCTCCGTGGAGAAGGCGTACGCGGAGAGGTAGGGAATGCCCAGCTCCAGGGCACCCTCAATAACGTCGAACAGCGACGCCTCGCCGGCCTTGTGCCCTTCGGTGCGCGGCAACCCGCGGGCCTTGGCCCAGCGGCCGTTGCCGTCCATGATGATGGCCACATGCTTGGGCACCAGGTCACGCGGAATCGGCGGCGCAACCGCGCCGGACGGATGCGGGGTCGGGGGTCGGACATTCACGCAGGCTCCCTTTCGACGTGTCGGAGAGAGCGTATTCCGTGCTCGAGGTGCCATTGGAGGTATGCGGCGACGAGGCCGCTGCACTCGCCGCGATGCCGTGACTGCGACGCGTCGGCCGTGACCCAGTCGCCGCGCAGCAGCGCGGTCATGAGCCCGATCGTCTCCCCCGCGGGCACCACCGATCCGGACGGTCTGCACGCCCCGCACACCACGCCACCGGCCACGATGGCGAACGCCCTGATCGCCGGGGCCTGGCACCGGGCGCACGCGTCCAGCGCGGGGGCGTAGCCGGCGACCGCCAGGGAGCGCAGGAAATAGGCGTCGAGCACCAGCCTGGCCTCGTGCTCGCCGTCGGCCAGCGTACGCAGCCCGCCCACCAGCAGCAGGAACTGCCGCAGCGCCGGCTCCTTCTCGCCCTGCGTGAGCCGGTCGGCGGTCTCCAGCATCGCCGTGCCCGCGGTGTAGCGGGGATAGTCGATCGCCAGCGCCTCGCCGTAGGGCCTGATGGTCTCCGCCTGCGTGACGACGTCGAGCGTGCGGCCGGTGTGCAGCTGCAGGTCGACGTGGGTGAACGGCTCCAGCCTGGCCCCGAAGCGCGAGGTGGTGCGGCGCACGCCCTTGGCCACGGCGCGGACCTTGCCGGTGCGCTTGGCCAGGATGGTGACGATGCGATCGGCCTCACCGAGCTTCTGCGTGCGCAGAACCACGCCTTCGTCACGATAGAGACTCACTCGCCCATCCTATGGCGCGCCAAGGTCATGCTCGGGTGGAGTGGCTTCGCGAAGCCCGGGTGAAACGGTGGCGCGAGGCTCGGGTGGAACGGTGGGGCGAAGCCCGGGTGGAACGGCTTCGCAGAGCGCGGATGGAGCGACTTTGCGCAACCCTCACTAGACTTTGACGTCCGTCCCCGCTCTACCCGTTGTTCAACCCCCCGCAACCGCCTCGAAAGGGAGTCATGACCCGCGTGGTCCTGCTGGGCTCTTCGCCCGGCCCCGACACCGCTCCGACCGGCCTGAGGCTGGCCGCG
Source organism: Nonomuraea sp. NPDC049028 (assembly GCF_043197735.1). Classification (NCBI taxonomy): domain Bacteria; kingdom Bacillati; phylum Actinomycetota; class Actinomycetes; order Streptosporangiales; family Streptosporangiaceae; genus Nonomuraea; species Nonomuraea sp. NPDC049028. Next base: position 861,917 of record NZ_JBICTR010000004.1, read on the forward strand.
CTGCCTGGCAATCCCACCGTGGCCGAACGGCTGCGCAGCCAGATCCTCTCCCTGGATCCGCAGCCGGCCACGATCGAGCCCGGCGACGTGGCCTCCGCTCTGCGCGCGCTGGCCGACGTAGCCGAGTCCGCAACGGAGAACCTGTTCCTGATCCCGGACAACTCGATCGTCCACGACGAGCTGATCTACCAGATCACCAAGGCCAAGCGCGGCGCGCTGGCCCTCGTCGCCAAGGAGCCGCGCCCGGACGTGGTCGACCAGGCGCAAGAGGAGATCGTCCCGATCGACGAGGCGGAGCCCGAGATCGGGCTCAACAGGCTCGAAGGGCTGCCCGTCCGCGCACGCGCGGGCAAGTCCCGCATCATCTCCGTCGGCACCGCCAACCACGCCGTGACCAGGCCCAACACGGCGCTGCTCGGCCCCCTCCACGTGAGCGCGCGCAACGCTCCCATGCTGGCGGAGACCTGCCGCGAGCTCGCCGACATGGCCGGCTCGTTCGGCGCCGACGACGACCTGATCCAGCTGATCGTCTTCGGCCTGGTCCGCAAGGGCGTGTCCGTCGGCATCCGCGGCCGCCGCGACCTCTTCTACCGCCGGGTCACCACCCAGGAGGAGGTCAACGAGGCCGGCACCGAGATGTCCGGCATCGACGAGGACCGGGCCAGACTCAACAACGCGGTCAAGGGTGCGGATGGCTTCTTCACCACCTATTTCGTCTCCACCTACTCCCGCTTCATCGCCCGCTGGGCCGCCCGTCGCGGCCTGACGCCCAACCAGGTGACGCTGATCTCGATCACGCTCGGCGTGCTCGCCGCGGCCTGCTTCGCCACCGGCGCCCGGCCGTGGATGGTGGCGGGCGGCGTGCTGATCTACTTCGCCTTCGTCTTCGACTGCGTCGACGGCCAGGTCGCCCGCTACGCCCGTAAGTTCGGCGTGCTCGGCGCGTGGCTCGACGCCACCTTCGACCGCTTCAAGGAATACGTCGTCTTCGCCGGCCTGGCCATCGGCTGGGTCGTCTCGGGCAACGGCGATGACATCTGGATTCTCGCGCTGGCGGCGCTCGGCCTGCAGTCCACCCGCCACCTGCTCGACTTCTCCTTCGGTGTCTCCAACCGCCGCAAACCGCCCGCCCAGCTGCCCACGCTTCCCCTGGACGCCCCCGACGACCGCGCCCTGCGCAAGGCGCTGGAACGTCGTAAGGTGGAGCGCAGTCAGGGCATCCGCGGCGTGCTCAAGATGTGGACCCGCGCCGGGCGGTTCCGAGCGGTGCACTGGGCGCGTAAGATGATCGTCTTCCCCATCGGCGAGCGGTTCGCGGCCATCGCGATCACCGCCGCCCTCTTCGACGCCCGCATCACCTTCCTCACCCTGGTGATCTGGGGCTCCGTCGCCGCCGCCTACACCCTCACCGGACGCCTCATGAGGTCGCTCGCATGATCACCGCACCACTGGCCGCAGCTACCCCCACGCCGGATCCCGACGAGGAACGCCGCCGCATCCAGACCGCCCGCCTACTCGCCTACCGCGACGACGGCCCCCTCGTACACGCGCTGGCGGGCCGCATCGGCAAGGGCATCCCGCCGGTCCCGGCCACCTTCGTCGCCCTGCTGGCGGTGGTGGCCGTGACGGTCACCGGCGTACTGAAGCCGGGCCCGATCCTGCTCCTGCCGCCGCTGATCGTCCTCCTGCTGGTCCTCCCGACCGCGCCCCGAGACCACCTGGGCCGCCTCGACTGGCTCACCCCACCGCTGCTGCGCGGCGCCGAGTTCCTCACGATCATCGCGGTGGGGCTGGCGGCCGACGTACCGAAGTGGCTGCTGTTCGTGCTCGTGTACGTGGTGGGCTACCACACGTACGACACCGTCTACCGGACGCGGCAGAGCATCTGGCCGCCCGCCTGGGTCTTCCACGCGGGGCTCGGCTGGGAGCTACGCCTGCTGATCATCGGTGTGAGCGCGGCGCTGGGCGTACTGCCGGCGGTGCTGGCGGTACTGACGGCGTACCTGTTCGTCCTGTTCGCGGTGGAGAGCGTGACCAGCTGGGTCCGCCTCGACAAGGCCTCTGCCCAGGCAGGCGCCGACGCCGAACAGGACTTGGAGGCCTCCCCGGAGGACGCCATGGAACAGGCCACCGGAGAGGCCGAGAAGGGCTGACTCCCTTCCCTCCCCTTGCACCACCCCTGTGTGTCATGCGGGGGTGGTGTTTTTCTTTCTGTACGAGCTACTACACGACGCAACTCAATGCCCCTCACCGAACTACGGGACGTCTTCTCCCGCATCGACATGTTCAGCTACGGGCCATCTTGCCGAATCGCCGCAAACAGATCGGCGGTCGGAAGCGAGGTTGTCGCCAGTTGCCCGTCTTCTAGAGGGGCGTCGGCCTGCGAGCCGATAACACCGCCCATTAGCGATCCGTTCAGGACTTTCTTGGACAAGACAACGCCTGTCAGCCGGGCGGCGAGCATAAGCGCTTCGTTCATTGTCGGAGCCTCGGCGCTGATATCCGCCTCTCGCGTGACAGGGTCTCCCGGGAGGTACGTCGGATGGACACCCACCTCCTGCATCGCGTCCAGGACGCAATCCGGATCGCTGCCGTACCGCCATGCGGGCTTCCTCGGATCGAAGGAAGTCAGCCGATCCCCGTCGATGGCGTACACGAACAGATCGGTGGCGTAGTCGTGCCGCATTACGGATACGAGCTCCGTTCCCGCCGACAGGGCTCGCACGGCTTCGGGTTTTGTCGCCTCGCTGCCGTTCCGCTCGATGAGCACCACCCAGCCCTCAAGGCGCCCAGCTAGAGCCGTGTGCGGAAACAGTCCCTCGTCAGTCAGCTCCCTGTAGGTCACCGGCCGGATGCTCTCTTCGGCGGCGCCTAACCGCCGCAGTGCCTCCGCCTCATCGAGATCTCGTACGAAGGTCAGACACCATATGTCGCCTAACTCCCACCCGCGGGCGAGCCAGCTGACATCGGCGTAAGTGATTTCCACTTACACCCCTCCTTATCCGTCATCTGCTCTCCGAAAGCGAAGAGAGGCGGGACGTAGCCATCCCGCCCTTGCGAGTCACCTCAGGATGGCTTTATCCAGAAGGCACCCCGCTTCAGAATTCCATTTTTTCGTACCAGGCGCCCAGGACATGACCATGATCTCGGTTATGGGCGACCCTGATCAACAGGACTGAAAAATTGAAGCCCGAGTTCGCCCCAAGGGACCTCTCATCGGTCGAAGCAAAGGGGTACTCGTCGCAGTTCAGGGCCGGCCGAGAGCCGGGTAAGTGGGTGGGCTGCTCGGGTCGGTCAGCGCCTTCTTGATGTGGTCGTGCTGCTGCGTCGCAAGACGATGCAGCATGGGCCCCCTTCTCAGCAGCCGCGCCGAGCTGTGCGACGAGGGCGCCCGCGAGGGCCACACCCAATAGCACGCCCATCGCCTTCCCAGTGTCGATCAGCGTGGCGCGTACCCATCGTTTCTCTTCGTCTGGATTCTTCCAGACCCCGAAACGGACCGCTTCCCAAGCGAGCACGAAGGCGGCCGCTGCGGCATATTGGTAGCCCACTCTCCAGCCGCCCTCAGCGATGATGGAGGCGGCGACCAAGATCAGCCCGAAAGCAAACGAGATCAGCGTGAGCCGGGTGGCGCGGACGACTCGCGGCATACGTTCAGCGACACCGCTCGGAGCGTGCTCCATGGATGCCCGCTTGGGAATGAGATCCCTTGGGCGTAGCGCGCGGAATCGCCTTAGGCCGTCCCTCCAGCTCGCCAGGAGTTCTCGCCGCCGCTTGCACACCAATCTAGGCCGCTTGGCGATGCCCTTGTAGAAGAGGAAGGTCTCGCGCTTGGATAGGAGAGAGACGAAGCCTACTCCTCTGATGTCCTCCCTATCCAGGAAATGGCCATTCCTCGCCCTTTCCTGCCAACGGGGAATGTCGATGATGACATGCCCATCCGACATCGTACGGCCGGGCTTCTTATGGTGCCTGCAATATTTCCACTCTCCGGGAACTGGAGTTCTGCAAGGCTTATCGGAGCGGGATTGCTGGGTGTGATAGTACTTGCAGGCTACTGGCCATACCCGCCCCCTCAGCACCCAGAGCATCACCCGAAGCACTACCACGAAAGGCAGAAAAAGGAACCCCAGAATGAGAGGCCAAGGTATCGGACTGGCCGAATCGAGCCATTTGGCGAAGATGGCAAAAAGCTTGCCCATGAGCTCCAGAAAGTCCGCCATCACATCATGAAGCCATCAAATGGCCGCTGCACGAAGGTGAGTGTGATGTAGATTACCGGTTAGTGTTTACTGGATGACGTCGCCATGGCCACGGCGTCTGAGGCGGATCTTTGTTGAGATACAGCTTGTCCGTGAAGCAGGCGGTCGGGATTGGCGAGATGCGGGATCGTGTCGATCCGCCCACCTACGACCTGAGCGCAACCACCGACCAGCGCTATGTCGAGTACACCGGCGGGTCCAAGATGCCGTCGTTGTGCCACTCGTGGAAGTAGGCGTAGGCGGTCTGCCAGGGCGGGTAGGCGTAGAGAGATAGCGCCAGGGATGCCGGTGCGGTTGACGTAGAGGATGGCGTCCAGGATGGTGCGCAGGTCGTGCTCGGGCGGGCATCCGATGTCCAGGGCGTTGTCGCGGCGTTCGGCACGCCAGGCGGTCAGAACGGGTTCGACGAGTGCCCATCGGGCGTCGGACAGGTCGCTGGGATAAGGTCGCTGCTTCGTCACGTCTTCGGGGTGCTTCCGGGTGAAGCGGCTGTCCAGACGAGCGTCCGGCCGTCGATCAAATGTGAGTGAAGCCCCCCTTTGGCATGAGACATGATCTTTCGGGGCAAGACAGGCGAGGTGCGCCCGCGCGAATTGCCGATCCATCGGCAATGTAGGTCAAAGCGTGCATAGGTCGGCGATCGACCTGCTGAACAAAGCGGGTTATATACCGCCAAGTTGACCTGAACGCCCACTTAGGCGGGTGCCGCGCCGCTTCCGGCGCCTCGGGTCTGGAGGCTCTGCGCTCCGGGTCGGGTTGCCATCGAATTACCTGCCTACCGCAGGTGTCCCCGACTTCTGGAGTCGAATCTCGGCGTGTAGATTTCTGGCCAGTTCGTCCAAGGTCTCTCCGCAACGCAGGTTGGAGAGACCGGTGTTCTTGGGCACGAAGTTGGCACGCATGGCCACCCAGCCTCCGGACATGTCGGTGATCTGCCAGCCAGGGAATCTGCTGAGCACTTGCTGCAAGGTCAGAGACACGGCTGTGCTCCAGCGATCAGCGGCGAGAGCGGGTACGAAATGCGGAGTGCCGTGTAGCGGAGGGCGATTCGGTGGGCGGCGCGGGCCGACTCGGCGGAGGGGTGCCATGCGTAGATCGCCCGGTGTCTGCGCGGGTTCCAGCCGGTGCGCCACCAGTACTTCCCCTCGTTGCACCACACGATCAGGCCGACCCAGACCGACACCGTGGGCATGCCGTAGTCGTGATGGACATCGGTGGCGATTCCTTGAGCTGCGAGAGCAGCGGCCAGCCGTCGTGCGTCGTCCAGGGGCTGAGGTGAAAGTGCGCTCATGTACAGAGCGTCGCCGTGGCGGAACCGCACGTGAACGGCCTAGCGCTGCTGGTGGTACGCCTATTCTCGTCGCGAATATCGGTACAGCCGAGGTCGGCGACTTAACCTAGCGTTGTGACCCAGATACCGCCGCAGTTCTGGTCCAGGCCGGCCGTAGCCGCCGCTCTCGCCGAGTGCGATCTCCCGATCATCCTCGATGAGGTACGGCAGGCACATGGGTGGACGCAGGCTCAGCTTGCTGAGGCGGTCGGCTACTCCCAGAGCTGGGTGTCCAAAGTGCTTCGTGGCCGTCAGCCGCTCACCGTGGACCAAGTACGGGAGATATCCATCCGTATCGGGGTGCCGCTTCACTTGCTCCGGTTCGGTGCCCGAGGGGATGACGATCCGACGAAGCGCAGAGATTTCGGCAAGGTGGTGGCGTTGACCGCGCTGGCGGGCGTGGCTCTGCCCAAGCGCGCGGACGTGGACGAGACCACAGCCGCCACACTGACCGGTATCACCGGCGCCCAGCGCCGCTTGGAAGCCATTACGCCTGCGCGTGAACTCGCTCGTCCCGCTGTAGCGCAGGTCGATCTTGCGAGCCGCGTCCTCGGCCGAGCGTCGCGGTCACCGTACGCCGATGAGGTCCGGGCTGGTCTGAGCGAGGCGGCAGGCTTCGCGGCCTGGGTGCACGCTGACATGCAGGACACCGGTTCGGCGCGCTTCTACTACCGTCGTGCGATCGACAGCGCACGGCAGGCCGACAACGCGCTGCTGGCGGCGTACATGATCGGCAGCCTGGCCGCGTTCGAGATCGACGCCGACGATCCGCTGACCGGACTGAACCTTCTGGCGAGGGCGCGGCGGGAGATCGGCGAGCGTCCCCCGGCTACTGCTCGCGCGTGGCTGTTGAGCATCGAAGCGCTCGGCCACGCGAGCGCACGAGACGAGTCGGCAGCGCTGCAGGCGTTGAGGGCGGCCGAGTCGGCGGTACGGGCTGGGGAGCGGGCCGTCGCGCCGCCCTGGCCGTGGGTGTTCCCCTTTGATCATGCGAAGCTGGCGGGTTATCGCGCGCTGGTGATGGTACGGCTCAAGCGGCCGGCCGAAGCCGTCGCCGCTTTCAATGAGTCGCTGGCGTCGGCCCAGCCCGGGGCGAAGCAACGGGGCGTGCTCATGACTGAGGTCGCGGCCGCCCAAGCCATGTCGGGGCACTATGACGAGGCGCTGTATCTGGCGTCCAACGCGCTCACGGTGGGGACGACGTATGGCTCGGAGCGTGTCCTGCATCGGGTCAGGACCTTTCGCCGTGCGTATGGCGGGCCGCCGTCCAACGCTCTCCGGTCGTTCGACGAACGTCTTCACGCCACTCTGCTCTAAGGGGGATCATGGTCCGCATCGCCGTCTCCGGCCATCGGGGTTTGCCGGAGGAGACTGCCGTACTGGTCGATCGGGCGATACGTGAGGCGCTCGCGGAGTACCTGCCCGGCATCAGTGGGGTGTCCTGCTTGGCGGATGGGGCCGATCAGATCTTCGCTCGCGGGGTGCTCGACCTCGGTGGAGTACTGGAGGTCGTGATTCCGGCCGAGGAGTACCGAGACGGGCTGCCGAGTGAGTGCCATACGGCTTACGACGAGTTGCTGGGCCGGGCGGTCCGAGCGCTCAGGCTGGACTTCGTGGAGTCCACCTCGGAGTCCCACATGACGGCCGGCGCACGCATGCTCGACAACGCCGATGTGTTGTTCGCTGTATGGGACGGACAGCCCGCCCGAGGCTATGGCGGCACTGCCGACGTGGTGGCCGAGGCCCGGCGGCGAGAGGTGTCCGTCCGGGTGATCTGGCCCGAAGGAGCCCGGCGAGATTAGGTGAATTTCTCGCTGTGACGGCTCGCGCGCCGTCCAGAGGTGGTTTGTTTTTCGGGTCGGGCTCAGAGAATCACCCGAGCAGTTGCTCCTGGCCTCTGATGAGAGCGACAGCCCGGGTGTCATCCCGTCAGGAGCGGGGCGTGAAGGTGCGGGGCGGCGTGGTGGTCGCCGAGATCACCGGCGGACTGGTGGCGGGCTTCAGGGAGTCGCGACCTCCATGTCCCCGGAGTCGCTGGACAGCGCGATCGAACGCTGGGCCGAGGTGTCACTGGCGGTCCTGATGACCTTGTTCCCGGAGTCGGTTTCGGCGTCGATCCGGTACGGCGTCTGCGGCACGTGGATCACGGTCTTGCCCGAATCGGTAACGGTCGTGACCGTGTCGGGCGGCCCGGTGAAGGTCAGGGTCATGTCCCCCGAATCGGTCTTCGCGACGACGTACTTGGCCGTCAGGCCGCTGGCCTCGACGGCTCCGGAGTCGCTCGTGGCCTCCAGCGTGCCCGACAGCCCCTTCAGCGTCAGGTCCCCCGAGTCGGAGCGGACCTTGACGCGCAGGCCTTTGGGCACCTCGACCTGGTAGCTCACGTCGCAGGTCACGCCCCAGGCGCCCAGCCCCCAACTGGTCGGGCAGTCGAACGCCAACTCCAGCGTGTCACCCCGTACCTCGCGGCGGGTCGTCGGCTTGTTCTTGCGCCAGTTGAGGCGCTCGATCACATGAATGCCCTGCCGATCCGACTCGACCACATCCACGGTGCCGGCGTCGGCTTCGATGTGCAGCGCCGCCACCTTGTCGGTGAGGTCGTACGACGCGGTGTCCGCCTCGGACGGAATACCGGCGCCGCATCCGGTCAACACCGCCGCGAGCCCGAGCAGGCCCGCGATCACCGCTGTTCTCTCCATCTTCATGGTGCTCAATTCTGGGCGACCCGCCCCGTACCCGGCCTCAAGGTCATCCCTGAAATCCCCCTGATGACATCACTGAGTGAACCCGGCGATCACCAAGGGCAGCGCCTTGCGAACGGTCTGGTTATGGTCCACGTCGCCCGCGTCGGTGAGGGTCTGCGTCGCGCCGCGGGAGCGCAGGTCGTCGCACCTTGTCCAGGAACTCCGCCGCGAACAACTTCTCGGACGTCGGCGGCAGCGCCTTGACGATCCCCGCGGTCTGGTGGTTCCCGTCGAAGAGCCCCTCGGCCTGCTTGTCGTACGGGCGCGGAACAGGCCAGCACACCCACCCACGATAACAGAGCGAGCGCTCCGGAATGGTGTATCTTTTGTGGATGTCGTCCTGACCGGAGTAATTACCGAAAGTAATGAGGCGATCTTGGTACGTGGGCGGAAGCGGTCACGTGAGCGACCTCGCCAGCGGAGCTGAGGGCCTGCCGCGCCCGCGCTCGCAGTGGAGCCGATCTCCGGACTCGAGCGGCATCCCCCCTGTGACGACGTCAAGTCAGGAGTTTTCGATGTTTCGCAGATCTCTGTCGGTCGTTCTTGCGACGGCCTCCGTCATGACCCTGCAAGCACTCGCGTCAGCGCCGGCGAACGCGGGCGCGTACGGCTGCACCGGATCGCTGGTGCGCAGCTGGCCCCTGCCGCTGAAAGACGCCATTACCCGAAAGACCTATTACCGGAGTGACGTCAAGCTCTACTACAACGCGAGAACCGGCTGGAACTGCGCCGTCCTCGCCAAGCGTCCCGGCCTCCCACGGTACGGCGTGCGCACTCCGATGAGTATATATATGGAAAACGACCTTATGGGCGACGACAATGTGAAGAACGTGAAGAACAAGAGAGACTACGATGGTGGGAACTTCAAGGTCTACGCGGGTCCGGTGAAGGTCTACGGCAGGAACCTCTGCGTGACCATCAAGGCCGAACACGATGACGCCGAGAACCACGGCAGCGAGCCCACCAAGTACCAAGGTCGTCTCTGGCTCCTCAGGGTGGGTTGTCGCTGATCCGCTCGGACCGCTGAACCACCGTGCCGGCGTGCTTCCTGCGGGCTGAGCGAGTACGCCGCCCGCAGGATTCCTATGCTTGGGCCCGTGCACGATCACTCTCGCCATCAGCATCCTCTCGATCGATGGGGGAGCGCACTGCGCTACGTCGCGGCGCTGGCGCCGATGCTCTTTTACGGCGCGCTCTGGGTCTGGCTCGTCCCGCAGGAGCCGGATCGGCTGCCACGCGCCCTGCTCGACGTGGGCCTGAGCGTGGTGGCGCTGGTCCTCATGAGGTGGCGGCACCGGTGGTCGTGGCAGATCGCCGCGGTGACCGCGCTGCTGACCGTCCTGTCCAGCATGGCGACCGGTCCCGCTTATGTGGCGTACGTGTCCCTGTGCGCGCACCGTCGCTGGCGGCAGATCATCCTGATCGCGGCCCTGTTCTGGGCCTGCGCGGGCGGGTACGCGTTCGCGGACGGCCCCACGCAGCAGGCCATGATCAGCCTGGTCACCAGCACCGCGATCCTCGGCGGGCTGACCGTCTTCGGTCTCTACCTACACTCCCTGCGCGAGGCCGACCTGGCCGCCAAGCGGGCCGAGCTGCAGCGCATCGAGCAGGCCAAGCTGGCCGAACGCGCGAACATCGCCCACGAGATGCACGACGCGCTGGCCCATCGCATGTCGCTGCTGGCGATGCTCGCCGGCGGGCTGGCCCACCGAACAGACCTCGGCCCGGAGGAGATGCGGCAGACCGCGCAGGCCGTCCAGGAGAGCGCCCACCAGTCACTCAACGAGCTTCGCACCGTGCTCGGCACCCTCCACTCCGAGGGCGATACCGCGGGCCCGCAGCCGACACTGGCCGACCTGCGAGCGCTGTTCCATGAGGTACAGGCGGCTGGGCAGAAGGTCGACGTGGCCGACACCATCGAGCAGCGCGACCTGCTGCCCACACAGACCGGGCGCAACGCCTACCGGGTCGTTCAAGAGGCGCTCACCAACGCGCGCAAGCACGCGCCAGGCAGCAGCGTGACGGTCGAGCTGAACGGGCAGCCGGGCGACGCGCTGTGCATCCGCGTGACCAACCCGACGCCTCACGGGGCTTTCGCCGGTCCCGGTGGCAGGCTGGGCCTGGTCGGCCTGGGGGAACGGGTCCGTATGGCGGGCGGCACGATAGCGCACGCCAACCAGAACAGGCACTTCGTCCTCGATGTCCGGCTGCCGTGGAAAGCTTGACCCCCTGAAGAGTTGCCACTCAGGGCCTCTGCGTCCGCGGCTCCCCCGGTGGTGGCGGGCACCCGATCGATGTGGAAGCCGATCTGCGGCGTCCGGGCCGACCAGGGAGCCATCTCGGTCGGATTCTCGACCTGTGTCGGCATCGGCTTGGCCAGGAGCCGTTTGGAGTGTGATTCGAGCGATTAGGGTGAGCAGCGAGGGCACACTAGTCGGGTAGCGGTTCTCTGCCGGGAGACGCGGATGGCGTTCTGGTCGCGGCTGTTCAAGTGGGGGGCGGGCGATCCGCTGGCCGAGCGGGAGGAAGCGCGTCGGCAGGGGATGCGGGATGCCCGGCAGCATCCGCTTGGGGAATTCACGGACCCGGAGTTCCAGCCTTCGTACGTGACCGAGGTGCGTGCTCTGGCGCGGGAGCGGATCACCGAGGTCGATCGGCGGCTGGCGGCCACCAGGACCGCGCTGCTTGAGCGGGCTGTGGGGGCTCGGGAGACGATACTGCGCGAGCTCGGGCGGGCCGATCTGCGGCCGGTCGGCGGCAACGGGTCCGGATCCGGCGTCAAGGGTGCCGGATCGGCGGGTGATTCCACTGCTGCTTCTGCCGATGCTTCGGCCCGGGCCTCCGCTGGTGGGGAGGATGCGTTCATTTCCATCGCGGAGGCCAGGCGGCGGCGGGGTGAGGCCCGGCGCAGGGTGGTGTTACAGGAGGCCAGTGACACGGTTCATCGGGCCAGGGCGCAGATCGAGCGGCTCACGCAGGAGTGGGAGAGTGCGCTGATCGAGCGCAACCACGCCGTGGAGACCGTGCATGCCAGGGCCGAGCAGCTCATCGCCGCCTATCGGGGTGGGGTGATGCGGGCTCATCCGCGCAAAGAGGAGATTCCGTCGCTGTGGAAGGGCGAGGTCATCGCGATGGACTCCTCGGGGGACAGTGCGGTGGCGGTTTCCGGGCGGGAGGAGATCGGGCGGATCATGGAGGAGGTCGAAGCGCGGATCGAGGTGTGGCACGCCGAGGTCGTGCCCCGGGCACTGCCCGGCGAGGTACGGCGCTCCCTGCCCAGAGAGGCAACTCCCGATGCCGACCCGGACTCGGAGGGTTCCGATGGGGACCTCGGTTCGAATGCCACCTCCGATCAGGACCCCGGTTTTGACGTCACCTCCGATTCGGACGCCGCCATGGGGTCCGACGCCGATCCCGATCCCGGCCCCGATGCAGGCCACCGCCCCGCCTCCAACTCAACCTCCGATCTGGGCCCCGTTGAAGAAACGGCGCCTGATCGGGGGGTCAGGTCGGAGGGTGACGAGCCGAGAGCTGGAGGAGGGCGATGACGGGCGGAGGTGGCGGCGACGTCGGGGGTCGGGGGGAGCCCCAGACGCAAATGGCCAGGCGGCGGGTAGACGTCACACGGCGGGCGATGGCGTCGGTGGCCGTGGTGGTGCTGGTGGTGGGCGGTGTCGCTGGGTGTGGGACTGAGGCGAAGGCCGTGTGCGGGGTGGTCGTGGACTCCACGAGTTATGCCGATCCGGCGACCTCCCGCAGTGATGTCACCTCCAAGTTGCCCGCCTTCGCCCAGGGCTGTGACTGGATCGCGTACGCCGCCGTGACCGGGAGCTCCGAGAGCAGTACGTGCCGCCAGGACCCGGTGTCCATCGCGGCGACCAAAGCCGAGAACCCCAACGCGAACCCGGTCGTCGAGGACCGCATCCGGACCCATCGGATCACCGAGGTGCTCCCCCGGGCGGTGAAGCTGTTCGACTGCCCGACCGAAGGCGAGGGGTCGGATGTGCTGGGGGCGCTTCGGTACCTGGTCAAGCAGATGAGCGCCCAGCGGCAGCCGGACAAGGCGCATCAGATCATCGTGTTCAGCGACCTCATCAACAACCGGGGCGAGCTGAACATCAACAAGCTCGACCTGAGCGAGGCCGCCAGAAAGCAGAAGGCCAAGCAGTTGCGGGAGTCGCAGTTGATGCCTGATCTGGCGGGTTACGGTGTGGTCGTGCATGGATTTCTGCGGGAGAAGACGGCGAGTCCTGACCGTTTCCCGCTGCTGGAGGACTTCTGGAAGGAGACGTTCGAGGCGGCGGGAGCGAGCCCGGTCGACCTCCTGTAGCCGGGGGGTTTCGAGAGCGCTCTCTGGCTGCGGGAAAATGGCCTTGCTCCCAGCCGTCAAGGCTGTGAATGCGGTTTGTTGACACGGCGTTACGGCTGTGTTTACGTCTCGGTGAGAGAGCGCTCTCTAGCAAACGATCTCTGCTCAAGCCTCCGCATCCCCCAGGAGCAAGGAATGGCAGCACAATCACCGAGCCGCAGGCGCTTAGCGGCGGTGGCCGTGGCGCTGGCGGTGCTCTCCGCCCTCCTCGTGCACGTGGCCGTGAGTGCGTCCGCGGCCGTGCCCCCAACCCCTTCCGGCTGGTCACTCGTCTGGTCGGACGACTTCAACGGCAACGCGGGCGCGCCGCCCTCGTCGGCCAACTGGATCGTGGACACCGGGCACGCGTACCCCGGCGGGCCGGGCAACTGGGGCACCGGCGAGATCCAGAACTACACCGGCTCCTCCTCCAACCTCGGCCTCGACGGCGCCGGAAACCTGCGCATCACCCCCCAGCGCAGCAGCTCCGGCGAATGGACGTCGGCGCGCATCGAGACGACGCGGTCCGACTTCAAGCCGGCCGACGGGCGGGTGCTGCGCATCGAGGGCCGCATCCAGATGCCGAACGTGACCGGTCAGGCCGCCCTCGGCTACTGGCCGGCGTTCTGGGCGCTCGGCTCGCCGTACCGGGGCAACTACTGGAACTGGCCGGGCATCGGCGAGTTCGACATCATGGAGAACGTCAACGGCATCAACTCCGTCTGGGGCGTCCTGCACTGCGGCGTGAGTCCCGGCGGGCCGTGCAACGAGACCACCGGGCTGGGCGCCAACCGCGCCTGCCCCGGCTCGACGTGCCAGGAGGCCTTCCACACCTACCGCTTCGAGTGGGACCGCAGCGTCAGTCCCAACCAGTTGCGCTGGTACGTGGACGGCCAGCAGTTCCACAGCGTGAGCCAGTCGCAGATGGACGCCGCGAGCTGGGCCAACATGACCGGGCACGCCGGCTACTTCCTGCTGCTCAACGTGGCCATGGGCGGGGCGTTCCCGAACGCGCTGGCCGGCAGCGGGACGCCGGTCGCGGCCACCGTCCCCGGGCGGCCGATGGTCGTCGACTACGTGGCGGTATGGCAGAGCGGCAGCTCCGGACCCACCAACCCGCCAGGCGGGGTGGACGCCCGCTCGACCATCCAGGCCGAGAGCTACCAGGCTCAGTCGGGCACCATCGTCGAGACCACCACAGACGCGGGCGGCGGCCAGAACGTCGGCGCCATCGCCAACGGCGACTGGCTCCGCTTCGACGGCGTGAACTTCGGCTCCACGGCCGCCGGGCAGTTCAAGGCCAGGGTGGCGTCGGGGGCCGGGGCCGGGGTGAGCGGGCTCGTGCAGGTACGGCTCGACAGCCCCACCGCCACACCGATCGGCGACTTCGCGCTGGCCAACACGGGCGGCTGGCAGAGCTGGCGGACGGTACCGGCGAACATCTCGGGAGTGACCGGTACGCACACGGTCTACCTGACGTTCAGCAGCGGGCAGCCGGCCGACTTCGTCAACGTCAACTGGTTCACGTTCTCCACCGCCTGATCGCCGCCTATCGGGGAATATGGCGGGACCGCTCTGATCACCTGGCTAGGGTTGGCGGCATGATTCTGCGCCATGTGACGATCGACTGTGCCGAACCGTACGAGCTGGGGACCTTCTGGAGCCAGGTGACCGGGTGGCCGGTGTCCGACGAGGACGAGCCGGGTGATCCGGAGGTGCTCGTCGTGGCGCCCTCGCCCGTGCCGGGCCTGCTGTTCATCCGGGTGCCGGAGGGCAAGACGGTGAAGAACCGGATCCACTTCGACTGGATACCGACCGGCCGCCGGACTCGCGATGAGGAGGTGGAGCGCATCATCTCCCTTGGGGCGAAGCTGTACGAGGACCACCGGACCGCTGACGGGCGCGGCTGGGTGACGCTGCGCGACCCTGAGGGCAACGAGTTCTGTGTTGAGCGCAGCGAGGCCGAGCGCGCCACCTGATCAGACGCTGGGCGACGCTCCCGGGGTGTTGGCGCTGCGGCGTCTGACCACGATGCGTTCGGCCCAGCTCGCCGCCTCCGGGTCGTGCAGGCCCTCCACCACGCCGCCCAGGTACGCCGTGCCGAGGCTGTCGAACCCGCTGTCGAGCTGCCTCATCCTGCTGGCCTGACGCCGCTCGACGGCCTGGAGGTACTGGGCGACGCTCTCCGCGTACCCGGCGTCCCGCTGGTAGTCGGCCTGGGCGGCGGCGCAGGCCGACGCCTCGGCGTCGCGTTTGGCGCGCAACTCGCGCAGGCGGCGGTCGTTGGGGTTGTGCATCCTGCGCCCCAGGTCCGCGGCGATCAGCGCGGTGGCGACGAGCAGGGCGAGCAGCAGGATCATGGTGGGCAGGAGGCCGACACCGGAGGAGGTGGGCCCGATCTCTTGGCCGTCCACGACCAGCGGCTTGACCAGGGCCTCGCGGCGGAGCACGGCCACGGCGACGATCAGGCCGAGCCAGACAAGCGCGACACCGATCAGCAGCCAGCGCCCCTTGGCCGGGCTGCCGTTCTCCTGCCAGGCCCGGAACGACCTGCCGTACATGTGCGGTGCGACCAGCATGATCAACGCGGCGCCCGCCGCGAGCAGGGCGGTCATCGCCACGCTGTCGCCCCAGTTCAGGATGACCTGGTAGAGGATGGGCACCTCGACGATCAGCAGGAGCAGTAGGAGCAGTGCGGCGGGCAGCCAGCGGCGTACGACCGGCCAGCGGCTGCCGGACAGCGCGATGGAGCTGGGGCGGCCGTCGCCGGGGCGCCTGCTCGGCTGCTCCAGCTCGCGCACCCGGCGCTG
Organism: Nonomuraea sp. NPDC049028; assembly: GCF_043197735.1. Lineage (NCBI taxonomy): Bacteria > Bacillati > Actinomycetota > Actinomycetes > Streptosporangiales > Streptosporangiaceae > Nonomuraea > Nonomuraea sp. NPDC049028. The sequence goes on from NZ_JBICTR010000004.1 coordinate 877,411, forward strand.
GGTGTCGTCGAGGGCCTGGCGGGCCTCCCCGAACGTGCGCTGCGACTCGGTCAGCTTGATCTTCTGTGCCTCGAACTCGGCGCGGGCCTGCTGGATCTCGCGCTCGGTGAGGTTCTCGATCTGGGCCAGTTCGGCCAGGCGCTCGTCCTCCAGCTCGTGGAAGCGCGGCACGCTGCCGGTTTCGAGGGTGAGCGTGTCGATCTGGCCGTCGGTGGCGTGGGCGCGGCCCAGCTCGCGTTCCTCGCGGCGGCGCTGCGCCCAGTCGGGCAGGTGGTAGAGGTCTCCGTCGTACGCGACGGCGGGGGCGATACGGGCGACCTGGCGTGGCTCGTCGGATTCGTCCCCGTGCTCGTGCTCGTTCCGGCGAGTGAAGCGCATGCGGCCTCCAACGCGGTCCTGTCATTCGATGCTAATCGCCGGGAATGCGGAACAATGGCGTCGTGAGCGAATTGCCGGTGATCGATATCTCACCGCTCCTCTCCAAAGGGAACGCGGACGCCGTGGCGGAGCGGATCGGCGCCGCCTGCCGGGACAGCGGATTCTTCTACGTCTCCGGCCACGGGGTCTCCCCCGAGCTCGTCGCCCGCCTCGACGCGGCGGCCAGGAGGTTCTTCGAGCTGCCGGTCGAGGTGAAGAACGAGATCTCGATGGAGCGCGGCGGCCGGGCCTGGCGCGGGTTCTTCCCGGTCGGCGACGAGCTGACCTCCGGGCGGCCGGACCAGAAGGAAGGCATCTACTTCGGCGCCGAGGAGCCCGCGAGCGAGCTGCCGTTGCACGGCCCGAACCTGTTCCCCGAGCAGGTGCCCGAGCTGCGCGCGGCCGTACTTGACTACCTCGGCACGATGACCGGCGTCGCCCAGGCCGTCATGTCGGGGATCGCGCTCAGCCTGGAATTGCCCGAGGACTATTTCCGCACCGGCTACACGGCCGATCCGACCATCCTTTTCCGGATATTTCACTATCCGCCCGCGGTGCCGGACGACGCCGACGCGTGGGGCGTAGGGGAGCACACCGACTACGGCCTGCTCACCCTTCTCCTCCAGGATGGCAACAGCGGCCTGCAGGTCCACACGGCACGCGGCTGGATCGACGCGCCGCCTCTGCCGGGCACGTTCGTCTGCAACATCGGCGACATGCTGGACAAGCTGACCGGGGGCCTCTACCGGTCCACTCCGCACCGGGTACGCAACCTGAGCGGCAACGAGCGCCTGAGCTATCCGTTCTTCTTCGATCCCGGGTGGGACTGTGAGGTGCCGCCGCTTCCGTACACACCGGGGGGTCGCGCACGCTGGGACGGGCAGGACCTGCGGGCCTTCAGCGGCACCTACGGGGACTACCTCCTCGCGAAGGTGTCCAAGGTCTTCCCCCATCTCGCCGACGCGCTGTAGCCCCCGCGCCCGGCGGGGTGAGCCGGGCGCGGTGCAACCGTCTAGGTGGACTCCCGCACCACGAGGCGGGTCGGGACGATGACCGATGTGGTGTGCCTGCCTTCCAGGCTCGACAGCAGGAGCCTGGTGGCGGCCATGGCCTGCCCCGCGACCTACACGGATGAATATTCGGTGCCCGCACGCAGCGTCATGATTCGCTCAGCCCGCGCTAGGCCCAACCGCGCAGAGATAGGTCGATTCCTCCAGCAATTGCGCTGTCAGTTTGATCTCAGTCAGGTACTCGGCCAGCGCGAAGACGGCCCCAGTACCAGCAGCTATGCCTTCAGCTACAGCACCCCCGGGCGCTTGGACACCGTCTTCCAAATCAAATCCCACCTGCCGCATAACCCCAACCAGCCCGTCTGGGTCGCCGCCATATCGGTAGCCGGGGATGTCTGGTTCGAAGCTGAGGCGTATCTCGCCGTCTTCCACCCAGTAGAAGTAGCTGACCGCGTTGACGTTGCGGGAGTGAGAAACCAACCGCGTGCCGGCCGACAAGGGCTTAATGATCTCCTGCGTAACCCCCATAGTGCCGCCGGGCTCGACGATGAGGCACCAGTCCTCAACAGCCACGGCCCCGAAGAAGCGGCCGTCCCAGGCGCCGTAGCGGCCCGGGCCAGAGTAGGCGGCGCTGTCCAGGTCGCCGAAGCTCATGAGAGGAAAGCCCTCTGTCCGGGCATCGAGCCGCGCCACAACGTCCTGCGGACGCAAGCCACGGATCAAGGTGAGGCAGTATGCCTCCCATAAGCCAGGGAAACGATCATAGAACCAGACATAGTCAGCTGCTGTCGCAATCACCTCTACATGGTGTCAGGTCGGTGTCGAGGTCGTACCTGCGCAGTGACTCACGTAACGAAGGCGCAACCTCTGTCAGTTGTGCACGCACACACCTCACTACCGGAGCGACCACGCTGCTGGTCGTGCAGATGTCAATGGTCAGGTGCGTGTCGCCGCTGGTGGCCGGGTTAAGGTCCCCGCTCTTTCGTAGTTGACTATTTCTTGGTGAGGCGTGCTGGTGTCC